>JAQUQX010000008.1 GCA_028715885.1 Candidatus Methanoperedens sp.
AAACCATTTTAACCTTCCGAATAAAATTAACATCTAATGGCAATCGACCCAATCTGCAAAAAAATCATAGACGAAACAACACCATTCAAATCCATTTACAAAAACAAAGAATACTATTTCTGCTCCGAAGACTGCAAGAAAAAGTTCGACGAGCTTGACAAAAGCGTAATCCACGTGCGCCGCTCCTTAAAGGACAAAGAGAGAATCTCCTTCGGAAAACTCAAGCGCGAAATCATCGAACCCGGCATTTGCACGCTCTGCGGCGCCTGTGTCGCAAGCTGCGAAGTGCTGGAAGTGGTAAACGGCAAGCCAGCCCTCAAAGGACCCTGTACCGCCTGCGGCGTGTGCTACAACCAGTGTCCCCGCACCATAACCACGGAATCAAGCCTTATCGGGAGCGTGCGTGACGTCTTCACCGCAAAGAGCTTGCTTCCCGAGGTGAAAGGACAGGACGGCGGCGTTGTGACCTCTATGCTCCTCTACGGGCTGGAAGAAGGACTAATCGACAGCGCCGTGGTGACCGTGAAAAGCGAGGAGGAGCCCTGGAAACCCGTACCAATAGTGGCGCAGACGCGGGAAGATATACTGCGCTCCGCAGGCTCGATATACGTGCATTCGCTGACCATGGAATCGCTCATGAGCGCCATAAAAAAAGGTTCGCGCTCCATAGGTTTTGTGGGTCCTTCCTGCAATATAGATGCTGTGTACAAGATGCAGAATTCACCATATGGTCTATTGCACATGTTCATGAGGGCGAACATACTGAAGCTCGGTCTTTTCTGCATGGACACGTTTTACTACGAAGGGTTGAAAAACTTCCTTGAATCAAAAGGCATTATCATCTCCTCAGTGAAAGAAATGAAAATCCGTAAAGGGAAATTCTTTGTGACTGATGAATCGGAGCACGTATTTCCATTAAGCGACATAGATGCGCTCCGCAACGGCTCATGCACCGTCTGCACGGATTTGACGGCAGAGAAGGCAGACCTTTCCTTCGGCGGCGTGGGGTCAAAGGAAGGCTATACTACTGTGCTGGCTCGAACAGGACTCGGTCTTGAGCTATTCCAGGATGCTGCTGACAGGGGTTATATCAAATTAGAGCCGCTTGAAAGAAAAGGTCTTGAAAAAGTGTTGCACCAGGCTAAAGCCAAGAAAGTGCAGATGTATATGATAAAGAAAAGAATTGAAACGGGGAAAGGTATATGAATAAACGGAATTATTGTGGAGTCACACAATTTCACTGGAGGATATAGATTACATGGGAAAAACAGGCACAACAAAATGGGGCAGGGTTAAAGGCAGAAAGGGAAATGTAATAATGGTCCCTGAAGCTGAACTCAGCCACAAGCGCCCCGGACCTGCGCAGAGATATACGTCATCCGGCTCAAAACGCAGGAAGATAGCGCGCTCGCCTAAGGCTCTCGTTAAGGCGTAATTTCTTAGTTTAGATGGACTGCCTCTGGCGTCTATCTATCCTTGGTTTCTGGCATGATGTTAGAACCAATTCAATTCCTTTTCAGTGGAAACATCAACATATATCTACAGAGTCTTGGAAATTCCTCCGTGGATATGTTTTTTAAAACCATATCTGATATTTTCAGCGAGCCTGCGTATATCCTGCTTACCTCCCTAATCTTCTGGTGCTTTAGCAAGAAAACAGGCATAAGAGCAATGTATGTAATCCTTTTTTCGGCACTCATGGCAATTTATGCAAAAAACCTGTTCAGTATGCCAAGACCGCCCGAGGAGCTTCATAAAATCCGGGAGAACGGATTCGGATTCCCCAGCGGTCATGCGCTTGTATCGTCCGGGTTCTGGGGATATATGGGATTCGGAACTAAGAATACGCGGCTTATCATCGCTGGCGCCATTGCAATTATATCAGTTTCCCTGTCGCGAATTTATCTGGGCGTCCACTACGCTGGCGATGTTCTGGGGGGAATAATATTCGGGCTTTCAGCGGCATTAATTTTCTTTAAAATTGAGCCCGTCGTAACCAATAAACTGGAAAAACTAAACCGCATTTCAAGGTATCTTGTTGCTGTGTTATTCCCTGTGGTACTGGTAGCAATAGCGCTCATGCAGAATAATTTTTTGAAAGAGCAGGCAGAGATAGGACTTGTGATGGCTGGTATTGGCGCCGGATACCTTCTTGAGGAGGAGCGCATCGGATTTACGGATGCTAAGAACAATAAGCAGAGGATTAGCAGGGCGTTAACCGGGATAGCGGTACTGGGAATAACTTATCTGGTTTCAAGCCTGTTGTTTTTAATAAACCCAACGTTGATATTTTTAAAGTATGCCGCACTTGGATTTGCCGCCACTTTTATTGCCCCGTGGATAATTACAAAAACTGAAATTCGGTTTTATCCAGAACAATAAAATCGCTTTTAATGAAAAATAGTTATTGAAAACGACACGTTATTAATCTCATATGACAGAATCACAAATATTTTATTGAGGAGAAATGCATATGGAAAAAATTACATTCAGGACAAAAGACGGGGTTACAATCACTGGTAATTATTTCAAACCGCAAAAAGAACATTCGCCTGCTTTTCTTCTGCTCCACATGATGCCCTCGACCAAAGAGAGCTGGAACGCGTTTGCTTCCCATCTCCAGAAACAGGGTTTTGCTGTTCTTGCAATCGATTTGCGTGGACACGGCGAGAGCACCGACAAAAACGGTAAAAAAATAGACTACAAGGAATTCAAGGATGCTGAACACAGGGGCTCCATGAACGATATCGCCTCTGCAAAGGATTTCCTGGCAAAACAAAAAGACATTGATATCTCAAGGATTGCAATTGCAGGCGCCAGCATAGGGGCGAACCTTGCTCTGCGGCAGGCATCGGTGGATAATGATGTAAGCCTACTTCTACTTTTATCTGCCGGCATTGATTACAGGGGAATACAGGCGCTTCGGCTTGCAGCCATGTGTTCATGCCCTGTCTATATTCTTGCAAGCGAGGGGGATACCTATGCTGCAGAAAGCAGCAGGAAATTATATGATACTTTTCCCTGTGATAAAAGATTGAATGTAATAAAAGGGAAATCCCACGGCACTGATATGTTCCTTTCCGAGCCGGAGCTTATTGATGAACTGCTTGTATGGGTTGTTAAGAGACTGAAGTAATCCCTGCGTGTTATTTTATTCTTACCAAAAATCATTTCTATTATTATGACAATATCAATAAAGTTATAAATATCTAATGAGTACTATCAGGTAAAATATGTGCCAAAAATGCATGCTTTGGTAATAATATATGGTCAAAGGGAGAGACATGACAGTTCAGGTATATACAATCGCCTCAGGAAAAGGCGGAACAGGAAAAACCACCACAACATTGAACCTCGGCACCTCACTGGCAATGCTCGGGAAAAAAACAATTATCATCGATGCTGATTTAGGTATGGCAAATCTTGGGATTTTACTGGGGCTTGAACAAAGTAAGATAACACTGCATGAAGTATTAAGCGGCGAGGCTGAAGTAAAAGATGCAATATATGACGGTCCTTATGGTCTTAAGGTAGTACCCAGCGGGTTATCCCTAAAAGGATTCCAGAAATCCAATCCAGATAAATTAAAACAGGTTATTTCCGCTCTTACAGACGGCATGGACTATATATTAATAGACGCTCCAGCCGGCATAAGTAGAGACAGTATAATCCCGCTTGCAGTTGCTGACAGGGTTCTTCTCGTGGTTAATCCCGAGCTTTCCTCGCTGGCAGACGCATTGAAAATAAAAACATTGACCGAACTGGTTGGCAAGACCGTTGACGGCGCCATCCTGAACCGCACCGAAAATGAGAAAACTGAAATCAACAGCGGTAAAGTCAAAGAACTGTTAGGCATGGATGTCATTGAGATGATACCTGAGGATGCAAATGTAAGGCGCGCTGCAGCATTCAAAACACCAGTTGTTATAAGGACACCGAAATCTCCGGCTTCAATTGCCTTTAAAAAGCTTGCGGCAAAGATAGCAGGCGAGAAGTTTGTGGAACCTGAGGTGAAAAAGGAAAGTTTTGTTGAACGCATTGTCAGGGCTTTCCGGAGGAAATAACATAAACATAGTAAAGATAGTTTTAATAATAATATTGTATATTATTGCATATTTCATTGGTTTTGCTTTGTTTGATAATTGCCAGAATAAAGCAATTGTGAATAAAAACCCAATTAACTAAGATATACATTTTACAGTCAGAGGATATAGAAACGAAATAAGATACAGATATGGATGAAATACGCGAAAAAGTGCGTGGATTCTTAATTGAATTTGCAAACCCGGATGAGAAGGATATTGAGAAATTTGTAAGCAATATAGCAGATGAAAATCCTTCTCTTGAAATAGGGATTTTCAAGAAGAATCTGGTCAAGCTGGTCAAACAGGCCAAAGAAATAACTACTTATGAAAAAGAGCTCACCTCTTTAGATAAGACATCACCGGATTATAACGAGATTGATGCCGTTTTAACAGAGGCTAAAGACGGGCAGGACAATCTGGAAGACATTTCCGAGGAATTGAAAATTACAAAAAGACTTTTATCAGAGGCTTTAGAGAAATCAACAGATGAACAGGCTGTTACCGAGCGCCTAGGACACGAAGAACGTATTGAAAAAGAGGAGAAAGCAGCAAAAAAACCAAGGAAAAGAAAAGAGGAAAAAATAGAGACACTGCCTCCTGAAGTAGAAGGTCTGATTCAGCATCTTGAAACCGATACTACACGCGATCTCATAAAAGAGCAGATGACTCCAGAAAAACATGAAAAATTCGAAAAACTTGAAGAAAAGTTACTGTCTGATGTTGAAACTGGCATAAAAAAGCTTAAAGGTACTCCATCTGGAGAACGGGAATCCCTGGCTGGACGGCTCAAATCCTATTTCACGAAAGAAACTGAAGAAATAGAAGCATACCAACCGGCATTGCACGGTACTCTTGTCACTTTTGAAGGTATAGCAGGGTATGATGAAGTCGAACGCTACTGGGTAGATGAACCGTATGCCTTTGTGGTTATACTCTTCAATGCTGAAAAGAACTCGTATCTGTATTATGTTTCTGAACCAAAACTTTCAGATTTTGAGGATTTATTACTGAGAGAAATCAAAGACAGGCTTAAGGATGTCCTTCTTTTTGAAGAAATAAAGAGCGACGACGATAAAGATAAAATACTTACTGCAAAAGTCAAAAAGCTGGTAAAAGATTATGCGATTGATTTAAGCACGATAACTCTTGAAAAAATATTTTATTATACACGGAGAGATTTCATAAAATACGGTAAGATCAATCCGCTAATGCACGATAACACGATAGAAGATATATCTTCCAACGGATATAATATCCCCATATACTTATATCATAAGAAATATACAAATATGCCCACAAATGTCTATTTTAATGAAAACGAACTGGATTCATATGTAATAAGGCTTGCACAGCGCTGCGGTAAGCATATATCGGTGGCAGAACCGATGGTAGACGCCACCATGCCCGATGGTTCTCGTATCCAGATGACGCTCGGCAAGGAAGTAACGACACATGGAGCCACGTTTACCATCAGGAAGTTCAGCGATGTCCCGATAACACCAATAGACCTGATTAATTGGAATACTTTCTCAGCAGAAGAAATGGCATATCTCTGGCTTTGCATAGAAAACAATAAGAGCTTGATTTTCGCCGGAGGGACTGCATCAGGCAAGACTTCGTCCCTTAATGCGGTATCCCTGTTCATACCATGGCAGGCAAAGATAATCACCCTGGAAGATACGAGGGAATTGAAGCTGCCGCATCCCAACTGGATTCCCGGCATAACCAGGGACTCTTTCACTGCCGATGGAAGGGGTAGCATCGATATGTACGACCTGCTGAGGGCGGCACTGCGGCAGAGACCTGAATATTTATTAGTTGGTGAGGTCAGGGGCAAGGAAGCGCTCACGCTATTCCAGGCAATGAGCACAGGTCACACTACGTTTTCGACCATGCATGCCGATTCGGTATCCGGCGCCATACACCGTCTTGAGAACCCGCCAATCAGCGTGCCGAGAACAATGATACAGGCGCTTAATATTATCAGCATCCAGTCCCAGACCTATGTGAAGGGAAAAAGAGCACGCCGCAATATGAAACTCGTAGAGATTACCGATATAGACCCCACAACAAGGAATATACGGACAAATGATATATTCGCATGGGATGCTTTGACCGACAAATTCCACCGAGTGGGAGAGTCAAAGGCTATGAATGATTTAATGATAAGACGTGGCTGGAGCAATTCTGATTTGAAAAAAGAATTAGTGAACAGGCAGAAAATACTCGAGTTCATGGTAAATAACAAAATAACCGATTTTAATGCGATTTCTACCATCATTCATGATTATCAGGTAAGTCCTGAAAAAATTCTCAAGAAGTTGAACGTCTGAGGATGTGGGCAATGGCAAAAATCGAATTTTATTTCCAAAAATTAAAGACACTGCCATTTGTCCTTCTCGGCAACGACATGAAAGCGCGCAAAGACCAGTTCCATGACCTTCGGATAGCGATGAGACAGGCGCGTATCCCCATGTCCTATGAAATGTATCTGTCAAATGCTGTATTTTACTCTGCACTTGCCGGTATCGTGGGAGCATTCTTGGGCATGTTACTTGCTTACATAGTTGTTTCTGTTGTTGGGCTTCCCGAACAAATAACGCATCTTAAATTCACCACTTCAACTGCCTGGATGCTCAAATATAGATCAATATCAATCTCCTTATTCATCGTGTCATTTCTTAGCGTACTACTGGGCGGTATAACTTACATGCTATTTCTTGTCTATCCGGGTTTCATTGCCGGTGAAAGGAAAGGTTCTATAGACAAGAACTTACCCTATGCCGTAACCTTCATGTATGCATTGAGCCGGGGAGGCATGAACGTGATTGAAATATTACGCTCACTCAGCAAATGCACTGATACGTATGGTGAAGTGGCACGAGAAGTGGATGTCGTTATACGGGATATGGATTATTTCGGAAATGACTTAAGAACTGCACTTCACAGCATATGCGAGATCACGCCGTCTGAGAATTTCAGGGACCTTATGTACAACCTTCTGACAGTCATCGACAGCGGAGGGAATATTTCAGTCTATTTCCGGGACAAATCCGAACAATACCTCAACAAAGCCAGGGTAGAGCAGAAAGGCTTCCTTGAAACACTGGGATTGATAGCTGAATCCTACGTCACCGCATTCGTGGCAGGACCGCTGTTCATTATAATTCTCGGGGTGATGATGTCGGTAATGGGTTCAGCCAGTGAATTAATGATTTATGCGATTATATATGCGGTAATACCGATTGGTTCCATGATGTTCGTTGTAATGGTGGATATTATTACCCCGGGGGCTACCGGTGAGGCACCGCTTTTGCCCACCCAGGCTTATGTCGGTAAAATATCTGTACCGGAAACTTCGGAAAAGGCCACATTTGTTAAATTTATCAAATCAAGAGACACTATAAAAATAAAAGAGATGCTTCACGACCCTTTAAAGCCCATGAAGGAGAAGCCATACTACTCTTTGATAGTTACTGTGCCGATTGCTCTTATCTATCTTATAATTTCAATTTCCAGTGCAATGAAAGCACCAAACTTTATAGACTTCATAGATGATAGAATAGTTTTTACGGCGTTTATTGTTATGATTCCCCTCATGATTTTCCATGAATATAAGAAAGGAAAAGAGGACAGGATACAGTCCCAGATGCCTGATTTCTTAAAAAAACTTGCCAGTACCAATGAAACTGGTATGACTCTTCGCGACTCAATAAAATTGATGACTCATTCTGATATCGGATTGAGCAAAGAGATTAAGAAAATCTGGAATGATATTGACTGGGGACTTACTATCAATGAGGCGCTCGTGCGTTTCGCAAACAGGGTCAGGACGCATATCGTGGCGCGTTCTATCACTTTATTGACAAAAGCCAATGAATCCAGCGGCGATATAGGGGAAGTGCTGAATGTGGCGGCAAGGGATGTTTCCGCAGAACAGGAATTAAGGACTGAACGTAAGATAAATATGTTTATTTACGTTGTAATTATATATATATCGTTCCTCGTTTTCATAGGTATAATTTACATAATATCTACAACGTTTCTTGAAGAGATGGTGAAAGCCGGTGAAAAGGTTTCGGGCAGCAGCGGTGCAGGTGTGGTTCCTCTCAGTCTAAACCGGGAGAAACTTGGAATGTATAACCGCATATTTTTCCACGGCGCCCTGATACAGGGATTTTCCTCTGGCTTGATTGCAGGTGTGATGGGAGAAGGAAGTGTTCTATCTGGACTGAAACATTCCGTTTTAATGATTACTATCGGTTATCTTCTATTCACACTGTTCGTAGTTTGACATATAGAAAGAATAAGCCACTATAGTTCTCTATTTATCATGAGGCATAACATTGGAATTTAAACTTGTATCAGGATTTGAGCCAAAAGGAGACCAGGTAAAAGCGATTGAAAAACTTATATCCGGTGTGGAACTGGGAATGAAGCACCAGACCCTGCTTGGCGTTACAGGTTCGGGTAAGACCTTTACTGTTGCAAATGTTATAAAAAATGTACAGAAACCAACGCTTGTTATTTCCCATAACAAAACCCTTGCTGCGCAGTTATATTCCGAGTTCCGTGCATTTTTCCCTGAAAACGCTGTGGAATATTTTGTCAGCTATTATGATTACTACCAGCCTGAAGCGTATATCCCGCAGACAGATACGTATATCGAAAAAGACGCATCTATTAATGAAGAGATAAACAGGATGCGACTTTCAGCCACGAGGTCGCTGTTCGAGCGCAGGGATGTGATTGTTGTCGCAAGCGTTTCTTGCATATACGGCATCGGGTCGCCGCAGGAATGGCAGGAAATGTCGCTCCTGCTTAAAAAAGGCGCGATAGCGGAACGCAGGGATATACTTTCACGTCTTGTGGACATGCAGTATGAACGCAATGACCTTGATTTCAGTGCAGGTAAATTCAGGGCGCGCGGCGATACTATAGAGGTATTCCCTTCATATGCTTCAAGCGGCGTCAGGATAGAACTTTTCGGTGATGAAATCGAGCGGATATCCGAATTTGACATCCTTACCGGGAAAAACATCCGGGAAAGCGAGGCTTCGGTGATATATCCGGCAAAGCATTTTGTGATGCCGCAGGAGAAAATCGAAGCGGCTATCGGGTCGATAGAAGAGGAACTTAAGGACAGGCTTCGTGAATTAAAATCCATGGGGAAAATACTCGAAGCCGCACGCCTTGAGCAGCGCACGAAGTTCGACATCGAGATGATGCACGAGATAGGGTACTGCCAGGGAATAGAGAACTACAGCCGCCACATGGACGGGAGAAGAGCGGGTGAGCCGCCGTACTCGCTTCTGGATTATTTCCCCAAAGATTATCTCGTTGTTATCGATGAATCACATGTTACGCTTCCGCAGTTGCGGGGAATGCACGCAGGCGACCATGCAAGAAAGGAATCGCTTGTGGATTACGGGTTCAGGATGCCTTCTGCGTACGACAACCGTCCCCTGACATTTGATGAATTCAATGCACGGGTGAACCAGGTATTGTACGTTTCAGCCACGCCTGCCGAATATGAACTCGCCCGCAGCGCGCAGGTGGTGGAGCAGATTATCCGTCCCACGGGGCTTGTGGACCCCGAAATTGTGGTGAAACCTGTGGCAGGGCAGATAGATGACCTGATGGCTGAGATACATGCAAAGACTGCGAAAAAACACAGGGTGCTTGTCACCACGCTTACAAAAAGGATGGCTGAAGACCTGACTGAATATCTTATCAGTGCAGGTATTAAGGCGCGGTATATGCATTCCGAAATCGAAACGCTTGAGCGCATCGAGATAATACGGGGGCTGCGCCTCGGGGAGTTCGATGTGCTTGTGGGTATTAATCTATTGCGGGAAGGGCTTGACCTGCCCGAAGTTGCGCTGGTTGCGGTTCTGGATGCAGACAAGGAAGGTTTCTTGCGCTCCGACCGCTCGCTGTTGCAGACAATCGGAAGGACGTCCAGGAATATCGAGGGCAGGGTTGTGATGTATGCTGACAGGATAACAGGTTCGATGCAAAGGGCGATTGATGAGACAAACAGGCGGAGGGAGATGCAGGTACAATACAATAAGGAGCATAATATCACGCCGCAGACCATCAGGAAGGCTGTTGAGCCAAGGGCTGTTGCTGAGGCTGCGCCGCCGAACGAGGAAATTTTCAATTACATCGTGGAACTTGAGGCAGAGATGCACAGGGCTGCGAAGAACCTTGAGTTTGAGAAAGCGGCGATGATAAGGGACAGGATTGCGAAGTTGAGGAAGGAAATTTGAAGCCTCAGTATCAGTAATCACTTGACGTATTCCACATTCTTTACATCTTCAAATGCATTATCACCTGTGAGGAATCGGATTTTCATTCTATTTGCAATTGTGTATCCAAGTGCATCCACATAGCTCAGCGCCTTCTTTTTTTTCTTCATTTTTAACCTGAACTTCATGGCGTCTTTGATGTCCTTATCAGTAAACTCCGTTGAATATCCGATAGTTTCATAATAGTATTTCTCAGCCGCTGCTTCTCCATAATCCCTAAGCAAATGATAATAAATTTCCATCAGATTCAGGCGGGTTGTAACAACTTCGGAACCAAGGTATTTCAAATAATTCTTATTCCCGAAAAATATTTCAAACAGGGCATAGGTATCGAAGAAATATTTCATTCTTCCCATCCTTCTCTTATCTCGTCCTTGATCTTCTGTGTTGAAATCTTTCGGCTTAATGTTCCGAATAATTTCTTAAGAGACTCGGTTTTCTTTTTGATTTCAATCTCGATAATCTCGTTTTCGGCAATCTTTTTATTCCGAATGATATTGACTGGCAGCGTAATTCCAAGGCTGTTGCCCCATTTTTTTATTTTGACATAAACCATTGTTTTAGTTATACAATTAGTTATACTTATATCTATCGCAATCCGGTCTTTAAAGCTGCATCAAAAATAAATGGTTGCATAGCCCATCTCATACAAAAACGCCCCTGTGTGCAGCATTTTAGCAATTACACATAGGTTGATATACAGAAATGACTTATCCTGCTGTTCACCGAATACCAGCTTCATCGAAACTCATAATAATCATAAAGGCAACGGTTATATAATATAATGATTGATAGTGAATTTAGGAGATTCTAATGAAAATAAAATCCGTGTCAGGCTGTGCCATCGGTAAAGGCTTGTTTGCCTCATTTGCCGGGTACGAGCAAACTGACACATTGCCTCTGCGTCTTGTGACCGAGTGCAAGCAAAAACTGACAAAATATTGCAGTATAGACATATGCCCGAGATTCAGAAGCGGGCTTTCCGGTTCGCACAGGATATCCTGGAGAAATGACGGCGCAAGGGCTTGATATCCTGTTAACCACGTCTGGATTTTGAACCTGCTGCGAAGTTAACTCTTGTCTTCAATATACCGATTACGTCAATGAAATGTAATGATATTTTTTTATAGAATCATACCCTTTCTGTTGCACAGGTGCAATAACAATGGACGCTTCAAAAATAAAGCAGGGTATCCATAAATCCAAAGGCGGGCTTATCAGGTCATTCGTGACCATAGAAAACGGCGCAATCAAAGATATTGACGTTTCAGGAGATTTTTTTTTGTTTCCCGAAGAGGCTTTCTTCAAAATAATCAAGGAATTAAAAGGAATTCCGGCAAAACGTGGAAAAATACAGGAAATTATTGAGAAAACATACGAAAAAGAGAACATCCAGTCGCCGGGAACCGAGCCTTGCGATTTCACAGAATCCATAATGAAAGCGCTGGAGGATACATGAACAGATGGCGCTTCATTGACTTCGGGCTGGTGGATATACGCGATATGATGGCAATGGATGAAGCCATATTGAAAGGGGATGAGGGCAACACATTCTTTTTCTGGACACCGAAAAAATCCATAATCCTCGGGTATTTCCAGAAGGCTGAGGTGGAACTGAACCTCGCAAACTGCAAGGAATATACAATCACGCGCCGTATAAGCGGAGGCGGTATAGCGTTCTCGGACGACTTGGGAAGACAGATTAATTACGGCGTCGTGGGAACAATAGACAACGACCTGTTCCCGCTTGACATCATCGGCTCATACAAACAGATATGCGGAGTCCTCATAGACACGCTCATCCATTACGGTCTGAACGCGGCGTTCCGTCCCATAAACGATGTTGTTGTGACCCCGTATTTAAATACGGGGACTAAGGGTGCCAGGAAAATCTCAGGCAACGCCCAGACGCGATGGGAAGGTAAACTGCTCCAGAACGGGACGTTGCTGCTTGATTTTGATATTGAGGAGATGCTTCGGATTTCAAATATACCGAGAGAAAAATTCCTTGATAAAAAGATAGCGTCAATCAGGGAAGGACTTACATGGCTTGACCGCGAACTCGGGGAACAGCGGGATATGGAAGAGGTAAAGGGTATCATGAAGAGAAAATTCGAGGAAAGATTCAATGTCAGGTTAAAAACAGGAAAACTAAGCGAAAAAGAGACGGCTCTTACAAACAGTCTTTTGCCAAAGTATTATTCTCCTGAGTGGGTATTTCGCTGATGGATTACGATGTAATTGTCGCAGGTGCAGGACCTGCCGGGACTACCACAGCAGCAGAAGTAGCGCAGGCTGGATACCGGGTGCTTGTACTTGAAAAAAATTCCACATGCAGGTCGCCGTGCGCAGGATACGTAAGCCGCACAATAAATTTTGAATTACCGGAAAACTGCACTATCCAGTCAAAAATCACGAAAATGCGCACGTATTTTCCAGATTTATCGTCTCATGATTTCCAGCTCAATGGATTCGTGGTGGATAGACCGTCTTTTGATATGGCTCTTGCAATGAAGGCAATAGAATCCGGCGCCGAAATCCGGTGGAACTCGCCTCTAATCGACAAAATCCCCGGAGGTGCCAGTTTTCGGGGAGGAGCTGCTTCCGGAAAAGTGATTGTCGGCGCAGACGGCGTTTTTTCAAAAGTTGCATCGTTATCGGGGCTTGAGAGGCAAAAAGTTGCTGTTTGCTCCCAGTATCATATGACCGGAATCAGGATTTTATCGCAAATTTCAGAGATTTTTTTTAATTCAGATTATGCGCCGGGGGGATATGTATGGATTTACCCGACCGGGAAATCGTCTGCAAAAATAGGTATGGGAACAACAGGAACAGGCTCCCCCCGCCGGTATTTAGATGCCTTTATCAAAGATTCCGGTGTCGCAGACAGAGTTGGCGGCATCAAAACAGAATACATCACAGGCGCCCTGCCCGTAGGCGGGCTTCGTGAAAAGCTGGTATTTGACAATGTTCTTCTGGTTGGCGACAGCGCGGGGATGGCTGACCCGATAACGGGCGCAGGCATAAACAATGCGATGATTGCGGGCGAGGTCGCTGGGAGGACAATAATAGAAGCGCTTGAAAATGAGGATATGGCAATGCTTTCGCAATATGAAACAAGAATGAGAAAGCTGTTCGGCAGGACAATGGAAAGAGCGCTTGAAAAAAGAAAAAGGCTGGATGCCTGTGTCACTAATGAGTTGTTACAGGAACATCTTCCTGAGTTGTGGGTGGCGTTCAGGCAGTACTGGGAAAACTGATGCAGACTACTTATTTGAGCTATCTACATGTGATCAGTCTCAAATTAACACCGAAATAATACAAACTGCGCGACAGGAAGTCACATCATAAATCACCCTGTGCTACCCCTATCCGTTTGGGGGTAATCATCCTGATTCTTTCAGGCAGCTATTGCAGGAGTAATTCTCTTCGTCTATTTGCTTTTGAGCAAAAAGACAAAAAAAGAAGCTAATGAAGCAACAGGGAAGATAAAATAGGTTATTATACCGGGCAGCAGGAATATGTTGAGGAATGGACTTAATACATTTTAACTAATTTTATAAGTTTTAAAACCAAACCTATTTAAGTAAGTTGCAGTCTAATCCAGACACTCCTGAGGAGACGATGCATCTAATCATAACAGAAAAGCATGACACTGCAAAGAGAATAGCGGCTATACTATCTGAAAAAAAGCCGATCAAAGAGAGAATCAGCGGTGTCGATACTTATCAATTCGACGGCAAGACAGTAATAGGTCTTTCGGGACATATTGTGGAAGTTGATTTTCCAAAAGAATATAATAACTGGCAGAAAACGGATTTAAAAGACCTGGTACAAGCCGAGGTGCTGACAGCGCCCACTCATGCCAATATTGTCACTGCGATCCGGAAACTCGGAAAAGAAGCGGAACATCTCACCATAGCCACAGACTACGACCGGGAAGGAGAATTAATAGGCGTTGAAGCGCTGAACGTGGTAAAAAAAGTGAATCCCGGGATTTCTGCCGACCGCGTGCATTACAGCACCATAACTCCTGCGGAGATACAAAAAGCCTTTTCATCTCCAACAAAAATCGATTTTAATCTTGCGGCAGCCGGGGAATCGCGGCAGGTCATCGACTTGATATGGGGAGCAGTCCTTACCCGCTTCGTCTCATTAAGCTCCGGAAGGCTCGGGGATAAGTTCCTTTCTGTGGGCAGGGTGCAGTCGCCCACTCTTGCCATACTGGTAAACCGTGAAAAAGAGCGGGAAGCGTTCGTGCCTGTGCCTTACTGGGAACTTTTTGCGACGCTTGTCAATGGCGGGGAATTTGAAGCCCAGCACAAAAAAGGGCGATTTTTGGATAAAGCCGAGGCTGAAGGTATTCAGGCAAAACTCGGAAAAACAGGCACGGTACAAAGTATTGTTCTTGGAAAAAGAAACGAAAAACCGCCCACGCCATTCAATACTACGGAATTCCTCAGGGCTGCAAGCGCTATTGGGGTTTCGGCAGCAAATGCCATGAGAATCGCAGAGCATCTCTACGTCAACGGGTTTATCTCATACCCTCGTACGGATAACACCGTTTATCCGGAAACCCTTGATACCAAAAGCATTATTTCATCATTTTTAAGCACGGAGTTCAGCGAGTACGCCAGTAAGCTGTTATCAGGGAGACTTACGCCTACAAAGGGCAAGAAGGAGACCACAGACCATCCTCCAATACATCCTGCCACGCCTGCTAAAAGAAGTGAACTCAAGGAGGATGAATGGAAAATTTATGAACTGGTGGTAAGGCGGTTTTTTGCTACGTTTGCTGGCGAGACGTTGTGGGAGACCATGGCTGTGACAGTAGATATAAGCGGCGAGGAGTTCGGAGCTAACGGCGCCAGGCTGGTGGAGCCGGGATGGAGATGGTATTATTCCTACAATGTTCCTGAGGACAGGATATTGCCCGCGCTCAAAGAAGAGCAACTCCTGAACGTTAAAGAAGTAAATCTTGTTGGAAAGGAAACGCAGCCCCCTTCAAGATACGGGCAGGGACACCTGATAAAAATAATGGAAGACCTCGGGCTCGGGACCAAATCCACGCGACATGAAATAATATCCAAACTCTATTCGAGGGCGTATGTGCACGGGAATCCATTGCAGCCAACTAGGACAGCGTACGCGGTAATAGAAGCGCTTGAAAAATACGCAAACACCATCACTAAACCTGACATGACAGCCAGGTTGGAAAAGGATATGGATGAAATATCAGAGGGCAGGATTACAGAAGATTTCGTAATTAAAGAGTCAAGAGACATGCTCGGGGAGGTATTCAAAGACCTGTCCCGTAATAAAGAGCTAATAAGTGAGTCCCTCAGGAACGGGTTATATGAAGACCGCATTATAGGGACATGCCAGAAATGCTCGTCCGACCTGATAATCCGAAAATCAAAAAAAGGCTCACGGTTTATCGGCTGCTCAGCGTATCCGAAATGCGATTTTACCCTGCCTTTGCCCAAAAGCGGTCAGATTGTTGTCACTGATAAGCAGTGCAAGGAACACGGGCTTTATTTTATCAAGATACTGAACAAAGGGAAACGCCCGTGGGAAATCGGGTGCCCGCATTGTAATTTCATCGACTGGCAGAAGAAAGTTGAAGAGGAGAAGAAAGCTGCCGGAAATTTCACGAAAAGTGAAAAAAAGTAACTTTAATGATTGGATTCTCATTATATTTATGATACATAAATAACAGTATAAGTCACAAAATGGGATTATTTGAATTATTCGTATCTTATGGCATATTGGGACTTTTTCTCACAGGTCTTATTTCATCCATCATCCCGATACCCACCGAACCGGTAGTTTTCACGTTACTTGACATAGGAAAAAAACCCGAAATAATATTAATAACACTGGTAATTGGATCGATATTGGGCGCATTCCTTGGTTATCTTGTAGGAATATACGGGCTTAGAAAAATAGTCCGGTTCCATAGCATGCAAAAAGAACGGCAGGTACAGCTGCACTTTCGTAAATATGGCACACTTTACCTTCTGGTTTCCCCCTGGATTCCTCTTGTGGGAGATCTCGCCCCCATGATAGCTGGAAGAGAAAACTATGATTTAAAAAAGTTCCTGATTGTTATTTCAGCCGCAAAGACAATAAAAAGCATCGGAATCGTATATCTGTCGATAAAAGCGATTGAGTGGTGGACCGTGTTTGTAAAATAGATGCGTAATAAAGAGACATTGAAACCTGCCAGACAGCAGTATAAATCACAAATAGTTTATTGAAAATTCCCCCATGTAAGCTAATATAATATACCTGATGGTCCTGCCAACTATGCACGGCGCTATAAATCTCCAGACTTTTATTCCAAGATTTCCTGCGGCTAAACCTGCAATGTCAAATAACGGATTTGGAATAAATGCCAGTATCCCGATTGCCAGCAAATCATTTTTCTTTATCCAGTTTTTATATTTAGCATATTTTTCACTATCCTGTACTATATGGGAAATACCCTGTCCGGCGATATATCCAGTTATTTCCCCAAGCCCGGAGCCGATTCCTGCTGCAAGCCCTACTATGTAAGGATTTAATATCCTGCCCATACTGACTACAAAAACCCATGAGGGGGCAGGTATAAATAACGTAGCGGCACTTAGTAAAGAAATTATAAAAACTCCTAAATAGTCCAGAGCAGAGAAATGTTTCAAATAGCTGCTCGCAAACAGGACTACCATTGCAATTAGAATTGAAAAAACAATTTGTATAATACCTTTTGTTTTTTCTTGCATGCATGCAAAAGAGATTTTCGGTGATATAAGCGTTACATAAACCATTTACGAATGTTATTTATATAAACATGAAGATAACAGATTATAATGCAGACAATTATTATATGTATCGACAGGGATAATGACCTGGGGGAGAAAGCTGGCGTCGCAAGCCCCATAATCGGGCGTGCTGCAAACATCGACGCTGCTGTCAAACTTGCATCATGCGACCCTGAGGATTCGGATATAAACACTATTTTCGGCGGGATTAACGTATATGATAAATTAACCGCTGAAAAAAATGACGTTGAGATAGTCTCAATCGCGGGGGATAAGAAAGTGGGCATTCATTCTGATAAGAAAATATCAGAGGAGCTTGACAGGATACTGGCTCAATTAAAGCCTGAGAGGGCTATACTCGTTTCGGACGGCGCTGAAGACGAATCCGTACTTCCCATCATACAGTCCAGGATAAAAGTAGATGCAGTCCAGAGGATAATCGTGAAACAGCATGAGAATCTGGAAAGCACATATTATATAATAAAAAAGGCTTTTAACGACCCCAAAATCTCTCACACATTTTTCGTGCCTATAGGTCTTGTATTCCTGATATATGCCATCTCATTGTATTTTGACCGTCCCGGCGTTGCGGTTATGGCGATAACGGCTGCAATCGGGGTTTACATGCTCTTTCGCGGCACAGGTGTTGATGATGCTGTTGACGGGTTCATGGCGTCTATGATGAATGCTCTTCATGGGGGAAAAATTACGTTTGTGATGTATCTCGCAGCGATAATACTGTCAATTATTGGAACAATACAGGGCGGGATTGAACTATGGAATTATTACAATCAGGAGATACTGGTTGGATACCTTATCCTTTTTACGGGGTATATAAATGCCTCCGTATGGTGGTATGTCCTCGCCGGCGTTTTAATTAATACCGGAAAAATAATCGACCTGCACCTGGCAAAAGAAAAAATCGGAAAGAACTGGTCGCATCCCTTCTTTGTGATTGCAGGAGGCATTTTGTTCTGGGCGGGCAGCACATACATCCTTGTCATAAGCCAAGCATTGGTCGGATATCCTTTAATAGATAACGGGCGCCAGTTTTTAATCGGAAGCGTGACAGGTGCGGTTCTAATAGCAGTTTTGGGGGCATGGGTTTCCGCAAAGTCAACCAGAAAGAGAACTTACAAATAAACACAATGCAAACTAAAACTAATCGCAGTTGTGTCTTTCCACGGCTTCGTCGAGCGTCAATTCCCCTTTCGCGACAGCCCTGGCAAGCATGCGTGGAATGGTAGAGCGTCCGTTTGAGTACTCGCGGCTGTGTTCCTGGATTACCCTGACCTCGCCAAAAGAAGGCTCTATAAACTGTTTTCCCACATTTTTTCCAGGTATTTTTGCAATGTTTATCGCAGCGATAATATCGGATATTACCTTACCGTGCACGCCTTTCCCCAGATGGGGCGTTGTTCCTGTTTCGTCCACCATTTCCACATGAAGTCCCAGGTCGAGGATTCCGTTTATAAGCTGGGAACGGATGAGCCTTGCACCATGTCCTATCCTGACAATGAGTTTTTTATCCGAATATTCCCGCATTAGCCGTTTTATCAGGGGACATACATCGCCCACGGAAACATGGTGAACCGATATTGTTTTATTGTTCCCGAGCACAGCCATTCCCGGATATTTTCCAGGGTCTATTCCGATTATCACTTCATCAAAATCCGCTCCTGATATTAAAGAAACAGCTTTGTCGAGTGTTGCCTGCGGTCTGCCATCTGCGATTATCACTTTGTCGCGACTAAAATCGATGGTTTGGGCTTCACGTTCGGTAGTAATGATTACGCCGACATGCGCAGGGACAGACTGGACCGGACTTAAAACCAGTATGTCGAGTCTGCGGGAACGCACCTCTTCGATAATCGGATGGTATGCTGAGAAGTCGTCTGTGACCAAGGCTATTTTCTTATACCTTTAAAGCCCTCCATGTAGTATTTTCTGAATTGCAATTGTATTAGATATTATATTTATGGTATATTACCTTGACGCTGCAATAGTTAATCCCCTTAACAGCCAATTCACAGCTCAGAGATGGCTTATAAGGCATCAATTGAGAAAAGTTGAGAACTCAACAGGCTGCAAACCATAATTGCCAACGGCACCATATAAATACCCCCTCCACCTTAACTGAAGAACCATGCCCTACTACCTCGGCGAACTCCTGTTATACTGGTGTCCATCCTGCAACCTTCCCATACTGGGGAAAACCTGCGCCTGCGGAGCAGCCACAAAGAAAATCGACATAACCCCGCCGGGCGACATCAGACCTGCTTTCCAGTATGACATAGACCTCATCAACAGGACGACTGAGAAACAGTTCGGCATAAAACTCATCCCTGAGGGGAGGCTCGTGGTGCTCAACAAGGCGCCGTATGAGGACAGGATGGACGAGGTGGTATTCGACAGCACCGTTATGGGTTCGCTTCGCTTTGAGCTTGAGAAGATGGGGTGGGTATTCATACCGAGGCTTGAGGGGGCGCGGAGGCTGGCTGAGGGCAGGAAATGGATAATCGTGGATAAAGGCGCTGTGGATTTTATCATAAAAGGCGCTTCTGTGCTTGCACCCGGGGTGAACGATGTTGATACCGGTATTGTGGAGGAGGACGAGGTCGTTGTACTGACGCCTGAGAAGGAGGTAATCGCAACAGGCAGGGCGCGGATGAGCGCAGCTAGGATGCTCACACATGAAAAGGGCATGGCAGTGAAAACGCGCTGGAACGGAAACCCGCAAGTTGTAGAGCAGACCGCCCCCGCACAAAAGAGGACATGGGATGACGCTGTGCAGGCGAATATGCATATATTGAAAAAGTTGGAAGAAAAGGCGCACAGTTTCATAAAAAACGTAGCAGAAACCACAGGCAGACCTGTCACTGTTTCATACTCTGGCGGGAAAGACAGCCTTACCACGCTCCTTCTTGTGCGTGATGCCGTGCCGGAGTTCGATATTCTTTTTGCAGATACGGGACTTGAGTTCAAAGAAACCGTAGATAATGTAAAACAGACAGCAGAAGAGCTTAATTTACCTTTGATGATACACTCGTCAGGCGATTCATTCTGGCAGTCCATCGATAATTTCGGACCGCCCACAGTGGAAGCAAGATGGTGCTGCAAGGTCTGCAAGCTAGGGGCTATAACGCAGGTCATCGAGAACAATTACGAGAACGAGTGCCTGACTTTTGTGGGGCAGCGGAAGTACGAGAGTGAGATTCGAGCCAACAGCGAGCATATATGGAAAAATCCCTCTGTAGGAAACCAGATAGCAGCCACCCCTATACAAAACTGGACGGCGCTTCACGTATGGTTATATCTTTTCTGGAAAAAAGCAAAATATAACCCACTTTATGAGCAGGGATTTGACAGGATAGGGTGCTGGCTTTGCCCTTCTGCAAGCATGGCGGATTTTTCGAGGCTATCAGAAATTCATCCCGAATTGATCGAAAAGCTTGAAAAATACCTCAGGGAATACGCTGCACGAAATGGGCTGCCGCAGGAATGGGTAACATACGGCTTCTGGCGATGGCAGGTTCTTCCAAAGTCAATAAGGATGATTGCCGAGAAAAAGGGTATAAACCTGGTTCCCATATGCGAGAAAAAACCTGTCAATTTTACTATGACTGTGGGATACCGTCCCTGCAAAGCCGGCGGGGTAACAGCCGAAGGCAGTTTCGGAACGCCGTTGAATCTTCCTCTTATTGAAGGAACGGGTTTTTTGGGGATAATAGGAGAAACAAATTCTATTGACGGCGTTATTATCGCACAGCGAGGAGAAAATAATGTCCATGTTTATGCAAGCGGCACGGTAGTGGCAAGGGGCGGCAATGAGAATGAGGCAAGGCAATTAATCGGGCTTGCTGAAAAGACGCTGCGGCGCGCGATATCATGTACAGGCTGCGGTGTGTGTGTCGGGCAGTGCCCTGAGCGGGCTATCAGCGTGAACGGCAAGGCGCGAATAGATGGGATTTGCAACCACTGCGAGAAATGCACATGGTCATGCCCTGTGGTGAAATTTGAGTGATGCTTAGCTTTCGCGTATTCCAACGCGGGGGGCGCGGTTTGAGAGGTTGGGGTTAGTGAGGATTGATGACGTTAGCGGGGATGAGGTTGTGGCTATTTTACGCACATCGGCGCATAAGGGCAGTTTATATACGTTTGAAGCATTAGTGCTTATTAAGCGTATTGTATGCAAACTTCTTTTTGTGTATGCGCAAAGCTAACACATTTTATAAGAACTGTCCTGAAAAAAGATTAAAGGTGCATATCAGTTCGAATTACCGGAGGAATAAAGAATGATAAAAATAGATATACCATCTGAGTGTTCAACTATAGATGAACATTTGGCTCATTTGTGGAATATAACAGATGGAGTAATCAGGGGGTCTATAACTGATGTCGGGTATAATGAATGGGACCTGGAGGGTAAAGATTTATTAAAGCACCCTGGATTTGATATTAAAATCGATGCATGATGATTGCTGCAAAAAGTGACGTGTAAAGTACAGCATATTATTTTTTGTTTTCTGCCCTTCTCAAATGTCAACAGCGCAATGGTTTTAACAGGCGTCTCGTATTGACTCAAAGTATTTATACACATAAGTAAATATGAAAAGTGATATGTCTGAAACTGTTTTCAATCACCAGATACTGAATGAACTGGCTTTTTTGAAAGAAAAGATTCTCAAAATTGAAATGGAGGTCGGTGAAATAAACGACGATATCCATCAGGTTAGACCCGAATATCTTGGAAAACTTGAGTCTATCAAAAAAGAGGGGACTATTTCCAGCGCAGAATTTGAAAAGAAGTTTGGTAAACGAATTTGAGAATATTCTTACGAAGTCAGCAAGCGGCTGGAACGGGAACTGGATAAACTCCGGAAGAAGAATAAAAAACGATTTGAGATTATTTTGAAAAAGATGAGTGAAATCTTAGATAATCCTCATCATTTCAAACCTCTGCAACATGAAATGAAAGGCTTGCAGAGAGTCCATATCGATAAATCGTTTGTTCTGGTTTATGAGATAATCGAGACAGATAATAAAGTGATTTTTTTGGACTTTGACCACCACGATAAAATATACAAGAGAAGGTAATTATGCTGGATTGTGGGGATTAAGAGAATATTGGAGAGATGGCGAACAGCTTTTGCGTGAGGGGCGCGCATCGCCCACCGGGTACCGCCTGATGGTGAACATACTGGCGCGGGTGAGCGCGGGAGCGAGAAGGAGCCGGATAGGGTGGCGCAGTTCGAGAGGTTCGGGTTCGTGAGGATTGATGGCGTGAGCGGGGATGGGGTTGTTGCGTATTTTACGCACAGGTGAAAGGATTAATAGCCATTGTACGGCGATTACCCTGATAATTTATTTTTTAGTAAATAAAGTCCAAAAACCTATGTGAAATAAAAAATTAGATGCATATTTTGAAATTTTAATAATCCTGTTGGCATCTCGATGAACATTTTGCAGTTAATTTAATTCTTTCCAAAGAATATATACCTTTTTGTAGAAACTTAAAATAATATATGATGAAAACAATAATATCCAAACTATAGTCCAAACTAAATCCCCTTTTTTAAATTCAATTAAAGCTATAATGGCTGAATAAATCCACATAAATATTACTAAAACTATTTGTTTTTTATTGAATTTCGGTACGTTTACCCGTTGATTGATTTGAGATAGAAATTTTTTTACTTTATCCCAATTTATATGAATGAATTGTGAAAAATATTTTTTAAAATTGAAATATAAAACTCCACACCAAAATATTAAAACTATTGATAAAAATATTACTCCAAATATCGGTGATAATAAATATATTATTGGCCAAAAATCCAATGAGATAAATTTTATAGACGTTAAGAAAACCATTATCGCACCTATGGTAAAAAAAATCGCCCCTAGTGAAAATAATATAAAAGGAATCCCCTTTCCAAATAGTTCAGTTATTTTATATTTTTTTAATATTATAAACCTATGATATTTATGTAATATCTGTTTATTAGGGTCTATACAAAATTGAATAATTTTTAATATAAAAAATGTGAATAATACAAATAGCAAATAATATATTAAAATAAGTATGATTCCGAAGTATAGATTAAACATGAGTGAAGGACCAAGTGGATCTAGAGATTTTAAATAGTTCAGCCACGCAGTTACATCAATTATTGGGGTTAAATAATCCGATAATTTTAGAAAAACATAACCTAAAGCACCTGATAAAAAAAGAATCTCAATGCTTTTAATGTCATCATTTAATTCTTTAATTTTCCATGAGTGAAAAAGAAATGCTAGATATAATATAACTGTCCAAAACAACAATCCTTCTGTTATTGGGTTGGGTTCTGGCATCATTGTACCATGACGGTTTATATATATTTAAGCATATAGGCGTTAGCAGGGATATATCAACTCCCCTCCATCCTCTCCCTCAGCCCCCTCGCCTTCTCACCCAGCTCCTTCTTCCCATAGCTCCCCGCAATCAACTCCACAGCCTCAAGTGCCCTCGCAGCCCCGTCGAGGTAGCCCAGAACATCCCCGGCATACGCATAAATCCCGTACTGCTTCGTAAGCTCAGCGATAATCCCCTCAGGCGATAATCCCTCTGCGCATAGCTCTATCACCCTTGCCGAGAACTTTTTCTCGGCGCAGCCGCAGTACGGAGAATCCCTGCATGTGCATGTCATGAACTCCCGCGCAAATTCAAGCATGGTTCGGCGCAGGTTCTCTTTGAGCTTTGAAATGCCGTCGGCGGAGAGAACTATATCCATACCTGCGCCGAAAACCCTTGTGGGAATATCGGTTCCAAGTGCGTCCGACAACTGAGAGGCATATTTGAAATACACGGCGTCAAGGGTTTCAAGCTCAGTGACAATATCCAGAGGCTTGCGTCCTTCAAGTACAGCGTTCTTTATCAGGAAGGTCTGCTCCACGGATAGGAAATGAGAAGCCACGATACTTCCAAGTTTTGTAGGGGAGATATCGTTTTTCTCGACAAACCCGTACTCCCTGAGTTTATCCAGCAAATAATTAATATCTCCCTCGCCGAGCAGCAGACCATTTATCTTCTTAACGTCGGGGAGCTTGCGCGCAATCACGATATTGGAAAGCGTCTCTTCAAGCATTTCATCCTCCCCGTAGTCCACGCCGAAATGCTCGAGTTCGCCTCTCAGCAGTTTGAAAGCGATTTCATCCTCTGAATCCCCTTTCCCGAATCTCCTCTCGGGGTCAGCCAGAAGCACCACCACGCCGCGGTCATGGTAATCCGGTCTTCCCGCGCGCCCCAGCATCTGCTGGAACTCGCGCACGGTCAGCCATTCGATGCCCATGGCGAGGGACTCAAAGATTACCTGCGATGCTGGGAAATCCACGCCTGCCGCAAGCGCCGCCGTTGTCACCACCACGGGCAGCTCTCCTTTCCCGAATTTCTCTTCCACTTTCTTCCGCTCGGTATAGGAAAGTCCTGCGTGGTAGGGCAGCGCTTTAATCAAAAGCCCATCCGCCAGCACATGACAGTTCCGGCGCGAATTTGTAAAAACAATGGTCTGCCCCCTGAAACCTTTTGAGGAGCTTTTGTTGTATTCCTGCCCCGCAAGCCGCTCAATCAATCGCTTCTTCTCGTATTCAGGCGCAAAAATGAGATGTCGCTCTATCGGAACCGGGCGCTCCTCGAATTCGATTAATGCGGCGCCCAGTTTTTCAGCAAGCCACTGCGGTTTTCCCACGGTAGCCGAGAGATAAATGAACTGCGCATCCGGCGCAATGAATTTCAGGCGCGCAATCAAGCCGTCAAGCCTGTGTCCCCGTTCTTTGTCCTCAAGCATGTGCACCTCGTCAATAACTACCGTCCCTATGTTGCCAAGCGATTTCGCATTGCCTGACCTGATGACGAAATCGATGCCTTCGTAAGTCCCAACGATTATGTCCGATGAAAGCGAGGTTCGCACGCCTTTTGTGCCTTTTACTATCCTGCTGGTTCCGACCCGCAATGAAGTTGTTGCAACCGAAGAGTAACGTTTGTTGAATTGTTCATATTTCTGGTTCGCAAGCGCCACAAGAGGAACAAGGAATAACATCTTCCCCTTAGTCCCCGTATTTAAATACGGGGTTTTAAGTATGTTCTGGATGCCAGCAAGTTCCCCTACCAGCGTTTTTCCGGTAGCTGTAGCCGAAACGATCAACTGGTTTTTCCCCTCGAGTAGTCCTGCCTCCACTGAAAGCGCCTGCACCGGCATCAGTTCTTCAAGCTGGCTAAGAAGTATCTTTTTCAGTTCGGAGGGCACAGGCAGGTCTTTTACTTTTATCGAGCGCTCAACCCTGCTGGCTTCTATCGTATCGAACCTTGTCAATCCCGAATCCAGTTTTTCCGGACTGAGCATCGCCAGCACCCTGTCGAGATTTTTTGTTTTCAGGAGAATCTGGATGAGCCTTTCCCTGCCGTGTCTGCCTATCTTGTGCGTGGATGCTTCCCGCATGAGTTCTTTTTTGGCGCACTCTTCGCATACCAGTTCATTGCGGAAACGGATAGAATTGCTATCGACAGTGGTGTACCTGCCAGCAAGGAGGCACAGGCGGCATGTGTTTGTATATCCATAGTCCAGTTGATATGCAGCCAGGAGCTCCTTGAATCCGGCTTCAGATTCCTCATTCCCCTCTGCGATAAGTATCTTGTCGGCAAGGCGCAGGAGTTCTATGAGTTCCTCCGGCGCCCTTAATTCCTCTTTCTCGCCCTGCCTTATCCTGAATCTGCCGGCGCGCGCGCCTTTCGGCGTCCTTTTTAACGTCAGGATTCCATAAAATACAGGCTCTTTTGCATTATCTTTAATTGGCAAAACTGCGAGCTTTGAATCCTGCGGGTGTATGATTACAGAAAGCATTTGCGTTTACAATAAACCTTATATTATTAATACTTCCCAGCGTATAAAGAAGTCGAATCCATGAAGCACAGGAGTTTGATTATGGACAAATTGGCGATTATCACAAGGAATACGGAAGAGATAGTAACAAAAGAAGAACTTGAAACGCTGGTTTACTCAAAACAGCAGCCTTCGGCTTACGTTGGATACGAGCCCAGCGGGAAAATCCACATGGGTCATGTGCTCACCGTGAACAAGCTCCTTGACCTCCAGCAGGCGGGATTTAAAATAACCGTGCTGCTTGCGGATGTCCATGCGTATCTCAATGAAAAGGGAACCATGGATGAAGTGAGAAAAATCGCCGACTACAACAAGAGATGCTTTATCGCGCTCGGTCTTGACGAGAAAAATACAAATTTCGTTCTTGGCTCATCGTACCAGTTAGAGCCAAAATACATGCTGGATGTGCTGAAACTGGCGCGCAGCACCACGCTTAACAGGGCGAGGCGCAGCATGGACGAGGTGAGCAGGGACGCCGAGAACCCCAAGGTATCGCAGATGATTTACCCCCTCATGCAGGCGCTGGATATTGCACATCTTGGCGTTGACGTTGCTGTGGGAGGCATCGACCAGCGAAAGATACACATGCTGGCGCGGGAGGGTTTGCCTGAACTCGGATACGGGGCGCCCGTGTGCATCCATACGCCCATCCTTCTCGGTCTTGACGGTAAGAAAATGTCATCGAGCAAGGGGAATTACATATCAGTGGATGACACGCCTGAGGATATAAAAAAGAAGTTGAAAGGGGCGTTCTGCACTGAGGGCGAGGTGAAGGATAATCCTGTTCTTTGCCTTTTCAAATTCCACATCATGCCGCGCTATCCTGAAATAACCATCAAGCGCCCCGAAAAATACGGCGGAGACCTGCATTACAATAGCTACGAGGCGCTTGAATCCGATTTTGCCGCAAAAGCGCTTCATCCCATGGATTTAAAGGCTGCTGCGGCTGAATATATGAACGGGATACTTGAGCCTGTGAGGAAATTGATGGTGGAGAAATGATTACGCATATAGTTCTTTTTAAATTGAAAGACCGAAGCCGGGGGAGTGTTGAAAAAGCGAAGGATGTCCTGCTTGGAATGAAAGGCAGTATTCCACAGCTTCGCCATCTGGAGGTCGGGAGCGACGTGCTTCATTCCCAGCGTTCGTTTGACATCGCCCTTGTTACGAAATTCGATTCGCTGGAAGACCTTGATGCGTATCAAAAACATCCTGTGCATGTTGAAGTGGCGAAATACATGACATCGGTGAGAAAATATTCGGTGTCTGTGGATTATGAGTCGGAATAGTAACGACATCTGCGGTTTATAATTTCTATATATTAAAAAATTTACAGAATTTTTTCGATGAAAGTTTATATGCTTTAATACCGTTATCCTCGCTGTGATGCCAGTTACTAAAACAAAAGCGCTTATAATCGCAGGCACAGGCAGCGGCGTGGGAAAGACCACAGTTGCAATGGGACTGATGACAACGCTGTGCAAAAAATACAAAGTCCAGCCTTTCAAGGTCGGACCGGACTTCATCGACCCCACCTACCACACACGCATCTGCGGGCGCCCTTCCCGGAATCTTGACAGTTTCATCATGGGTGAGCGGGGAGTGCTTGAAACCTTCGCGCGCGCTTCGCAGGGCGCTGATATTTGCATAATAGAAGGGGTGATGGGTCTTTTTGACGGTCTGGACAATACCGAAGTTGCAAGCACCGCCCATGTTGCAAAGATTCTTAATATACCGGTGATACTCGTTATCAATACGCACGGCGCATCGCGAAGCATTGCTGCAATCGTTAAAGGTTTTAGCGAATTCGACAGCGTCAATATAGCAGGAATCATTCTCAATAACGCGGGCAGCGACAGGCATGTTGGACTCATAAAGGATTCACTGAAAAGCGCCGGTATCAAAATTCCCGTTATAGGAGCGCTCCCCAAAAATCCGGAACTGTCAATCCCGTCGCGTCATCTCGGGCTTCACATGGCAGGTGAAACGAATACCCCGTATTTAAATACGGGGACTGGGAAGCTATCGGATTTTATTGAAAACCATATCGATACAGAATCAGTAAAAACAATAGCCAGTAATTTTACCGCGCCTGATGTGGAGTTGGATGAACCGCTGGAAAGATTCGATGTCAAAATAGGGATTGCTTATGACAGTGCATTCTGTTTCTATTATGAGGATTCATTTGATGAACTCAGGAGGTCGGGAGCAGAGCTAATTTTTTTCAGCCCGATGACTGACAGGCTGCCGCTTGTGGGGGGGATATATATTGGTGGAGGATATCCTGAACTCTTTGCAAAGGAACTTTCCGCCTCCCAGACGCGCCATGAGATAAAAAAAGCCGCAGAAGACGGAATGCCCATATACGGAGAATGCGGCGCGCTTTTGTATCTGAATGAAAGCCTCAGGACAGACAGGACTTATAAAATGGCAGGCATCCTTCCTGCAAGTTCGAGAATGACTGACAGGATTGCAGCGCTCGGTTATACCGAGGCGTTGGCGGTTGCAGACTCGCCTGTTGCGAAGAAGGGGAAGGTGATCAAGGGACATGAGTTCCATTATTCAGTAACGGAATGCGATAAAGACGCGCGTTTTGTCTATAAATTGAGGCGCGGAAAAGGGATAACCGAGTGCAAAGACGGTCTCATGGAGCATAATACAATGGCAGGCTACATGCATACCCATCCTGCATCTGTTTCCTTTGGTGAGTTTTTGCGCTGCTGCAGTAAATACAGCACACGATAGGCTGCTCAGTGGACAATTGTATTTTAATGATAATTTAGTATCCCATTTGGGAGAAAAATTTTCATTAAACGGAAAGACATAAATACTCTCCTAAATCAAACCATTAATTATGACTGAAATCAAATCTGCATGTAGCGAAACCATTTCTCAATTTCACCCGCTTATTTCTATTCCCGAAAACGCAAAATATAACCTTGTTTGCACTGTATGCAACGGCGTTTATTTCGACGACCGCTTAAAATGCACATCGGATAACAGCCTGCTCCGGACAAATTACAGGAATAAAAGGCTTATACTAAAAAATGTCCCAGGAATGGGGAGATTCCACGACTGGTTGCCCATAAACGAGATAATAACCTCGGATTCCGGCCCGGTTACTTACAAAAGTACTGAACTTGCGTCCGAACTTGGATTAAAGAACTTATACATAAGTTTCAATGGATATTGGCCTGAAAAAGGGGCATTCATAAAAACATGCAGTTTCAAGGAGCTTGAAGCCTTCCCCACCCTGCAGAAGTTCAAGAATTCAGGAAAAACCCTCGTCCTTGCGTCGGCGGGTAACACAGCGCGCGCTTTTGCCCATGTGTCTGCAATGACAGGTGTGAAGGTGTATATCGTTGTGCCGGGCAGCGGAATTTCAAGAATGTGGCTTCCCGAAGAGCAAACCGATTCGATTCGCCTTATACAGATGGGAAATAACTGTGATTACACCGATTCAATTCATCTTGCCGAGCGGCTTTCCGCCCTTCCCGGCATGCAGGCAGAAGGCGGCGCAAGAAACGTGGCGCGCAGGGACGGGATGGGAACCGTGATGCTGGACGCCTCTGTTTGTATGAAACGGATGCCTGACCACTATTTCCAGGCAATCGGAAGCGGAACTGGAGGAATTGCAGCATGGGAAGCAGCGCTGCGATTGCTGGAAGATGGAAGGTTCGGCATGAAACTTCCCAGACTTCACCTGTCGCAGAACCTGCCCTTTGTACCCATGTACAATGCATGGAATGCAGGCAGGCGGGATATCATGAAAGACATTGATATGCCGGAGCCAAAGAAACTCATACATGAAATGTACGCCGATATACTATCCAACAGGGAGCCGCCATATTCCGTACCCGGAGGTGTGTACGATGCACTGCGTTCGACAAACGGGAGCATGTATGCGATATCCAACAGCGAAGCCAGGACAGCCGTGGAATTGTTTGAGCGGCTTGAAGGTATAGATATCTTCCCGCCCGCCGGCGTTGCAGTCGCGTCTTTAATACAGGCAGTGGAGTGCGGAACATTAAAAGAAGATGAACATATTATATTGAACATAACAGGCGGCGGGGTAAAGCGGGTTGAGGAGGATTATCATCTTTACAGGATAGAGCCATTCGCGCATGCCGAAACTGCAAATGTTCCACTTGAAGATATAATCGAATAATACAATGCGAAGGAAAAAAATCTTTGCTGTCTTTGCGCGCCCTCTGCGGTGAGATAACCCGATGAAAAGTCCTGAACTAAAGGTCGTTGAAATCCTCCAGAATAACCATATTGATATTGCCGCCACTTTGCCGTGCGACAGGATAAAATGCCTGTTGCCCCTGATAAGCAAAAATATTAAGACCATTCCCCTCACCCGCGAGGAGAACGGGGTTGGAATATGCGCGGGCGTGTTTCTCGGAGGCGGGCGACCTGTCATGGTCATCCAGAGTACGGGCATAGGCAACATGATAAATGCGCTCCTTTCACTCAATCTCACCTATGGCATTCCCCTGCCGATACTGGCAAGCTGGCGTGGGGTTTACAAGGAATCAATAGAAGCGCAGTGGCATCTGGGCAAAAGGATGCCCGCTATCCTCGGCGCAGCCGGCTTAAAGTTCACCATAATCGATTCGCAAAAGGACCTCGGTAAAATAGATGCAGCCATTAAGGATGCTTTCAATAACAATCATCCCCATGTAGTGCTGATTTCTCCTTCCGTGTGGGAAGGTTCGTCGTGCGAGGTTCCGGAAGTACAGGAGATACTCCCCAGGTTCTCTGAACTGAAGCTCAACAGCGAGATAAGAAAACCTGTAATGACAAGATACGATGCTATAAAAACCGCAACCGGAATCGCTGGCGACGAGGAGATTCTAATCGCCAACCTCGGCATCCCTGCAAAGGAACTGTATGAAATAAAGGACAGGGAGCTTAATTTCTATATGCTGGGTTCGATGGGGCTGGCGTCATCTATCGGGCTTGGATTGGCGCTGGCACAGGAAAAACACGTGTATGTGATTGACGGCGACGGAAGCCTGCTCATGAACCCGAATGCGCTAATCGGGATTGGGGCATATAATCCGGATAATCTTACTGTTATTGCAATGGACAACGGGACATACGGCTCCACAGGAAACCAGGAGACTGCCACATGCAGCCAGATAGACCTTGAATTCCTGGCAAAGGCGAGCGGAATTAAAGACACCGTGAAAGTTCATACTGAAGCTGAATTAAAGGATGCCTTGCTTCGAAAAGCCGGGTTTATTCATGCTATCGTGAAACCTGCAAATGCCAGATGCGGTGAAATTGCCCTGTCCGCGAATGATATTAAAAAAAGATTCATGGGAGCAATCAGATAATTAAAAGAAGATAAGCGGGAAGGGGAGTGGGTGGTATCGTTGAAAAAATGAACCCGCTTATCTCGTTCGTCGTTTAACGAACATGCATATATTGACAGGCTTTGTTTAAATAGTTATCGTTCTAAAATTTCAAAACATGTAATCCGGTTAAATTGTAGAATTACTCAACAATCTCAATCCCTTTCCCGATTGTGGTTATGAACGCTTCGCTCCTGATGCGGCTCCCTGAAAATGCCTGTGTCATGGCTTTTGCGATCCTGTTTCTTTCATACATCCTGCAAACCGCGATCATGGTCGGTCCGGAACCGCTTATCGTTACACCCGCCGCGCCGGCTGCAAGTGCGCTTTTTTTTACCTGCGCATACCCTTTGATAAGTTTTGAGCGGACGTTCTCTATAACCCTGTTTTCCATGCTTTCTCCTATGAGTCTTATATCGCTTCTCATCATGCCCACGACCATGGACGCCGCATTTCCCGTATTGAAAGAAATATCAGCAAGCGAGAGCTTTTTTGGCAGGATGGCGCGGGCTGTACGCGTGCTCACGATTATATCGGGATGAACCGCCACAATCCCGATATTCTCCGGCATTAGAGAAATTATTTTATCATTATGGACAATCACAAAGCCCCCGTATATAGCAGGCGCGACGTTATCTGCGTGGGCTGCGCCCGAAGCTCCCTTTTCTCCCTGCGCCGCTATTTTCACAAGTTCCTCCATAGATAAACCAAGGTCATATAATTCATTCAGCGCATAAGCAACCCCGGCAGCAGGCGCGGCACTGCTTCCAAGACCGCTTGAGAGAGGGATGTTCCTGTGTATTGTGAGCTTAACGGGCTTTTTAAGAATTGAGGCAACAATACCTGCTGTATTTTTTTTTGGGTCTGTTGGCACGTATTGCGAGCTCCTTCCGGTTACTACTATTTCCGTTTTATCGCTTTTTTCGACTTCTATTATGTCAAACGGGGTTTCCAGTGCTATGCCGAATACATCAAAGCCTGCGCCGAGGTTTGCAGACGTGGCAGGAACCCTGACCTTCAGGTAATCCATTCCCATTATCTCTTATAACCTATTGTACGGAGAAAAGAGCTTCTTTCTTCTTTATCCCTTGCTCCCTCAATGCCCTTCGGTTTTTCGCCGTCTATTACGCCAAGTATCCCCCTGCCCTGCTGTGTTTCTGCTATGACGACCTCAACAGGATTGGCGGTGGCGCAGAAGATATTGCAGACTTCCTGCACGTTTTTTACCGCGTTCAGGACGTTTATTGGATAGGCGTTTCTCATGAATACCAGGAAGGTGTGACCGCAACCGATAGTGAGTGCATTATCCTCTGCCGCTTTGATAAGCTCATCATCGTTTCCTTCGCTCCTGATGAGGCATTTTCCCGAGGCTTCGCAGAATGCAAGCCCAAATTTAATGCCAGACGCAGAGGTTATAAGGGCTTCATATAAATCCTCGGCGCTTTTGATGAAGTGCGTCTGCCCGAGGATGAGGTTTGTATCGTGTGGTGAAGTGATTTTCACGGTTTTTAATTCCATAGGTTCCTCCCGGTGTTATTATTGGTTTATTGGTATTTATATGCAACGAGATACTGTATTTTTTATTCCATAACTTCCACAGGTGTCTTGACAGTTATATTTATTTTATAATCAGATGGATTCCATGTAATAAGCGCGGCACTGTGAAGTTCGGCATGCGCACCAATCATGAAATCTGGAAGTATGCGTTTTAATGATTTCCTGTTCCTAACAAGGTGTTTTGCATAAAGCTCCCCGGCACGCTTTGCTATTTTTGAGGAAGTATATTTCACCTCAATATTATTTACAGCCAGGAATCGCTGTAGTCGCTTCTCTTCAATTGCCGGATCTTGTGATAAATAAACCCCTGTATAAAGTTCAGCATATACCACATCTGCAATATGAAGTTCGTGCCCTGAATTCTTAACCCATGCAAAAAAATTATCTGTATCTTCTGAAAATTTATCCCCTCTGAAATGGCTTATGATAACATTTGTATCCAATGAATAGTTCATAATTTTCCGCGCATCCAATTTACTATTTCAACTGCATCATCCAGTTCCTTAAATACCGGATGTTTGCGCCATGCTCCTCTTGTTTCTTTCATGACTTTCTCCCAGTTTTCGTCAATTTTTTCCGCAGTGATTTTTCCATGCTTATACGAAATTTCTAAGAAGTCTCCCACACTAATCTTTGCCTTTTTACGTATTTCTCCAGGTATCGTAATTTGATGTCTTCGTGCCACTTTTGTTTTCATACTAAATCCTATTGGACTAATAGGAATATATATCTACTGCTCAAAGTGCTTTTTAATTTTTTCATTTTGCCAGTTTCAAAATTCCTACCAGTACGCAAGCGCTTATTATATTAATCAGGTACTGCTCCCCTGTATATTGTCTCATAAAATAATAAACAAGAACAAAGGCTGAAATCGATAATAGAATATACAGTTTCGAAGAACTATCAAAAAGGTTTATCAGTCTTATAAAAAGGTAGTTGCACACCAGAGCGAAAATAGACAGTATCGGCAGTAATACCAAGAACATTACAACATATAGAAACAATATATGAACCCAGTTAAATAATATCCAGAAAATTCCTGTGAAAACCAGCACTGATAGCAATGTATACAGGGGGAATTTGTAAAATCTTTCTACCAATGACTGCAAGTCTCCCTGCATACCGGATTTGCTATCGATAGAACTCGGTTTTGCAGCCGAGAAAGAAAAAGTCAAAACCAACAGCAGAGCAATGTTTTCAATTTTTGAGTAATCGAGGTTTACCAGCCGCAGCCCGACAGTTTTTACGATAGAGGGAATTAAATCGAGATACAGGCTGGATATTATAGTAAGAGGCTCTAACGACCCAAAATCGTACCCAATATTCTCGAAATCAATGTAATGCAAATATCCCAGCAGCATTGCCACGATGATGGGCGGCACAAACGCCGGCGCTGCGCTGATAAGCTGCGTACCCAGCCACTGGAAAAACCCGCTCCGTGTGCTGTAATGCGTAACATGCCCGCCGCTTGATGATACTTTGAACTCTTTTATCTTATTCAGCGTGAGGATGGCTGTAATTGCATGGCTGAGTTCATGGATGAACACGCCCCACCAGTTCATGGCTCTGGATAAGTAGGGATGTTTGAATGAGATGTTGCCGAGACGGCGGCTGACTATGTTTATTGTGAGCGATTGGAGCGCGAGGATGGATAGGATTACGAGGAGAAAGGAGAAGGGGATTGCGAAGAAATTTATAATTGGGTTAATGTCGGTCATTAGTGTAAATTAATCTGTTGGGATATTGAAATTAACTGTCTGTGAAGGAAAAATTCACCATTTTCTTGTACTTATCATCATAGTTCCATTTCTTGAGTATATTCCTTGATGCTGCCTATTTTTACCTTTTTGCATGAAGTAAATTTCGTATCCTTTCAATAAATTCTTTTGCTGTTATTAAACCGCTTGCTGCCTCATCTTTTGTGGCAAAGAAAGTTATGCTGTACTGGTCATCGTGCCTTAGCTCTCTATAGTGGTCAAGAAGCTGAATCCATTTGCTCTCCAACAGCTTGTTCTTTACATATTTCTCTTCGAGATACCTGGCAATGCAATAATGGCTTTTCTCCCTGTAGCCATCGAAGTAAAGGAGTGATCTAGCCGAATGAAACATTGCAAGATAAGAAGATAAAACCGAAGAATTGAATGCTTCGCTTTTTAAATCTTTTTCAGCTTCTTCAAGCCATTTCATGCCAGCTTTTATACTGCCCTCTGCCTTTTCTTTTGATGGGGGAACGCTTCTGAGCAAGCCCTCTTTTACGCAGTTATCAAAGTTAAATTGTTTCAATTTCCTCACCGTATACGCTTATTGAGCCAAAAGCCAGAGAATGATAAAACACTGTGTCCTCTCTTTTTAATGTTTCTATTTTTTCTTTTGTCAGATAAAGAGGTTTTATATTTCCATATTTTTTCTTTAATTCATTTGTGAGTTTTGCGAGATTTTCTTCGGCGGTCATGTTTATTAATATCCATAAATCAATATCCGATTCTTCTGTATTGTTTCCTTTCACTAAACTGCCATACAGACCGGCGCCTCTTACAAATTTGAATTTTTTCAGCAGGCTTGCGTTGAAGCATGCGATGTTCAGGAATATTTTTATGGCTCTGGTTTGTGGTTTATCAATAACCATAAACTTTGTATCAAGTTTCTTTAAAACATTTTCTTTTACAAGCATGTCAAAAAACTTGGAGACCATAGCTTTGCTCAATCTCAACTCTTTCGCAACATCAACAACTCTCAGGTGATATGTTTTGTAAAGGATTAATTTTAAGATTTTTATCCTTTCTTTTGTCGAAAGTAATTTATGAATGTTCACAATTTAGAAACATATCGTTCACGATTTATAAACTTTTCGTTCACGAATTGTGAACATTGCGCGTATATCAGCCTGCCATTGGGTTTTGGGATTTCCCTTCCAAGCTCCATAGCAGTTTCTATCCATTCTTTTATTACACTGAGTGTATTTTTTATCGCTTCTTCGTACGTCCTGCCATCCGCCATGCAACCCGGAAGTTCCAGCACTTCAGCAATATAGGCGTCGTCATCTTCACTCCAATATACGACCATTTCGTATTTTCATGCCTTTTCCTTTGGCTTTTTAACTTCTCGATATAACGATGCGTTTTTGGTCCTGCTTAGATGCTTATCGAACAGTATTATTAAACGGTCAGAAATTGTCATCTCTTCTAATAATCTCCCTTGCGGAAAATTAACAATTCCATGTAACTCTTCAGAGAATTCTCTTGTCGACTTACCCCAAGCCTCAACTTTTTGCTGAACCTCTAAGGGGATTTTAATATTGTGTTGGGTTCGATACTCATTATAGAATAATATCACATCGTTTTCGATTTCTTTACCCATTGGGCATAAACAAAGATTAACCATTTGTGTTTTTAATGAAAAAGGATATAATGAACAAACAAATGGTTTCTTATCGTGGATTCCACACTTCATATCTCTTAAAAAACCACATGGCGCCTTTAAGACATCCATAGTGCAGTTCTCATCCAACATATCTAAAAATTTCGGGCCTACAATCTTCATGTAAGTCAGTAATTCATCCTCTAATAACACAGGGGTGCAATACCTGCAACAATCAAGGCAGCGTTTGCATTCATAATGAGATAAAATATTTTTTAGAACAATAGCAATATCCTTTTCTCGCTTCTCTTCTATCCTCAAAGATATTGCAAGAAATCCTTTCAAATCCTCTTGACTAAATGACTCGAATATCCGCATCGCTTTTTGGTTTAATTTTTCGGTCATTTCACCACTTCATGCCATCTCGACGTTCATATCACAAACCCCGTCTCGCTCTTCGGCAGCGCCTTAATCAAAATAAAATTCCTCATCTTCGAAGGCAAAACCCGCGCCACCTCCTTCATCGTAACCCCCTCCACAAATTTAATATTCTCAATCTGCTCATGGTACTCCTCATACGGTAGCTTCACCCGTGCGCCATTCATCTGAAGCGCGATAGGCAGGGGATGCAGGCTGTTGATAATATCAGGTATCTGCTCCTCAATCTCCTTCTTGATGCGCGGCGGCGCAACCGATGGCGGGTCTTTTGCTAATTCCACCCGCACATTATCCAGCACCTTGCCTATCACTTCCGCAAGCTTATCCAGCGTCCGGAGTTCCTCTGAATGGCGCATATGGTGCAGGATTCTTCCGAAATTACCAACATACGCAGTGGCATTCGGAACATCCTCTGTTTTCAGTTCAGGCGCGCCTGTGACCACTATGGGTATCTCAATCCCTTCGTAAAGCCTCTTTGACTTCTCGATGATACAGTGTTCGTAATTCCCGAGAATAAACACAGCAAGGTCATGCTCATTAATCAGGTCGCGCTCGTAGGCTGTAATCTGGCATATCCTTTTTCCCACACCCCGAGCCAGCCCGACCATATTGGTCTTGGCGCCGTGCTGCCTGAGGAATTCAGCCACATCGCAATCAAGATGGGGGAGATGGTGATATGCAAGCGTAGGCGCCACTGTCGCTATCTCTGTCCCTGTAAGCGGCGCCCTCGTAAGCTTTCCGAGAAGTTCCTTTGCCTTAGCCTCCACTACCGGCATATCGTTTATCGGGACAAGCATCAAAAGAACAACCTCGGTCTGCATCACATTCTTCTGGAGTATGTAACCGCCAAGGTCTTCCACCAGTTCCACTAAATGATTGTGTTTATACACGCCGCCCACATATTTTACAGGTTCAAGCATTTTCTTCCTCCCCTGAATTTTCAAACCGCATTGATTCCAGCATGTCCTTTGCTTTCGCTATCCACTCTGGCTTAAGCGTATCCTCCGAAGCCACAAAAAGAACATGCGAGGTCGAAAGCTCATGCTTACGAACCCTGAATCCTTCAGGGATAATGCGCAGCGCGATAGCATCAATAAGCCTGTCAAGCACTTCCTGCTGCGGCTCATCAATTACAAGCTCGTTCAGGGCATCAACTTCCTTTACAGGGTCGGTTTTTACGATAATGACTTTTCTATCAGGCTGTTCGATATTCTCCTTGCCGTACCTTTCCCAGAGTTTATTGAGCAATTTCACCGCATATGTTTCTCTCTGCAATTCTATCTTCACTTCTTCCTTGCCTATAACGAAATCCACTTTGGCAAAGTCCTTGACTTTAACAGACGGCGTGCCAAGGCGCAAAATGGCAGTAAATATAAAAACGGGCTGTACAGGGTCAACAAAAACTTTCAATCTCCCTATTACCCTGTTCAGGGAGAGGTCCGCCAGTGTATCCTGTATCAATATACGAGTTGACTTTGCTCCAACAGTATCAGGCGACTCTACCACAAAAGTTTCAAGCTGTTCCATTTACCCTCACTTTGAAATGAACCCGGATACCAGCAAGGCTGCGCCAACGGCTCCTATGTACTGCGCATTTTCGGGAACGATGACCTTCACTTTAAGCAATTCCTCCATTGCTTTTGGTAATCCTTCGATAAGGGCTGTGCCGCCGCACATTATTACAGGTTCTTTAACATCAATCTCCTGAAGCTGCTGCTCGAATAACTGTTCCGCAACGCTGTGGCACGCGGCTGCTGCAACGTCCTCAGGGGCGCTTCCCGCAGCCAGTGAATTAACAAGCGACTGTATCCCGAATACGATGCAGTAGCTGTTCATTTTAACATTCGAAGCCTTTCCTTTCACTGCAAGGGCGCCAAGCTCGGTTATGCTCACGCCAAGTCTTTTTGCCGTCATTTCAAGGAACCTGCCCGATGCGCCTGCGCAGATGCCTCCCATCGTGAACATGCCCGGGATACCGTCTATGACCGATATCGCCTTGTTATCCATGCCGCCTATATCAAGAACTGTAGCCGTTCCTTTTTGTTTGTCCGCAAGATAGACCGCGCCTTTTGAGTTTACCGTGATTTCCTCCTGCACGAGGTCTGCCTTGAAATGCTCCCCTATAAGGAAACGACCGTACCCGGTAGTCCCCAGAGCCTGGATTTCGCTGCGTGCTACACCTGCTTCTTTCAATGCATTGGTGTAAGCTTCCTCGGCGCTCTCAATCACCTTAATAGTGGGCACCCACCCTTTCCCGATTATTTTGTTGTCTTTCATGACCACGGCTTTTGTAGTCGTGGAGCCTGAGTCTATACCTGCGGTCAGACCGCTCTGTTTTTCTCTCGCAAGGAGACTCTTTCGCCGCGCTGTTGTGGTGAGCGCTTCCATCCTCGTAAGGAGCGTTCCCGCAGTTGTTCGTTCGGTGAATGAATAGCTTATTACCGGAATGCCTGCTTTTTCATGGATATACCTGCGTATCTCGCTCCTGACAATCGCAGCTTCCGCGCACCGGAAACACGTTGCAACGAAAACCGCATCAACATGCACCCTGCCTGTGACTATGGACTTTGCCCGCGCCATCATGAGTTTCAGGTCGGGGCTGGCTACTTTTAGCCCGAATTCTTCTTCAATCGCTTCAATGTCCGCAATATCCACTTCAGGATAGACCATCACTGCGTTGACCTGCTTCACAGCGGATTCGATTTCTTTCTGTATCCCGCTGTACTCCACGCCGCATGAAAGCTCTGCTATTCGTACAGGGTTCTCGGTGCTCATTTCTTTCCCTCCGCAGTAAGGTTTTTCAGGAATTGTGAGATTTTATATACGAATTCCTTTGCTTCATCCTCTGTTGCTGGATAATCCAATTCCAGCAGCGGGATTTTTTTTGCCCGTATCAGGAAATTCACCAGTTCATTGGTCCTTGCGCATCCCATGCAGCCAAACGAAACAACAGGGTCGCGCACTATTATGGCTGCCTCAGCATTCGAAATAAGCGGGTCAAACAACGACATGCGTCCCCTCACGCCGGAAGGCACTTCCACGGCTGCATATTTCAATCCCAGTTTCGGGTCTTCGGGCGTGATGTTCATTGGCGGGGAGTCGAGGCTCTGCGTCCTTACTTTTTTTCCGACTTCCTGCATTACAGCCAGCGGCTCATGACCAAAACGTTCAACCAGATCCGAAAGGATAAGACTGTTTGTAGGGTAAATAAAAACCTTCATTGTGTTACCTCTGATTCTTTTATTATTTCTTTAAGCTTTTCCACATCAAGTTTTCTCTTGTGCGGCTTTTGCACGGGAATTTCACCTTTATCCAGTGCCCGGAGTGCAGATGCGATATGTGGCAATATTTTATTCTCGGTTTCAAGAGCATGGAATCCCGGTCTTGCTCCCCCGCGCCTGGTTGCCCTGCACCTGTATGGTTCACCGGGTGAAAAACCACGCTCTTTTATGAAAATGCCGTATGGGTCCATTTTACGAATACTGCCTAGGAGCGCATCCACAATTGCCCGTTCCCCTGATACCATAACCCCAAAACATGTTTCCTTAATCATCACGTCCGCATTTGATTCATAAAGTTTGATAACCACGTCGCTGGGCAGGACTTTTGCAGAATTGATTACGACCATTTTTGTTATGGTGTCCATCAAAAAACCTCTCTTATATAAACAATATCCCCGGCTTTTATTCCTTTCAAGCGCTGCGGTTCGATGACCTTTCCTATGATATTGGTGCATTCGAATTTCTCTCCTGTCGGACCGTATCTTTCGTCATCGGTAAGCTTGACGCCTATCATGCCGTATCGTTTTGCAGCCTGGTTGGTTACCCCGATTTCCCCGGCATTGATTTTTGCCCTGGGGACATTCTCGGGATTTAGCTCTTTATAAGCTTCAGCTTCTTTTTCAGACCTGAAAAGATATGTGTTTTCATACGTGTAGAACACAGGCAGTGGACCAAGAGGTCTGTCTTTCAGGCGCAGTGAATGCCTGAAAAAATCAAGCGTTATTGGCGCAAGGTCGTCATAAAAGCGCACATCGATTATTTTATCAGAGCGCACGCCAAGACCGCTCATACCTCCTTCCTGTATGATTCCAATTGTGGTATCCGGCTCCTGCTCGACTATAATCGCATCGTCTCCAGTGTATCCTTGCTTCTCTAATTTCAACCCGCGGTCATTTAGCATTTTTTCAGCTTCAGCAAAACCCATTCCCAGAATCATTACCCGCCGGGGATTGGACAGGACGGAAAGTTTGCAACCTGCTGGAGCTATCTTGATAAGTTCGATTCCCTGTGATACATGCCCTACAACGCTGTGAACCGCGCTCGATGTCCGGTCATCTTTATAGATATACACGCGCCCGTTTCCAATCCCGTCTGTGCGGACTGCTACTGCGCCTTCAGAACGCGCGTCCCAGTGTTCATACGGACAGCCTTCCCCTTTAAGGGCATCATCAGAAATGAATGAGTTTGAGAATGTACCCACCATGAATATTTTCCTTCGGATAAGCGCCAGGAAATGCTCCGCACCTTCCGGGGCTTCATTTACCAGGTCAACTTTAAAGTATGTAAAAATCCTCATCCCGTCTTCAAGTCTGGTATTCAAATCCGTGGTGGAAATCTTATCCAGAAGTGTTTCCCATTTTATGACGGGTTCAATTTTCATTAAGGAATCTCCCTGTTTTAGGTTTGCAATGGTGTTCTTGCCGCTTATGACTCTTGCAATAACCGCATCTTTGGGGCTGCCGTAATCCGAAATATGTTTATCTTTTGCAAACATGAGGTATGTATTTTTTGAATCATACCCCCCAGTCCCGAGAAAAACGTCATACCGATTATATTTTTGTTCAGCTCTCTGCGGGATGGCATCTGTTTCAACAGGACCAAATGCAATAACGTCCCTTGTCTCCCAGTGTGCATTTGTATTAAAAAAGAGATGATTGAATTCATTCCAAAGAGCTGAATCGCCAAGCAGTTCAATCCTGAACTCGCCCTTTGCGGTTAATATCTTAAATTCGGGCGTTGCTTCTTCCTTTTTCGCGCCGGTTTTTAAGATGCCGATTGTTGTGCCCTGGATATAGAAGGCTCCTGCAAGTTCTATTGCTTCTTCCAGGCTTGCGTCGTCTTTTAAATCCAGTTTTTGCCCATTAATCTCTATTGAAATCACATAACCTCCATGAGTTCACAGGGGCGCACGAATATGCGTTATCAGCCTTCATCAGCGGTTCTTTATTTCAATTCTTTAACAATTCCTTCAAGAGCTTCTTCCCGCTCTTTCTCGGAAAGTTTTGATAAAACTGCATCAGTTTCCCCTATATCTACAATCTTGCCAAGACGCATCAATGCAGCCCTATCGCACACCTGCGCCACAAAATCCATATCATGCGATACTATGACAAACGTCTCACCCAGTTCTTTCCTTGCATGCAAGATCGACCTTGAAACTTCTATTTTCGTAACCGGGTCCATTGTTCCTGTGGGTTCATCAAAAACAAGTATCCTTGGTTCTTTGATTAATACCTGAGCCATTGCCACCCTGTGTCTTTCTCCCTCGCTTAATTCATCAGGCATTTTTGTAAGGATTTCTTTTGCTTTTTTCTCTGTGAAACCTGCCGTCATCAATGTATGGATCGCTTTTCTCTCGCCCAGTTCAAAAGGTAAATCAAGACCGATGGACTCTGTCAGGTTATTAATAACGTTCCTGTGGGGATACAGGCTGTATTCCTGGTGAAGCACGCCTATATATTTGGTGGCGCGCCCTTTCTTGTCAGGACCAAGCTGTGTCAGATCTATCCACTCATCCCCGATTCTTACATCAATCGAACCTGAAGTCGGTTTCAGCAGCCCTGAAATAATCTTGGATGTTGTGGTTTTACCTGCACCGCTGACCCCGATTACGCCGAATATTTCGCCTTCTTTCACATCGAAACTGACCTCATTGACAGCCCTGACGATGCCCCTGTCCAGGGAGAAATAGGTCATGTGCAAATCATGCGCGCGTATAATAGGTTGTCCTATTTTCACTTCTTCATGCTCGCCTAACTCGCCCACTTCTTCCATAAATAATGCCGCAATCTCATGCGGGTCGCCAATTTTTATAATCTTTCCTTCATCGAGCCATAGCGCGCGATGGGAAAGCTCCTCGATAACTTTGGGCCAATGAGATGTGATAACAAGGGACATATTATAATTCTTAGTCGCATTTAAAATAGTCTCATGAACCATTTCCGCAGTTTTGGGGTCAAGAGTGCCTGTGGGTTCGTCTGCCAATAAAAGGATGGGATTTTTTACAAGCTGCCTTGCAAGGACTACGCGCTGTTTTTCACCGCCTGAGAGTTCTCTTGCAATATGCATCATCCTGTTGGAAAGATTCACCTGGTCCAATAAATCCGCTGCCTTATGGATTGCGTTAGGACCCAGTTCATCTATCTCCTGTAGCGCGTTCATGACATTCACAATAACCCGCTCGTCGCCGTATAATGCAAACGTTCTTTGCAGCATGATGGCAATCCTTCTTGTTATGTCCCTTCTAAGCGGGTCATGGATTGGCAATTTTACGAAATCCGCGTCCACTTTCTCAAAAGACTCCTTGCATTTCGGACATGCAGTTCCTACCTTGCTTGGACGATCGATGTACCCGCATCCATTGCACCTGGCAAGATGATAAATTACGCTTCCTGCCATATCATCAAAAGCTTCTACACCTCTCAATACATGCATGAGAATGGATTTTCCCGCGCTGCTCTTTCCTAATATCCCAATTATTTCTCCTTCTTTGATTTCAAGGTTAATATCCTTAAGAACATCAATTCCATCAAAGCCAACACGAAGGTTTTTTATTTCGATAAACAGCGTCATGTTTTATTCTCCTGGGTTAATTGTGTAAATTATTAATCCGATTTATTATAAATTTTTGCATTTTTTCGCAATTGCTACGATTATTATTTCTGACGTTTAGATACGCAGCAATTTATAAATTTAACTATAGCTGCGGCGATTTAGAATGGCTCAGGCAGTACATAAATATAACGATAATACATTACAGTATTAACTAAATAAAAAAGTGCTAATAATCGCCAAACAAATTCTTTATATTCTTTCTGTCTATTACAGGCATGAGGAATAATATTGAATATTATTGGCGGTCCTGCTTCACAATTGCTTACGGGAAGAGTTTCAGATGCATTGAAATCCAATCTAATGATAAGTGAATTTAAGAGATTTCCTGATGGAGAGTCATACATACGCATCCTTGATGATTTTGCCGGGGATAACGTTACGATAATCCAAAGCATAGTGAACGATTCTGATTTTATTGTGTTGCTACAATTAATAGATGCATGCAACGAGGCTGCCAAACTCAATGTAGTCATTCCTTACATGGGTTATGCACGACAGGATAAACAGTTCAAGAAGGGAGAACCCATAAGTGCCCGCGTGATCGCAAAGGCGATAGAGGCGGATTGTGTTTTTACAGTTAATATCCATGACGAGAGCATTCTCGGTTATTTCGACGCAAAGGCGGTTAATCTTGATGCTACCCCGATGATAGGGAAATACATAAAAAATATGAAATTCAAAGACCCGCTTATCGTCGCTCCGGACGACGGCGCTATCAGCCTTGCCCGAAATGCATCCGAGAATCTTGGTATCGATTATGATTTCCTTGAAAAAACGCGCTTAAGCGGAGAGGAAGTGAGCATCCATCCTAAAAATATTGCGGTTAAAGGACGTGATGTTATAATTATCGATGATATTATTTCAACCGGGGGAACGATGGCGGAAACCATATCCTTGCTTAAAAAGCAGGGGGCTCACGAAGTGTTTGCAGCCTGTGTGCATCCTGTTTTTTCAAACAATGCCATCCTGAAATTATTCAAAGCCGGAGTGAAGGCAATCATTGCCACAGATACCATAGATAAAGGAGTAAGTGTTGTAAGTGTGGCTCCCGTGATTGCATCTGTGCTACAGGATATTTAAAAATCGCTCTGGCGTCGAAATCTCAGATAATTTTATCTATGATGAATTCGTATTGATTAAAGGTGATACTCATGGGCGGAGTAATCGGTCCAGCAGAAATAGAGAAAATCAGGAAGAACCGCGAAAAGAAGAAGAAAAGCCAGTAAGTATAAATTCACAGCAAACTTACACAGATGAAAAGTTTTTTTTATTGTTTTTTTTTAATTTCAACTAGATGTGATGCGTTTGGATGCACCTAAAAAAAAGAAGGAATTTAAACTCACCGCCTTAAATACCGACAATAACATCGTGGAAATTATAGTCCATGAATGCCTGCATTGCAGGGAACTCATTCCCAAGGTGGAAAACTGTTCCAAGTGCGGTGCACCTTATACACATCTTGATACAGTGGAGAATTTTAAGACTGGGTACTTACATTACATTTACGAATGCAGTTGCCCTCCTCTGGAAAGAAAAGCCCAGAAAATACTTAAAATTACCGAAGTCGTTGATGAGAGCAGGATAAATATACGGAAAAATCTTGCAGACGATTTCTTAAAATCCGGCGGATATTGAAAAATCTATAGCAGACAAACCGGTATCTGAGAGAAAAAAACAGCAGAACGATAATTTAACGTTCTAAATGCTCTTGCAGATGTTTGTCATTGAATTTAACATAAGACTCTGCCTGGAAAGTCTGGTAAAATGATTCTATATCCCACCTGCCAAACTCAAATTTTCCCAGGAACTTGCTGGCATCAAGCACTATCCATTTACCTTTGTCGTTGAATTCAACCCATGCATGGTGCCGCCTTTCCCCATTGAGGCTAACATAACCCATACTGACCACTACCTCATCCTCTGTGTAACCATCCGCCCTCAAAAGAGCAGCCAGCAAATCAGCATGCCCGAGGCAGTCCCCCTGCCTGCTCTCCAGCACTTCTGTGGCAGTTCTCCGCGTGTCATATTTTTCAGAATATTCGATTTTATTCCTGACAAAAAGATAAATCTCTTCCTTTCCTCTCAGGGATGAGGCAAGTTCTTTAATCCTGGGATCTCCGGCATCTATCATCAACGGCGCATACTTAAATACAGGGTCAGGAACCTCTGCATTAAGTATATCTGCCTCATGGATAACCTTCGTAAACTGTTCTGAAATTTTCACTACCTGTTCTTCGTTTCGCATATTTTCAAAAAACAGGAAACCTGAAACTGCTATGAGTATTAGAATAATTGAACTGAAACCTAAAAACTGCCTGCTATAGGCTACTTTGACGTTATTTATTACGTTTTTCATAATTCGTGGTTTGCATTACAAATTAGCGTATCTCTTTTAGTATTATTAATATCTTTCTATAAGTGTCATGATAATGATGATGTACTTACCAAAGCCTTCCAAAAACCGTTTGTAACTTTAGTTATCACCTCTGAAAAGTTTCGTACGCAAGATGTATATATTTCGTGTATCTATATGCCTATGTTTATGGCTCAGAAAGAAACTGAACCCCAAAGCTCAAAATGCGGATATTATTAAAGGAGGGAAAAAGATGAAAATTAACACAAGCCTCGTTATTTTCTTGGTAATGGTTTTATTGACCGCAGGCATGGCATTAGAACATAGCAGATTAGCAATTATCCCGTTTATCATTGCTATCATAGCAGGGATAACTTTAATCTCAAAAGAAAATGATGAGGAGCCAAAAATTAAAAAAGTGACCATTATTAACAATGATAAAGGAAACGTAAGTATAGGCGGGCTCGTTGTAGTTGTACTCTTTGTACTATTTATTATTGTAATGGCAGTCCTTCTTGGAAGCTACCGTATTGAAACCGGAACGGGAGCAATAATAACTGAAGTAAACGGAAACAAGGTTCCAATGACAGAAATCGGATGGCATACAAGAACTCCTTTGCTTACTGATGTTGAAAAATACAGCGTTGTAAATAATAACATATATTTCCCGGCGGATTATTTAGAACTTGAAAATAAGTTTAAAGGAGATAGTCAGGCAGGAGCAATTGGATTTGATATTAAAACCACTGACGATAAGGTAGTTGATACAGGCGCTGTAATGGCTTTTGAAATTGTGGATTTGATACAATTCGGAGTTAAAAATACGCATCCACAGGAGCAGTTACAAAAAGCGTATGACAGTCTGGTCTTTAATTATCTCCAGTCTCAGTCCTCTGATAAGATTACGACTCAAATTACTTCTATTAATGCCGAATTGTATCAGAAGTTAAAAGAGTCAAAGATTGAAGAGCAATTCGGAATTAAGGTAAACTCTGTATCCTTGCTGAGACCGACATTTACCAAGATTGCTCTGGATGCTCTTGCGGAAAAACAGGCTATACAGGCAAAATCCGAAGGTGAATTAAATGCGGCTAAGAACCGGGCAGAAGCAATAGAAACTATTGCAAAAGCACAAAAGAGCCAGGCGGACATTTTGAAGAATGTTCCCCAGGAACAGCTCGATTTCAATGCAAAATTAGCATTATATGATACACTGAAAGGAAGTCCGAACGTCATCTGGGTAATCCCGACAGGGCAGCCTGTGGTTTTATCCAAATAATCTTTTTTTTTCGATTTTTGCACATCCTCTTTATTCCTGATACGCATCGCTCAACTATCTCATTCCCTCTCCTTCACAAGCACCTCAACAACCGATGGGTCAGCCAGCGTTGTAATATCCCCGAGGTCATGGATTGCTCCTGACGCTATTTTACGCAGTATCCGCCTCATGATTTTACCTGAGCGGGTCTTGGGTAGCGCCTCTGCAAACTGCAGCTTATCGGGTTTTGCAATCGGACCTATATTGTTCCTGACATGAGTTATGAGTTCTGCCTTAAGCCCGTCACTTTTTGCCACGCCTTCCTTAAGCGAGACAAAAGCATAGATGGCTTCGCCTTTTATATCATGGGGATAACCCACCACGGCTGCTTCCGACACAGAAGGATGCGATACGAGAGAGCTTTCGATTTCAGCGGTCCCAAGCCTGTGCCCCGAAACCTTTAACACATCGTCTATCCTGCCCATTATCCAGAAATACCCATCATCGTCTTTCCTGGCGCTGTCCCCAGTCTGGTACAACCCCGGAAATTGCGTGAAATACGTATCCTTAAACCGTTTAGGGTTGCCGTAAACCGTTCGCATCATGCCTGGCCATGGTTTTTTAATCACAAGCTCTCCTCCCTCATTGACGCTTGCTTCTGTCCCGTCAGGCTTTACAACTGCGGGCTCAATGCCCGGAAAAGGGAATGTCGCAGAACCGGGCTTAAGAGGCGTGGCTCCGGGAAGCGGTGTAATCAGGATGCCGCCGGTCTCTGTCTGCCACCATGTATCGACTACCGGACAGCGCCTGTTCCCGATAACATTATAATACCACATCCACGCCTCCGGATTTATGGGTTCGCCTACAGTGCCGAGGAGGCGGAGGCTTGAGAGGTCTCTTCCTTTCGGCCACTCATCGCCGCTTCTTTCCATAGCCCTGATAGCGGTTGGGGCGGTATAGAAAATCGTGACCTTATATTTTTCCACCAGTTCCCAGAACCTGTCGGGTTTTGGATAATTGGGAACACCTTCGAACATCAGCTCCGTTGCCCCGGCTGCAAGAGGTCCGTAAACAGAATAGCTGTGACCGGTAATCCAGCCTATGTCAGCTGTGCACCAGAATAAATCCTCATCACGATAATCAAAAATCCACTTGAAAGTAAGCATGGTGTACAACAGGTACCCTGCCGTGGTATGCAGCACGCCTTTTGGCTTGCCTGTGCTTCCACTTGTGTAGAGGATAAAAAGCGGGTCTTCGGCGTCCATTACCTCGGGATCGCATTTCCCGGAGGCTGTTGCCATCTCTTCGTGCCACCAGAAATCCCTTCCTTCTTTCAGGTTCACATTTGTGCCGGCATGGTTATAAACGATAGTGGTTTCAACACTATTAGTAAGCGCCCTGTCAACGCTTTCTTTCAGGGGCACCAGCTTACCGCCCCGCAAACCCGCATCGGCTGTTATTACCATCTTACATGCGCTGTCATTAATACGGTCGCGCAGCGCATCCGCGCTGAATCCTGCAAAGACCACGTTGTGAATAGCCCCGATCCTGGCACATGCAAGCATGGATATCGCCAGTTGCGGTATCATGGGGAGATATATCGCCACCCTGTCACCCTTTTTGATTCCTTTCTTTTTCAGGACATTGGCGAATTTGCAGACCTCGGTATGTAATTGCTTGTAAGTGTAGCTTGCAGTTTTTCCAGTATCGCCCTCCCACATGATGGCAATCCTGTTACCGCGCAAAGAAAGATGCCTGTCGAGGCAGTTGTAAGACGCATTCAACTTTCCCCCCTCAAACCATCTGCATACAACGTTTTCAGGCTCCCAGGAATACACCCTGTCCCACTTTTTAAACCATGCCAGTTCTTCCGCTTTTTGCGCCCAGAACGCAGCAGGGTCGCCGATGGATTCCTCATATATCTTTTTGTATTCATTGAAACTTTTAATATACGCTTTTTTGCTGAATTCCGATGGCGGATTAAATATCCGTTTTTCCTCAAGTAAGGATTCGATAGTGTTTTCAGTCATACCGCTTAAACTCCATAGCTTAATTTATTGTTACCATTAAAATAGATTGTCCCGTCGCTGCAGCTTTTTTAATCATATTATATACATTTATTTAACTTAAAAACTGTAAATAACTGTTTTTATCATTTTAATTTTTATTTTTTTGTTTTTTATTGAATATAAAATCAATAATTATCTAAGTATTTAAGCCAGCATGAAAATTGAACATATTTAATCTATAAATACTATCAAAATTGAATAGATTATTAAAATATGTGTTTTAAGTGTATATTTTTTGATTTTAACATTAACTGACTATTATTTCAACTGAAAAGCTTATATATAATGACTTACATCTATTCACATATCGTTCACAACGATATTTCACCACGAAGGAGACATCGGAGGGGAATCCGGATGTCGCGCTGTCCGCCTCGAGCGGCGGGCAGCCTCCAATTTTTTGAGGAATTATGAAAATACGACTTGACATCGAAGGAAAAAATGAAGGGAGCATGTATTATAAAGGACCTGGCTGCGCCGAACTGGCAGTTACCTATCTTAATTCAATCGAAGCAGACGAAGTGCAGGTACGCCTTGATAACGATGACGGTAACAGGGCGGATGCGGAGTTCTCAGGGGAATTCCCGATTTTATCTGCAACCAAATTTATAATGTCGGCTGCAAAAAGCAAAATAAAACAGCCAGAAACATCGTTTTCAACAAGTATTGATGAAACCCAGCCCCTTACATTGAAAGAGCGGCTGGAGATGTTCCTGCGGTTCGAATATCCCAGGATATGGTTCTCATCCCTTGACGTAAAACGGCAATATGAGGCTGTGTACGGTAAAATCAGCCTGAGTACAGTATCTACATATCTGGCAAGAATGTACAGGGACAATATACTTGAGCGAAAAGGCAACCGTATCCAGAGAGAATACCGGTTTAAAGATGAAATGTCTATTATAAATATGGAACATGCGTCTGTAAAATGATAAGCGGGTTGATGAGCCGACCCTTTTGTGAAGGGTTTACAGCACCCTCGCAACACTTACTTCGTGCTGACTTCGCTGTAAATTGCGCTCCATGCGCTTTCTTATAGCACCCCGGAGGGAGAAATCCCAGTCAAGCCACTTCCTTTCAGACCTTGTACGGTCACAGGGCATTCACGCCCGGGAAACTTGGTATTATATTCCCAAATGTGGTTTTTCTGCCGATTCCTTGCTAGCTCATCGTAGCGTGCACCCTACCTGCAAAATACAGATAAGGTAAATCATAATATTAGTTTATCATGATTAATAGTTTTCGATAACAAAATTGATAAAAAATATGGTAACAGATTACAGGGTTTCGAGCTTGAACAGCACATTCAAACCCTGAAGAGTCATCTGGACTTTATCCCCAAAACGAAGGATTTCGTCAACATCCACATTCTTTCCCCATTCATAAACGTAATCATGAGTCCCCTGCATGGGCTTGAATCCCAGCGACATGAGACGGCGGTTGATCTCAGACGGCTTCTCTCCTTCACTGTTAAACCACAGGATTAGATAGCTTTTCTTCATAGCATCACTTATTATTGTCATGTTTTATATGTTTTTGGTCATTCTTCGCATCCGAGTTCAGCCAGTATGTTTCTGGCTATATCAAGAGATTCTTCTTTACTCTTAGCTTTTATAAGCATCCTGCCGCTCGGGTACATTGAAACTTCCACCCCTTTGTAATTTAGCAGTAATATGTGTTTTGTAGCAACCCTGGTGTTGAAGCTCAGGCTTGCGCCGATTAAATCAATTTTAATATTGGTGCTAACTTCAAATGCTGTCCTGCCCGAACACAGTCTTACCGAAATTGCCATACTTTTTCAGTGAGATGCAAAGGAAATATATAAGCATGCGTACAAACTCAATGAAAATAATATGTTGCGGATACGAAACGTTTTATGTTTATTTTTATCTTTGTTCTTTTTGATATTGATAGGGTCGGCTGGCGGCGATACCTTATTGAATGGAACCGCTGTCTATCTTGCTACCGGGGATTCCTATGGACTATACCAGGGGTATGTTCTCGATGTGAAAAGCGTTAGCAACGACGGTTCGGTCTGGCTTCAGTTGACGGAAAATGATCGGATTGTAAAAAGTGATATCGTGGTTGATAAAGGTTATTTCATATATAACAAAACCAACAGGACAATACTGTCGGTTAAAGTTGATAATATATATTCGGGTTCTCCCGAACAAAACCTTGTATCGCTTTATATCCACCAGTTCACCGACCCTGATATGCCCATGCCTGATATAACAGAAATAATACCTGACACTACCCGCAATCCAGGCAACAATAACTCATCTGTTCGAATATATACTCCGGAAGAGCCTTTAATCTGGGTATTTGGAATTGTTTTCATTCTAATTCTTTTTTATGTCCTGCGTAAATTATGGTGAATCAATGAAAATTCTTAAAAAAGAACTCAGATTCAATGAAGGCGAGATTTCACTTACCTCGGAATCCTTGGACGACCTCTGGCATTTGAAATATATCCTTGAGCCCGGGGACATTGTATATTCCTTCACCAAAAGGAGAATAGAAGGTGCAACAGACAAATTAAGACCTGAAAAAGCTGATAAAAAGACTGTCCGCCTCGGGATAACGGTCGAGAAAGTGGAGTTCCATAAATTCTCAAACCGCCTGCGCATACACGGGACTATCGTGGACGGGATTGACACCGGGGCATACCACACGCTGAATATCGAAGAGGGGACAGACCTTTCGATAATAAAGAACTGGAAAAACGACCAGCTTGAACGTATAAAGGAAGCCCAGATTGCATCACTGCGCCCGAAAGTGATAATCGCCACGATAGAAGAGGGTGAGGCGTCCATAGGAGTGGTGAGGCAGTTCGGGGTTGAAGAGTCCTCGTCACTCCGTCAGTCGCTCGGGAAAGGCGAGGGCAACAGGCGAAACGAGTTTTTTGGAGAACTGGCATCGCAGTTGAAATGGGCTTCTGAAAAAGTGGATGCCGTGATACTTGCAGGTCCGGGATTCACGAAAGAGGATTTTCTTGAGTTTATACGGACCAGAGAGCCCGACCTTTCGAAAAAAATAGTGCTTGAAGATACCGCATCCATCGGTGTTTCGGGTTTCCAGGAAGTGCTGCGCCGGGGGGCAGTTGACAGGATAATGCAGGAATCCAGGATAGGCAGGGAGGCACAGCTCATCGAAGAACTGATAAAGGAGATTTCAATAAACGGAAAAGCGGCTTACGGGATGGAGGATGTAAGGAATGCAGAAAGCCTCGGGGCGATCGAGACCCTGTTGATTGCAGATGAATTGCTGCGCACCGAACGCGAGGGTGGCTCTATAGATGAATTTTTGAAGGATGTGGAACACGCCCAGGGAAAAATTGTGGTATTCAGCACGGAATTTGAACCTGGGAAGAGACTGGAATCACTGGGCGGTATTGCGGCGCTTCTGCGATTCAGGGTGGCTCCATGAGCATTGGGAATGCGGCTTCGGACATACGATACCTTCTTGACAGGGATTATCCGCAGACGGGCGCCGTGGGGTTTGTGTGCAATCATTACAGGCTTGATGATGAATCAAGGCGCTTTCTTTCAAGGACTGTGTTGGCAAAAGCTGTTTGCGAAAAGCGGCATGCGAAATTCTTGTCATGTGATAAGATAAAGGGGAGCAAAATTATGATAGACGGATACAATATCATCATCGGGATGGAGAGCATTATTGAGAAAAAAGCATACCTCTGCGATGACGGGGTGATAAGGGACATCAGGGGCGTATTCAGGAATTTCAGGGCGGCAAAAAACACAGAAAATGCGATTGAATTGATATGCCGGTTTTTAAAAGAAAAGAAACCCGCTGAAATATGTTTTCTATTAGATTCACAGATTAGCAAAAGCGGAGCGCTTGCAAAGGAGCTGCGGGAAAAAATGAGTTATTACGGGTTAAAAGGAGATGCAAGAACCTCAAAACACGTAGATTATGATTTGAAGAAATCAAAAGACGTTGTTGCTACAAGCGATGGCGTGATAATCGATGCGGCAGAAATGGTTGTGAATTTTCTCGCCTGCCTTGTATCCGGATTCCCGCATCTCGGAACCGGTGTTTCAGATATGAGTGATTTTACAGGTAAGAAAGCATGAAAAAAATAGGCATAGCGGTAACAGACCCTGAAGACTGGACTGGCATTTCTCTTTGCAATTCCGTAGCGCAATTTGGAATGCAGCCTTTAAAATTCAGCTTCAGCGGTGCGACTTCGGATATCTCATCGGGTAAACTGTATGCGGGAAAAATCGATTTGACTGCACTTGATGCGGTTATTGTCCGGGACCTTGGACCTGCGACACGCAATGATGTCTCGTTCAGGTTCGATATACTCTGCCAGCTAAGAGAGCTTGGAATCGTAGTTATCAATTCACCGGAATCTATAGCAAAAGCGGCAAACAAGTACGTCTCAAGCTATTTGTTCCAGAGAAACGGGATACCAACACCAAAAACAGTGGTAACCAACAATCTTAATGAAGCACTGGATGCATTGGCTTCATTCGGGCGCGCCGTGGTAAAGCCCGTGTTCGGATATAAGGGCATCGGCGTTGAGTGCGTAAAAAACGATGACGGCGGAGTAAAAAAACTCGAAAGGCTTCTGGAAAAAAACAGCCTGCTCTACATGCAGGAATTCATACCCAATCCCGGAAGAGACATACGGATATTCGTGGTGAGTAACGAAGTGGCGGGTTCGATATACAGGAACGCGCCTGCCGGAAGATGGATAAACAACCTGAGCCAGGGCGGGAGCGCAAAACCCTGCGTATTAACGGAAGAGCAGGAGAGGCTGGGTTTGAAAGCTGCGCAGGTTATCGGCACGACTTATGCGGGCGTTGATATTATCGAGGGGGACAGGGATTATGTCATCGAGATTAACGGAACGCCATCGGGGAAGGGAATATTTGATGCATGCGGGTTGGATGTCACGAGAAGGATTGTGGAATATTTGGAAGGGGTGGTATGATTGGCAGTTACAGGACAGCCATGCTGACGAGTCTATCAGCTACATTCTGTCTTCTTCATCCCGCAGTCCTTCCAGGATATTTCCAATTGATTTAGTGCCAAGTGCGCCGTACATGTTCTTCTTATGCCGAAGTGTCTCTTCAAGCCTTTCCAATATCCCATCATAAAATCCGCACCACTCATCGAATTCACATCCTGAGTTCCACGGCATGCCAGCCCTGAAATCCTTCACGATGTCGTAGTATTCCCGAGGATACCATGGCGCTTTGAAATCAAACTGGTCAAAGTCGCCCCAGTCCTCAAG
>JAQUQX010000009.1 GCA_028715885.1 Candidatus Methanoperedens sp.
TTTCTTTCAACAAAGTCAGGGGAAACGAAAAACCCTCTGTATGCGATTTTGTTTCTCGTTTGCCTCAGGTTATCTGCAAGCAAGATTTCCGCATCTGAAAACCGCGGATAGAATTCCTTCAGATATGCTATCAGCACCTCATGGCTCAGCGTTTTATAACCGTCTATAGCCATCAGAGCCGTCAGCGCTTCCTTTATTATTTCATAATAATCCTCAACGACGAGGGAGGCAAACTCGCGCCTGCCTTTTAACTCCTCCAGCGCTTTCATCCTGACTTCAATCATGCGAAGTATTGCTGAAGCCATCTGCCTGTCAGGCTTGATTTTTCTGACCTCTTCCTGCGATTCCTTCCAAGATATCATTGAAACACCGTAAGATAACCATAGACCACCACGCCATTGACTATGTTGTTTAATAATTCTTTCGGAATTTGCGAAACATTTTCTTCGAAGTGGAGAGATATTTTCCTTTTGAGCGCAGACTCGAATTTTTTTAGCTCGATTTCTTTTTCTTTTGCAACCACCAGCAGGTCAATGTCGCTTGTTTCTATATCCTCACCCCTGGCGCACGAGCCAAAAAGCACTATAGTGTCGGGCATGAATTCTTCCGCGAGATAATCAACCAGCTCGGATTCAGACAGTCTGAACAAGATGTCGTTTCTCCTGTAAATCCTGAACAGGTCATTTCTTCCCGAAACATAGCTCTCATAGACCCCTCTTTTCTCTTTTTTGATTAAGCCCTCTTTTTCAAGTTTCTTTACGTGGTTTATCACGGAGGGCATTCCGAGCTTGAGCATCCTTGAAATCTCCCTGAGCTGGAAGTGCCTTGTGGGCTGGTCAAAAAACAGCGTGAGGACGCGATAGGTGGTATATTCTTGTAGCATGTGATATTATTTTGTATCAAGTGATATATAAAGTTATCAGTTGCTTCGCTCCATGTTGAACTGTATCCGAAAATGCTTATCTGCCGGACTATGGAGGAGGGAAAGAAAGATGAAGCTGCTGACGAAAGAGGAGGAGCTGGCGGGTTTGAATGAGATGATACGCATGGGTGGGGCATTCGATTGAGTTATATTCGGAGAGGTTGATGGCGGTGAGGTAATGTAAGCTTATGCAGTTGCCCTGGATATTATTATCTTTTTATCTTGCACAGCGAAGTTCACTTCTGTTCCTTCTCTTATGGAAAGAGCATCGGCTATTTCCTTGGGTATCCTGACAGCGATACTGCCTCCGAGGTTGAAGGTTTTGCGCTTGAAAATATCTACAAGCATGTCATGTTCTTTTTCATCTATCCATTCATCTTTGCACTGGGGGCAGACCTCAACAGTAACCCATACGCCTTTTTCTATCTCCTTACGTTCTTTTCTCATCTCTGTTTCGCATAGGGGGCATTTTGTCATATTTTATTCCTCTATTGTCAATATATAAATCGTCCCGCTTCTAACGGTGTAAACGAAGCGTATTCTTGCATCTCCAATCTCGCTCTGAATGATCCCAATCTCTCCATCTTTATTGCACTTTTTTATTTGTTTACCTGTTTTCAGGTAATGCCGCATCAATCGGTTTTCATCTGGAAACGTTCTTTTAATCGATTGGAAGCATGTATTTTGTATTTTATGGGAGCTTTATGAAAGTCAATCAATTAGTATCAGTATTAATTGGATACTGATAGTATATTAATTTATTCTATCGGTTAAGTAAGGCATCGGCGTGAAAGCTTGAGGGTGATTTGCTTGAATTGCGCCATTCACTTCCCACCCTCATTTCTTTATTCAGCATAAACTCCCTGTCTGCTCACAAAAGAGGAGGCGCTGGCAGGGTTGAATGAAACCTCTACGTGCAGATACCTACACGTGCAGGCTCGTTCCATAAATAATTTCAGCAAAAACACAATCAGCACCCACTCTTTCCCCCATACCGTACAGGCTTACGCTATTTTTCTCTGAAAGTAAAATAAAAATAAACCATGATTGAAAATAATCGTAATCGTCGAGGCTTGTCTGCACATACATTCGCATTGCAGAGGTTTGAGAGTATCGGGGGAAGCTATAAGCTTTGCTGATATTTTTAAAAATGGATACTATTGTATCCCACTAATATATAGTATTCTGTATATAGCAATCTTTATATCATGTTGTGTATATTTAGATATACAGGTGATAAATTATGAAAATAGGACAATTAATATTTATAATTGTGATAGTGTTGTTCGTGGTTATTGTTATTAATAAAACATCAACTCCAGCTCCTAAAGTATCTACTCCCGAAGTGTATGAACCTAAACCTTATTTTGAAGTATCACCTACCGCAATAAATGTAACCGATAATCAATTTTCAGGAATTATTGAAATTAACGTTACAAAATTAGATGATATGAAAGTACCAACAAATTTTACTTTGAAATTTATCTCGTCTAATCCTGAATATGTTTACCCTGTTGATGCAAAATCATATCAAAAAATCTATGAAAGAGGAACCGGAAATCTAACATTAAAAGACTCGAAAGATATATATGATTTTATAGTTTTTGGTAAAAAAATGTCTGGACAGGATTACTCTCCTTGGAATATAAATATCGAATTGTATTACAACAATACAAAAATAAACGAGCGTAGATTAAACGTCACTGTGAGATAAAGCTCGATTTTTATTTATAGACGAACTATTGTTCAAATACGAGTCTCACTTCCCCTTCCTCACCCTCTCCACTTCCTCCTTCCCCGGAATCCGGAGCACAAAACATCCATGGCACGGCTTCACATACGGCATGACGATAAAATCCCCATCCACCGCAATCGGAATCGGTGACACTCCTATCAAATAATTATCAAAAATCTTGAAACCCGCATCCACATAATAAATCTCCTTGAAATTCTTCTTTATGTACTCCGCGCACTCCTTAAAAGAACTGTTGGGCAGCAAAATCTCATAATTCATCTCGTCAATGCAGCCCATGACTTCACCCCGTCGATTTGCGCCCGCAGCGGCGTGGGATTATGCACAGCCCTTGCTGCAATAATAACCGAATCCCCGCTTGCCTCAATGAGCGGCTCGATTTCCTTCCCGAAGATGACAGCCACGGTCTTTGCTTTTGAGAGGGATTTCACTGTGGCAAGATACGATATGCCGCTGTCGCTGTGTATGAACACGAAGCACAGGTCGAAGTCCATTTTTTTCTCGGCAAGCGCGCCGATGCACCTGTCAAGGTCCATCACTTTTTTGATGTAATGTTTTTCAGGATCTGAATTCAGGAGCAGGCTGATAGCAGCCTTGTTGCCCGCTGATGTAACCTCAAAACCTTCACTGTTCAATTTATTCGCAATATAAAGCGCCGATGCCGTCTGCACGGGCAGTTCGGGGCATCCCATCAATAGAAGCGCCTTCATGTTGTGTTCCTCTCTTTTGATTTCTTATAATATTCGATGCGCTGGTTCAGCACACAGCCGCCTCCCCTTATTCCTCCGATAGGATTTTTCGGTACACCCATCGAGTTCATGCAGCGCGACATCACAGCCGCGCCGCGCGCCAGCCCGTCGTCCACGAATACCACGTGGTCTTTGGGTTCTTTGAAAATCCCGAGTTTTTCAATGCTATTCAGGATCAGGTGAGGTTTGCAGCCAGTGATTGCAGCTCTTCCTGTCAATCCTATGGATGTTTTATCTGAGATGAGGTTATTATCCATACCAAGTTTCACGAGCCTTTCAACCATCATAGCCGAAACAAGATCAAGTGTAGCAAACATTGTTTTTAATCCGTGCTTTGAGTATATTTCCGAACCAATATCTGTCAGTTCTGGCATAAGGCTTCCGTTCACGCCCACATCGCATCCGATAAGTATAACACCGATTTCTTTTGCAGCGGCAGGGTCCACGGGCACGCTCCCGTACCTGTCCCTGTCCTCAGGCACGACTTCAATCGTTATCAGCGCATGAATATCCTTTGCGTATTTTTTAATGACACCACTTTTTGTAAGCCATATAGTTCGTTCTTTGGTGTCATGAAATAGATCAAGCGCAGCGCCGTATCTTTTATCCACAAGCCCGGTGCCTTTTATAACGGCGTCGGGAATCGCGCCTGCATAACCGCACAGGTTTGCGATAGTCCTGGCATACGGTATATCGCCATTGGTAATCCGCCCTTTCAGCGTTGTCCCGAAGTCCATGGAAAAAACAGGATTCCTGAAATCCACGCCCGCCCATTTCGCCCCTTCTTTGATACCCGCTGTTGAAAGTTCCCCTTCCATTTCGTTTGCCACGATTTCCACGCCTGTCGAGCCTACCGGGGGAAGAACGCCGCCTACTGCGCCTGTGAATACAATCTTGTCAATAAGAGTGTGGTCTTTAAATTTTATGGGTATGTTATCGATGGACATGGCAGGAACCATCTTTTTTGGCGGGATGCCTGCAATAAGACACCCGTCAGCAAGCGCTTTTATAAATTCCCCGACTTCATGCGGGGAAGAGAAACCCGCAACGACACCGGTTGACCTTACCGCGAAATCCAGGTCTGTTGTTATATCAAGATTGACAGCGTTATGCGCTTCAAGGAGAGTGTCGCGGACTAATTCCGCAATAGATTCCCGTGTTAGCGATACGCCGCTCAAGGTGGTGCCGAAAATCCTCTCATCCGGTTTGGGTTTCCTCACGTCGCGGGTCATTTTCACGGTCTTGTTCAAAAGCCGCGTGCGTCCGTCCTTCATGTTCGTGGCGGTCAGTATGCATTTGGTGGTGGTGTTTCCAACCTCGATGGATGCGACAATAAAATACGAGATGACCTCAGCCATTCTTGGGTCCCCTTTTAGTTCGGCAGGACGAATGGGCAGGCTTTCCGCTATCCTTGGTTTTGTGCCGAAAAAGCAGCCGAGTATGAATTTAATCGGGTTTTGCATATTCACCTGTTCTCAATTTCCACTGTATGCGGCGCAGTATTCCACGAAGGATCTGGACTTCGCGCCCTGTCAATTCTGCACGTCCTAATATTCTCCGTAGCATAAGTTTTGTCTTATCTTCTTTATGTTCCTTATATTCGACATCATCAAGCACCTCATCAATGTGCTCATATAAAAGCTCGATATCAGAATGGTCAGCCAGATACCTTTCCCCGCCCTCAACATCGCTCAACTCGTAAAGCACAACGGCGACCGCATGTGATAGATTCATGCTTGGATATTCCGGGCTTGTAGGGATACTCACAATAATATCACACATTTCAAGCTCCTCGTTACTAAGACCGGCGTCCTCCCTCCCGAATACAAGCGAGATGACACCACCTTTTCCCGATAGTTTATCTTTTAACTGTCGCGGATTATAAGCAGGCATTCTGAAGTGTTTGTTATCGGTTTTCCCGTGAAGTCCTGTCATTCCCACGATGATATTTGAGCCTGCAAGTGCATCTTTAAAGGATAATTCAATCCTTGCATTCTCTATTATATCATACGCATGCACCGACATCACGCGGGCAGGCATGTCAAGCTCACATGGGTTCAGGAGGACAAGCTCGCAAAATCTGAAATTCTTCATTACACGTGCTACCGAGCCTATATTGCCGCTGTACAGGGGTTCCACGAGGACGACACGAAAGGTAAGTGAGGGCATGTATTGAGACTTAATCGTTTTTTGAACACTTTTATGTTTTGCTCACTCTTCATTTTGCGCCTGAGGATTCCCTCCCCCCGGATAATTATTTATGCAAGCATGTATTCTTTTAATGCAGGAGCGTGTTGCTCCGGAGGAAATATGGATATCAAGAAAGGTGCGGTAGCAGGATTTTTAGCTGGAATAGCTATGGTGGTGGCAGATATGGCAGTGTGGGGGCGCAACGCAGGGTTACCTCCTCCCGCTTTACCTGGCAAGCGCTGCGGTATGGAAGCCCATGGAACCGCTGGGCGTATGGCTTGCGCAGATGTGGGCTGTGACGATTGCGGATGGTATCCTTTTTGGCATTGTGTACTCAGTGCTCTATAATGGAATTCCGGGGAAGAACAACCTTAATAGAGGACTCAACTACGGCGTGATTCTCTGGCTTGTTGGAATTGTTCCCGGTATGGCAGTCACGTACCTTATGATGAATGTGCCAACGCCGATAGTTACTTCATGGCTATTCGGGGGGCTTATCGACGTGCTTGTGATGGGCGCGGTGCTTGCGGTTATTTATGAGAGGATGAAATAAGCGGTGATTCAGACGTAAAACAGGGCTTATTTTAAAAGTTTCTTGAATTTTCTAACGGCTTGAGAGGTTGGAGCTGCCTGATCAAAATTTGCAGGGAAAACAATAATCAAAAATCAACTGTCTAATTTCAGAAAAGCTTCGATTCCAGCAGCGTCAGCGACCGTATCCACTCTCCCTTCGCTTCCCTCGTAGTCCCTACGACCAGCCGCTTCATATTCCCGAGCACTTCCACCATCCCCCGCGCCTCAATCCTCTCTCCTCCCAGCGCCTGCCCCGCATACGTATGGGTATAGGACAGCACGTAGCTTATCTCAGGATGATCTGTTTTATAAATTGCAGGGCTATCAAATGCAAAATCCGCATTCGTCACGGTCGCCTCGATTGTCCGAACGCCTGTATCCCGCCCCCGCTGGCATGGCGCAATATCCTCCCAGTCCCGGACGTACAGGAGGTCAAAATACGTATCCCCTACCATGCCCCTGTTTCCCTTCCTGGTTTCGTGGACAAGGAATTCATCAAAAGACAGCTCTGGCTTGCGTTTCTTATAAATATCCCGCCACATTTCATCGCTTATCTCCGTGATAGGATTTTTTTCTTTCTTGGCGCGCCCGATAATATCCCGCGCAATGAACCATGACCTTCCGTACACAATGAAATCAATGTCCGACGACTCGTTTTCAAGACCTGCGAGCAATGAACCCGTCACCCCCATTTTGTCAAGGGACACGGTTTTTTGAAGCGCGCTCACTATCGCCTTTACCTTGTTGTTTTTCTCAACAAGCATCGGCAATTTCTTGTCGGGCGCGAGTATCTCTTTAACCGAATCCCAGGGCACTATATGGACATCGCCCAACCATTCCGGGCGGGCGGTCTTCATAAACCTAAACGCCTCATCGAAATCCAGTTTCCTGTATTTCTTATGCGTGCCTCTTTCACCCATCGGGTCGGGTACGTACCTGAGAATCGAACGGATGCCTCCTTCATGGCAATAATCCGCCACAGCAAATATCCAGTCGTCGTGTGTAATTATAAAATCCCGCAGGCGTGTTCTGGGCATGATTTACTCTACTGAATCAGGTTTATATAAAGAATATGCATCTATTGCCCCTACATTTCCTAAATTTTATTTAATTTTAGCAAAGTTTTATATATTCTAAAAATAGTAAACACTTAGATTTGAAGCTGTTTTGGCAGCAAAATTTACGGCAGTAAAAAGTTTAACTATTTCTGCGGTTATGTATGCCATGCCAGATGATAATCAAATGTTAAGGATGTGTAATAGTGGCAGAATATCAGGAAAGAAATGCCCCGGTAACAGTCGGGCAAACGTATGACGTATCGATTACAGACATAGCAAAAGAAGGCGACGGCATCGCCAGGATAGAAGGTTTTGTTATCTTCGTGCCGGCGACAAAAGTCGGAGATAACGTTAAGATAAAGGTAAATAAGGTAATGCGAAAATTCGCAATTGCAGAGAAAGTAGAATAATTTTTTTTCTACTTTAATTCTCATTTTTTTACTTTACTTTTTCTTATATCGTTAAAAAAATTCATTAATGAATACTTGACGCGTTCAGGCGCCACATCAACGATTTCGGCGCGCTCTTCTTCCGGAAATATATTGAATACCGAATACTTTCCCATTTTCTTAACTGATGAGGATGCATAGCGAGCATCAAGCAACACCCTTGCACCATAGTCGTCAGGCGAGCGCACCACCCTGCCAAGAGCCTGCCTTACTCTTCTTATTGTGGGGATTTCAATCGCATAATCCCAGCCGTGCCCGAATTCTGCTTCGTAAGCAGATTCAATCGCCCGCATCCTGTCGTTAAGAGCCGGGTATCCTACGCCAACGATTACCACAGTCCTGCCTCGTCCGTTCTTGTAATCAACCCCTTCTGTGAGCGTGCCCCACATATAGGAAATAAGCACAGCCTTCTTTCCCGCTTCCCCTATCCTGAAGAATTCATCCCTGATTTGCTGCGCCGAAACTCCGACCTCGTCAAGGAAAACAGGAACATCGCATTTAAGCCTGTTTTTGTACTGTACGGCTTCATTGAAGCTCGGGAAAAAGATAAGCACATTCCCGTCCGACTGCTCTATTATATCGCCCAGAACTCTTGTTATCAGCTCCTTTGTTTCCTGGGTGTCCCTGTCCCGGGCAAACAGTGGAGGAACCTGGACTGCAATGGTCTGGCGCCTTTCCCTGGGGAAACTCAGACCGAAAGCCAGTTCACGGGTTTCGCGCGCTATGCCCAGCGTTGTTTTGATAGTCTCAAACGGCGCAAGCGTGGCAGACATCAGCACGCCTGCATGGACTGAATTAAATATGGGCGCTGTAACATTCTTTGGTATGCAGGTGAATAATTCAAGCCGCCCGTAAATCTCGGTATTCTGCCGCCTGACGCTTAAAACCGGGTAATAAGCCCTGTCGTTTGAGAATTTTAAGTAACTGGATAAGAAACCCGCCGTTACAAGCACGCTGGATGTTTTTTTGACAGGGCTTTTCCCTTCGGTGAATTGTTTCTCATAGAAAGCATCAATGGTTAATCCGAAGCTCCTCATGTGTTCAACCGATTCTTGCGGTTTTTTAATTCCCGCATTGCCCAGAGCCTTGAGAAGCTTAATCCTGAACATATCAACCCGTTCCTCGGGGTCTGCTATACGAATGTCGTACCAGTCGCCACCCACCCTCTCGCGCTCCCCGAACCTTGTATTAAACCTGTTATTGTATGTGGATTTCAATGTCTCCAGAAAAACGCTAAGAAGAAGTTCAATATCCTGAGAAGGCGCTGTATCCATATTTGCCTCGTACTCGTCAAGCGCCCTGTTTACTGTCAGCTCCGTGAGGGTCATTGATGAATGCGAACGCGCGGCAGATTCGATGTTATGCGCCTCATCAAAAATCACTATGAGATCGCTCAGGCTTTTATCCATCCATCCCAGCACATTGGTGCGGATGTCTTCATTGAGAAAATGATGGTAATTACATATCAGGAGATCCGCTTCTTTCATGAAGCGTTTTAACAATTCATACCCGCAGCTATTATTTGATAATGCCCACTCAGCCACCTCTTCTGGAGTGCGCACACCGGAAAAAAGCCATTTTCTAAAATCATCATTGTCGCTCTTTAGAAGTTCAAGAAGCATATCGCATGAATTTTTCCTGGTATCATTGAGCTTTTGCTCTTCCTTATCAAATTCCCTGCCCAGCTCCCTCTGGACCTCGATTAAATCTGTATCTTTAGAGCGCTTCAGTTTGTCTTTAACCGATTTAATTTCGTTTTTCAAATGTCCTATGTCTTTTTCCTGTTCAACCAGTTTGTACGTATTTTCCCTGAGTAAACTGCATGTGTCGTAATCCATGTTCGGTCTGGGACACATCAGCATCTTACCTTTGAGGACGACGACTTTAATATCTGTCTGTTTTTTTATTTCCCGCGCCTCTTCAATGAACTGCGCCATCTGCTGGTGGACGTTGGTGGCAATTACCACCGTCTTTTTCTCGGTTTTTGCGATATGCAGCGCAGGCGCAAGGGCGCTCAGTGTTTTTCCCGTCCCGCATGCGCCTTCAAACAACACAATCTGCTTCTTTATTAAAGCCTCATGGATGGCGTCCATCGCTTCAAGCTGGTTTGGATAGTACGAACTCTTCGGAAAATAGCGGAGGTAGTCCTGTTTCATCAGCGGCTATAAGAAGCAGGCATGATATAAACAGTGCGATTGGAAAGCAAACGTTCCAGTACTAACCGAGTAGTACTGAAATAGTACTACTATATATATCAGTGTTACTACCTTCTTTTGATTAAGAAAAATGGACCAGGTTAAAAAAGCGGTGGAAAACATGAATTCGATGGCTGTGGTTAGGGCAGATGATGCCTCAAAAATCAAGATAGCACTCCATGATCTGGTAAGATACGGTCACATGACTTTCGCAGACCATGCAAGAAAACTGGAACCTACTTTTGCGGATAATATTCTTATACATATCATGAAAAGCCCGTTAAAAGCATGCTGTTCAGCCGCCGCCATAGTGCCCCTTGTGGACCAGGCAAGCATCGCAATAGGGAGGCTCCGGAAAATCCACCCGCCAGCGCATGTTATAATCGTAAGCCCAAGACATGAAATATTCCACGAACTGGTTAATTACGTGGATATATTGCCCGAGATAGACCTTACATTCGAGCCCAGTGAAGAGTTTCCTGTCGAACAGATGGTTGAAGCACAGGTTTACTAAAATATCATTCGTCTTTTTTGTGGTTCCTGACTTTTGCTTACTTTCCGTTTTTGTGAATCGTAACCGAACAAAATCACATACTTTTTAAATATGAACGTAATTACCAATCTTATCATTAAAAAGAGGATATCAGATGACACTAAAAGTAACGCTAATAACAGGACGGACAATCAATCAGGGAGCGACTATTGAAAACAAGACCTCTTCTGACTATCAGGAAGCAACTGCGTATTGTGAGTTGAATTCGAAGGAGGCGGGGTCTTTAGGCAAACCCGGCAGCCACGTCAGGGTTAAAACACCGCACGGGGATGTTGTTGTGAAATTAAAGGAGAACAACGGCAATCCTGACGGCATTGCATTCATCCCGATGGGTCCCTGGGCTAATGCCGTGGTTGACCCCGACACCAAAGGCTGCGGGATGCCGGGGTTCAAGGGAATTCCTGCCGAGATAGAGGCTACCGGCGACAGGATATTGTTAATGAAAGAACTGATTGCGAGGTATAAGTAATGTCTAACGTAATAACCGATGCTCTCTGCCCGTTCTGCGGCTGCATGTGCGACGATATTACAGTTGTGGTAGAGAACAACAAAATAATTGAAGCAAAACACGCATGTAAGATTGGCGCGGCAAAAATAATGGGGCACCACAGGATAAAAGCGCCGATGATGAGAAAAGACAAAAATGCTGATTTTAAAGAGGTATCCTACGACGAAGCCATTAACGAAGCCGCACGGATGCTCGCGAACTCGAAGAGACCATTGATGTATGGCTGGGCGTCGGTGCTGTGCGAAGTTCATAAAAAGGGCATTCTCCTTGCTGAAGAACTCGGCGCAATCATAGACAACACTGCTACCGTGTGCCATGGCCCATCCACGCTTGCGGTACACGAGAAAGGTTTGCCCACTTCAACTCTCGGTCAGATAAAGAACCGCGCTGATGTTGTGGTATTCTGGGGCAGCAACCCCGTGCATGCCCACCCGAGGCACATGGGGCGTTATTCTGTCTTTGCAAAGGGATTTTTCTCGGAAAAAGGAAGAAGGGGGCGCAAGATTATCGTTGTGGATGTCCGCAAAACCGAGACTGCCGGCATGGCAGATGAATACATACAGGTGCAGCAGGGCAGCGATTATCTGGTTATATCCGCATTGAGAGCAATACTTGCAGGACAGGCTGCGGTAGTGCCCGATACCGTAGGGGGCGTCCCGAAAGAGCAGCTTGTGAAACTTGTGGATACCCTGAAAGCAGCAAGGTTCGGTGCCATTTTCTTCGGTATGGGATTAACCCAGAGTATGTCAAGGTATAAGAATATCGATAATGCCATCTCCCTGACTACAGAATTGAACTCTTTTGGAAAGCATGTAATAATGCCCATGCGCGGACACTACAATGTGACAGGTTTCGGGCAGGTCTGCGCCTGGGAAACGGGCTATGCCACGGCTGTAGATTTCGCGCGGGGGGCGCCTTATTATAATCCCGGTGAGACCGCCGCCAACGATGTGCTTACAAGAAAAGAAACAGACGCAGCTATGATTATAGCAGGAGACGCAGGCGCGCATTTCCCTGCAAATTCCGTGCGCCACCTTGCGAAAATACCTGTTGTCCAGATAGACCCCTACTGGAATCCCACGACAGAGGTCGCAAACGTGGTGATACCCGTAGCCATCTGCGGCGTTGAGGTGGAGGGTACAGCCTACAGGATGGACGGCGTATCCCTGCGGTACAGGAAGATGATAGAACCAACGCATCCGACAGACCTTGAAATTCTTGAAAAAATAACAAAGCGCGTCATAGAGATAAGGGGTGAGTAACATGGAACTTCTAATAAAGAACGGTGCAGTATTTGACCCTGCCAACGGTATTGCAGGCGATAAAACCGATATTTCAATAAAAGATGGGAAAATCGTAGATAAGGTGAGCAGCGGCGCTATTGTAATTGATGCAGGCGGAAGGCTTGTCATGCCCGGGGGCGTTGATGCGCATTCCCACATAGCGGGCGCAAAGGTGAACGTGGGTAGGATAATGCGTCCCGAGGATACCCGCGCCGGGATAAAACCCAGGACAAAAATAACAAGACCGTATACGGGATACACTGTCCCGAACGTCTATGCCATGGGTTACAGATATGCCCAGATGGGTTATACCACGGTATTCGAAGCTGCGCAGGCTATCATGAAAGCGCGCCACACGCATGAAGAACTTGAAGAAATACCGATAATAGACAAGGGCGCTCTCACGCTGTTCGGAAGCAACTGGCCTACAATGGACTATGTCCGCGAGAAGAACATGGATAAGCTTGCGGCGTATGTGGCGTGGGGTTTGCTTGCAAGCAGGGGATTCGGCATCAAGGTCGTTAATCCCGGCGGCGGCGAGATGTGGGGCTTCGGCAAGAATGTGACCGGTCTGGATGATGTAGTCCCGAATTTTGAGGTCACACCGAGAGATATTATAGTATCGCTGATGAAAGTCAATGAGATGCTGGGGCTTCCCCATTCCGTGCACCTTCACTGCAACAATCTGGGAAAGCCGGGCAATTACAAGACAACGCTTGCGAGCATGGAACTTGCAAAGCAGGTAAAGCCCAGTAAGGACAGGCAGGTGCTGCATGTCACCCATGTCACATTCAATTGCTGGGGCGGGACTAACTGGGGCGACTTCGAATCAAAAGCAGATGAGATCGCAAATTACCTGAACAACAGCGAGAATGTTACAACAGATATGGGGCAGCTTATCTTCGGCAGCGCAACTACCATGACTGCTGACGGTCCTGTGCAGTACGCCAATGCGAAACTACTGCATGCAAAATGGGCTAACGGCGATGTGGAACTTGAAGATGCATCGGGCGTTGTCCCCATCTTCTATGTAAAACAGGTATCAATCCATGCCATTATGTGGGCGATGGGACTTGAACTGGCTCTTCTCACAAAAGACCCGTACAAGGTCCTGCTAACCACAGACCACCCCAACGGCGGACCTTTTGTGAATTATCCTGAGGTCATAGCCCTTCTCATGAGCAACAAGAAGCGCCAGGAGGAAATCAAGACGCTCCATGAGGCTGTTCATAAGAGAACAAAGATTCCTGGAATCGAGCGCGAACTTGGCTTTAACGATATAGCGATAATGACAAGAGCAGGCTCGGCAAAGGTGCTCGGGCTCCTCGATACTAAAGGGCATCTCGGCGTTGGCGCGGACGCCGATGTCTCCATATACGACATCAAACCCGACCAGACAGACCCCTCTGCGGAGCACGCAAAGATAAAGAGCGCGTTCCAATCAGCAGCCTATACAATAAAAGGCGGCAATGTTGTGGTGAAAGACGGTCAGATTACCGCCACCCCGATGGGCAGGACTTTCTGGGTAGATGCATCTGTGCCTGATGAACAAAAAGAAATAATGATGAAAGACATACGTATGAAATTCAAGAATTATTACTCCATAAACCTTGCAAACTACATGGTGCAGGATGCATACCTCACACATCCCTATGTTGTCAGGGCTGGGGTAATCCCTGTGGAGGTGAGCTAAATGCAGACAGTTGCAATTAAACCCAAAAACGGGATTAAGATTTCAGCAGAGGCGGAAAACATTTCACCTGATAAATTCGCCGGGAAATCCGAAAAAGACATACAGTCGCTTGAAGCATGGATGGGAAACCAGAAGACCACGCTTGGTGAGCTTTTCACGATAAAAGCTGAGGGAACTGGTGCCGTTGCTGATGTGAAGGTCGTAATGGAAGGAGACTTCTCGCGCGTGAAAAGGATAGGGGAAGGTATGACAGCCGGACTCGTCATGATCAAGGGCAACGTGGACATGCACCTTGGCGCAAAGATGAGCGGCGGCAAAATATCCGTAAGCGGAAACGTGGACTCCTGGGCAGGGAGGGAGATGAAGGGCGGGGAGCTTATTATCGAAGGAAACGCAGGTTATTATCTTGGCGCGGGATACCGCGGCGAGACCTGCGGAATGCGCGGCGGCAAGATAACCGTTCTGGGCAGCGCGCTTGACTTCCTGGGTGAGCACATGTGCGGCGGCGAGATCATCGTGAAAGGCAATGCCGGCATACTTGCGGGATTGAGCAACAACGGAGGCAAGATTGTAATCGAGGGCAGCACCAGCAGACCTGGAAGTGAAATGGCAAAAGGGACAATAATAGTCGGAAAAGTGGATGAAATGATGCCGGTATTCAAGCTTGAAGGTACCGAAGCAGTGGATGGGGTTTCTTACAGGAAATACACAGGCGATGTTATTGTGAATGGGAAGGGTGTGCTGTACGTGAAGGAATGAGGAAATTTTACTCTTTTTTGTTTATTTTTTGGTTCACCCAAACCTTTATTTAAGAGTAGTAACAAACATATTCGTAATGGTACGAATTAGTGGTGATAGGAAAGTGTTATAAGTACCAGAAACAATATAATATATGATAGTTATGATAATGATAACTGCAATCGTGACAATGATGGTCACTGCCATCATAACCACTGTGGCACGTTATGTTGCCTGGCAGATATCCGTTGTAGGTGACCCTTTTTATAGATTTGTAATATGGCATTTAATACTATTTACAATTGTACTGGCTCTTTTCTATGATAGCAGGCAGGGATTCAAGAAATCAATATCAATCCTGGGATATATTGCCGAAAAATTCAATACAACAAACCGCACAGCCAAAGTAAACGCAACCATGTCCATATACAGGGAACATTCCAAAAAATTCACTCTCAGGGCAGTGTTGATGCCGATTGCGATAACCCTGTTCGTAGCATATATCCTGTCATCACACATGCTATTCTTTGCTATAGTAACGTCTGGTTCGATGGAACCTACCTTCAAGAAAGGCGACCTTGTCTTTATGCAGAACGTTTTAGTAAAACCAAAGGTAGGGGATATAATTATATTCCCTGACCCACAGGGATCCATGGTTGGAAGCGGAACTGTTACCGTCACACACAGGGTCGTAGAACTATCGGGAGATATTCTAAGGACTAAGGGTGACAACAACCCTACGCTGGATACATGGAAAGTTGACAAAGAGAAGGTACTTGGAAAAGCTATTATTTTGAATAACAAACCTTTTGTTTTAAAAGACGTTGGAGGATATTTCTTACTGGATTACAGGACTACTCAGTATAGCGCTGAATTCATTGCAATTTCAAAGACGATTCAGAACATGAGAACTATGGGTATTATGATATTCTTTGTTTGCCTTATAGTCTATTTGTTCCTCTCAATAAAAGATGCTCGTTCTTCACGACATTTTAGAAGCAGATAAATACATGAGTATCATGAGTTTTTTTCATAAGGTTTATTAACCAGTCCAGTGATTTATTTCACAAATGTTTTTAACTTAATAGTTAGGTTAAGCGAGAGATAGAATTTGGCGAATCTAGAGAAAATAATCAGTAAATTAATCAGCAAACCTGAGTCCTACACGCTCCAGAGGGACACGCTTGATTCATATTTAGAAAGACATAAACTGTTACTCAACCCTTTCGCTGACAAGATTGTTAATGATAAAATGTTCATCAATAAAGATGAAGTTGTCTGCAACAGGATAATGCGGGCTGCAAGGCATAACCAGTCAAGCCTGATAATACTGATGGGTCCTACAGGTTCGGGGAAAAGCGAAAATGCCGATTTTATTGTGAGAAACCTGCCCGAAGATTTTGTTTTCTGGTATAACCAGGTGTATGGTCAGAATTCAGTCCAGCTTGCCACATCGATAATAGGCGACCTTGACCCCAACTATCTGGCAAGATTATCTACGGCTGACAGGGAAATGATTCTTGATATTTATAACGATGTATTGAAAGCTATTGTCAGGAATAACAAGAAATTATTCTGTATATTTGACCAGGGAGAGCATTTTTCAAAAGATGCATTTGAACTTGTTACCAATTCAACAAATCCTTATTACGCTGCAAACAGGGCATTTACTGGATTGATTCTTGCGGTGCCGCGTTTTGAAAAACAAATCGAAGAATGGACTGAAAACCTTGATACCATGTTGAGAAGGGCTCTTATACGCGAATATACCCGACCCTTTACGGTTTCACAGCGTCTTGAATATATTGCCAGAGCTCTCGCATCGAGTAAGAAAGAAAGCTATCTGGAATTGATGAAAAAGCACGAATTTGACCCATTCGATGATGATGCGATTATATATTTAATAGAAAAGAGCGACGGGCACCCCAGCACTCTTAATAACCTGTGTTACATTTCTCTGGAATTGGCTTCTGCAATTTCACCGGACGCTATTATAACAGAATCTGTGGTTGAAGAAGCATGGACCAAATTCCCCAATAAAAGAATCCATCAGGAAGCTATAAAATGGTATAAGGAAAAAGGTCTATACCAAAAACAAGAAGACATATAGACGGTACCAATGGAAAAAGACAATGCACGTTATACAAGCAAGAGAATTGATATCGATTCATTATTCAAAAAAGATGGGGCGTATGTCAATAAAAAACTTGACCTGGATAATTTGTTAGGGTCACGTGTTGTAAAAACTCCGGTATACCAGCCTGTTCATCGGAAGGATGGGGTGGTAAGACACCTTTCCCCGGGGGAATACATCGTCGTAATCAGCATGGTTCTTACTTCTTTATACCTGTTGATTACGTCTTTTTTCCCGCTTGTCTATAATATTGCCACATCTTTTGAACCTGTAAATTTCTTAATGAATTTGTTTTACTTTATATTAGGAATCGGAAGCCTGGCCGGGGCTTTTCTGGTGCTAAAAAAAGAGACCCATCTTGAACATATTGCAGACGATACCTTTGACCAGGTGGTTTACAAACGCCTTGAGCCTGTGCTGCAAGATGTGGCAGAAGTCCAGGTAGGATTAAGCGATGTTCATAATCAACTGGAAATGATGAACCTCAATATAGAAAAAATCGGTCATATCCGGGAACAAACCGTTTCTACGGTTGCATCAACCCCGGTTCAGACGTCCATGTATATCAAATATGTCGTGTTAATCAATATCACCCTGGCTACATTTTTATTTATGTTACAATATCCACTGGAATACATACCATACGCAGTTACCGTTGTTTATATTATCTGGTGGGCAGTCATAACGCAGGAGTTTAAGCTGTGGAATGTAGAGTCGGTATGGATGTGGGTATTTGTCCCCATTCTAATACTTCCTGTATATACCATCATAATGAACGCATATCTGCGTGATTACCAGATGTTCGGCTCATTGTTTTTAGGGTTGGTTGCTTATGTTATTATATATTATTCATGGTGTTCCAATATGGTACGGGGCGTACTTCCTTTCGACCTTCATATCGCACTGGCGGAATTTAAAAAGATGATGAAAGAAAAAACTACTGCCGCCGAGACTCAGAAACCCGTGGTTTCAATGCCCCGTATTGATTTGAAAATAGATTTTAAATTGAGTTTATACCAGATCGGGATTTCACTGGTAATCGGGTCAATTGTTTTGTTCGCATCCGCATGGTTTGGTTTTTCAATCCAGAATGGTTTGATACCGAATGTTACTTGGGAAGCTCTGGGATTTGAAAAGTTCGTATGGAAACCTCTGTATTCATACGCATTAACCTTCCTCGGTATAATTTTGCTGGGAGTGGGATATAGTTTAGTCCTGAAATTCAGGAGGAACACTTATTGAAGAAATTCCTGATCCTTGGTCTTATTCTGATTTTCCTGCCTGTTATATCTGCCGCAGAGACGATAAACGGTCTTGACGTTGAATGGGATAGCAGCGCCGACTATACCCTGAGCTGGACGAACCCCGCAATCACTAAAGGGGATTATGTTATAAAGGTAATTGATTTTAACTGGAAAGGAGATGCGGTAGTTTCTGTCACGCGAAATGGTGAAACCCAAAAAGGAGTAGTATCCCAGGGTGAAAATTCTATTTTCAATTTCACTAAAAACACTATGTATTTTCAAGGAGTGAAGATTTACCCGACAGCAATTTCTAACTTTTCCTTGCCCACAAACTTGGGCACATATCCATGCTGCCCTGCCGCCCAGGTAACAGTTTCAATTTCAAAAGCAATCACCCAAAAAAAGCCTGTATTGGAGCTTGTCTTAACACCCAACTGGGATGGCAGGTCGGGCATTTCCTCTCCCATGAACATTGAGATTAAGAATACAGGAGATGCGGATTTTTCAGAAGGGAATGTTTCTGTAAATATAACCGGTCTGCAAATTGCAGACCAGAAGGAATTATCGGATTTTGCATTAACATATAATCCAAAAAAAGGCATAGTATCCCGCAGGTGGTCTATTCCTCTACTAGCAGATAATTCCTATTCCTTTAATTTATCTGTAAAACCGCCCCTCCCTCCTGATCCGAATAAATCAACATACACAATCAAAGTAGATAGTTTTTTTAAAGATAATTCCGGTAACGTTTACCCTGCCTCAGCCTCAGCAACGGTCTCGGTTAATCCTACGACGGAAATTACGAAAAGAATAACAGCTTCGACTATCTTACCTGAAAAAACGTACGGAGAACGACAGGCTGATACAGGTTTTCTTCCAAAATTTTTTGGTCTCGGGAAGATAACTGTTGTAAACCTGTATGTAAAAAACAGGCAAAGTTATCCTGTAAAGTCATTGGTTCTCAATGATACTATAATGGAAGGTTTCAGGCTTGATAATACTACCTCTCCTACTCCGGGTTTTAAATTGATGGATACTAACACTAAATTACAGTGGGTTTTCGATCTTAACGCAAGCGAAACAAAAGAGTTCAGGTACGAGATGAATGCACAAAAAACAGGGTCTTTTACAGCACCTGCAGCGGTTGCACAATGGAACGAATGGGGCGCTCCCAAAACCAAATCTTCCGACCAGCCTGCAACCAGGGTATATGGGGTTTTTGTGGTGGTCTCAAAGAAAACGGATAAACTTGCTTTTAATTTGAAAGAACGCCTTAATGTAACAACTGTCCTGGAAAACATAGGTGATTTCCCTGTGGGAATAAATGTGACCGACATTCTGCCGGAAAATGCCGCGTTCATTTCAGGAAATACATCCTACAGCGGTTTTCTGTACCCCAAGGAATCAGTTTCCCTGGCATATACTTTATCCGAGGATAAGCCCGGGGAATTAGAATTACCATCACCGCAGGTCACTTTTTGGAGAAAAGAGTATGAGGGGTCATATGGCTTCATACCTGCTAAAAATGTTACAGCCATTGAGCCATCCATAGTTTTACCTGCCAATGCTACATCTCTCAGCCAGAATATTACATCAACTCCCGCAGAGACGCCTTTACCGAAAAGCTTGCTTGAAATAATAGGCACAAAGGCTCCCTGGCTGGAGGGGGCTATCCCGATAATAATGCTATTCATTGCGATTATTTTAATGCTATTGCTGCATGTTATCAACAGGAAACCATGAAAGCTGAGACTATTATCGGGTTAGTTGCTTTAGCGGTAATCGGGCTTGTAATTGGCATATTTTTTTCCATAAACTCAACCGATAAATCTACTCCCGGTGAAGACCTGCAACCTGCTGAAAAAGAAACTCAAACAAAAGATGCGCAAACCTCGAATTTTACAAAACTCGTGTTAATGGGACAAAACGTATGCGAAGGATGCCATCTTTCAGGAAAGAAATTCATTCCGCAGGCATACGAAGTAAAACAGCATGTTGAAGGGGGCGCATATTGTCTTGAGTGCCATACAATCGACCATAATGTGCATCCGATGAGCCCTGCAAATAAAAATGTGACCTGCGAACGATGCCATGGCTCGGCGAAACCGCAGATTCCCGCATTCCGAAACGGCACTATAGAGTGCGCACAGTGCCATGATTTCCCGGATGCATTAAAACCGAGTGACGGGAATCTTGCGGTAATACACCGCCCGAGAAATGTGGATTGCACAAGATGCCATATAGGCGACTCGTCCGGCTCGTGTTTAAAGTGCCATACCAGTGTCAAGAGCGATAAAAAGTGGAACAAAAGGCTTACCCATTTCAATACCGTTTCAAAAACCGTTCAGTAGCAAAACATGTGTTATCTGTTGCTGAAACCTGAAAAACATCTCTCAAGAGCTTTCGATTCCAGTAACAACAGGTAGTATATCCAGATAATATGCGATTTTAAAAAATAATATACGTCTGAATGAATCCCACTACTTCTGATTTTCCGGATTAATTCTGGTATATGAAGTCCTAACGGGCAGTTCTCCCTGCACTTGCTGCAGGAAAGACATAGCTCTAATTTCTCATTTTTTTCATTGTTGCACAGGGAATAATAAGCAATTCCCTTCCCGCCGAGGTAGTTATCTATGGCATACCCATTGCCGATAGTGTTATACATGGGGCAGTGGAGCAGGCAGTTCCCGCACCCGATGCAGTAAAGGAGTTCTTTAAATCCATTATTTACAAGCCCGCGTCTCCCGTTATCTACAAGTATTACAGTGATTTCAGATGGGCTATGGACGCCTTTTATGAATTTCTTCTCCACGTCCGCCGTCTTGCTCACGCCGCTTATTACTTCCACAAAAGAAGGTATTAATGAACCCGTGGCATTAAAGGACAGGATTTTTATCATGCTCATTGCGGCTTCAATATCTGGATAGAGCTTGTCTATGGAAGTTACAACTATATGTTTTTCCTTCCGCATGACCTCGTAGATATTCCCTTCATTATGCGTAATCACAATCGAGCCTTCCTCGGCAGTTATGGCATTGGCTCCTGTGATGCCTATCCTGGCGTTTTTGATGTTGGAAATCACATCCTCTCTCACAATCCTTACTATTTCTTCGGGGTTTTCTTTTATGGGTTGAGAATAGTGTGCGGAAAGCCGCTTTGCAATCTCTTTTGCCGAAAGGTGCGCAACAGGACCTGTGGGGTGGGAGGGATGTGCATCCAGGAGCTGTAAAATCCGGTCACCAATGTCGGTTTCAACTACCGTTAATCCTTTTTTTTCAAGGGATTTCGTTAATTCCAGTTCCTTGGTCACGTTGGATTTGGATTTTACAACGAGTTTTTCATCCCCGATTTCAGCCAGGATTATGTCGATTGCTTCCTGCTTTTCTTTTGCGATATAGACTTTCATGCCGTTTTTCTTAAGATTATCGATTGCTTTTGCAAGAAGTTCTTCATTCCCAACACAGAGTTCTCTTGATAATTTAAGCCTCTTTTTTCTTTCCTCGAAGTCTTTGGGCTGGTTTTTTGCCTGCTTTTCCTTCACCGAATTGAATGCTTTTCGAAGGGCTATGACTTCATCGTAGTTCATGATGTTCTCTTTAGAGATAGTAGAGTTGAGTGGGAATACCCATTCCTGTTTATTCTATAAATAATATTACTATGACGTTCAAATTTTGCCTGAAATGCTCATACAAAAGCATCATTTTTTCATGAACTTTTTCTCAATAATCCCGGGCCATCTCAAGGCAGACACAATCATGGAAAATAAACAGTTTTGTCTTAAGCGATATCCTTTGTAGTATCTATCTGGACACCGTCACCGACCTTGAACCGTATCATTTCTATAGTCGGAGCTCGCCCCCTTATCTTGGGTATTGAAAGTTTGTTTGAAATCTTATCCCCGGTCTTCTCAAGCTCGACATCAAAAATCACATCGCACGATTTTAAGATTTCGTTTTCAAGATTCTTGTGGTTCGTTTCCTTGAGACCATATAAAAAAGTCAAACAATTGAGACTCTTTGTGGCCTCGTAGATTATATTCGTCAGCCGTTTAATTAAGCCGGGATTTACATTCAGATTAAGGTAAAAAGAAAACGAATCGAAAATTATGTTTATATCCTGTTCTCCTTCTCCAAGTATTTTTTTCAAGTTATATTCCGTGAATTCCACGATCTTGGCATCCACGAATTCATTGCCTATATTATCGACCATTTCACCGTGGGACGTCATATAGTATTCACTATAGATATCCACAAACCTAATATCATCGGTTTTAAAGCCGAAATTCTGGATGTCGCCCAAGACGTGTGTCGGGCGCCTTTCGTTTGAGAAATAATAGCTTCTTCGGGCTTGTGTAAATTGGTATAAGAACACTTCAGCCATGGATTTGGCATCTGCGTATATATAAGTTACAGAACCTGAAGGCAACCCGCCGCCTAATGTCCTGTCAAGAACTGGTATCCCTGTAACTCGATTTTGCTTTTCGGGAATCTTATCCGAGAATGTAACCTGGGGTAAAGCTGGGACCTGTTCATTTAGGGATGTTTGCCCTATTAAGAAATTTATTCCGGTTGACATTTTTTTCTTTTTCCTATTATATATTGTTGTTTTTTTGACTTAATAAAGCTTACTCATAACGAATGATTTTATAATATATTGAAATTATAAGCCGATATTTCGCGTTTTTATACTTTTTTTCTTTGTTTTATTTGTTTTTTTAAGGAGTTCATGCACATTTCCATGCCTTTTATTGCAGTCTTACTCTTATGATTCAACTTTAAGGCTAATTCATAGCATTTCATAGCATCTTTAATATTTCCTTTTTTATAAAGCGCATTCGCTTTATTATTAAAAGATATATAGTCGTTTGAAGCAATCCGAATCGCCTTATCATAGCAAATTATAGCCTCATCGACTTTTCCCAGCTTAGCAAGTGCAAGCCCTTTATTGTTCCACGCAATATTATTCTCTTGGTCAATCTGTAGCGATTTATTAAAAGAATCAATAGCATCTTCGTACTTCCCCATGGAATACATGGTATTTCCCATAACCAGATGTTCCATTAATTTTTTAGCAATTTCCTGCCCGCCTTCCGAATAAGGTTTTGTAACTTTATACTCTTGCAGAGGTTCTGGTTCACGGGTTTCAACGCCGTGTTCTTCCGCAGGCTGCTCTTCGATAAAAATTATTTTTTTAATGCTTTCTAGAGGAGCTGAACCTGTTTGCCCCTCGGCTGCTTCCGTTATGGGTTCTTGTTTAATGGTTTCAACAATAGGTTCTTCAGATGGCTGTTTTTGGGTAAATAACGGCTCAATAATGCTTTCAACAGGAGCTGAACCTGTTTTCTCCTCGGGTGCTTCCGTTATGAGTTCTTGTTTAATGGTTTCAACGTGTTTTTCAGCAGACTGTTTTTCGATGAAAATTATTTTTTTAATGCTCTCCGCTGGAGTTAATACAGGCTTCTCTTCGGACACTTCCGGTCCTGGTTCGGGTTTACTGGTCTCAGCAACCGATTTTCCTGTTGGCTGATATTCGATAAATGGTTGTGTTTTTCCTTCTTCCGGTATAGAGGAGGCGATTTGTTGTAAATCAATTTTTTCCAGGTCTTGTCTCATTCTTGCCAGCGCAAGACCTTTATTACTCCAGATTTTTTCAACTTTTGGATCTATTTCAAGGGCTTTATCATAGGATTCAATAGCCTCAGAAAAACGATTAAGTTTCACAAGGGTTAATGCCTTATTATTCCAGACCGTTTCATCCTTCGGGTTTATCTCGATTGATTTGTCATAAGCTTGAAGTGCTTCTTCAAATTTGCCACTCTCGAACAGCACGTCGCCTTTGCCACACCATACAGCAGCTTCGTTGGGATTTTTTCCCAGCAGTATATCATAACATTGTATGGCTTCTGAAAATCTCCCAATATGTGACAGCGCGAGTCCTTTATTGTACACAACCTCTTCGTCGTCCGGCTTGAGTTCAAGGGCTTTATCATAGCACTGCACAGCTTCTGCATGACTCCCTGTTCTCGCAAGCGCGAGCCCTTTATTATTCCATACCTCTGTTGATTTTGGATTTATCTTAAGCGCCGTATCATAGCACTGGATGGCTTCCCCGTACATGCTGCTCTCAACATGTGTATTGCCCTTGTCGACCCATGCGGAGACATCCCCTGCGCTAATACTCTCGTCGTCTTTTGCTCTGCTGTTGGAAACGGATGGTTTTCTCCTTATGACTTTATCCAAAAATCCCATATTTCAATTCCGTATATATATTGAAACAATTAATATTGCTTATCCTATTTAATGCTTATTTAATCTCGGAAGGAATAAATATGATAAAAAATCAAATCAGGACAAAAAATTAGCATTCGTTGTGCCATTAAAATATAAAACTATGACTATCCGGATAGATGACCAAGGCTGGGGCACGCCAGTCGGGGGTGTAGGCATAATAGTCCTGAGAAAAGAGACTGAGGAGGTATATTACGACATAGTCCCTATCGAGCATTTCAAGACAGACATGTTTAAAAAGAAGAGCTATCTCATCGGCGCCAGAAACATAGTAGAGCAGGGCTTTTTCAAATTAAAAGTACCCAAGGAGGAGGAGATAGAAATATGCTCCGGCTGCATCCATGATAAAACGGTTGAGTGGCTAAAAAATGAAGGTTATAAACTAACAATCACGAAAATTGACGGCACAGCCCAGCAGATAGGAGAGAGGCTGTTTGTCGAATATCTTCAGGGGCTTGGCATCCCGAATCCACCTCCTATTGTTGAGGAGACGGTCGAAGAATACAAGGCGCAGTTCTTCTATCTCATGGACTGGGTCAGGATAGACCCCATAGGCAGGGCGCATCTTTGCAAGACCGGATGGAAGTATTTCAAGAAATTCTTTAAAGATATAAAGAAAAAACGAGCGTTAGTATGACCAAAAAACGAATCTATGTAGCTTCTTTGAACAGGAATAAGATACAGGCAGTGCAGGATGTTTTTCCATCCTATCAGGTTAAGGGTGTGGCATGTAAATCTGGTGTGAGGGAGCAGCCCCTGAACCTCGACGAAACAATAGAAGGGGCAATTTTCAGGGCAAAATCGGTTTTCAGGAACTGCGAATACTCGGTGGGGATTGAAGATGGGATAGCTCCTGTGCCGCAAACACAGAGCAGTTATATGAATTTTTGCTGCTGTGCAGTTTTCGACGGCAAAAGGATATATCTCGGTCTTGGACCTGCTTTTGAGTACCCGCCGCAGTGCACAAAAAGGGTGGTAGAGGACGGGATAACGGTCTCAGAGGCATTTGTGCCGCTTACGAACAAGCCCGATATCGGGTATGAAGAAGGCATCATCGGCTGGCTTACGGAAGGAAGGATTAACCGCAAGGATTATACGAAACTTGCCGTGGAAATGGCAAGGTTGCAGATAGACAATGCAGAGCTTTACGCTACTGTTTAGCCATTGCCAAACTTTACCCTCATTTTAGTGCAAGCATTTCATCCGGAGTCGTTACGGGAATATCTGTCCGTCCTTCAAAATGCTTCACATTCCATGTCACAAATTTGGAACAATTATGCTCTTCAGCCACATTCAGTATCAGCGCATCCATAAAATTCATTTTTAAGCTGATTTTTACAAACGTTTTATCAAATAACTGTTCCACAAAGGTTTCAGCAGATTCGTATGCTGTTGAAGGAAACAATATTTTTATATCATATACCTCGGGGAATCCCTTAAGCAATTTTTTCAATTCGGATGTGTTCAGATTAAAGGATGCAATGCCAAGAAGCTCAAACAAATTGTAGATCGATGTGCACTTATCCTTTAAATCGCTGTTTAGAAGCCTTTTTGCCATGCCGTACCTATCATCCTTTTTGAATAGCTTCTCAATCACAAAAATATCTGTGTCTATGAAAATCATTATCTTCCCCTGAGTTCTCTCATTACGCTCTCGGCGCTTGTCCCGAAACGCTCCTTCCACTCTTTTCCCCGCCTGATTTTTTCCCAGAGAGCATCGATGTCTTTGGCAGAGTAACCGCGCTTCATGGTTCTTCCGTGCAGTTCCTCTCTTATGAACTGAGCCACATCGCTCTCCGCTTGCCTCATCCCTACGAAATGCCGCACTGAATCGATGATTGCCTCGCTTTTATTCTTGTAAAAGCCCTTTTTGACAAGCTCTTCGATATTCTTCAGTATTGCGGTTGGCATTCTTACCTGTACTACATTGGTTGTCATACATTATTAGATATAATTTGATATACAAATAACTAACGAACGAAAGAAAGCGGCTAATCAGAGTCCGCGTTCTGGATTAGTTTGAGCTTCTCTGTAATGTCTACTGCTCCAGTTTTCCAAAAGTTATCGTTCAACGGGAGTATATGTGCGTTGACGCGTTTCTGCCAGAATACTTTCTTGCGAATCATTTCTTTTGAGAAAATCGCCGACCGCTCCACAGAGAAATCCTCGCTGAAGAGAACCGCAATTAGAAAGTCAAATTATCCTGTTCGAGTTCTCGGATGGCGCTGAATCTCGTCGGGTGACTCCTACTTGTCAAACGTCTCGCTTTGATTTCGTACTTGTTACCGTTTGCATCTGTGGCGTCATAACCCTTGGTTGATTTCGGGGTACGTTGAAGTGAAAGAGCACGACAACACAAGTATTCGGCATAGTCGGCTGCTGGATTGTTGACGCTTCGGAGAACACCTCTACTGCAAAGTTCTTCAAGAATCTGAGAATAAAGCCCAAGAATCTGAAGGACAGATTTTGATTTGAGTTTGTCGTCATTCATTTATTTATCCCTTTAGCTTTTAGCTCTTTCTGTTTCCATATTCAATTATCACACCGGGCACACAGGCGCCGGGCACCCGCCTGCATATTCAGCATCCGCGGATACATATTTATCGGTTATATCCCCGAGATATAACACCTGCTGCGCCTTGCTGCCGTAGCGGTAAACCGTAATCCCCTTGCATTTCAGTTCGTATGCAAGCATGTACGCCTTTTCCACTTCCTTGATGTCCACGTCATGCGGGAAATTAATTGTCTTTGAGACGGCATTGTCGGTGTATTTCTGGAACGCAGCCTGCATTTTTACGTGCCACTGCGGCGCAATGTCAAAGGCGGTAACAAAAATGCGCCTGACATCTTCAGGTATTTCTTCGATGCCTGCAAGAGTTCCGCTCTTTGCGATTTTCATCATCAGCTCCTCGCTGTAAAAACCACGTTCCTTCGCAACAGCCTCAAAATTCGGATTGACCTCAAGGAGTTTGGTTCCTTCCATGACGTTGCGCACAAAAGAAACCGCAAACAGTGGTTCGATACCGCTTGAACAGCCGGCTATAATACTTATAGTCCCGGTTGGCGCTACAGTGGTCACCGTTGAATTGCGTATGGGTGTTTTATAGATGCTGCCTTTGAAATTAGGAAATGCACCGCGCTCAACTGCCAGTCTTTCAGATGCTGCATGGGATTTTTCCCGGATGAAACGCATTATCTCTTCCCCGGTTTTCAGGGCTTCTTCGGAATCGTATGGTATGCCAAGCTGCACAAGCATATCCGCAAAACCCATCACCCCGAGCCCGATTTTCCTGTTCGCAAGTGTGATTTCCTCAATTTCGCGAAGAGGGTATTTGTTCACGTCTATCACGTTGTCGAGGAACTTTACAGCGGTGTTTATTGTTCTCTCAAGTTTTTCCCAGTTAATCCCCGTATTTAAATACGGGGTCTTATCGCCGTCTTTAACCATTTTTGCAAGATTAATCGAACCAAGGTTGCAGGATTCGTAGGGCAGGAGGGGCTGCTCTCCGCAATCGAGCGACACGATTCCATTGGTAATGAAGCTTAATGTCTTTGGTTCTGTTAAGTCGTAAACAAACTCTTTTCCGTTCTCTTTCACAGATTTTACAGGCTCTTCAAAACTGTCAGAATAAAATGTTTTTGTGAAAAATTTATTTATTTTATCTGCATGCATTTCGCACAGGAATCCGATTTCTCTCAAAAATCTTACCGCACTTTCTTTGCTAATTTCAAGCTCATAGCATACGCCACTTGAACCATATTTTCTTAATTCGCCTTTCCTGTCAAGATAACTGAATTTATTTTCTTGCGCCGGTCTGCTTCTATCGTATATCCTCGACTTAATCCCTAAATTCAACAAAAGCATTTGTATATCTTTCAACAGCCTCCGGGATTTCGAAGTCAGTCTTGTGTATGATGATTTATTCTCAATAAAATTAACAGTCCCATCCGCAGTGAATAAACCCTGCAAGAACCCGATTAAAGCGTCTTTTGGCACAGTGAAAATACTTTCCGGTACTGTTTTGTTCTCGCCATCCACAGGTTTTACACCCAGCTTCTTGAAAAAGTCAACGAAATATTTCGAATGATATGATAAGTGATAAGCTCCATTCTCTCTTTCCACTTCGTTTATATCAGAGCCATACCATGAGTTTATAATAGGTTTGAAATAGTACATTACGTTTTTGTCTTGTTTTGAAAACGTGAACCCGACTCTACAATTTTTATCGGCATCCCTGAGCCATCCGTCACCAAGCAGCCAGCCCAATACCTGACCCAGTTCTTTGCTCCACCTATCCGGTAAATTCAATCTGTAAATTTTTCCGTTCTCTCCAACAAACTCATTCCTGACTTCAAATGGTAGTTCATAATTCGCACCAAATCCACCTTCGCCAGATTGAATCGATACTCTGTGCTTCAACGGATTCAGATCTAATGCCTTTACCCAGCCTTCATTTGTCAGAACTTTATGGTCAGCAGTGCAGGTTAGCTCATATCCCGACTCGGTCTCAATCCTGTACGTCTCCTTTTCTCCAACACAAAAAGACTTTGATATTTCATTGAAACTAACTCTACTTTGCTTTGAGCGCATCAGGCTTATTGTTCCACCGCTATTCATAATCTGGATTGGAATTTTGTTATCCGTGGCAATTTTTATCCCTCCATCCGGGTATTTTTCAATCAGTTCGCTCATTCTCATCAAGCCATTTTCTGTAGAGATAAGCGTGCTTCCAGCAACGCACGGGTTGGTGCTCTCCATCTCCCCTCTCTGCGGCGTTGGATTGTGCCTGTTTATCTCGTCGATAAATATAATCCCCGGGTCGCCTGTTCTCCATGCCATGGTTATTATAAGATTCCAGATATCCCTTGCCCTGACTTTTTTCACTACCTCCTTATTTCGGGGATTTATCAATTCATAGTCACCATCTTCCTTTACCGCATTCATGAATTTATCATCCGCAGCCACTGAGATATTGAAATTCGCAAGGAAGCCCTCTTTTGTTTTTGCCGTTATGAAATCAATAATATCGGGATGGTCAGCCCTGAGTATGCCCATATTTGCGCCGCGCCTCTTGCCCCCCTGCTTTATCACGTCAGTTGTGGTATCGAACACGCGCATGAATGTAACAGGACCTGAAGCCACGCCTTTGGTGGACTTTACTATGTCGCCCGAAGGTCGAAGGCGCGAGAACGAAAATCCCGTCCCGCCACCTGATTGCTGGATGAGCGCCATGTGCTTAACGGCATCGAAAATGCCAACGAGCGAATCCTCGACAGGAATCACAAAACAGGCGGAAAGCTGCCCCAGGTCAGTGCCTGCGTTCATGAGCGTGGGTGTGTTGGGGAGAAATTCAAGATTTGCCAGCATATTGAAAAATTCATCTTCGGATTCGGGGTCAAGAGCGACAGCCTTTGCAATACGCCGCAAAAGCCGAAGTGGTGTCTCTATTACGTTCCCGTGCTCGTCTTTTAACAGGTAGCGCCTCTCAAGAACCCTTGCAGCATTAACGCTTAACTTTAATTCATCACTGACACCTAAGAACTGTTTGGCTTTTCGTATCTGGGCGCGCTTCTCCCTGTACAGGATGTATGCTTTTGCCACTCCAGCATAGCCGTTTTTAATCAGAACTTCTTCTACGATGTTCTGGACGTCTTCGACGCCGGGTATCCCTGCGATTCTTTCCTCTATGGTTTTTTCGACCTCTGCCGCTATTTCCTCAGCTTTTTTGCCGTCTTTGGTCTTTGTGGCGATAAAAGCCTTGAGAACAGCTTTTGCTATCTTTGACCTGTCAAATCCTGCAAGACTTCCGTCTCTTTTGCGGATTTTTTGCACCATTTTTAACCCCGTTCAATATTTCCGGATACCATAATATTAATAGTAGTGGTTAATAACTTAAATCTATTACCTTACAAGTGACAACCCGTGTGCGGGTTCCAGAAGCAAATCCCGCAGATTCACAAAACTATTCATGTTTGATTGACTTCAGGTTTCTATTTTTCAGGTGATTTGCGGGAGTCCATAATCACTTGCAGAACTACTGGAATAAGGAAAAATTTAAAAGCGATGAATAATTATTAGTCCTCTTGCGGATTGAAAAAAAAATGAAGAAAAAATTTAACAATAAAATCCTTATTATTGGCTATGGCTCAGTTTCACAATGCACCCTCCCAATTTTAATAGACAAGGTCGATGTTCCGTTAAGTGACATTACTCTCATTGATTTTGAAGAGAAATCAAAAGCCCTGAAAAAATATACTGATCAGGGATTAAAATATGTTCGTGAAAAAATTACCCCGGAAAATTTAGATCAAGTTTTGTCAAAATATCTGGATAATGGGGGCTTACTAATTGATCTGGCGTGGAACATCGGCGCCAATGATATTATAAAATGGTGCCATGATCACGAAGTATTGTACGTTAATACTTCGGTCGAACTCTGGGATCCTACCGAGGGAATTTTTACGAAGAGCCCATTTGAAAAATCACTCTATTGGCGGCAAATGCAATTGCGTGAACTTTCCCGTGATTGGAAAGATGCGACAACCGCTGTTATCGACCATGGCGCTAATCCCGGCTTGATATCTCACTTCGTAAAGCAAGCCTTGCTGGATATTGCTGCGCGCATCATTTTTGATAAAAAAGTGTCTGTGCAAGATGAAGAAGAAATTGCCAACCTTGCAAAAGAGAGGGATTTTGCCAGATTGGCAAAGAAATTAGGAATTAAAGTGATCCATTGCAGCGAGCGAGATACACAAATTGCCAGCAGACCAAAGGAGGTTAATGAATTTGTAGGGACGTGGAGTATTGAAGGATTGCGGGAAGAAGGTACGGCTCCGGCTGAAATAGGCTGGGGCACGCATGAGCAGAAGCTTCCGCCCCTGGCAAATATACCTCCATGCGGACCTAAGAATCAGATATTTTTGCCCCAGATGGGCATTAACACATGGGTCAGGTCGTGGATACCGGATGAAGAAATTATCGGTATGATGATCCGTCATGGTGAAGCATTTGGCCTTTCAGACCGGTTGACCGTCTGGGAAAACGGTAAGGCGATTTACCGACCTACCGTAAATTATGCTTATATGCCCTGTCACGATACGCTTTCCTCGCTCTGGGAATTGCGCGGAAGGAATTACGAACTCCAGCCCAGAATCCGGATCATGACAAATGAAATTATTTCTGGCGAGGATACTCTGGGTGCGCTCTTGATGGGGCACACTTATAATTCCTGGTGGACGGGAAGCTCTTTGAGCATTGACGAAGCCAGGTCTCTTGCTCCCGGTCAGAACGCTACTACCCTTCAAGTAGCGGCAGGTATTGTTGCTGCTATACTCTGGATGATCGAAAATCCGCGTGAAGGTATTAAATTGCCAGACGACCTGCCTCATGATTTTATTCTGGATATTGCTAAGCCATATCTTGGAAAATTTATTTCCACTCCGTCGGACTGGACACCGCTTAAAAACCGCAAAATATATTTCAAAGAAAATCCGGCAGCGAAATACAATCCTGATCCATGGCAAATTGAAAATTTTCTTTTCATAGGTTAATAAATAATAATTGTTAATAACATTGGATACAACAATGATCGAAAAGCAAAAAAAAATGTTAGAAAAGATTGTGCAAGAGCAAGGAACGCCGGTTTTTATCATAGACCATGAAAAAATCAGGGAGAATTATCGTGAATTCAGGGAAAAATTGCCTGGTGTGCAGGCATATTTTGCTGTTAAGGCAAATTCCAATCCTGAAATTATCAAAACTATGTATGATATGGGTGCAAGTTTTGACGTGGCTTCTTTCCCTGAATTTATGCTGGTTCATGAAAATATCAAACATTTGCCAGAGAAAGAACGGCAGGATTTTATCTGGGATAAAATTATCTATGCTAATACCATTAAGCCTGCCGAAGTCCTGGCTAAGTTAAATGATTATAAGATTTTAGTTACTTTTGATAATATTGAAGAGTTAAGAAAGATAAAAAAACATGCCCCGGATGTTGGTCTTGTTTTAAGGATACGCGTGCCTAATACAGGTTCTATGGTTGAGCTTTCTTCAAAATTCGGGGCCCATCCCGGAGAGGCGGTTGATCTTATCGCCGAGGCGGTGAAATTAGGGCTTGGAGTTGAAGGCATTAGTTTCCATGTCGGCAGCCAGTGCAATAATTTTGATAACTATTCGCAGGCTTTGAATTTCGCCTCCTCGATTTTCAAGGAAGCAGAATTAAGAAATTATCAAATCGGGTTTATTGACAAACAAGGTAAAAAAAGAAAGGTTTTGGATATTGGCGGCGGGTTTCCGGTAAAGTACACCCCTGACGTAAAATCTTTTGCCGCCCTGGCTAAAAAATTGAATTCGGAAATCAAGCGTTTGTTCCCCAAAGATGATATTCAGGTTATTGCCGAACCGGGGAGATTTATGGTAGCGACCGCCTGCACCTTGATCACGAAAATTATTGGTAAAGCTGTTCGGGATGGAAAAACATGCTATTATCTGAACGATGGTGTTTATCATACGTTTTCCGGGCAGGTTTTTGATCATCAGCACTATCCGCTACATTCCTTAAAGGGCGGTGAGAAAAAAATTTGCGCTACGTTTGGACCCACCTGCGACGCTTTTGACACTATTTCCCTTGCCGATGAGCTGCCGGAAGATCTGCAAATTGACGATTTGCTTTATGCTGAAAATATTGGCGCCTATACGATCGCTTCAACCACCTATTTTAATGGTTTCCCGCCTCCGAAAGTGGTGCATTTGAATAAATAACGTTCACTTCCATATTTTCCCGTTATAGCTGCCGGTCACAGGGCAGCCAAGGCACCTGTTAGATATGTGGTGCGTGCATTCCCTGCAGTTGCAGCCATGACCGCACGGCGGCTTGCTGCCCGTATCAAAGCTCATCTTCACTGGCATGACAAGGTCTTTCATCGGCGCTATAACAATGCTCACTTCGGCGCCCCTGACCAGAGGATTACTTCGCAGGTGCCCGTCCACAATCGCCTCCAGTGTGGCTATGTCCTCGCCCACGAAAAAAAGGCAGAGATTGTGCTTTCCCGACACGATAAGACCATTTAAGAAATACGGGCAGTCCTTGAAAATCTCAAGCACGGACGAAGTATTGTTTGCTATCACATCCACTTTTGCCATGTAAAGAGCCACCTTTTTCAGGTTCATGCCCACGACATGGGAAAGCGCTCCCTTTTGTTTTAGCTTGTGAATCCTTGCGCTTACGGATGGCTGGGATATTCTGAGTTTTTCTGCCATGTCATTCTGGGACAATTCGGGGTTCTGCTCAAGCAAAGATAATATTTTCCGGTCTCTTTTATCAAGGTCTAGAAATTCTTTCATATTTCCTGATATTCACACGATTGTTAAATAATTTTCTATCATTTACAAGCAAATCTCAATTTTTTCCTATAGAGTATAATAATTAAGTTTATAAATTATAAAGTACATATTCAATACGATAGAACATGAAACGAAGTATAGTATCCATTGATGAAGAAAAATGTAACGGCTGCGGCTTGTGCATCCCCAACTGCGCCGAGGGGGCAATAAAAATAATAGATGGTAAGGCAAAGCTTGTGGATGACAGGTTTTGCGACGGTCTTGGCGCATGCCTGGGGCACTGTCCACAGGATGCAATCACGATAATTGAAAGGGACGCTCCAGATTTTGACGAGAAAGCGGTAAAAAGGCACTTTAAGCCTGAAATTACCGAGAAAAAAGTAGAAAAGAGCCTGCCCTGTGGATGCCCTGGCAGCATGGAAATGGATTTCAGACGTGAAAAAAAGAGTGTGGGAGTGGCTTCAGCGCGCCAGAAGCCTGAATTGAGGCAATGGCCTGTGCAGCTTACGCTTGTCTCCCCCGAAGCATCTTATTTCAGGGAGGGTGAACTTCTCGTGGCTGCGGACTGCGTTCCGTTCGCATACCCGAATTTCCATTCGGATTTCCTTGCCGGCAAATCATTGATTATAGGGTGCCCCAAGCTGGATGACGCGGCATTTTACACGGATAAACTTACCGAGATCCTGAAGAAGAATAACATCAAAAGCATCACACTTGTGAATATGGAAGTGCCCTGCTGTTTCGGGCTGCAGAGGATAGTTGAGGAAGCGGTGGCAAGGGCAGGGAAGATTGTGCCCATCAGGCAAACCGTGATAACGATAAAGGGAGAAAAACAATAGTACCGAAAAGAATGCCATGACACTGTTTTAGGAAATGTTATTAACAAAGAAGGCTATTTATAAATTGCAAGCACAGGAGCGGTAGTATGGCAAAAAAACCCAAAGACAATATCGAGCCGAAATACAAAATGAATGATTCGCCCGATATCATGGCAAAAGATTACAAATCCAAGACAAAATATACGGTTATAGTCCGGGAGCTATCCGATGGCGATATGATTGAAACGGATGGAATAATAGAAGGACTTACCACGGTCATTCTTAAAGACGGTAAATTGAAAGTGGGCGGCGTGGTAAGACATACTCACGGGGAGATTTTTTAAATTTAAATCTCATAAAACAATAAAATATTGCTCACCGAAGCTCTGGAACTTTGCCACATACGAATCAAAACATTTATCAGGTTTATTACCAAATCTTAAGCTGATGTCCGAATATTACAATGCCCTTACTGAAATACTTGCTAACAAGCAGATGTCAATAAGCAGTATAGCGAGGGAATTAAAAAAAAACGGGTACGACCAGCACAGGTTGATACTCACGGGCTACCTTCGGGCACTGCACGATATGGGGTATCTTGATGAAATCGACATCCCTCCTTCGATAGTATATACATTCAAACAGGGCACAAAACGGGATATCTATAGTATTGTAAAAGAGCACCTGAAAGAGTTCGACATCTCCGAGAGGCTTGAAATTGCTGTTTTTATCTTATCCTCTCTTTTCCACAGACCATGTTTCAAATACGAACTCGGGCTTATGGGAATTGAGGCGCGAAAAACCGCTGCAGTAAAGGAATCAAAAGACCCGCGCCTGAAAGAGCACAGGGCGGCTGCAACTCGTATCAAAATACCGCAGGATGACCCGGCTTTTGAGATAAGCAGGGAGAGCGATGTATTGCAGAAGGGAAATGATGTTCTTATTGCTATTATAAACGAAATAATTGACCTTGACGGGTTAAAGGCAAAATTCCAGCAAACCAAACTTGCCTGAGTTTTAACTTATTCTCCCCATAATTTTAAATGCGCTTCACATTCCCTGCATGCAGCCCGCACTCTTTCTTCGTGGCATCCTCCCACCACCAGCGCCCTTCGCGCTCATGCTGCCCGGGCAGCACTGGTTTCGTGCACGGCTCGCATCCGATGCTGACAAACCCTTTTTCATGCAGTTTGTTGTAAGGGACGTTGTTCTCCCTGATATAATCCCATACCTGTTTTGAAGTCCAGTTTGCAAGCGGGTTGAATTTTATGAGTTTGCCTGTTCCGAACGTCGGGTCTTTCTGTATCACAGGCACATCCGCTCTCGTTCCGGGGCTCTGGTCTTTGCGCTGCCCGGTTATCCATGCATCAACAGTATTGAGGGCGCGCTTCAGGGGGTCCACCTTGCGAACATCGCAGCATTCCTTGTGACCGTCTTTTTTGAAAGAGAACAATCCTTTCTCTTTGACCAATTTTTCCGTGGCGTCGCGGTTGGCAAAGAACACCTCGATATTGATATTGTACGTATTCCTGACCTCTTCGATAAACTGGTAGGTCTCGGGATGAAGACGCCCTGTATCGAGTGTAAAAACCCTGAAATTTTTGCCTGTCTTTTTCGCCATGTCAATTAAGACCACATCTTCAGCCCCGCTGAACGATATTGCGATATTTTTGAATTTTCCCAGAGCCAATCCTATGATTTCCTGCGGCGAGCTATTCCCGTATTCCTTTGCCAATTGTTCAATATTAATTTCTGACATTGTTATCCTTATCCGATTATTTCTTTCCTGAACTTTTCAAATCCCACGCGGTCAATGCAGTCCCCGAACCTCTCCCCGGTATTGGTGTTTTTCTTTGACCAGTTGATTATCTTCCTGAAAATAACGACTGCTTCCTCGGCAGACTTTGCATCTGTCAATTCCACTCCGAGCTTCGGGTGTTTTCCGATTTTCCCGCCCACAAATAGCTTATAGCCTTTCCATTCCTCTGTAATAAGGTCGGTCGGGCATGCTCCAACGCACGCGCCGCACAGGTTGCATTTGTCCCAGATTATTTTGGCTTTATCATTCTCCACGACTATGGCTTTTTCGGGGCACATGAACGTGCATGTCCCGCAGCCTGTGCAATCCTCTGTATTGATGGCAGGTTTGAGTATCCCCATCACGCCAAGGTCGTTTTCCTGGGGTTTGGCGCAGGCGTTCGGGCATCCCGTCACGGCGAATTTTATCTTTACAGGCATATCCTCGCCGAAGAATTCCTTATCCAGTATTCCTGCAAGCCCATATGTATCTATGATACCGTAATTGCATTCGAGGTTTCCCGGACATGAAATGATATTGCGCACGCGGGGCCCGCACGAGCCGGGAGGCGTGCCGTTGTCTTCAAGCTCTTTTGTGATGGCGTCAAGGTTGTGAATATCCACATTGGGAATCTGTATTCCCTGGCGCGTGGTGATATGAATATAGCCAGTACCGTATTTTTTGGCAATCCGGCTGATTCCCAAAAGCTGCTCGCAAGTAACATTGCCGCAGGGCATGCGCAGCCTGACCACGAACAGGTCTTTCTGCTTCTGCTTCATATAACCGGATTTTTTCAGTGATGCTACGTCAAGTTTTTCTAAGGTCATTGTTTCACCATGATATTCAGAATGATATTTAAATATGAGGTGCTTAACTCGATTGGGGTTTAAATATACCTGATGGATGCGGCAAGATTTGTTAATAAAATACGAAACATATATGTTAAGAGCAGGTTATTTAAAATGGGGTTTTTATGGAAAATCAGATTCTCTGGCTAAACCGGAAAGAGGTCGAATCGCTTCTTGACATGAAAGGAACGCTAAAAGTGGTGGAAGAGGCATTCAGGCAGCACGGGCTAAAGAAAGTCCAGATGCCTTCCAAATTATATCTTTATTTCAAAAAGCATAACGGCGACCTGCGGACAATGCCCGCTTATCTCGAAGAGCAGGATATTACAGGCGTAAAAATAGTGAATGTCCACCCCGATAATCCTAAAAAAGGTCTTCCCACGGTGATGGCTCTTGTTATCCTGAACTCAACCGAAACAGGTGCGCCGATTGCAATAATGGACGGCACTTACCTTACAGATATGAGAACAGGAGCCGCCGGCGGGGTGGCTGTGAAATATCTGGCACGAAAGAACTCCAAAACGGTCGGTTTCGTGGGAACGGGAAACCAGGCAAAGACGCAACTGCTTGCGATAAGTGAAATCATAGACATCGGGGAGATAAAGGCTGCAAGCGCTTCGGAGAAGGGCACGCTCGCTTTCAGGGACGATATGGAAAAAAAGGTCGGCTGCGATATCATTGTCAAAAAAAGCATAAAGGATGTTTGCGACTGCGATATTCTTGTTACAACAACGCCTTCAAGAGAGCCGGTAGTAAAAGATGAGTGGATTTCTGAGGGCACCCATATCAACGCAATCGGAGCAGATGCCAAGGGAAAAGAAGAGCTTGACCCGATGATATTGAAACGCGCCAAAATTGTTGTTGATGATATCCCGCAGGCTTCGCATTCAGGCGAGGTAAATGTGCCCCTCTCAAAAGGATTGATTTCGAAAAATGATATTTTTTGCGAACTTGGTGAAGTAATTACAGGTAAGAAGAAAGCACGAACTAGCGATTCCGATATCACGGTTTTTGATTCGACAGGGCTTGCGATACAGGATGTTGCGACTGCGGATATGGTGTACCGGAAGGCGTTAGAAGCAAACATGGGTATGAAATTGCAGCAATTTTAATCCTTAACTCTCCATTTTTTAGGTAATACTCTATAAAGATTTCACTTTGCTTTGACGAGTTCCAAAAAAATAGTGCGTAAATCAGGCGGAGTTAAGGTTTAAACAAAATTTCAAACAGGCTATGAATACTTTATCCGTATTCTTACCATACAGTTTTTCATTAAACCTGGCGCAACGCAGAGACTTTTATTACTCTTGTTTTCCAAAATAAGTATGGTGAATAACAAATGCCCTTCGTAAAAATAATCGATACCGTAGGCTCGTCCCCCGAAAGCTGGGAGCAGGCAGCGAAAAATGCAATCGAGGAAGCCTCAGACCTCCCGATTTTCAAACGGAAAGGCGTAATTACAAAAGCCACAATCAAAGGCTTTGACGTGGAAATAAAGGACAATAAGATTGCCGCCTACCTATGCAGGGTGGAGATGTTCCTGAGCGGTGCTGAATAAATGCCTGAAATAAGCGACGACGAGCTTGAAGCCATGCTTGAGCGCCGCCCCACCGTGCGAGAAGCGAAGGTCGCAGACCACGAACTCATGGTCAAAGCGCTTGAACATCCCGTGCGGCGCAAGATGATTAAATCCATAGGAGTGTTCGGAAAAGCAAAAAGTGAACTGCAAAAGGAGGTGGACGTTAACGAGGCTGTGTTCAATTTTCAGACTGATTTTTTGATTAAGGGGAGTTATCTCAAAATTGAAGGCGATACCTTCAGGCTGACAGACAGGGGACTTGTGCTGCTATCAAATATCCCCAAGTAGCCCAAGTATCGAGCTAGCAAGCGCTTCACTTTTTTTAACCGATTTCATCATAGTATCGCATCGTGCTGTTTGCACCGGGAATTCCTTTTCATCCGCTGTATCCCTTTCATCAATCACCATAACATCCAGAATATCATGATAACACTCAGCAACACCCGGCGACGAAACCGCAAATCCGCAGGCTTTCATCAATTTCCCTGCAGGTCCGCTCACAGGTGAATCCCCGATTATCGGGCTTACTGCAATTACTTTTTTCTTTGCCAGTATTTTCCGCATCCCTTTTAACGCAAGAATAGGTCCTATACTGGTAATGGGGTTACTCGGTCCGATAATCACGCTTTCCCCGGATTCCAGCGCCGCCAACACCTCTTTTGAGGGTTTTGCTTTTTTGACACCCGAAATATTAACATCCAGAACATCAGGTTCGCCGCGGGCGCCAACCCAGAAATCCTGGAAATGCATAAGCCCCTGCGGCGTATTTATCATCGTATCCACTTTTTCATCGCACATGGGAAGAATACGGGCTTTTATTCCCATTGCTGCTGATAGCCGCTGCGTTGCTTCGGTGAGGCTTGCTCCCTGCCTCATCAATTCCGAGCGGAAAATACATGTTGCGCGGTCAATATCGCCTATCATAAGCCGTTCATTAATGCCGATTTTTTTTAAAGCCGCGTGAGTATGAAAGGTATCATTCTTAATCCCCCACCACCTTGCATCATCCAGCGCCCCCGAAAAAAGATATAAAACAGTATCAAGGTCAGGCGAAACAAGATTCCCGGAAATAGAAATATCCTCCGCAGTATTCACTATTACCGTAATTTCCTCATCCGGGATAAGCCTCCGCATGCCCTGGATAAGTTTTGGCGTGCCTGTCCCGCCGGATAGGACAATCATATCAAACCCTCATTTTCCCGAACATTTTCCCGCCAATTGCTGTCATTACAAGAGCAAATAATACCAGTACCGTAATGCTGAGAAATATCGGGATGGCAGAGCCGCCGAGCAAACAGTACCTGAGCGCTTCAACGCCGTATGTAAGAGGGTTTGCATACACCAGAGCAGAAAGCCATGCCGGAAGGTTTGAAATCGGGAAAAACGCCCCGCTAAGAAGAACTAACGGCATTGTAAGGAAACTCATGACCATCTGGAATCCCTCGTGGCTTTCGATTCTTGAGGCAAGCGCAATGCCAAGCCCGATAAATCCTATGCCGGAGATGAACATGATGATAATGCTTGCCAGCACGCCCCATATCGAGACGTACTGAACCCCTATCAGCCATGCGATAATCATAATCAATACGCCCTGTATCATGGCTGTCGTGACCCCGCCGACGGCTTTTCCCAGCGCAACAAAGAAACGGCTTACAGGCGCAATCAGGATTTCTTTAAGGAACCCGAACTCCCTGTCCCATATAATGGAAACGCCCCCCATCAAGGATGCGAAGAGGACTGACATGCCAATTAAACCCGGCGCAAGATAACTTTTATTGAACGCACCCCCTCCTTGCATTTGAAAGGACGAACTGAAGCCTGCCCCCAGAATTATTAAGAAAAAAAGCGGGGTTGCAAGAGCGCCGATGATGCGCGATTTGGAACGCCAGAAACGCAGCATCTCCCGAAGCCACATGGTATATACAGTGTTGAGGGCTTTTTTTACCATTATTTCCTCCTTGAGCGTATGATATATCCCACGCGTTCCACTTCGCCTGCCTCTTTATCCCTGATTGCTTTGCCGGTATGATGGAGAAATACGTCATCGAGAGTGGGTTTTCTAAGGCTGACTGAAATGATGGGGATACCTGCATTAGAAGCAAGAGCCAGCACATGAGGTATCTGGCGCTCACCGTCCCTGACTGTAATAAAAACCTCATTGTTTTTTTGTGAAACTATATTTGCGCATCCGTTTTTCTGATAAGCGCTGCATAATCCTGCGATATCGCCGGGTTTTTCCAATTCAAGGGTGATTACATCCCCGCCGAGTGAGTTTTTCATGGCTTCGGGGGAATCAAGCGCCACAATCTCGCCGTGGTCAATAATCGCAATCCTGTCGCAAAGATGGTCAGCCTCCTCCATATAATGCGTGGTGAGCATGATGGTTACGCCTTCCTCTTTGTTCAGGGTTTTTATGTATTCCCATATATGAATCCGGGTCTGCGGGTCAAGACCGAGCGTAGGCTCGTCAAGAAACAGAACATGGGGGTGGTGCATAAGCCCGCGCGCAATTTCAAGACGCCTCATCATCCCCCCCGAATATGTCTTGACCAGAGCGTCCGCCCTGTCCGTGAGTTCCACAAGGGAAAGTACCTCTTCAATCCTTTTTTTCCTGGTTTTGCCGTCAAGACCATAGAGCCTGCCGTGAAGGTCAAGATTCTCCCTGCCTGTGAGGCGGTCATCCAGTGTGGTATCCTGGAACACCACCCCTATGCTCTGCCGCACCATATCTGCGTTTTTTACCACGTCAAACCCCCATACAGCGGCGCTTCCGCCAGAGGGGTCGGTCATTGTGGAGAGCATGTTTATGAGTGTGGTCTTCCCAGCCCCGTTCGGACCGAGTAGCCCGAATAATTCCCCGGGTTTGACTGATATGCTGACTTTATTTACAGCAGTAATATCATCGAATTGCTTTGTTATTCCTGATGTTTCGATGGCATAGAGCATGATGGTCTTTTTATTAATTTGAAAGATTATAGAACTATTCCCAAACCCTTCACCGATGACTTTATCAATTATCATTCATATTATAGGCTCGCTATTTTTACTCCAGCAGCGGGGTAGGGTAGTCAGGATATCCCGACGGGCTCATAACCCGTAGATCAATGGTTCGAATCCATTCCCCGCTATACGCGAATTACTATTTTTTTGTGATTGATAGCTTTAAACTGTCGATAATTTTATATACAATTATTATCAAACTTAAAGATTATGAGGTGGTTAAATACAGGTCTGATATTTTTAATTTTATTCTCTTTGTTCATTCAGCCTACTTACGGGAGTGCCAATCCTGCAATCCAGATCGATGTGAACGGCACTAATGATTTGCCGGTCAAAGAAGCAACAATCGAGGTTTTTTCCTTTAATGTGTCTAATGCATCCAGTTTGTACCTTTATTCAAATGAAAACGGGACTGCATTTTTCCAGGGCGAACAAAATCAAACATACACTTTCAAGATCACAGCTGAAAACTATGAACCTGTATCTAAGAACATAACGATTTCACCGTTTAGTACTGAGAATAAATTAAAGTTTAGTTTAACTCCACTCAAAAGCCTGAAAGACTCCGGATTTTTTCCTGTTTTAATACCGGCATTATTGGGACTTTTAATGTTTATATTCTGGGCTTATAGATTTTATAATAACCATGTATCTCCCCCGTGGTATGAAAAAGGCATAAGAAATTCTTTACTCTTGCTATCATTATTTTCATGGATTCCTGTGATTATATATTTGCTGTACAAACAAAAAGACTATATCGTATTATCAGATAATCTTCGCTTTCCTGTATATATACCAGTAGCTGCGCTAATTGGCGTTCTTTCCTATTTGCTAATGAGCATCGAAGAGATTTTTTCTCAAAAAATACATGTATATAAGAAGAAAAGTATCGTGTATGGCTACCTACGACGAATCATTATTGCCCCATATATTGCTATTTTGGGAGTTTATATTTTGCTGGATGCTGTTAAAATACAGAATTTATGGTTCGTTTTGTTTTTTTCGTTTTTTACCGGTATGTTCACTAAAACGATTGAGGTTTGGTTATATAAATCAGTTCAGGGATTATTGCCTGAAGAATTACGAAACGAAGTTAAAGAACGTGATAAATACAATGTTGAAAATTCCGAACTTGTGGTTCGGCTTAGTGTAGAAGAAGATGTTGCCAATCATTTGTATCTTTACAACAATATAGACACTGTGGAACAACTTGCTGTCGCCGATTTTCATAAACTAAAAAATAAGGAAGGGATAATTGAAAAATATTTCGACAATATTGTTAAAAAAGCTAGTATCCAAATCGCAAAAATAGACGAATTAAAAGAATATCTAAATTTGACCTCATCTGAATTAAACTTGCTTACAGATAAGGCTAAAGTCTATTCAATAAAAGATTTTGCAAATGTGGATATTGATTCAATTAATTGGGAAGCGGAAGTAGCTACTGAAAATACGAAAATATCAAACCGATTTAATCAAAAACAAATAAAAGCAAAAGAATTTGCAAAATATGAAGACTTCAAGCTCCTTACCTTGGAAGATTTAATAAAATCGCGTGACATTTCAACGGAAAAGGCGGATTATTTTGATATTTTAAGTTTGCATTCAGATATCAGAGCGGTTGGGATTTCAAATTGGACCGTTGAATACACAAAGAAATTATTAGACCTACAGATTAAGACATTAGATGAATTAAAAACTCGGTGCATCAACCAAGGCAAAGATAATGTTAAGAAAGAATTACATGATATTTCTGTGATTTCTGAGTTAATAGATAAAATAATAGAATCTAAAATTCCATCTTCATAAGTAAATCATTCCTAATCTTCGCGCGTAATCCAGTAAACCGCCTTGTACTTCTCTGCAAAACCGAAGATATTTTTCGCCATTACCGCCCTTCCATATTCCTTAAGGTCGCCACCCTGGTCGTATATGAAAGTATTTTCACCCAGTTTTGTTACTTTAAAGATTTCCCCTTTTTCTTCTGTTCCGACATGCAGAACATCCCCTATTTTTAAATCCTTGATCTTTGGTCGAACTGTTGTTTTCTCTACCATTCTATCACTTTCACCGCTTTCCTATGTTGCCTTGTATTCATAACTAATAAACCTTACCTGATTGTGCAGCCGATTCCCCTAAGAAGTTTCTCTACACCTTCCTGCACCGATGCTGCATCATTATCCCCGAATATTGTGAGCCTGTATGTCACACTTTGTGTGTTTTGTTTATTATAAACATCAATAATCTTGACTGAAACCACTCCTTCAGAGCTGCTGATTATGTTTTTAATAATCTCCATATCAGACCCAGCCGGAATTATAACTGAGATGTCTCGTGTCACATTTTTTAAATTTGCAGCTTTCCATGCATACAATTCCTTTTCATTTAAAAGCCTCACATTCTCTATCAAAAGCTCGGTCGTCCTCCCTCCGCGCTCAAGGATAACAGTCCTGGGAGTTACCTTCTTTACGCTCCCGAAATGAACAACGCCTGAATATATATGCGAAAGCGCCCGTTCACCGCCGATAGAGCGCACAAGTTCCTCATGTTCCGCTATTTTTGTGCCGATAAGCTTCTCCGAGCGCCGCAGGGCTGACTCGGTATCCCCGAAATGAACAGCCGCTTTTTTCATCAGGGATACGAAGCCTTCAATATCTTTCTTTTTGACAATGTCAGCCATGAGATTGCACTGTGCGATGTAAGCCTTATGCACCCTTGCCACCTCGGGATTCATCTGAATCATGGCATACAGGTAGGGATTCTGCCCCAGTATCCTTCCCACAAGGTCAAGCATAATATCATACATGGGACTCATGAATCTCCTGGATTTTGCCACATCGAATTCAAGCTCCCTGAAAACCGCTCCTATCGAGATATATGCAAAATGTGTTAGCCCCTGTATCACAGCCATCATTTTGTCATGCTGCGCAGCATCCATTATCTCGATATGCGCGCCGTTATCCCCGTACAGGCTTCTGATTATAGGGAACCACCTCTGGCATCTTCCCTCAACAGGGGTGAAAATGACTATCTGCCCCCTGATATCGGGGATGGATGGACCGAACATGGGATGCGTTCCCAGAACCTCAACACCCGGAGGCGTGTACTTCAGCATTGCTTCCAGTGGACCTGTTTTAATTGAAGTTATATCCATGAGCAGGCTCCCTGCCTTCAGTTTCGGGGCGATTTCCTGTATGGTCTTTTCCGTGATATTTATGGGCACGGAGACCATGACGATGCCGCTTGTTTTTATCTCATTATCGAGGTCGTCTGCAAACTGCACGCCTAATTCTTGCGCAATGTCTTTTCTCTTATTGACGCCCCAGATGACCACGTCAAAACCGTGTTTCTTATAAAATTTCGCAAACCACCTGCCCGTTTCGCCAGTGCCGCCGATTATCAGTATTTTCATTCCAGCCTCTCCCTTACAGCCTTTTCCATAACCTCAAGAGGCGGCGTCTTTCCCGTCCAGATTTTGAAGGCACATGCTCCCTGGTACACAAGCATCATCACGCCGTCTATTGTTTTTGCGCCTGCTTTTTTAGCCTCCTTAAGCAAAACGGTATTTACCGGGTTATAAACAATATCGAATACCACAAGGCTGCTGTGCATCATATCCGAAGTCACGAGCGTTTCGGATATTTTTGGAGACATGCCTGACGCAGTCGAATTTATTAGAATGTCGCTATTCTGGATAAGGCTTTTAAGCTCGCAAAAATCCGCAGCTTTTGCCTTCCCGACCCTTTCAACCTCTTTTGCAAGGGCAACCGCCCTGCCATGAGTCCTGTTGGCGATAGTAACGCTTGCGCCGTCTGCTGCAAGCTGATGGGCAATCGCCCGTGCAGCGCCTCCTGCGCCAAGAAGAAGCACGTTCTTCCCCCTGATTTTAACACCGCCGCCTTCAAGCGCCATTTTAGCTCCAAGACCATCGGTATTATACCCCACTATCCCATTTTTAAAATCCACCGTGTTTATGGCGCCTATCTTTTTTGCAATTTCCGAGGGCTCCACTATTTCAAGGGCTTTCTCCTTCAATGGTATGGTCAGGTTCAGCCCCCCGAATCCAAGGGCATATGCGCCGCGTATCGCATCGCATAGAGAGTCAGGGCTCACCCTGAATGCATGATATTCGCAATCCATCCCGAGCGCCTTGAAAGCTGCGTTATGCATCACTGGTGAAAGGCTGTGGGATACCGGGTCGCCAAGAACGCCAAAAAGCTTCATACCATCTTAATTAAATGTGATGGTTAAAAAGTATTTTGATAAAATTAGGGCCATATGCCATAGTACGCATTTAAAGCCAGGATAACAAGCCCTGCTGCAATTGCTATGGAAACTACGGTCTTCGGGTCTACCAGCGTCGCCGTCTCCTCTGCATCGTAGTACCTCATCAAACCTGCCGAGGACATGAGACCGCTGCCTTCTTTCTTTTTTGCCATGCGCACTCCTAATGTTTTTATTGCATTTTAATGTATCGCAAAAGAGATCAATCCTGCCTCTTTGCTTCAATTTTCTTCTGGATTAGCTTTTTCAACTCCCCGATATTTCCTTTCCTGGCGCTCACGGGCACTATGGTATCAAGCCACTGCCTCCAGGGAGGCGACATGCCGAGCCGTTCTGCAATCCCATCAAGCGTCCCGTCCACATCCTTCACTTTATCTATTTTATTTGCAGCCACAACCACACCTATGTTCAGTTCATGCAAAAACTCGAAAAGTTCAACCTCCACAGGTATTTCGTTCCTTCCCGCCCACCTGTCCACTATTTCGGAAAAGGAGGTAGCATTCACCACCAGCACCGCAAGCGCTATATTCGCGGCGTTATCCTCTATGTAATGGACGATATTGTCCTTTATTGCCTCAACCCCGTCTTCACTTACCCCGCTCATGAATCCGAACCCTGGCATATCCGTAATATGCAAATTCTGGTAAGGAACCTGCTGTGGTTTTCGTGTCACTCCCGGGCGTTTTCCCACTCTTAGCTTCTCTCCTGTAAGCTCCCTGATAAGAGTAGATTTGCCCACGTTTGAGCGCCCAACGAATATTATCTCTTTTTTAGACTTCATGAGCCTATCGCATCATCCAGGTCATATAAAAATGCTTCCAGCTCTTTTCCGGGGATGCGTGCTCCTCCTGCAAAAGGATGACCTCCTCCTGTCCCGCCATGGTTTGGCGCCACACGGCGCAGTATTGTATTTAAATCCGCATCACCGTCACGCAGGCGGATGCTTATGTCATAAACATGTTTATGCGACCTGTACTCGCAGGACACGCCCACACGCGCATTTCCGTAAGAGGCAGCATATATCGCCGCTTTTGACATATACCCGTTAATATCCACAACATAGGCAAGGTTTCTTAATTTCACTACTTTCCGCCTTACATGGTCCTTTATTTCCTCTTCCTTTCTTGAGGCAATTATAGCCGATTCAAGAAGACCCTCGATATCATGAGGCGGGATATCCTCTGAAAGCGCATCCAATATCCTTCTTTTGTAATCATAATCCCTGCCTGCGTATGTTATTCCCTGTATCAACGTCCCTGCGTAAAAATAGAGTGTTCTCTTATCCCAGTCCCGCTCCCATTTATTTACAAGGGGAGTTTCACTGAAATCACCTATGGCGCCGTAAATCGCAACCCTTCTCATGTCGCGGCTGAGTTTTTTCTCAAAAATACGGTACGCCTGTTCCGAGGCTGAACAGTTATCGTGGTGAAACCAGATTTTATTATACCTTTTTTCAGGCATGGGGTGGTGGTCCATATACGTTATATTTGATTCCATCGCAAGTTCATTTAATTTTATTTTCAATTGGGGGAATGTTTTTTCGTCGATTGCGATGTCGCATATCACAATGTTGTCATAATTTTCGGTTATGCTGTTCAATTCACCAAGCAGACTCACAGGGCTTGTAAAAAATACTGTTGAACCTGGAAGCGCGCTTTTAACGATAGCGCCTGCGCATATCCCATCGCAATCGCCATGAGTGAAAATTATCGAACTCATCTTCGCCTGAATGCTATAAATAACAGGACAATGATGGCAAACACGCTTTCAAAACCCGGCGTAACATACTCTTCTGGCGTAGGTGTTGGCGCTGGGGCTACGGTTGAGTTCTGTTGGAATAATTCCTTAACCTTGTTGAGTACTTTCTGTGTAAATGAAGGTGTTTCCTGCGGTTGCGGCGCAGGTGTTGTCTGGTTTGGAGTGGCGGTTATGGTTGGTGTCGGGGTCGGCGTCTCTGTTTGGGCTGGAGTCTCGGTAGGTGTAATTGTAATATTGCTCGGGTCAATAACTGTAATCACAGGTCGCTCCGAGCTTAAAACGGCGCGTGTCGTCCCCCTGTACTCAACGCCTGTATAATTAGCAACGGCTGGAGGTAATGTAATATTCCCCTCCTTGTCCATCCTGATGGTATAACTGAATCCTTGGGGGGTATTCAATTCCAAAAATGTGGAGGGAAGATTGGTCGAGCCGCTTACAAGGCTTACGCCATCTGGCAGGTAGTCCTTTACTTCAGCCCGTGTGGCAATATTCCCAATGTTATCGATACTTACAGTCACTGTTACATCCTCGGTTATATTAACAACCTGCTTATTCACAGTCTTGTTCAGGATTGTTTTCGGTCCGTTTACTACCACCGTAACCGTATTCGAAGTGGCGGTGTATGGTTTGTTATTAACTGTGAACTGCGCTGTGGCTGCAGGCATGGTGAAACCGGAAAGGCTTGCTTCAAGAGGTTTGATAGAATATACCCAGCTCCGTTCCTCTCCGGGTTTGAGAATGGGTACATCCCATTGAAACGAGGTGTTGGTTTTCAGTTCAAAATTTTCAATCATCTTATCAGTGACATGGATATTGTACACATCAAACATGCCTCCATTCCCAACAGAAACCGTAACCGTTGCAGTATTCTGGAGATACATTCTGTCTTTTATGCCCTTGCTTATCACAAAATAATTCTGTCTTGGCGAAACCGTTACGCTTACCGAGCTTTTTGCTGCCTTGTATTCAAGGTCTTTGACATCGAAACCCTTTGCTTCAGCGCTCAGGGCATATGATTTTGGGTCAATGAGTTCAGGAACGACCAGTATTATCTCAAAACTGTTGCTTTCGCTCTTTTCCATCTTATTATAATACTGGTGGAGCTGGCTCGTATCGCCCCCGCGAAGAGCCAGTTCGCCGATAGTCAGGTAAACATCAATATTTTTTGCTCTTGCTTCGCCTGTATTTGATACTGTAACCTTTACGGTAATTGCCCTTTCATTATATGATATGTATTCGCTTTTATCTGTTGTAACCGTAACTTCGATTTTCGGTTTTGCTCTTAACTGTATTGATATGGTCGCAGAAGGACTATAGTACTCAAATACCCACACTTTATCATTCTTTGCAGGTAGACCGGTAGTAGATATTTTTACTTCATAATCAGGGTCAATATAAGCCTCTGTTTGCAGATTCATAACAAGCTCTTTTATGAGAACGCCGTTTCTATAGACCTCAAGAAAAACCGACGGCTCAACATCCGTTTCGGGAACAATATTTCCCTTTATGTCCTTCACTCCCGGCACAGGAGAAGGAAATTGCACGGCTTTGACCATATATTCCCCGCTGGTCATTGTGCCGCCTTTACTGAGTGTGTTCGATACGGCACCTGCCCATTCTATGTCGTTCGGGCTGAAACTTGCCGCTGATGCCAGATTTACATAACCGAGAATTATAATTAAAACTGCTAACCTTTTCATCTCAAATAATGATTACTTCAGTACTAATATATTTTTCTAACTTTTAAGCTTGAATTTCCAGCTATCGAATGAATTTGCAGACAGCATTGGCTATCACATAAAAAAAAGTAAAAAAGAAAAGTTTAGATTAACGCTGCGGTAATACCCTGGACGCCTGACTGTATGATAATTGCTGTGGTGATTATTACACCAGCCATTTCCAGCGCTACTGCCACGTTTCCTTTCTTGAGTTCCTCGAATTCCTCGATTCCCTTGGTCAGTTTATCAAGTATGTTCAGTGCGAGATATATTGCTGCGATTGCAAGCACGATTCCGAGTATTAACTGGAGTACGCTCAATCCGATTGCTGTCAAGCCGCCTGCGGACAGGAGACCTCCAGCCGATGCCTGGGCTGCTTTAATGCCTCCGGATATTCCCGAAACGCCTGACTGTACCACGATACCTATTGCAAAAAACACCGATGCAATAAGGATGCCTATTGCAGTATTACCTTTAGCGATCTCTTTTTCTTCATCTATTCCTTTAGTTATCTTTCCAAACACAGAAAAACCAATATACAGCGCAGCTACTGCAAGTATAATGGAGATAACTAACTGTATAATCCCTACAATTGCGTTTACCAATTCCATAATTTCACCTCACGCTTATAGCGTAAGTCTTTATAATGGTAACAGGGTGATATAAAATTATTGTGAACTTTATTCAAGAAACCTGAGGGCTTTATTAGGGCAAATTATAATGCATCGCATACATTCCGTGCATCTGTCGTAATCTATTCTCACAACACCGTCGATGCTCTCCAGAGCGCCGGCGTTACACACGCTGTCGCACCTGCCGCATTTCATGCACCCGATAGCTGTTATAAAACCATTCATTGCCCTTCATAAGTTATTTATGCTTATAGATATTTAGATAGGTTTTGTCTAAATTGTGCAAAAGTCGTGCTTTTACACGGGATTAATATGCCAAGATCAATTCCAGAAATGATCCGGGGAAATTTCAAATGCGATGATATCGCAAAGTGTATTCTCGGAATCAAGAATATCGACATAGAAGCCTATAAGGTACTTGTCACAAAAGGTCCCATGACGGCGGAACACCTCGGGGAGCTTCTAAACAGGGAACGCAGCACAGCTTACAGGTCATTACAGAGCCTGATGGTATGCGGTCTTGTTCACCGCGAGACAAAAACAATCAGCTCCGGTGGATACTATTATGAATATATCGCCCTTGAACCTGAGAGTATGAAGAACATGGTACAGGCGAACATAGATGAATGGTATAATAAAATGAAGAAGCTGGTTGCCGATATTGATAAGGATATTATGAAAAAACTTTAATAACGTTTTATCAAAAACTGTTGCGGCAGTTTACATCACGTAAACTTGGGTATCGGTTTATGAAATAATGCTGCCAAAGATACTATCGCAAACCTCTTCCGCCTTCTCCCTGAACTCTTTCTGGGAAAAACCCATCATGGCTGCCGCGAACATCGCCCCGCCTGCCCCCACGCCTTCTTTTACATCGCCATTTTCGTACATCCGAAGTCCGGGAAACTTTGAATTTCCAAAACCCGGGTCTGCCGCAAACGCCTCATATCCCAGCGCATCGGTCATTTCCCTGAAATTGGCACTTACATCATCGGCAACGTAACGGGTAGTGGCGATTGAGACATCCCTGTTCAGCCCGAGGTGTTTAATTATTGCCAGTACCGAGACCATCTGCGTCCCGCCAGCCAGTACGGTCTTTGTGTTAAGCCCGTCTGCCAGTCCCGCCGCGGCTGCCATCATGGGATCGCCGAGACATTCGACGGCGCGAAGGGGCTGGTTTTTTAAACCGCCAAAAGATATTCCAGCCTGCTTCATTCCTTCACTTATCACTTCGTTTTTAAGGCGTAGTGGGTTTTCAGGAAAGCTGGACGAAACCCTGCTATCATAACCCAGCGCCTTCATAACACCCATGGCTGTTGTTGTACCGCCGGGCACGCTTTCGCCTATCATCACAAAATCCGAGAGTTTCCCGAGCTTTTTTCCAAGAGCAGCGGATTTTTTGTAAATATCCTGCGCATCGACAACAGCATGTCCTCTCCTGATATCCCCGCCTGGCTGGGCATTAATGTCGATAGCAGGCACCTTCGGGCGAACGCGCAGCCCTGAGTTGATAAAAATACAGGGAATCCCTGTAAGAAGCATTGACGCCCTGGTTAAAACCGCAGGCGTAGGAGCGCCAGAAGGCGTCATCGCCGGCTCGCTGATGCTTATGGCATTTCCTGTTTCTACAAGTTCCGCGTCTGCGGCAGGGGTATAATCCGTAAGCTTGGGAGACTTTCCTGCTGCGGATATGTTTGGGATTTTAGCCGTCTCCGTATTAGCGAGGATGCATAAGAACAGGGGTTTTTTGGGGCTAAAATCCGGGTGCGGCTTAACCCACATGCACTTATAACTCGCTTGATGTTTCAATATGTATAGATGTCGGGCTTTTTACCAGGCTTCCCATTTTTGCGCCTATAAGGGTACCAATTCCTTTTTCCGCCGCAATGTCCACTATGCGCTGGGTTATCACGCCGTCAAATACAACGCTCTTAACATTACCGTTTGAGTCCTTCAGTGCATTTGCGAGGTCGCGCACAGGCACTTCGTTTATGATATTATTCTGTTCATCTATCATGCGCGCGCTGAGCGTTCCGCTCAACTGGGATATATGTTCCTGGAACGGACTCTCTTTGACCTCTTTTTCCTTTTCCTCTCTTGGTTCTACCCGTGCTCGGGGTTTTTCAGCTTCAGGGGCTTCAAACTCTGCAAGCTCTTCCCTGGCAGGTTTCAGTTCAACTTCTTCAGAAACTGCCGGTTCAACAACCTTGCCATCTGTCTTTTTCTTCGTTGCAGCCACGATGGCAATTCTTCTCTTTTTACCTACCTGGTAATAATCAAGCGCCTGCTCAACAGGTATTTTCTGCCTTAATGATTTTACAATCTCTTTCTGGACAAGTTCCTCTACGCCTTTCCCATCCGGAGCGCGCGAGATATAATCGATATCAGCGACCTGGAGCAGTTCTTTGATTATCAGTTCTCCTCCCCTGTCGCCGTCGGTAAATGCCGTAACTGTTTTTTTCTTGCAGAGGTCCACCACAGCCTGGGGAACGTTTGTCCCGCCAACAGCGATAGAGTTCTTGATTCCATACCTTAGAAGATTCAGCACATCAGCCCTGCCCTCGACAACGATTATAGCATCTGAATCAAGTACGTTAGGTCCCATGGGAATATTGTCCTTCCCATATGTGGTCATCTCTTCAATCCTGACGGACTGCCGAACCTCATCTACGATCTCCTGGCTTTCCGGGAGCATTTCATCAAACATTGCGGTAAGGATATGTTTTGCACGGTCAACGACCTGTTTCCTTTTTGATGACCTCACATCTTCTATTTTTTGAACACTGATGTTGGAAATGCACGGACCAATCCTGTCAATCGTTTCAAGACTGGCTGCAAGTACTGCAGTCTCGACCTTGTCAAGACTTGATGGGATTTCAATAGTTCCGCCTGATTTACCCATATTTGATTTAATATTGACTTCAAGCCGCCCTATTCTTCCGCTTTTTTGTAATTCCCGCAGGTCAAGGTCGCTTCCGATTAGTCCCTCGGTCTGTCCGAATATCGCCCCTACAACGTCCGGGCGTTCTATAACTCCATCCGCCTTTATTGTAGCGTGAATGATGTATTTTGTAGTATCTGAATTTTGCATATTTAGTACCCTCCCTAAGAATAGTGTTAGAAAAAGAATTTCACAGTTTGGGCTTTGCTCTTTTTGGTGTTTTTTTATCCTGAACTAACAAATAGTATGTTATTCTTCAGGCTATTTATTTTGTATCCCAGACCGCAAATGACAAGTAACATTGATATATCAGGTCACGATTGGTTTTGTGACCCCCATGTGATTATGATTATCTTATCCTAACTACTTTCCTTTGGATGATTGTTGCATGGATGTCTTTCTTATTGCATCTATGCAATCTATACTATGATTGTGCGAATCCCTTAAAAACATTGTGGTTTCAAAATTGCAG
>JAQUQX010000010.1 GCA_028715885.1 Candidatus Methanoperedens sp.
GTTTTGTCCTTATCAGGCTTCCTGACAATCTTAATCTCCTCTTCCTCCCATGGTTTAAGCGCCGCAATCAGCCTGCTGCTGCACAGGGGACATTCGGGAACCGAAGGGACATTGTTGACAATCCTGTTTACTTTCCATTTCTTGCAGTTCAGGCAGAAAAGTATCACATGGTCGTTCATAATCCTGCTCTTAAGCGCCATGATTATCGAGCTGTCAGCCCTCTCAGGCGCCATCAGTTCCCTTCCGCCCATGAAACCTGCCTCCCCGATTGGACTTGTCGGCTGCACAACAAGCTTCACGCTGCCGTTCTGGAGCTTGCCCAGAACCTCTCTTGCGCGCGCTATATCAAGCTTGTCGTGGAAAATCTCGCGCACTGCTTCATCATACATCGGGGTATGCTCGAAAACATCAAGCAGTTTCTTCATGCTTATGCGCTCGTAATCCATATCCCGGCTCAGCGCCCCGAACTTTCGCGCCACATGCACCATCTTCCATTTAAGTAGCATCGTATTCTTCAACGTCATCTCAATAATCGGCTCGATGTGTTCCGGGCTTGTGGTAAGGAGCAACTCTTTTATCCTCTCTGCGTTAAGCATCCTCGGAAGCTCAAGCTTAATCCTGTACGGGTCTATCTCCATAGCCACACTTGCGCCGAACCGTGCCGCAAGCAGCGATGTCAGGGCGCGCCCCAGCGTCTCATTCACCTTATGCCCGGCGCATATATTGAGCACGATTGTTTTTCCTTCCTGCTCTACTACTGCAGTATCATCAGCCGGCACAGCAAGACCGGCTTTAACCTGCTTTCGGATTAGTTCCAGAATTTCATTTGCGGCTTCAATGTCCGCAGGATACTGGTTTCTGTAATCCTCAATAATTTTATCGGCGCTCTCACCGCCTGTCAGCTTTGTAAGGAAATGCTTTCTTATGGCTCCCACTTCCTGCGCCACTTCATAGGGCACAGGTATCTCCTCGCCCACCCAGTTGGGAATGTCCGCTCCCGGATCGCTTATGGGTTCCACTTTAATCTTGCTTTTTTCTGTTATTATCTCGATGATGCGCCACATCTCACCTTTTGCAATGAATACAGCGCCTGCCTGTGCAAAATCCACAACGAAAACCTCATCAAGCGCCCCGACAGTTCTGCCGCTTACGATATCGAATATCTCGAAACGTTTTTCATCGGGTATCATGGAGAGATTTTCATAAAAATACTGCCAGGTCTTCCTCTTCCTGCTAATTATATCATTCTCAAGCCGTATAAGCCTGTTATCGTTTAGTTGTTTTATAACCTCGCGCAGCATCACGATGTTAAGATTCCGATACGGATAAGCCCTTTTAACTATGGAATATATTGCATCCGTGGAAATCTCATTGAAATCCAGCGCCATCCCACATATCTGGTTTGCAAGCGTGTCTGTGCTGTTCTCATGGATATCAATCGTTTCAATTTCACCTGTCTTTGCCCTGCGTGTGATTGCCGAAGATTCTGCTGCATCATCCGCGCTTATGGTTATTATTGTCCCGCTTGAGCGCTGCCCTACCCAGTGCCCCGAACGTCCTACCCTCTGTATGACCCGGATAACCTCACGGGGCGACATATACTGGATTACATGCTCCACATCCCCGATGTCTATACCAAGTTCCATGGATGACGTGCATACAAGCCCGGAAATAGAGCCGCTCTTGAAATTATTCTCCGCTTCGATACGGGCTTCCCGCGAGAGTGAGCCGTGATGCACCCCTATAGGGATTCCAAGCATCCTGAACCTCGAGCCCAGCATCTCAGCCGCCTCTCTTGTATTCACGAATATGAGCGTGGATTTATATTTAGCAACAATACCGGAAATCACACGGATATGAGAGGCAGTTTCAGGCGTGCACATAAGTTTTCTTGATGAGCCTGCGTCTTCCGGTGTTGGTCTGGGGCACACCACATTAAAATCAAGCTGCTTTACAAGGGATACTTCAATCACGCGGGCAGTCCTGTTCGTTCCTGCAAGGAAATGCGCTATCTCATCGGGTTTTCCAACCGTTGCTGACAATCCCAGCCTCTGGAACTCCCCGCAGACCTCAACCAGTCTTTCGAGGGCGATGGACAGCTGCGCCCCCCTTTTTGAAGATGCAAGCTCATGCACTTCATCGATAATCACATGCGTAACCGTCTTGAGGTTATTGCGAAGCCTTTTGCCTGTAAGCATTACCTGGAGCGTCTCAGGCGTCGTGACCAGAAAATCAGGAGGTTTTAAGGATTGTTTTTGCCTTTCGTAAGATGTTGTGTCCCCGTGCCTCACAGCCACTTTTATGCCAAGCTCTTTCCCCCACCATTCAAGGCGCGAGAGCATATCGCGGTTCAGGGCGCGAAGCGGGGTAATGTACAGGACGGATATCCCGCGCCTGTCCTCTTCATTTTTCCCGGCTTTTTTTTGCATGATGCTCTCGAATACGGGAAGCACCACGGACTCGGTTTTACCCGAACCTGTTGGCGCGATGAGCAGCACGTGTTCATGTGCAAGCACTGCGGGAATTGTTTTTACCTGCGGCTCGGTCGGGGCAGTAAATCCCTGTTTATTCAGGGCGTCCTGTATTCCGGGGTTAAGCAAACCGAACACGCTCATGGGCACGAAAAAGATGTTTGCAGTATATAACTTTATTCTATTACAGGCGAACAATTATTGTTTAAATTTTTTATCAAAGTACAGGAAACTATAAATCTAATTTCTTATATTGAAAGGTTATGGTAAAAATAAAAAGTTTTAACGAAGTGTTTTTAAAAGCAGATGGCTCTCCGAACTGGCTGCAAATTGGCATTGCTGTATTTCTGGTGCTGTTCATAATATATAATGTACTTCAGCTAACCGGTTAATTTTTTTTCAAGCACCATTTCAAGGTATGAGCTGCGGATAGTTGATTCCCTGCTTATGCCCAGTTTTTCGATTAATTTAAAAACGCTTTCGACTTTTTCTTCATAATTATATGAATCTTTTACCGACATCTCGATCTCAATGAAATCCCCGAGATTTCGTACTTCATCAAGAGAGATAAAAAAATCCCCGAGCCTGAAATTTTTTCTTTTCTTGGTTACGGTCGCCACAGGGAAAAAACCGAGAGAGGATAAAATGTTTCCCATGGTATTGGCATCGTTTATACCTGCCTGGAATTCTTTTCTTGTTTTAGAAACCCTGTCCATTTTGGGGCCTTTATAGGTCAGAAAGGATACGCCATTCTGGACTCTTATTCTCAAAGCCTCGTCGGTTTCTCCAAAATCACGATACGGCGTGTTATAATAAGTATCAACCTGGCTCTCTATCCCTATAGGCGACGCGCCCAGAGCGATTACCGCCCTCTCCATCTGCTTTGGTTCATCTACGTGTGCTTTCACTTCTATCTCAATCATATTTCCATCTCTATCCTTAATGTTTGTTTGTCATGCCGGTATATGAAATTGCTTATTTGTCCTGCTTAGTCGGTATAAAAAAAGTATTTGTTTAGCTGCTCACTATTTTCAATGTTATTACTTAAAACTTGAAGGGATGTTTTGTGGTTTCCTATGAAATACTTAAATTGCAATGCATAAACACGTGGTTTTTCATGTTTCATACATGAGCGTATTCCGTTCAAGGGGGTTTTACACCCGCAAAAGGCAAAAACCTTTAAATACCCATAAGCAGATAATATACTGCTAATTTTCTCATTTTTTGTGATGAGGTATTTGAGAGGTATTTAAAATGGATAATACGGAATACAAAGGAACCACTACCATAGGGTTAGTTTGCGATACGGGTGTAGTCTTTGCCACCGAGAGAAGAGCGACAATGGGGCACTTTATTGCCAGTAAAGACGCTAAAAAGGTCTATCAGATAGATGACCTAATAGCAATGACCACCGCAGGCTCTGTCGGCGATGCGCAGAGGCTTGTAAAATGGATGCAGGTGGAGGCAAAACTTTATAAGATGCGCAGGGAAGAGCCCATGACCGTGAAAGGAATAGTAAGCCTGCTTGCTAATATTTTAAGCGGTAATAGATATTACCCTTATTTTGTACAGCTTCTTGTTGGCGGGGTTGACAAAAACGGACCTGGTATATATTCACTTGACGCAGTAGGTGGAATAATCGAAGAGAAAAAAGCAGTGTCAACAGGCTCGGGTTCACCAATGGCTTACGGCGTGCTTGAAGATAGGTATGTTGACGGAATGCCGATTGATGAAGGGGTTGAGCTGGCAGTACGCGCCCTGCATAATGCCATGAAACGGGATTCCGCATCAGGCGATGGCATCAATGTGGTAAAAATCACATCCGATGGTTATATTCAGATTGATGATGCCGAAATAAAGAAAATGCGCGATACTTTTACATAAATATTTATTTTTATTTTTTTTGTACTGAAGAAGGAAAACGACGATGACAGTTGAAGACGTATTAAACGAACTAAAACAAAAAATAAGAGCACATCTTCCCAAAGATATCACGATATCCAATGTAGATTTCGAGGGACCTGAACTCGTTATTTATACAGAAGAGCCCAGGAAATTTGCAGATAACGGCGATCTTATAAAAACTCTTGCCAAGGACTTGAGAAAACGACTTGTGGTCAGACCTGACCCAAAGGTGCTGGCACAACCCGATGAAGCAATTACTGCGATATCAAAAATTGTTCCCACCGAATCGGGAATTTCTAACCATTATTTTGATGTGGACACTGGCGAAGTCGTAATAGAAGCTGAAAAGCCGGGATTGGTTATAGGCAGACACGGCGAAACTTTGAGGGATATTACAAAAGAAATCGGCTGGACTCCGAAAGTTGTTCGCACTCCCCCCATGAAATCAACGACCGTAAACAATATACGCCAGTTCATGCGTACCAATAAAGAAGAGAGAAAAAACCTGCTAAAAACAATAGGCAGGAAGATACACCGCGGCATTTCTTCCAAGGATAAATGGGTACGAATGACAACCCTCGGTGCCTGTCGTGAAGTGGGACGCAGTTGTTTTTTACTCTCAACCCCTGAAACCAGGATATTGATTGACTGCGGGGTTAATGTGGCAGGAGAAGATAATGGGACGCCCTATCTTTACGTACCAGAGGTACACCCCATAAGCCAGATAGACGCCGTTATCCTGACGCATGCGCATCTTGACCATATCGGGCTTGTGCCTTTGCTATACAAATACGGATTCGAAGGACCTGTTTATTGTACGCCGCCAACGCGCGACTTAATGGCATTATTGCAATTAGACTATCTCGATGTCGCTGCCCGCGAGGGACGGAAAATCCCCTACGAATCGGCAATGATCCGCGAAGTCCTGAAACACACTATAACATTGAACTACGGCGATGTCACGGATATCGGTCCTGATATGAAATTGACTTTCCATAACGCCGGGCATATACTGGGCTCATCGATTGCGCACTTTCATGTAGGAGACGGTCTGTACAATATCGCTTTTACAGGTGATTTCAAGTATGAAAAGACACGGCTGTTCGACCCTGCTACCACTGATTTCCCGCGCGTAGAAACACTTGTGATGGAAGCTACTTACGGCGGCTCGCGGGATATGCAGCCCTCAAGAAGAGATGCAGAGCGGCATTTGCAGCAGATAGCCAAGGAAACGCTTGATAACGGGGGAAGTTTACTTATCCCTACATTTGCAGTGGGACGAAGCCAGGAAGTCATGATTGTGCTTGAGGAAGCCATACGGAAAGGATTTTTGAGCGATGTTCCTGTTTACCTTGACGGCATGATTTACGAAGCAACTGCAATCCATACCACGCATCCCGAATATCTGAATAATGAACTGAGAAACCAGATTTTCCATAAAGGAATGAACCCCTTTCTTTCAAAATGTTTTGTTCAGGTGGACTCAAAGGAGAAACGCCAGAAAATTATCGATGACCGTGAACCTTGCATCGTTCTTGCAACCTCAGGAATGATGAACGGAGGACCGGTCATGGAATACCTGAAACATTTTGGTCCAGAGGAAAAGAATACGCTGGTCTTCGTTGGCTACCAGGCAGAAGGCACACTTGGCAGGCGCATCCAGAAAGGCTGGAAGGAAATTCCCATGCACGCTGGCGGAGGTAGGACTGAAACCATTAAAATCAACATGCATATAGATACTGTTGACGGGTTCTCCGGTCACTCGGACAGGATGCAGCTAATGGAATATGTAAGGAAAATGAGACCGAGACCCGAGCATGTCATAACCCAGCACGGGGACGATAAGAACTGTATGGACCTTGCAAGCTCGATATACCGGAAATTCAAGATAGAAACGCGTGCACCGATGAACCTTGAGACCATAAGGCTGGCTTAGGGTTTTTGGGATTTTTTTATTTTAAAAGATGTTAAAATAGTCTTAATGACATATTTTTGGGAAAACTATGTGTCTGATAACAGCAAGCTTTGAAAATGGACCCGGCGGGATTCGAACCCGCGGCCTTTGCGTTGCGAACGCAACGATCTACCCCTGATCTACAGGCCCTTATAAAAATTGAAAAAATAATTAATACTTATTACATCCTGCCAAGTTCTTCCACAGCGACGCTTTCCACGCCCTTCACTTTACTGAAGGCTTCTTCAACTTTCTCGGTACCGCCTTCAATGTCGCCTACTTTTACCACGACGATAAGGGCTTTTAGACCGAAAGCCACTGGCGCTTCTGAGAAACCGTGTAACTGCGCACCTTTTGGAATTACCTTTGCAAGAGCATCTTTAAGTTTATTTAAATCAACATCCATGCCCGAAGGCATGATTCTTATCTTAGCTGCAACTTCTCCCATTTACTTCACGGTCCTTCGAACCCGCAGCCCTGACATTTATATGGATTGCTCTGGTGCCGGCACGCAACGCATCTTCCCAGTTCCGCCCCGCACTGCGGGCATGGAAATCGCACATAACCGCGCTCTATAATATTTACTCCGCATGAAATACATTTTTCTGCTTTTTCTTTTCTTGCCATAATATTCTCCTGTGGGTCACCCATACAGAATCGAATGCTATTAAATTTAACGTAAAGAAACGTAGAGGTTAAATCCCCCCGCGCATCAACAAAAAACAGAAAGGGATACACAGCCAAAAGCCATGCATCCCTTTTAGTGACGGCAAAGCCGCCTTTTCAACCGGTCTTAAAACCAGTGGTTCTCATCCAAGGAGATATATGTTGTTTTGAAGTACTTAAAACATTCTATCGAAATGCATATAAAGACTGATACATAATTCTATGCCTGTGCCGGGATGGTAGAGCGGCTTAATGCGCCGGTCTTAAAAACCGGTGGTTCTCATCCGAGACCACATGGGTTCGAATCCCATTCCCGGCGCTCTCTCGGATGTGGTCAGGGGCACCATAACGCCCTATCTTCTTGTTTTCGAAATCGAAATCAGAATCTATAAATCTAATCTCTGATTAAATACAAGCGGTGGAAAATATTAGAAACAAGATTGGTGGTTTTTTTAAAGCGTTGGGATACATTGCTTATCTTATTTTTGGGCTTTGGGGTCTCATCATATCTGTACAGATTGTTGGCATTGTATTCGGTTCTCAGGCAGCCTTTTTGAGTCTATTTATATTTCCCATTACGTTTCTTGTCGCCCCTTTGTATGCTTTAATTGAGTGGGGAAATTGGTTCCCACTGTTAATTGGATACGGTGGAGGATTTATGGGAAATGTGTTTGTACACATCGGCGATTGGATGACAAGTCCCCGGCTCCTTACCACTGAAGAAATTGAGAGGGTAATCAGTGAAGCCCTTTCCGGCGATACACAGTTTGAGGTTGGCGACCGAATCATAGACCCCGTAGGACGCAAAGGAACTGTGGAGGACGTAGTTGAAAAAGATGATAAGATGAAAATCTGTGTGGTTTTTGATGAAATGTTTAATGGTATAGCTGTCCCCATGGATCCGATAGTTAGCAAGATTCGAAAAATCCAGTAGGATGTTTTATCCTTTAACAAGCGTTCCTGTTACACTGCCGCGAAATGCACCGGTTAATCTTCCCGGGCAATTACCATTGACAATCTCGCAATTCATTTTATTCTTAATGAGAAAACGGGGAAGCTCGGCATCCACACAGGTTTCTTTCCCTATGAGTTCCGATGCATTTATTTCTTTTTCTAGAACCCCACCGATGTAAATTCCTTCCACATCGGTTGCTTTTATAAACCTGGCTCCAAGCTGGAACGCAACCCACGCAGCAATGGTGTCCGAGGTCACGTCCCATGTATGGGGAAGCTCATCTTTCTGTTTAAGGAGGTTATACGGCAGGAGAATGCAAACTCTTTCATCCATGTCCAAGTTGTCAAGCAGCTTCACACTGGTCCCATTACCAAGGTAATAACCATATTGTTCCATGGCAAGAATTGCCATCCAGTGAGAGGCTTCCTCCGAGGCGTTAACTTTTCGCACCATGTCTGCAAAAACCGCCCCGCCCGGGACTATCAGGATTTTCTCGCCAGTATCTTTTGAGTATTCTACTATTTCATTCACAAGCTCCCTTGCCCTATGGATCAGGCTTCCGCCAAGCTTTACTACTATCATGCTTTTTACTAAAACGGCAGTATTTAAATATGTAATGGCATGATATAACGATTCCAATGAGAACCATCGACTGGGATTATGAAAAAAACAATATTATCATGATAGACCAGACACTTCTCCCAAAGGAATACAAGCTCATCGAATGCGCCACAGTCGATTCTTTGTGCGAAGCCATACAGTCGCTACGAGTAAGGGGCGCTCCGGCTCTGGGGGCTGCGGGGGGGTTCGGGGTAGCGCTTTCTGCGTTCAGGAGCAAGGCTTCTTCACTTGGCGCTTTATTGGATGAGGTCGAAACGGCAGGAAAAAAAATAATTTTAACAAGACCCACCGCCGTGAATCTCTCATGGGGCGTTAAGCGCGTTATCAGGGCAGTAGAGGAGGCAAATAATACCAAAGAGGCAAGGATGTTTGCCCTCGATGAGGCAAAAGCCATCGCCGATGAAGACGTGAAAAAGAATATGGAACTGGGAGAACACGGTGCATCGCTGCTTGAGGACGGCGATACTGTGATGACGCACTGTAATGCAGGAAGACTTGCATGCGTGGACTGGGGAACCGCTCTCGGTGTTATCCGTTCCGCCCGGGCGCAGGGAAAAGACATAAAGGTTATTTCATGCGAGACGCGCCCGTTAAACCAGGGGAGCAGAATCACGACATGGGAGCTTCTTGAAGATAAGATTCCGGTGACGCTTATTACAGACAGCATGTCCGGCGCTGTTATGCGAAAAGGTATGGTGGACAAGGTGATAGTGGGAGCAGACAGGATTACGCAGGACGCCGTGTTCAACAAGATAGGGACATATACGCATTCGGTTATCGCAAAAGAACACGAAATACCGTTTTATGTGGCTGCGCCTGTTTCTACATTCGATTTTGAGAGGTTTGAGGATGAAATCGAAATAGAGTTGAGAAAACCTGAGGAGTTAAAGTTTTTCGGGACCCACCAGATAGCGCCTCTTGAAGTTGAAGTGTATAATCCCGCGTTCGATGCCACACCTATGGAAAATGTGACTGCTATAATCACGGAAAACGGTATTTTTTATCCGCCTTTCCTGATTGATGAAGTTAAATAAGGATCAACAAAATCCAAATTCACTTTCCCCAGAAAGGATTTCCTCGTCTCTTTATCTCCATATATGCCATAAGAGTTTCCTTATCCTCGATTTTCATAGCCTCAAAAAGCTCCTGTTCGGTGATTTTCGCATGTTTCTCAGGCACATCTATGTAAAGCGTATCCCCTTCCTTTATCTGCCGCCCGACTGTGGGTCCATCGATAGCCACAGCAACCTCCTTGCCCGCTCCAGCCTCGCCTATATTCTCACTGTTCTCCTGGATTCCTTTTATTGTCCCCACAATCACGCCGTTGTCTTTCATCACATCAAGGTTGGTCTTAATTAAACCCCCCAAAATACGCACGCCCACGACAGCGGGTTTGCTCTGCCGGAACGTGCAGTCAGGCAGTATGATAAACCTGCCCGGTTTGATAATAGTCTCATAACGCTTTTTCTCTATAAGCTGTTTTTGCTCTACAACCCATTTCTTATAATCCTCAATAAGCCGGTAGATGACATTGTTTGTGAAAAGTTTGATAGACGAACCCGAAAGTTCTTCTTTAGCATCGGGAAGGACATCCACATCAAATCCAAGGATTGCGGAAAAAAGCGGGTCTTTCATGGTTTTTACTTCTGCGAGGTCGCGTTTTGAAATATCCCCTATGTCAGCCCTGCGTATCGGAATACTTTCTTTCCTCAACTCGTTCACCAGAGCTTCAAGCGAGCCGATGGTATCAGCTTTGATAAGTATCCCGTTTGATTCGGTTTCAATCCGCACGGCATCTATCTCGGATTTTATCGCCGCCGCAACTTCATCAATATTGCCAGCCGCAACACGTATCTGCGAGCCGGAAAGCGCGCCGGAAAGGTCAGGAGCGGCGATTTTAACACCTGAAGCAGCCACTACTTTCTTTACCTGCTTGAATTTTTCTTCCGAGCGTATCTCGGAAAGAGGGCGCGGTTTCAAAAGAGCGCGTATTTTCGTTGTAATGGGAGTCCCCCTGCTTCCCACCACAATAGTATCCCCGATGTTTAACTCCCCATCGTAAAGTATCACGTCAAGCGTCGTGCCAAGACCAATCTCTTCCTTCACTTCAAGAACAGTCCCCGTTCCCGGTCCTACGGCCCTGTATTCCAGGTCTTTTTCAAGGAACTTCTGCGCGAGCCCCATCAATATCATAAGCAGGTCGGGTATTCCTTCTCCAGTCCTTGCGCTTACCGGCACCACGCCTACGTTTCTCTGGAAATCACGCACCCTGTCATACCTGTCAGAGCTGAAACCCATTTCATAGAGTTTGCCTATGATTACGTATATCTTTTCATCGAGCACCACCTTCACATGCTCAGCCTGTTCAGGATAGGATAATATGAACGGCTGACCAGGATGCGGGTTCCAGCCATGGATTTTGTCCATCTTATTTGCAGCCACGATAAACGGGGTTTTAAATCTCTTAAGAATTTCGAGTGCTTCCACGGTTTGCGGCTGGAATCCTTCGTTCATATCCACAACAAGCACCGCAAGGTCAGCAAGCGCGCCGCCCCGCGCCCGTAGCGTGGTAAACGCCCTGTGCCCCGGAGTGTCGATAAAAAGCAGACCCGGCACTTTCGTATCCCCTTTAAAAATTGCCCCGCATACGCGTCTTACAACATCGAGCGGCACTTCAGTCGCGCCGATATGCTGGGTTATGAGACCTGCCTCACCCTCTGCAATAGTGGTGCCCCTTATCCTGTCAAGGAGCGAAGTTTTTCCGTGGTCCACATGCCCCATCACGCACACGATGGGGGTGCGCAGATTCTGTGCCATACTGCTAAGATTATATTAAAACTATATAATCCAATCAGGGACTTCCAGTTCGTCTTATCTATTAGATGCGTCTTTCCAGTATCCCGTCCTCTAAAAAGATTCAGAACTTATTAATACCGTGCCCAATTATCTCCTTTTTCTGAGCAATATCGCCATTCCTAATGCCCCGATTGCAAGCAATATCTCAAAGCCTGGAACATTCACTGTAACAGTGCCTGCATCGCGCTCAAGTCCTCCGCCTTTAGCGGTTACGTAGCCGGTTATTGTGGTTCCCTTGGGGATTTCACCTGGAACAGCACTCTCGAACACATATGGTTTATACGGAGGATTGATAATTTTGACACGCCCGAGATTTTTCTCTTGTCCGAGTGCATCAATCTTGACGTATATCTCAACAGGCTCGTTGAAATCGCCTTCAGGCACAACTGTTAAAGTGAATCGCATGGAGTCGCCGGGATTCACGGTCATTTCCATAGGCGAGATTTCAACAGTGAAATCTCCCGAGATTCTTTTCGGGGTAGGAGTGCGGGTGACAACACTGGTCTGATTTACTCCTTTAATCCATGCAATACCCTGATTGTTCGATTCGCTGTTCTGTGACCATGTTGAGGAGTCTGAATCTATTATCGTATATGTACCTGGGGCGAGAACGATGTCTGGTGTCACATCCCAGTATGCATTCGACACACCTCCCTGTCCTGCGCGCCCTGTGGCAGTCCACGTTCCCAGTTTATTTCCACGGCTATCTTTCAGACCAATCGTTCCCGGATATGCCCCACTGCCATCGTTCCAGTGATATGTGGTTATCGTGGTTATCTTGTAAGTATCGTCGAGGGTGAATGTGGTCGGACTTGTTGGGGAATTATAAACAGCCCCAATGTTGGTGTTGGTGAAAATCTCTTTTATTGCACCTGTTGCTTGAGTGGATGTTATTTTTTCCATAAGCCTGCTTGAACCAGGAATTTCTTTCTCCAGTTCAGCCAGCTCGCTTTCCGCATCAAACCTCTGTATTGAGCCAAAACCTCTCTTTCCTGCTGTTACCTTTTCTCCTGCATAGATAGTGAGGTTTTCACCTGTTATCTTATGAGTGATTTGCACAGAGCCGTCCGCTACTTTCAGTGTTGAGGCAGAGCCAGTCTCTTCGAGAGCAAAAATCGTTCCCTTTATGCCTAAATCGGCTTGGGTCAGCTCTACTTCCATACCCTCCCTGTATTTCCCCAGTTTCCTATACGTGTCGTCTTCGTTCCCGTATATATCCTCACCCCTGATTGTTTTCTTGAAATTTACCCATATTCGCCCGAATATAAGTTTCAATTTACTATCTTGCCCGGAAGGCGGGGATACTACGACCTCCGTATCCCGTTTCATAACAAAGGTGGACATATCCGCGAATCCGATAATAGCAGTGCTGTCTTCGTCTGTCTTTATGTGGTCATCAACGTAGATGATAGTTTCCGGTTTGGCGAGCCTCCATCCATTGGGGTCATTGTCAGGGCGTATTTCGACCTGCCCTGAAATTCCAGAGAATCTTGCTCCGCTGTCAATCCTGCTAACCGGCGTGGGTGGTACAGGAGTGGTCGTGACAACCGGTGTGGGTGGTACAGGAGTTCCACCGAACGTCCCGCTTACATCAAGCCCCCGGTCTCCAAAACGCGGGTTCACATATGTTTCGGATATTATGAATCCCCCTTCATTAGCACCTGCTGGTATCGGAACAGAAAGCGAGAAAGAATACGATTCGCTTGCTGATTCGCACTTAACCGGATCTGGAGCGGTATATGTTTTTTTATTGCCATCCACCCAGACGCTGACTGTGATATATGAATAGAAACCACCTCCGCAAGAAGGGGGGCTGGCTTTCGCACTTCCAGATACCATGAGATTACCAGTACCAAGGGTTCCTTTCAAAGTGCGGGACGTGGTAAAATCGACCTTATCTTCAGTTGATGTAATGGAAGCGCCGCTAACACTATATGTAATCTGCAGACCATTAAATTCAGCAGCAGGAAATGTATCCCCGAGCACCGGTTGAATGGTAAGACTAAATGCCAGAGCGTACATTATGAACAGACAGCATACTTTCTGCACGTTTTTCATATTCCCATTTTTTAGTATCATAGTCCCTCCAGTTTTTACGATATATCTAAGATAAGCCTGCGCAAACACTCGATTCCTTCATACCTACAATGAAGGTAGTCCAGCTATATCTTATAGTATCATTAATAAATGTTACCATTTATTGATATTCAATCTTACCGAAAATATTTCTGGAAAAGATAAACTAATTTCTACAACAAAAAATCAAATCGCTGAGGCGCATCGCACACCATGCAGCGGTTATTCGTACACCCAGGTTTCGTCGATTCTCGAATATCCCACAATATCCGAGTCCTTAAAATGAATGGCTATTTCCCTTTTCGCAGATTCCACAGAATCACTTGCATGGACGATGTTGCGCCCCGTATCAAGAGCAAAATCACCGCGGATTGTTCCTGTGGCTGCATTCACAGGGTTCGTGGCGCCGTTTATTGCGCGCATCACAGAGACGGCATTTTTGCCTTCAACCACCATCGAAACCGACGGTCCCGAGGTTATAAAACTGATTAACGAATTAAAAAAAGGTTTCTGGGTATGTTCAGCATAGTGTTTCTTTGCTATATCCGATGAAATCGTATTCATCCGCATAGCTACTATCTTGAGTCCGCGCCTCTCAATCCTGCGGATTACCTCGCCGACCAGCCCGCGCTGCACTCCGTCAGGTTTGACCATCACGTAGGTGCGTTCCACGTTCTCACCTTACGCTGCTTTCCCTCTTGCTTTGCGCCCCGCCTCTGTCCACCTGACCTTGCGGGGTATCCTGCCAAGGTCTAAATTCGCCTGGCATTTGGATGAACAAAAATAAAATATTGTCCCGTCTTTCCTGGCGTAAAGTTTGCCTGTACCCGGCTCTATAGCGCCTCCGCAGAAGGAACATTTCTTTTTTTCCATTGTTTTTCACCTTGACATTAATTTCTTTGCTTCCCTGGAGGTTTCAAGCAGCATCAGGATATCGCCGTTTTTTATCGGTCCGACTACATTGCGGGTGATAATCCTGCCTTTATCCCTGCCGTCCAGTATCCTGCACTGTATCTGCATGGCTTCCCCGTGCATTCCTGTCTTGCCAATTACTTCTATTACTTCAGCAGGATATCCGGTTTCTTCGTCCGCCATGTTCTCACTTCTTGAGCGACTGAACTTTTTGCGCCACTTCTTCTACCAATTCCTTGCCCTTACCCGGTTCTATTATCGCCGCTGCACCGCTGCCCACGCTTAATCCGCAGGCTGCACCCAGTTCTACCTGTTTCTTGACATAGATATATGGCGTATTCTTTTCCTCGCACAGTGCGGGCATATGCATAACAATTTCAGGCGGATTGACATCCTCGCCAATAAGTACCAGTTTAGCAATTCCACGTTCAATCGCTTTTGTGGCTTCGTTTGTTCCTTTCTTAATCTTTCCAGTATCCCGTGCCATCTCAAGAGCTTCTAATGCTTTGTTGGATAACTCTGCGGGAACTTCAAATTTTATGTATGTTTGTGCCATATTAATTACTCCTTCAGGATTTTAGTCCTTCATCATTCACTTGATTAAAAGTATTGCGTTCTTAATAGCATAAGGTGGTATATATTTTGCGCTCATGAAATTTCTTCGGTCAATAACTTGGAAAGGTCAGGTCCTGATATTTTGACTTCGGTATAATTTCCACTCCGGGTTATGTTGTACTGTGCAAAACCTTTCTGCGTGCTGTTTGCTTTTAGCTGGTTGAGCTTTTTAAGGGTGCTTGAATTCAAATTCAGATATGCTGTTGTCCTCGCGTAGCTGCCGTTGCTTTCCCTCACCCCCATATAAAACTGCTTTGCAAAACTTACATTCGAACTTATTGTCTGGAATGGCGCAGGTTCTACCTTGCTCAGCAGTATTTCATACAGGTCATAGGCAGTAGTTGTTTTATTTGTGCTGGAAATTATTCCCAGAACATTACTTGCTACTTTATCCGAGGTATAAATAGCAGGGTTTCCCAGTATATTTATGGCGCCGGTATCCTGCCTTCTGAGTATATAGTTCGTGCCGGGTAACACAATGTAATTAAAATCATTTTTTTCAGGGAACATCGTACTGAGCAGCAGGAACGAATTATTCTGCAATCCTGCAAAATAGATCTTTGTGGTATTTGATTTGTAAAGTGAATCTACATCATCTACAGGCAACTGTGTTTTTGCCCATAGTACCATCTGAGGCGTCATGCTTTCAAGGTCAGCATAATCGGCAGTTAGAGCGCCATCAGGCGTCATTTTAAGGGCATCGGAAATGGAATAGAACGGCTGGTTCACAACCCAGAATTCAGGGTTATACTTGTCCCGCTGCGACTGCTGTTCGTTGGTCTGCGGCGCAGGTTGGTCTCTCGGGCTGGTTACCACATAAGCCACAGGCACGATTATCATAATTAAAATCATGAAAGCGGCGAGCAATTTGTAAGCGTCTTCCTGTCTCATGCATCCCTTAATTACTTTTGTTGTATTAAAACATCACGTAACTTTTATATACAATGTACTCGTTTATACATTAATGTACAAAATTGTACAGTGATAATTATGAAAGAATATATCCAGAAACTCATCCAGAAGCAAAGCCTGACTACAGAAGAGGCACAGCTTGCAATATCCAAAATCTTTACAGAGGCGACCGATGCGCAGATAGCCGCTTTTTTAACGGCGCTGAAGCTGAAAGGCGAAACGCCCGCTGAGATTGCAGGACTTGCGCTCGGCATGAAGAAGGCTGCCAATATTATCAACCCCAAAGTTCTTGGAACTCTTGTCGATACCTGCGGGACAGGAGGCGACGCAACAGGCACGATTAATGTAAGCACGGGCGCAGCTATCGTAACCGCGGCAGCAGGCGTTCCCGTAGCCAAGCACGGAAACTATTCCATCACATCAAAATCAGGAAGCGCCGATGTGCTAAAAGAACTCGGGGTAAAGATAGATGCGCCTCCGCAGGATGTGGAAAAGACCATAGAGAAAGTGGGCATCGGGTTCATGCTTGCGCCGGTATTCCACCCCTCGATGAAACGGGTGGCTCAGATAAGGCGCGACCTGGGTTTCAGGACGGTGTTCAACATACTCGGACCGCTTACGAATCCTGCAAATGCAAAGGCGCAGGTGATAGGCGTTTTCGACAGTTCGCTTTGCGAAACCATGGCAAACGTCCTCTCTATTCTGGGCACGAAACGGGCGCTTGTGGTTCACGGAAGCGGATTGGATGAAATATCAAACACAGGCGAAACCAGGATAGTAGAATTGAACGGCAGAAAGATTACAAAATATACAGTGACGCCTGAAAAACTGGGTATAAAACGCGCCCTGATTAGCGAAATTGCAGGCGGAACGCCGGAAGAAAATGCAAGGGATATAGTGGATGTGTTAAAAGGAAAACAGGGAGCAAAACGGGATATTATAACTATCAATGCAGGCGCCGCACTGCTTGTAAGCGGAAAAGCGGATACGCTTGCTTCCGGGATAACGATGGCTGCCCGGTCTATCGATAGCGGCGCAGCCCTGAAGAAGCTTGAGGACTTTGTGAAAACGGCTGGTGACCCTGAAAAACTTGCGCGGTTTTTGTAATTTAATAAACAGCAGATGAACGTAGATTCGATGCACGGGTTAATTATCAAATAGTGACAATCATGAAAGTAAAAATCTGTGGAATTAAGAGTGACCGCGACCTCGCAATGGCAGTAAATGCGGGAGCAAACGCAGTCGGGTTCATTACCGATGTGCCTGTGGAATCTCCCAGGAAAATAAGCATCGAAGAGGCATCCAGATTAATCCAGAAGGTTCCCCTGTTTGTGACTTCGGTGCTTGTTATCATGCCGGAAAATGCCGAACATGCGATACAAATGATTCATAAAGCAAATCCGGGCGCGGTTCAGGTGCATAATGCCCTTTCGATTTCGGAATTAAAGAAGCTCAGGGAAACGGGTGTAAAACTTATAAAAACAATCCCGGTGTCGCAGGATGCCGAACCTGAAACGCTGATAAAACAGGTAAGTGAACTTAACGGGATAGCTGATGCTGTGCTTCTCGATACCGCGCTGGACGGAAAAGCCGGCGGAACCGGTGTGCCCCACAACTGGCATGTAAGCTCTGAAGTTGCTCTCCATGCAGGAATGCCTGTGATACTGGCTGGCGGGTTAAATCCCGGAAATGTTAAAGATGCAATAAAGAACGTGCGCCCGTATGCGGTGGATACAGCCTCAGGCGTTGAAACCGATGGAAGAAAAGACGAAAAGAAAGTAATGGAATTTGTCAGGAATGCGAGGATGCATGAAATTTGATATAAGCGAGAAGGAGTTTACCAGCCTTGCGAAAGAAAAACCTGTGGTAATCCAGTTAATGGCAAAGGTGAAAACGGCATGTTCACCTCTTGATTTATACGCTTCAATGGACAAGAAATGCGCATATCTCCTTGAATCGGTTGAAAAAGAGAAAAAGCATGCGAGGTTCTCGTTCGTCGGGGCAGACCCTGATGCGGTGGTCACGGTCAGGAACCGCACATTAACGCTTGACTGCTCGCACAGGACAAGTTTGATAGGGTTTATCGAGTCATCCGTTTCAAAAGTATGTACCCTGAAAAATGGAACCTGGGAAATCAAAGCCGGTTTTGATACCATGGATGCCATCCGCTCCGCTTTTGCAGCCTCTGATGTGAAATTCATCGGCAGGGGTTTTGACAGGCAGACCTTCCTTGGAGGAGCGATTGGTTTTTGCGCATACGACTTGGTATATGACTGCTGGCTCGATATTCCGGCTAAAGAAAGCCGAACACCCGATGCGCAGTTTGCGCTCACCACAAAAACCGTGGTTTTCGACCACCTGACCGATGAGACTTATATAGTCATGACACCTTTCGTACTGAGCGGTGATGCTCCTCTGGATATATACCAGAAGGCGCTATCGGATGCCGGGAAACTTGCAACTGTAATAAGCTCTGCGAAACCTCTGGCCGCACGGAAAAACAAACCTTCAAAAATCAGCTGCAATATGGAAAAAAACGATTACGAAGACGCTGTAAGGAAAGCCAAAAAATACATAATTGACGGCGATATCTTCCAGGTGGTACTTTCGCGAAGGTATGAAGTGACCACAGACCAGACGCCGCTAGAACTTTATACCGCGCTTCGCAGCGTTAATCCAAGCCCATACATGTATCTCTTTGAGTTTAACGGCACAAGTATTATAGGCGCAAGCCCCGAGACGCTCCTCTCTGTCCATAACCGCAAGGTGATAATCAACCCCATCGCTGGCACATGTCCCCGCGGCAAAACCCAGCAGGAGGACGAGGAATTTGCAAAAGAGATGCTGGGAAGCGAGAAAGAGCGGGCTGAGCATGTGATGCTTGTGGACCTGGGGCGCAACGATGTGAGGATGGTCTCAAAAGGCGGCACTGTAAAAGTGGATGATTTCATGTCCGTGCTTAAATATTCGCACGTGCAGCATATCGAAAGCACCGTATCCGGCATGCTTCGCGAGGAATGCGACCAGTTCGATGCCACGCGCGCCATTTTTCCCGCAGGCACGCTATCGGGCGCGCCCAAGATACGCGCCATGGAGATAATACACGAGCTTGAGAAAGACGCGCGCGGAATCTACGGCGGCGGCGTGGGTTACTACTCATGGAACGGGGATGCGGATTTTGCCATCGTTATAAGGACGATAATCAAGAACGGGAACAAAGCAATGGTGCAGGCGGGCGCAGGGATAGTTGCGGATTCTGACCCGGAATATGAGTATAACGAGACTGAGCGCAAGATGGCGGCGATGATTAAGGCGATTGGAGGAGTAGCATGAAAGTATTATTTGTAAATAACAAGGACTCCTTTGTGTGGAATCTTGTGGATTACGTATCAATATTCGAGCCAGATACTGTTGTGGTTCCGAATACCATTTCTTTGAAAGAAGTGAAAAAAATTAATCCCGATGCCATAGTTATCTCTCCCGGTCCCGGGCATCCCGCAAACCCGAAGGACATCGGAAGCTGCCTTGATATTATCCGGGAATCAAGCGTTCCACTGCTCGGCGTCTGCTTAGGTCATCAGGCGATAGCAGTTGCTTTCGGCGGCGTGGTGAACCATTCGCCCTCAGGACCGCTGCACGGCAAGACCTCGCTTATATACCACAACGGAAACAGCATCTATCAGGGGCTGCCCAATCCCGTTGTGGGAGGAAGGTATCATTCCCTTTCGATAACCAGGCTGCCTCAAGAGCTTGAAGTTACAGCGAGGACGCAGGATGGTATAATTATGGGAATAAAACATAAGCAAAGACCCATATTCGGCTTGCAGTTCCATCCAGAATCTGTGCTCACGCCGCATGGGTTGAGGATAGTGGAGAATTTTTTGGGGATGGCGCGGGAGATGAAAATAATATAGCCCTTATATAGTTGAACCATAAATTAATATAATGTGAGAAAACATGAACACTCCTGAAAAAATAGCTCAAGCATATCTTAGATTAAATGGCTTCTTCACAATACCACATTTTACACTTTTGAAAGATAATGGGACACATATTGATTTTTTAGCAGTACGTTTAGGAAGGAGCGTTGAGAAAGTTGGAGTTACTCCAAATGTTTTCCCTCTTAGTATTGATGAACAGTTGTTATCAAAACTGGCTGTTACTAAAAACAAGACAATAGGGATTGTGGTTGAAGTCAAAGGTGGTGCATGCCGGAATAACGATACTGTAAACTTAGATGAAAAGTTTAAGTATGCTAAACCTTTTTTTGGAAATATTCGTAATATAAAGAAAGTAAAGTTCGAGAAGGATAACAATTCCGAGATTGAAGAACAGGATGACTACATTATTGTGTCTATAAAGCATTGTGTTGGATTTATAAAAAATCGATTTGGTGAGTTAAAAAGAATAGAGGGACAACTTGAAAGAACTAGACAATTAAGTAAGGAAGGTTCGTGGCATTTATCTGAAGAATTTCTTTCCGATTTGATTTATCTGAATAAAATTGAGGATTCAACTAGAGGAAGTTAAAATGTTTGAGAAAAGAATAATCATCGACCCTGAAATAAGGCATGGAAAACCAATCCTAAAAGGGACAAGAGTGCCTGTTGAAATAATTCTGGGCTCTCTGGCAGGAGGTATGGAAATACAGCAAATCGCAGACGAGTACGGGATTAAGAAAGAAGATGTGCAGGCTGCGATAGAATACGCCACTAAAATCATAGCCAAGGAAGAAATCGGCGTATATGCATAATCTGAAATTTCTGTTAGATGCAGACATGCCTAGGTCGAGCGCTGAGGTGATGCGGATAATAGGTTTCGATATAGAAGACGTCAGGGATGTTGGGATGAGAGCAGCAAAAGATAAAGAGATAATCGAATATGCCCTTAAAAACAAGAGAATAATAATCACAAGAGATACCGATTTTGGAGAAGTGCTTAGATATCCAAACCATCCCGGCGCTATAATTTTCAGATTGCCTTACGCATTCACCTCAAAGGAAATAAACGAAAGGTTGGAGGACTTTTTCAAGTCAGTAAAAGAGGAGGAGCTAAAAGAAACGATAACGATTGTCGAATTATCAAGGTACAGAAGAAGAAGTTTAAGGGATGATAACAGTTAAAAAAGTTACAAGTTCCCGATTACTTCACCGCCACAATCTTCACAATCTCCCCGTTCTTCAACTCATGCTTCTCCCCGAGCCTCATCTTTGTGCGCGCATCCACGGCATACAGGAACCCCTTGCCGATATCGGTATGCACCATAAAAGCCAAATCCCTCGGGGTGCTTCCCTTCTTCACAAGGAAAGCATCTGGAAGAATCCGCCCATGCTTGTCGCTGAACTTATTCTCATCCTCCACAGGATACACCACGACAAGGTCAAGCAAATTGAACACCGTGTCGTTAATACATTTCTGGATGCCTGTGCCGCCGTATTTCTTCATCAGGGCGCGTATCTTGGAAAGCGCCTCTTTCTGCGCACCGGAAAGAGCCGGCGATTCCGTAAAGTCGGCATCCCCGGGTATGTATTTTATCGCCCCGCTTTTATCCGCAAGGCGTAGCGCCACTTCTGCCGCGGCGCTCACGGGTATGGCGCCGACCTTCACAAGCCGCTCAATATTCTCCGGTGATGCGGTATCAATTTTATTTGCAGCGATGATAAGAGGTTTGCTTTCAGCCCTGAGCATGTCGGAAAGCAGGATGATTTGTTCATCCGTCCACATGTGCGGTTTGTCGCGGGGTAATTTTAATTTCGTCAGCGCTGATTTCACATGAGCGTCCGTAATCCCTGCGCCCTCAAGCTGCCCTGCTATGGTCTCTTCCAGTTTCAGCCCTTCTGCCTGCACCTTGCGCGCTAACTTCTCCCAGTTGCGCTTCAGGATTCCAAACATCCACATTGTTATTTCGTGTTCAAGGAATGCGATATCCTCAAGCGGGTCATGCGAACCCACAGGCACGGGAGCGCCTTCTATGTCCGTGCCGCCCGAGGCGTCTATTACGTGAATTATCGCCTTTGCCTGCCTGAGATTGTCGAGAAAAGCATTGCCAAGTCCTCTTCCCTTATGGGCATCAGGCACGAGTCCTGCTACATCTATAATCCCGATCGGCACAAACCGAACGCCATCCCTGCAATTCCCGCAGTCGAGTTTTAATTCCCTGCACGGACAGGTTGTTCTTACATACGCCACGCCGTTGTTTGCATCGATGGTGGTGAAGGGGTAATTCGCAATCTCCACATTTGCAAGAGTTGCAGCTTTGAAAAACGTTGATTTCCCGCAGTTTGGTTTCCCTGCAAGTGCTACTGAAACAGCCATGCTCTTAATACAGTTCTTGTGAACTTAACTTTTATCTACGGATTGTATCTGTCATTGAATTCTTGGCTATTAAGTCCAGACGATTCTTTTTGTTATAGTATATCCTTTATTCTTCCTGATGTCCTCTCAAGCTCGCTAATAATGGCGTCAATACTGGCATCCCCCGTAGCCATCACCGAAATCAACGCCTTTTGTCCGGCTGAAGCTGCGATAAGTTTTCCCCCGGTAAAATCCACAATCACCCTGTTGGCGCTTACATTTTCAAGTTTACTGGTAACGTTCTCGGCTGCCCTTAACATAGTCGCCGCCATTGTTGTCAGCATCTCCGTATCCTCGTTGGCCTGTTCACTGATAAGAAAACCATCCCTGCTCCCAAGGGCAATCATTTTCACACCATCCGTTTTTTTTAAGTCATGAAGAATACGATTATATATTTTAGACATATTTCCCCCGTTCATAAAGATTCTCCAAATAAGTAATATACTTCCTGCTTAATAATTTTTTCGGGACTACACAGGACTAAACAGGACTATACACACCACTGAACAATACAATAAATTTATATGTAGTAAAACTTAATTATGTGATTTGGAGGATTAATTTATGGACAATTTTATCGAAAAACAATTTATTCCACTCTTGGGTAAGTATATGAATTCTTCGGATAATGAACTTGCACTTGAGGCTCTGAAAGCCGCCAGGGGCATTGTAAATTATTATCCAGTGGATGATTTAATCCAGCCACTCACCAATGCTTTACAGCATAAGAATAAGGATGTTGCGTATCTTGCACTTGATGTTCTAAGGATGAGAACCGGTGGGGAAAAGGCGGTTTCATTAGTTTCTTCTGAATATAAAAAACTGATGTCAGATGTGGTAACCCCATTCCTGTTTACCTGTCTTGAGTCAGTCTCAGACGATATTGTCCTGAATTCGATGAATGCCATAAGTGGTATAAAAAAGGATGAAGTCGAAGAAGTGCTCTTTGACCCCATAGCAAAGCTTTTACAGCATAAGAATAAGCAAATTGCACATCTTGCGCTGGATATAATAAGAGGCATGGGTGTCAGAAAAGAAATTCACGTCTTCGAGGTTGTATGATTGTCAGTGGAAAAAGCCTGCAATCATTCGCCAGCGAGACAATTAATCCTTTTTTGAACAGGCTGTTGCTGTCTGATGATGAGGCAGAGGTTAAAGAAACATTAGATACTATAAAAACTCTCATAGATAGTGGGGTAGATGGAAGTCCTTTCCTTGAGCTGAAAAAGATTTTGTATCATAATAATAGCAAGATTGCCCATAACACACTTGATATTCTCAGAAAAATCTCTCCGGATGATAGATGGAGAAAAGTTGAAGTTCAGAAGGATGTTTGGAAATCCATGTATCCTTTTTTTTATGACCGTGCATTCGGCGCTCCCCAAGTAGCACTGAACTCTCTGAAAATCATTGAAGGTTTAATCGAATATAATATTATAGACGACTATACTAATCTGCAGAAAGTACTGCTGCACGAAAGTAATGATGTGGCGCATCTGGCATTGGATATATTAAGAAAGGATTTAACACACGCTAAACAGAAACGTAAAGAACCTGAATACGTAGAAAGAGAACATATAGAACGTAAACCTGTCGAAAAACAACCACGGCAAAAAAATGATGCGCTTGAGAATCGAATTAGAGATGTTCTTATGAAGAATCCCAAGTATGCCGAGGTGTTAGAGGAAGTTAAGTCCAAATACAAAACGGAGTAGGATACATGTCTTTATGGAATTGGATAAAATCGGGCATTTTTCGAAGTAAAACCAAACTTGATGGAGAATCTCATCAAAAACAAACAGGTCTTTCTGATGATACTAAACAAGATAATAAACTGACATATAAAAAGGAAAAATTATATTGGCCTCACAATTTAAGGAGTGAGCTTGCCGAAATAAACAACAGATATCAGGAAGCTAAGGACAAACTCGAAAAAGAACGAGAAATCACGTCTAATTTTGAGAGGGAAATTGAAGATGTGCGAAGGAGAAATAATGATTATAGAAAAGAAATTGAGGCTAATGAGGAATCCATACAGAATTTAAAGAGTGAGCTTGCCGAAATAAACAACAGATACCAGGAAACCATTGAAAAACTTGACAAAATTGATGATAAGGTTGTTACCCTCGAGATGCTAATTTTAGATCTTGATAAAGAATTGGGATTATTTGCTCTTTTGGAGGAAAATCAAGAAACAGAACTTCTGGAAGCTCCTATTAAATACAGGTAAATAAGAGGCGATTGTTTTAATCCGTATAGTTAGACAACATCGACCGCCCAAAGCATTTAAATACTTCTTCTTCGTTTAAAGCAAAAAAATACGATGCGTATATACTACGCAAGTTGAAGTCGATCAAAGTCGGATTTGATGAATCGCGAGGGCCAATGCGGATATCGTATGCCCGGAAGCGCATGTAAATCAGAATCTATTTGTGAAGACCTATCTGCACATGTTTGCAGCTTGCAGTAAAAAATCCACGTATTAGTATCATATATCGCCAAGGAGGAACAAATGTCACACCCCCACAGACCAAGGCGCGGGTCTATTGCATACAGCCCGCGGGTAAGAGCAAGAAGTGAAATACCCCGTGTAAGAGCGTGGCCGCTGTCAAAAGAGACCAAGCTGTTAGGATTCGCCGGTTATAAAGCCGGCATGACTCATATTATAATGAAAGATGAAGTGCCCAACAGCCTTACTTCCGGGATGGAAATTTCAGTACCAGTAACCATTATGGAAGCCCCGGTAATGAAGGTTGCAGCTATACGGGTTTATAAAAATACCACTTACGGGGCAACTGCGGTCGCCGAAGCATGGACAACAGAGCTTGATAAAGAACTCAACCGCGCGCTTACAGTCCCGAAGAAACACGACCTTCCGGCAGCGCTTGCAAAAATCGAGCAGCTTATCAAGGACGGCGTTGCAAAAGATTTGAGAGTTATCATGTACACACTGCCTGAAAAAGTAACAGGCATTCCCAAGAAAAAACCTGAAATTATGGAAAACAATATCGGAGGCAACGACGTAAAGGCGCGTTTTGAATATGCAAAGACCCTTCTTGGCAAGACAGTCGGCGTAGGAGAGGTATTCAAGAACGGCGACATTATCGACCTTCTTGCCATAACTACAGGCAAAGGATTGCAGGGACCGGTAAAGCGCTGGGGGATACAGCTCCAGAAAGCCAAACATTCAAGAGCCGGCAGCGTTCGGGAAATCGGCACACTCGGACCGTGGCATCCATCGCATGTGAGCTGGAGGGTACCGCAGCTGGGGCAGACAGGATACCACCAGAGAACAGAATTCAATAAAAGAATCATGCAAATCGGTAAGGACGGAAAAACCGTGACACCCGATGGCGGATTCTTGAACTACGGTATTATCGGAAATGATTATATTATTATCAAGGGAAGCGTACCCGGTCCGGCTAAAAGGCTTGTCCGCATGCGACCCGCTATCAGACCGAAGAAACAAGTACAGGCACCGGCTCCAGAGATAACGTATATAAGCCTTGAATCAAAACAAGGGTGATTTTCATGGATTTAAACATAATCGATTTATCAGGAAATGCTGCAAAAAAGCTCACCACGAATTTATTCGATGAGCCGTACCGCCCTGACCTTATTAAGAAAGCGGTACTTGCATCCCAGGCAAACCGCCAGCAGCCATACGGTCCGCACATGTATGCGGGCCTGAGAACCTCAGCCGAAGGCTGGGGACCGGGACGCGGCGTGTCAAGAGTGGCAAGACTTAAGAACGGGAGCAAGGCAGCCAGGATACCCCAGGCTGTCAAAGGAAGACAGGCGCATCCCCCGAAACCCGAGACCGACAGGACTGAAAAAATCAATGACAAAGAGCGCAAAAAAGCCATAAGATCAGCACTTGCTGCGACTGGCAATCTGGAACTCGTCAGGAAAAGAGGACACAAATTCCAGGCTCAGTTGCCTCTGGTTGCAGTGGATGAACTTTCCGCTCTTACAAAAACAAAAGATGTTAAATCTTTCATGGAAGCCGCTCATGTATGGGATGATATCGAAAGAGCAAAAGATACAACCATCAGGGCAGGAAGAGGAAAACTCAGGGGCAGGAGATATAAAAATACAAAAAGCATCCTGATTGTCACAGCCGAGGATAAGGGAATAGTTAAGGCAGCCCGCAATCTTGCCGGCGTGGATATTGTTAATTTTGACCAGCTCAATGCTGAAGTTTTAGCGCCGGGCACCCATGCAGGGCGTTTGACTATATTTACCGAATCTGCAATAGCAAAACTTCAGGAGGCAATGCTATGATCCAGCACCCATACGTGACTGAAAAAGCAACGCTGATGGCTGAAAAGAACAATGTTCTCCAGTTTATCGTTGATGTCAATGATACTAAAGGTAAAGTGAAAAAAGAGATCGAGGCACTCTATAATGTGAAGGTGGCACGCGTCAATATGATGCTCACATCCAAAGGAAAAAAGAAAGCCATAGTAGCATTCGAGGAACCGAACGCTGCAACGGGACTTGCCTCAAGATTAGGACTATTTTAAGGTGATAATATGGGACATAGAATTATTGCTCAAAGCAGGGGAAAAGGTTCTCCGACCTACAAGGCACCATCTCATAAATTCAAAGCTAACCTTGAACATCTGAAGGTGCACGAGGGAATAATCACCGGGAAAATACTTGAAATCATTCATGATACTGCAAGGTCAGCCCCAATTGCACGTATATCTTTCAGCAACGGGGAAGAAAGACTGATGCTTATCCCGGAAGGCATTGAAGTAAACCAGACAATAGAGTGCGGAATATCCGCTCCTGTTGAGCCCGGAAATACATTGACGCTTGCTGAAATACCGGAAGGTATTCCCATATGCAATATTGAATTGCAACCCGGCGACGGCGGACAATTCGCAAGAGCTTCTGGCGTGTATGGAATCCTGGTAGCGCATGATGCGGGAAAGACCATCGTCCAGCTCCCGAGTGGAGAGATGAAATGGCTCAATCCTGCATGCAGGGCTACTATTGGAGTGGTGGCAGGTGGCGGCAGGACAGAAAAACCATTTGTCAAAGCAGGCAAAAAATACCATAAAATGAAAGTGAGAGCAACCAAATGGCCAAGAAGCCGTGGCGTGGCGATGAACGTTGTTGACCATCCCTTCGGAGGCGGCGGCAGGCAGCATCCCGGCAGACCCAAGACCGTGGCACGCGGCACACCGCCGGGGCGTAAAGTCGGTTCTATTGCAGCGCGAAGGACAGGAAAGAGGCGATAATACATGGCAAGAAAAGAATCATCGAAAATACCTAAAAGGAAGGGAGAATTCACATACCGTGGAAAGTCAGTGGAAGAACTCAGGAAGCTGTATCCTGACGAGTTCGCACTGCTTGTTCCTTCAAGACAGCGCCGCGCTATACAGCGCGGGTTTTCAGAAGACCATAAGAAATTGCTGCACAAAGTCAAGATTAAAGACCAGAATATCAGGACGCATTTGCGGGATATGATAGTCATTCCTGAAATGGTTGGTTTGAAAATCGCCATCCATAGCGGCAAGGAGTTTGTACCTGTAGAGATAATTCCTGAGATGCTGGGTCATTATTTAGGAGAGTTCGTGCTGACGCGCAAGAAAGTTTCTCACGGCGCAGCAGGTATAGGAGCAACAAGGTCAAGCAAATTCATTCCATTGAAGTGATGCACATGAAATTAAATTATTCAATCGAACCCGAACCTGAAAAAACCTCAAAGGCTATGGGCAAGGAACTTCATATCTCAAAAAAACACGCGCATGAGATAGCATCGACATTAACAGGTATGAAACTGAATGCTGCAAGAGGGTTTCTTGAAAATGTCGTTGAGTTAAAGCAGGCTGTTCCTTACAAGAGATACACAAGAAACGTACCTCACAGAAAAGGTATGTGCACAGGCAGGTACCCGCAGAAAGCCGCGAAAGAATTCCTCAAGGTATTAAAAAATGCCGAGAGCAATGCCACATATAAAGGGCTTGATTCTGAGAATCTGAAGATTACCCACATTGCTACCAAAACAGGGCATACATTCATGGGGCAGTTTCCGAGAGCGCAGGGACGGGCTACGCCAAAGAGACATGAAACGGTTAGCATTGAAATGATAGTGGAGGCGCAATAATGGGAGTAGAACGGAAATTCGTAAAGAACGGTCTTGACAAGGCTCAGATGGCAGAATACTTCTCCAAGCAATTGGAAAGAGCTGGTTACGGCGGCATGAACATTAATAGAACCCCTATGGGAACGCAGGTCACAATATTCGCCGAAAAACCCGGTATGATAATCGGGAAAGGCGGCAGGACCATACATAAGCTTACCCATGACCTTGAATCAGTTTTCCGTGTTGACAATCCGCAGATAGACGTCCAGGAAGTAAAAGTGCCCGAACTGAATGCACAGATGATGGCGTCCAGGCTTGCAGGAGCCATAGAACGCGGGCTTTATTTCAGGAAAGCGGGTCATAACATGCTTCGGAGAATAATGGAATCCGGGGCGCTTGGATGTGAAATTGATATTGCGGGCAAGCTGACAGGACCCAGAAAAAAGACCGAAAAATTCGTTGCGGGCAATATGATTCATGCAGGAAATCCCGCCATGGAAATAGTGGATAAAGGGTTTGCTATTGCGATTAAAAAACTTGGAATAATCGGATGCCGTGTGCGGATAGTTCCTCCCACGGTTAAACTTCCGGGCAGGTTCAAAACCATACAGGTCGCAGCTCCACAGGGAGCCATCGAAAAGAAACCTGCTGGCATTGAAGAAATTGTGAAAGCTGCCCCCGTAGAAGCGAAGCCGGCAGTTGCAGAACATGTGCCCGAAATACCAAAGGAAACGGTACAGGAAATACATGCAACTAATCTTGAAGAGAGAATGCACGGGGATGTCATGGAACACAAACATGCGGAGTATGATTACTGGCATCCTGCATCGCGCGTCCACAAGAAGGAGGATAAGTAATGGCAATACTGCGAGTGGATGAAGTCAGGAACATGAATCCAACCGAGCGGCAGGAAGAACTTGATAAACTCAAGCTTGAACTAATCCGTGAACGGGCAATTGCCTCAGCGGGCGGCGCCCCTGAAAATCCGGGCAAGATTAAAGAAATCAGGAGAACAATCGCAAGGATAAATACAATACAAAAGGAGCCGAAATGAAGCTGACACCCTGGAATATCATATACCATGAACTCATTGGCATTGATACAAAGGTAGTGGACAGCACAAATAGTTCCCTCATCGGGATAGAGGGACGGATAGTAGATGAAACAAGAAATATGGTTACAATAGAAACCGATGTTCAGGAGATAAATGTCCCGAAATCCTGTTCATCATTCGTATTCACAATTCCATCTTTGATAAGCCCGTCTAAAAAGGATGAATATCCTGCGGCTCATCAAGCTTTTGGCGGTAAACGTTACTTACCTCTGAGAGTAAAAGTGGATGGAAGATTATTGCTCTCGCAACCCGAAAATAGAATCCAGACAAAATTCAAGAAAAAATTCAGGAAAAACCCCGTATTTAAATACGGAGTATAAGAGGTATAATAATGACACGCGATATCGGGCTGGATGTTCAACCGCCAGCAAAAGAATGCACTGATCCAAATTGTCCGTTCCACGGCATACTCCCCGTAAGGGGACAGGTTTTAAGCGGGGTCGTGGTGAGCGACAAGATGGATAAAACAGTTGTTGTGCAGAGGACATTTGTGAAAAAGATTGCAAAATACGAGCGATACGAGAAGAGAAAAACAAAAGTACACGCTCATAACCCCTCATGCATCAGCGCAAAACAGGGCGATAATGTAACGATTGCAGAATGCCGCCCCCTGAGCAAGACGAAATCCTATGTAATTATTGAGGTGGCAAATGAAAAACTTTAGGAAAGTTTTATCAAAAGAAGGGTATGCGAAGCATACCCTATACCGCATAAAGCGAGGTGTCGCTAAAACTTTAGGAAAGTTTTATCAAACGACAGGTATGCGAAGCATACCTGAACACCGGCTAAAGCGAGGTGTCGCTTTATGAGAGGAATGAAGGCAAAAATCCCGAGAGCTATAAATACGGCAAGTCGTATGGAAGTAGCCGATAACACGGGCGCGCGCGTTGTTGAAGTAATTTCAGTATTAAAATATCGCGGCGTCAGGAATAGATATCCTCGCGCAGGTATTGGAGATACTCTTATTGTAAGCGTTAAGAAAGGAACCCCGGAAATGAGAAAACAGATGTTCAAAGCGGTTATAATCCGCCAGAAAAAGGAATTCAGGCGACCCGATGGATTGAGGGTTTCATTCGAGGATAACGCATGCGTGATAGTGGATGATGAAGGTGTGCCAAAAGGCACGGAAATAAAAGGCCCTGTGGCAAGGGAAGCAGCGGAACGTTACTCTAAAATATCGTCCGCAGCCTCGATTATAGTGTAGGTGAGAATATGGTATCATCACAACCAAGAAAACAGAGAAAATCCAGGTACCAGGCGCCGCTCCATATCAGGCATAAACTCATGGGCGCAATGCTAAGCCCCGGACTTACCGAAAAGCATGGAATTAAAAGCATACCGGTCCGGATGGGCGATACTGTAAAAGTATTACGCGGAGACAATAAAGGCAAAGAGGGTAAAGTAGCGGCGGTAAATCTCAATAAAATGACCATTACAATCGATGGCGTGAGTGTTACCAAATCAGACGGCACTGAAGTGCCAAGACCGGTACAACCCTCAAATGTAATGATAACTAAATTAGAGACTAAAGATGAAAAGCGCTTAGGTGATTAAATGGGCAGACATCAGAAGAGAGTAGCAGCTCCAACATCGTGGCCGATTACAAGAAAGACCCACCACTGGGTAGTCGGAGCCAATGCAGGACCCCATTCAAAGGAAACAGGGATTCCATTGCTAGTGGTTGTCAGGGACTTGCTAAAAATGGCGAACAACAGCAAAGAAGCTAAAAGCATAATCAACGAAGGTAACATTTACGTTGACGGGGTGAAAAGACCTGATTATAAACACATGGTCGGGCTTTTCGATATAGTATCCATACCTGCAACTAATGACTATTATCGTGTTCTTCTGGACTCAAAAAATCGGTTCAAATTATATAAAGATGATGCAAGCGCCCAGAAGCTGTGCAGGATTAACAACAAAACCATTGTGAAAAAAGGAGCAGTACAGCTTAACCTGCATGATGGCAGCAATATCATAGCGTCCAATGATTACATGACATTTGATACGGTTATACTGGGACAGGACAGAAAGATTGTAAAACACATATCTTATAAACCGGGGAACCTTGCATTGATTGTCGGTGGCGAACATTCCGGGGAAATCGGAAAGATAAAACAAATCCGGAAAGTCCGCGGTTCCGGGACAAATATGGTAGCTATAAGCAATGAACAGGAATTTGAAACCATTGAAAATTATGTGTTTGTAATCGGTGAATCAACACCTGAAATCAGGGTGATTTAAAATGAATCCCATGAGAAACCCATCCATCGATAAAGTTACGGTTCATATAGGTACCGGGGAAAGCGGCGAGCGATTGACGACAGCGGAAAAATTACTTCAAACGATTGTCAAGCAAAAACCCGTTCGTACAATTGCAAAGAAGACCTTGCCGACATTTTCCATCAAGAAAAGAGAACCTATTGGATGCAAGGTGACATTGCGGGGAAAGAGCGCACGGGAATTCCTGAAGATCGCTTTGCAGATAATCGATAATAAATTGAATGCATCCCAGTTTGATGAAAACGGCAATTTTTCATTCGGGGTTGAGGAACATACCGATTTCCCGGGGATGAAATATGATCCGTCCATAGGCATTTTCGGGATGGATATTAATGTTGCCATGAAAAGACCTGGATACAGGATACGCACACGAAAAATCTGTAAACAAACAATACCGCAAAACCACAGGTTAAAAAAAGAAGACGCAATTTCTTTTTTAAAAGAGAAGTACGGTGCGGAGGTAATTTAAATGGAACGAAGTAAGAAGAGATTCGGAAGAGGCGCCAATGTTTGCAAACGCTGTGGCAGAAAACAGGGACTTGTCAGGAAATATGACATATACCTCTGCAGGCAGTGCTTCAGGGAAATTGCTTATGACATGGGCTTCGAGAAATACACGTAGGTGATTTTAATGTTATTAGATCCATTAGCAGACGCATTATCAATAATAAAAAATGCAGAAAGTATAGGTAAACCGGAATGTACAATCCGCCCGGCTTCAAAACTTATAGGAAATGTGCTTAAGGTAATGAAAGATAAAGGATACATCGGCGAATTTGAATTTATCGACGATGGGAAATCCGGGTTATTTAAAGTGCAGCTTAAAGGAAAAATCAACAAATGTGGAGTAATCAGACCGCGGCATGCTGTCAAGAACACCGAATTTGAAATGTGGGAGAAACGCTTCCTGCCAGCCAGGGGCTTTGGCTCCATAATCCTGACCACGCCAGACGGCGTAATGACGCATAATGAAGCCATGGAGAGCGGACTTGGCGGGCAGTTGCTTGCGTATGTTTATTAGGTGAATGTTATGGAAACAAAGAGAACAATAGGAATTCCCGAGGGTGTGAACGTCACTGTCGATAAAATGGACGTTTCAGTCTCTGGCCCCCAGGGACAGCTTAAAAGAGAGCTCTGGTACCCCGGAATTACAATCAAGAAAGTTGATTCGGAAGTTGTTGTGGAAACCGATATGTCCAGGCGGGAACAGCTTGCTATGCTGGGTACGTTTGAGTCACATTTAAAAAATATGATTACAGGTGTAAGTCAGGGATATGAGTATATAATGAAAGTGGTTTATTCGCACTTCCCGATACAGTTAAAAGCAGAAGGAAAACAGGTTTTGATTGGCAATTTCCTGGGTGAAAAGAAAGCCAGAAAAGCCAATATCATGGGTAATGCCAAGGTCGCGATAAAAGGAGACCAGGTTGTTATTACAGGTATAAACAAGGAAGAGGTAGGACAGACCGCGGCGAATATACGGACGGCTACAAAAATCAAAAGATTCGATCCCAGGGTGTTCCAGGATGGAGTTTATCTCGTTGAGAGGCGGTGAGGAAACATGGAAGATGATGCAATCAAACAGCTCACAACCCTTGACGGGGTTGGAAAAGCAAAGGCAAAATTACTTTTTGATGCCGGATATACGGATATTAATTCGATAAAAAAAGCAAGCATAGATGAAATTGCAGGTATCAAAGGAATAGGCGAGAAACTTGCAAACAAGATTAAAGCTTCTGCCAGTGAATTTGTTACGGAAGAAGAGAAGCCATCTGAACAAATAGAGGCGCCGCATGTTACTATTACCCTCGATGCTGAAACCAAGAGGCTTCTTGGTGTAAGGAAACTGCAAAAAAGCAAAAAACCGCAGTTCAAACAGACGGATTCCCACAAGAAAAAGAAGCTTGCTGATTACTGGAGAAGACCTGACGGCATTCATAACAAGACGCGGTATGCTCTTCATGGAAAAACCCCTCTTGTAGAAGCAGGTTACGGCAGTCCCGCGCTTGTCAGGGGGCTTCACCCATCCGGATTTGAGGAAGTCGTGGTGAATAACACTAAAGAGGTTGAATCCCTTGGCAAAGGGCAGGCAGCCAGAATCGCACATACTGTGGGAGCAAGAAAGCGTGTTCTCATAGAAAAAAGGGCTTCTGAATTAGGATTGAAAATTTTAAACCCCACAAGGAGGGAAGAATAACATGTCTGACCTGGCAAACCAGAGACGATTGGCTGCTGAAGTAATGGACATCGGAGTGAACAGAGTATGGCTTGACCCTGAAGCCTTCAAGGACATAGCGGCTGCATTAACACGTGAGGATATACGTAAATTGATTGAAGAAGGAAAGGTTGTTAAAAGAGAAATCAAAGGAATCAGCCGTGGAAGAGCGCGTAAAGTCGATGAAGCCCGTGCGTATGGACACAGGAAAGGGCACGGTTCAAGAAACGGGGCAAAAGGCGCGCGAAGACCAAAGAAGGAACAGTGGATGAAGAAAATCAGGGCGCTTAGAAAAATGCTAACGGAAATGAAGGAAAATAAAACCATTGACACATCCATGTACAGGAAATTATACTCCAAAGCAAAAGGCGGAGAATACCGAAGCCGTGCGCACCTGAAGGCTCATATAGAGCAGCAGCTCAAAGGCAAGGAGGCTTAATATGGCGACTGGCGCAAGATACAGGGTCAAATTCAGACGGGTAAGAAGCGGTAAGACTGATTACCGGGCAAGGAAACAACTGCTAATATCAAGAAAACCCCGCCTTGTAATAAGGAAAAGTTTAAAAAACACAAATGTACAGATAATCGTACCTGCGGAAACGGGCGATGTTACCATCATATCAGCGAATACAAACGACTTAAAGAAATACGGATACACCGGCGGAACCGGGAATATCACATCAGCATACCTGACTGGGTTATTGCTGGGATGTCGTGCAAAAAAAACCGGTCAGACCGAGGCAATATTTGATGCCGGATTATATCATACAACACGCGGCGGACGGCTGTATGCAGCTTTGAAAGGAGCTGTGGACGCAGGTCTTGATGTGCCCCATGACCCGGAAATATTCCCATCTGAAGACAGGATTACGGGCAAGCATATTGACAAATACAGAAAAACCAATATATCGGAGCAATTCGCTGCAGTGAAGCAAAAAATCCAGGCAGAGGCGTGAATAACATGAGAGAAACAGGGTTCGTAGAAGAAAAAGCTGAATGGGTTCCCCAAACAAGACTGGGCAAACTGGTCAAGGAGGGACAGGTAACCACCATGGGTGAAGCGCTTGCTTCAGGTCTGCCCATACGAGAGCACCAGATAGTGGATGCATTAATTCCTGAGATTCGCGATGAAGTCCTGGATATTAACATGGTGCAAAGAATGACCGACTCCGGCAGGAGGGTAAAGTTCAGAGCCACGGTAATAGTAGGCAATGGCGATGGTTTTATTGGCATCGGGGAAGGAAAGGACGTACAGGTGGGAGTAGCTATCCGGAAGGCGATAGATACTGCCAAGATGAATATAATCTCTATTAAAAGAGGCTGCGGTTCGTGGGAATGCGGTTGCGGTCTCGGGCATACCGTGCCCTTTGAGGTAAGAGGCAAAGCAGGAAGCGTGGAAGTGGAACTCAAACCCGCTCCGCGCGGGCTTGGTCTGGCTTCAGGCGGAACTGCAAAAAAGGTGCTTGAAATCGCAGGTATAAAAGATGTCTGGACAAAAGTCTATGGTGAGACCAGAACCACCATAAATTTTGCGAAAGCAACGTTTGATGCTCTTATGAAAACTACTACAATGAAGGTGTGAAAAATGTACGCAGCAGTCAGACTTCGCGGAGGCGTAAAAACAAGGCAGGATATCAGGGATACATTGAGCATGATTCGCCTTGACAGGATAAACCACTGTGTGCTCCTCCCAGAGACGCCAAATTATATGGGCATGATTCATAAAGCAAAGGATTACATCGCATGGGGAGTCATAGCTCCCGAAACCCTCGCGCAGATGCTGGAAAATAGGGGGAGGCTTGAAGGCGGGGACCCCCTGACACAGGAATACCTGAGCAAAAACACTAAATTCAAATCTTTTGATGAACTGGCAAAAGCAATTTGTGAAGGAAAAATCTCACTTGCTGACGTTCCCAAACTAAAGCCGGTTTTCAGGATGCACCCTGCAAGAAAAGGTCTTAAAGGTACCAAGAGGACTTTCCAGGAAGGAGGAGACCTGGGGAATCATGGAACTGAAATAAACGCTTTGTTAAAAAAGATGAGGTAAAAACATGAGCAAGCAGAAAACAAAGAAATTCAGGGGATCAAGAACCTGCGGCGGCGGCACGCATAAGAACCGAAGAGGCGGAGGAAGCCGCGGCGGGCGCGGGAATGCAGGCACATGCAAGCATCATTTTGTCAGGTCGATGCAGCGAGGTTTGAGTTTTGGAAAGCACGGGTTCAAGAGACCTTTATCCACTGTGAATGATACAACCATCGTAAACGTGGGCGAGCTTGATGAAGCCATCGAGCAGCTTGTTACGGACGGATTTGCACAAAAGAAAGGCGATGCATTCCACATAGACCTTGCAAATATCGGTATTGAAAAAGTGCTGGGCAGCGGAAAAGTGACAAAACCCATGTTTATCGCAGCCGGTGAGTTTTCGGCGGCGGCAAAACAGAAAATAGAAGATGCAAAAGGAAAGATAATATCGTCGGCTGAGAACACAGAGGCAAAACCTGAGTAAACACTATGGCTTTTGAAAGTCTTGCCCCAATATTGAACCGCTTACCTTCGGTAAAGCGTCCGGAAGGTCATGTTCATTTCAAGAAAAAGCTTGGATGGACGCTGGGAATTCTCGTCCTCTATTTCGTCCTTGCAAACATACCTTTGTTCGGACTGGATAAAAGTTCGATAGACCTTTTTGAGCTATACCGCGCATTCTTTGCCGGCGCGTCTGGTTCACTCATGGTTCTGGGGATAGGACCGATAGTAACGGCTTCTATAGTGTTGCAATTGCTTGTGGGAGCTAATGTCATCAAGATGGATCTTAGCGACCCCCACCAGCAGGCTATTTTCCAGGGGTTGCAGAAGCTTCTTGTCTTTGTAATGGTGGCTCTGGAGGCGCTTCCTCAAATCCTTGGCGGGTACATGCGCCCGGATGCAGGATTGGCTGCGCAGCTTGGCGTGGACGTAAGTATGATAACCCTCTTCCTGTTCATCCAGATATGCATCGGCGGCATACTGATTCTTTACATGGATGAAATTGTCTCCAAGTGGGGCATAGGCTCAGGCGTAGGTATGTTCATCATCGCAGGGGTATCGCAACAGATTGTCCAAGGCATATTCAACTGGAAAAGCGATGAGACCGGATTCCCCATAGGACTCATCCCGAAATGGATTTACATAGCAAGCCCCTCATCGAATATCGGACTGGATTACATCCTGAGCGGAGACGGGATGTTATTTTTACTTGTGAAGGGGGGGATACTTGCATTGCTCAGCACGGTTATAATTTACCTGATGGTTGTTTACGTTGAGAGCACACGCATCGAAATCCCACTGGCTCACGCTGCCGTGAGAGGAGCGCGCGGCAGATTTCCTGTTAAGCTCATTTACGCCAGCGTTCTGCCCATGATTCTCGTAAGGGCGCTCCAGGCAAATATCCAGATGATAGGACTCATTCTTTCAAGCAGGGGCGTTACTATATTCGGGGAATACAAGCAGTCAACGCCTGTAAACGGTCTTATGTATTATCTTGCCCCGATTAACAGTCCCAATGACTGGATACCTTCCCTTGTTTCATCAAAGTTCACAAGCCTCGGAGTCGCTGCACCGGCTATCTGGCAGATAGTGCTTCATGTTGTAACAGACGCTTTTATGCTCATCATCGGCGGTATTGTATTCGCACTGTTCTGGATAGAAACAACGGGCATGGGTGCAAAGAACGTAGCTGAAAAAATCCAGAAGTCGGGGATGCAGATACCCGGATACCGCAGAAGCAGTGGAACGCTTGAGCGCGTGATGCAGCGGTATATTCCTAAAGTAACGGTAATAGGCGGCGCGTTTATTGGCGTGCTCACACTCATTGCAAGCCTTCTCGGGACACTTGGAGGCGCAGGGGGAACGGGATTGTTGCTGACTGTAAGCATCATGTACAGGCTGTACGAGGATATCGCCAACCAGCAGATGATGGAAATGCATCCCATGATGAGAAGCTTTTTCGGTAAGGATTGAAAAATAGTATTATAAATATAAACAAGTTATACGATTGAATTAATATTATATCATTGAACTAAAATTATACAGCAGTACTAATATTAGTATGTGTAGTTTAGTTCATTATACATGGGGCATGCAGCCACACTAAGAGTTCTGGGCAGCTCAACTATAAATTCGATTTCTGGCGGGTTCAGGCTGTATACAGCTTTTATTCTTGCCGGAGATGTTCCGGATTTAATTCTATGTTTTGCCTTCTCTTTTGTCGTATATTCAGTTTATACTTTAGACCGTGCTTTGAAATCAAAAGAAGATGAGGTGAACCGACCCGAAGAGAGAAATGCTGATAAGAATTTTGTTCTTATCATCGTATTTGCTTTTTTAGTTACAGCGCTTTTGATTCTTATCGTAAAAAAAATATCCCCATTTGCAGCGCTACTTCCATTTGTAATTGGTTTTCTATATACAAAAGGAATTAAAATTGGCGATATCTCTATTAAATTTAAACAGGGTTTGGGTGTGAAGAATTTCGTGGTAGCATTGACATGGGCTTTTACAATCGTATCATTTATATATAATTTAATTGAAAATTACTTGCTGGGTTTTTTGATATTCTGTTTTTTCTTCTTCAAGAGTTTCATAAATACAGTGTTATTTGATTGCAAAGACATAGATGGTGACTCGATAGCAGGATTGACTACCATCCCGGTTTATTTTGGAGAGAAAAGAACCAGAATAATCCTCCAGCTTATCAATTCTTTATTCCACTTTACTGTTGCGGCTTTGGTTCTTTCTGGCATGGTTGCATTCGATGCTATTATTTTAGCTTATAGCTGGGTGGCTGGTTTAATTTACATTTCTCTATACGCCAACAGCAAAAAGACAATTTTTAGAAGTGTAATAGTTCACGGGGAGTGGATACACATGCTCGCATTCAGAAACTTTGCAATCCAATTTTTTGGGAACGCTTTTCATAGTAGCTGAACAAATCCTCACCCCATTTCAAAGCGGATTTTTCATAGTTTATTACGTTTTTATAGAAGTCGTAATTGCCATCGTTTAAGAAAAGTCGCATTGAGAGAAATTTGTCCGAGGTGGTGAATGCTACTTTAATTTTTTCTTCACACATCCAGAGAGAGGCATTTTCAAAGTCCAGGTATTTCTGCACCTCTTTTCTATACTTTGTTTGTAACTTTTCAAAAACATCTCTTGTTACCACAATCGATATATCAACTCCTTTTTCTGCCAGCATGGTAACACTCTCCGGGTATTCGGGATGTAACGCCGGGGAAACACCCCTTATCCTTTTAGATTTTAAAAGATTTTTAATGTACTCGTCATGGGGCTTAAAAATCTCTGTTGGGGTACTTTCAAAAATTTTGTAATCTTCTAATTCATAAAGCCGCATCTGGAATTCTTCCGGGATTCCTCTGATGTTGTGTTCTTTCCAGAAGTCCATGTTATTTTCAAAAATTTTTAATGTTTTGAAAAACTGACCAAATGATTTGGTTGCTATTTCTCCAACTTCTGTCAAAACATATTTCTTGTCTTTCTGGATAATGAGGTTTTCTTTTTCCAGCTTTCTTATTTGTGGAATTATCTCTGGAGATGTTACCTTGAAATTGTCTCTTATATCTTTTAACGTCTTTGGTTCTTCTTGCAGCATAAAAAGAATATCTCTCCTTTTTTCAGATAATGCCAGAAGACTCAGTAATCCTTTAGCTTTCATTTTAATATTATATTATCAGCTAACTATTTAATTTTTGGGGGAAGTTTTTTATGAAAAAATATAAGTTGTTGTAACACTACTATAATATTATAACACAAATATAACATTATGAAACAGGGCGGGGTGTAAGCACAAAATGAGGAGCATGAATAAACCGAAAATCCTTGTGGTGGGTGAGGATTCGTTGGGTGTTGAACTGATTGAGGTAATATTATTGAAAGATTACGAAGTAGAGACCGCACAAGACATTGAAGAGATAGTACTCAAAGTAGAAAAAGCAACACCCGACCTGATAATTCTTGATAAAATTATATCTTCCATGAACGGTTTCGGCATGTGCAGGCAGCTTAAAAGCGATGAAAGAACAAGGTCTATACCCCTTTTGATAGCTGCGGAAAAAGAGGAGATGAAAGAGGCTAAAGATGCTGGTGCTGATTATTTTGTGGGCAAGCCTATCGATGTACGTGAATTAAACGCCGGAGTGAAATCACTGCTCAAATAGTATTTTACACAAACAGCGTCCTGAGTTCCCACAATATCCTGGGATTTTTCTTGAACAAAATTGGCAACACTTTTTGCAATGCCATCTTGCTGGTGTCAACTCCCTCAAGCGAATGTGCAAGCTGGTTTAACTGTTCATCCGAGAGTTTAAGGAGCATATTCTTGACAAGCAGGGACTTGCTCAACTCTTTCCCGATAGTTGCACGCCATTTATCCTCATATTCTTTTAAAGTTTTTGCAGAATAATCCCCTTTTTCTTTTGCTTTGATACAAACTTCCCCCGCCATCTTCCCCGCATCCATTGCATTGATAATGCCCCCGCCTGTCAGGGGGTCTGACTGCCTGGCTGCATCTCCCACAAGCATGAGCCCATCGGTTACCGTCTTTTTTATCGGACCGCTCACAGGGACGCCGCCGACTACCATTTCCAGGATTTTAGCATGAGGCAAATAGGTTTCTATGAATTTATGAAGAAGTGAAATCGGTCTGGTGTTTCCTGCTTTGCTTCCGAGGATGCCCAGTCCCACATTCGCTGTGTTCTTGCCTTTGGGGAATACCCACACATATCCACCCGGAGTATATATTTCTCCCAGATAGAACTTACTATAATCACCTGCGTCGATATTGGTAACCAGAAACTGCGCGCAGGTATCAATATCGCCGGGCTTTAATGACGTGTCTATGCCGCCCCATCTTCCCACTTTGGATTCTACGCCGTCTGCCCCGATAACGATATTAGCCCTGATCTCATGCGTTTCACCCATATACATGGCATTGATTCCCCTGACCATGCCATTATTTCGTAATAGTCCTATCGCCCTTGTCTTAACCATCACTTCAGTGCCAGCCATGGCTGCCTGCTGCGCCAGCGCACGGTCAAAAACCTTTCTTTCAAGAGTGTAACCAGCCTTTCCGCTTGACGCTTCTTCCGACATCTTAATCTCAGTCCCGTCAGGCGCAAGTATCTTGGAACCTTTCACTTCGGCTGCTATCCATCTATTATCGGGCTCTATATGCCTTTTTAATCCTTCTTTTCCAACACCTTCGGCGCATCTCACAGGGTCGCCTATCTCCTGCCTTTTTTCAATAAGAAGAACATCCAGTCCTGCCTCGGCGCAGGTTTTTGCGGTAATGGAACCGCCAGGTCCTGCCCCCACAACGATTACATCATAGCTGTTTTTCATTTAACAACCACCAGCGCGCCCACAGGACAGATTTTCGCGCATACGCCGCAGCTCGTGCAGGTATTATCCACTTCTATCCATGTTTCCACAAGCTCAAGCGCGCCGACCGGGCACACGCCCACGCACGCCCCGCAATATCCGCATTTATAACGATTTACATTTACACTCATAGGCTTGCTTGCTAACGCAGTTAGCACATATAAATTTTATTAAGTCATGCTTTGATGCAGCAATACGCATAGTGTTCAGAGCTCAAACACTTACGCTTGCTCCTTCATCAACTACAAAAAGTTCGAGAGAGGTGGGATAACGTACCATTTTGATATGATTGCAGTCTATGTAGAGTTTTTCGATTCGATCGCCAGTAACACCTGCTTTTAATAATTTTACTCTCTCTTCAGGAGTTTCTAACATTACAGTCTCCAATAATATATTGACTTCAATATCACCCGTTTTTCCTTAAGAGAACTTGTATATAACAAACTGCTAATAAACATTGCGGTTCAACTGCGTAAAATTTTTCTATGTTAACCATTTTTGAAATGCGCAAGTCTATCAAAAGACTATATATCCCCGTCGTGACGATGTTTATTCATGGACACTGCCTCTCTCAGACGCAGGATAGAGCGCCTAATCCACACACATTCGAAAGCATACGCCCCATCCATGCTTAAATCGGGTTTTTCATGCGTGCGCTGCGGCTGGTGTTGCCGGGAGAATTTCAAAATCAGGATAACGCAGGATATTTCACGCCCATCCAATGCGATTTCGGTTTTTCCCGATGACATAAGGCGCATAACCAGAGGCACAGGATTGCAGTGGGATGATGTTGCGCAACCCGATATTTATTCGTGTTTATCCGATGGGGAGAAAATACTTGCAATAGGCTGGCTCCTGCGGCGCAGTGGCAAGAATGAATGCATCTTTTACAGGAAAAACGAATGCAGCATATACGAATGGCGCCCGATGATTTGCAGGTGTTATCCTTTTTTTATGGGCGAGCGGGGCGTTGAGGTCATGCACTGTGAGGGGCTGGGGAAGGAGATGGCGAGTGAGAGCGCGGAGGGGATGGCAAGGGTGCTGAAACGGTATGAGATGAAGAAGTTGAGGAGTTATATTGGCATCATGGCGCAGCTTGGGGATAAGCTGAATTTTGCGAACTTGCGGATGCTGCCGTGCGGATATGAAGGGGAGGTTTTTGTGTGCGATGGGGAGATGATATCGGTTCGAAGGTTATAAATTCATTCTTGCATATTCCAGCGCTTTCTTAGCGTCGTCAACATCGATATTAATATGCACTTTATACTCTTTCAACAAGTCTATATATTCCGATATTGAAAGTCTTGCAATCTTTGCTCCAAGACCCAGGCTGACCTTGCCCTGTTTATATAGCTCAATGGATTTCATTTTCCTGCCTTCGTCAATTAGCTCCCGCAACATTTCAGACCTGTTCAGACCCATAAATTCAGTCATGAACTTAAGGTCATTTGCATGTTCATATCGTACTGATATTGTCATGGACAATTCACCTCCTGTTTAAAATAATTATATACTTCTTTTGAGTATCTTCCATAATCATTCAATTTTTGTAAATATTCACAGGCTTCTGCATGTGTTAATATACCTTTTTCAAACATTCGTGTGATGATGGCTAAAGCATTGATAAACGGAATCTCAAACAGTTTACATAATTTAATTAATTCCCCATCGTCAGTCAAAATTGCCTTTGCATGACATTCATTATACAAGATATAGGCTTCAGCTTCGCCTTTATGCATTCTGAATTCTTTTAGAATTTTTGATGTGTTTGATTTTATTGCTTTCACTGTAATACGCTCATCTTCAATTTCGTTTTTTAATATTTTAGAGTCAAAAGTGTTTCCTTCTGTTATTTCTTTTTCTACCTCCTTAGGAATGATTATTTCTCCAAATTCATTGAGAAATTTACGAGTTACCCCAATTTTTGCTAGAAGAATTAAAGTTGAAGCATTAGAAACTAGCATATTACATTTGTATACTTTTGTAATAGCATAAACTTTTCCATTCGACTTTTCTTTGCACCTTTGCGGTGAATCATCTTAACTTCTCTTGAGTTCCCGCAAAATCGCCATCCTTATATTTATTCATCGCATCTTTGATGCTTAGACACGAATGACCACCACCTGTTCAGCCCCCGGCAAAATATACCTCTTCGGCGAGCATGCCGTGGTGTATGGCGAACCTGCCATCGCATGCGCTGTGGAACTCCGAACCAGCGTCAGCGCAAAAAGCGCAGATGCAATAACAATATCATCTGATATCGGGACTACGGGGCTTGATTTCGAGGTACATCCTTATGTTTCATTTGCAATAAAAAAAATGGATTCGCCCAATGTCTCAATAGAAATAAACTCCGACATCCCCGTGGGGTCGGGACTCGGTTCATCCGCCGCCGTCACTGTCGCGACGCTTGCCGCCATCAATATCGAATGCAGGCTCGGGTATGAAAAAGAAGACATTGCAAGAATGGGACACGAAATAGAAAAAGAGGTGCAGGGTGCCGCAAGTCCCACGGATACCTTTGTCTCAACCTTCGGAGGCGTGGTCGAGATACCTTCAAGGAAGAGGCTGAACCTCTTGGACTGCGGTATCGTTATCGGCAATACGAATAAAGGCGCATCTCCCAAAAAAACCGCAAAACTCGTAAAACAGGTCGCACAGCTCAAAGAAGAATATCCTGAAACGATAAACCCGATAATCAAAACCATCGGTTCATTTGCAAGGCAAGGTGAAGTCCTGGTTTCAGAGAAAGATTACAATTCGCTTGGAAAACTTATGAACGTGAACCACGGGCTGCTCGATGCCCTTGGCGTGTGCACAATGGAATTATCCGTGCTTGTGTATGCAGCAAGGAACGCAGGCGCATACGGCGCAAAGCTCACGGGCGCGGGCGGGGACGGATGCATGGTGGCGCTTACAGATTCTCCCCGCGATGTGGCGGCTGCGATAGAAAAATCCGGGGGGCAGGCGATAATTACCCGATTTACTTCCGAGGGGGTAAAACAGGTTTGATGAACCCCGTGATTTTAAAGATTGGCGGAAGCGTGATAACGGAAAAGAATTCCGATATTCCCGAGCGTGCAAAAATGGGCGATATCGACAGGCTCTCGCATGAGATTGCTGAATTTAAATCAGGCTCCGATTCAAGCATAATTCTGGTTCACGGCGCGGGGTCGTTCGGTCACCCGCAGGCAATGAAATACAAACTGAACCTGGAATTCAACGCACGGGGCGCCTATCTGACACACGTTTCGGTAAAAAAATTAAATTCGATAGTTCTGGAATCATTAAATAACGCAGGCGTCACATCGCTGCCTGTCCACCCCTTAAATTCCTGCCTTCTTGATAACGGAAAGCTCGTTCATTTCCAGCTTGAGCAGATTAAAGTCATGCTGGAGCGAGGTATAATGCCTGTGCTTCACGGGGATGTGGTGATGGACAGAAGCAAAGGGGCAGCAGTCCTTTCGGGCGACCGCATAATCCCGCGTCTTGCGCTTGAACTGAAAGCATCAAAAATAGGCGCTGGCAGCAATGTTGACGGCGTGCTGGATGAGAACGGAAACGTTATTAGAAAAATCACACCCAGCAGCTTTGCGGATATGAAAAAGCACATCAAAGGTTCAACATCCACAGACGTTACCGGCGGAATGCTCGGGAAAGTGTCCGAGCTACTGGAACTGGCAAACGCAGGGATAAGCTCGCGCATCTTTAACGCATCCAGGAAGGGTATGGTATCGAAATTTTTATATGGAGAGAATGTAGGAACATTAATAGCGGACAAATGAGTTTTATATAAAAGGTCAACCGTAGAGGTACTGAATGACGACATCGGACAGGAAGATAGAACATTTATTGTTATGCGTTGAAAAGGACGTTGAAGCGCATCGAAACCGTACAGGACTTCGAGCCAGCGGTTTTGACGACGTTGACCTTGTGCATAACTGTCTTCCCGAGATTAACAAGAAAGCATTTGACTTAGAGACAGAATTTTTAGGTAAGAAATTGCGGGCACCCTTCCTGATAGCCTCGATGACAGGCGGTCATCCCGATACAAAAGCTGTGAATGCAACACTTGCAGGCGCGGCTGAAGAACTCGGCATAGGCATAGGCGTGGGCAGCCAGAGGGCGGCAATCGAAGATCCGAGCATGGAGGAATCCTTCAGGATAGTGAGGGACAAAGCCCCCAATGCATTCATATACGGAAATGTGGGTGCAGCGCAGTTGAACGAGTTCGGGATTGAAGGGCTTGAGCGGGCTGTGGAGATGATAGGCGCTAACGCCATGGCGATTCACCTGAATTTTCTCCAGGAAGCAATACAGCCGGAAGGCAATGTGGATGCCACCGGATGCCTTGCCGCAATCAAAAAAGTCTGCACCGAACTTTCAGTGCCTGTAATAGTAAAAGAGACAGGCGCGGGCATATCTCATTCCCAGGCAGTTGCTATCTGCGAGGCAGGCGCTGCTGCTATTGATGTTGGCGGTCTTGGCGGGACAAGCTGGGCCGGGGTTGAAACCTACAGGGCGCAAAAACGCGGTGATTTATTATCCGAACATCTGGGCAAGCAGTTCTGGAACTGGGGCATACCCACAGCAGCCAGTATCGTAGAATCTGTTATTTCAGTTCCGGTCGTTGCAACTGGAGGGATACGTTCGGGCATAGATGCTGCGAAATCTATTGCTCTCGGCGCCTCCCTTTGCGGTATTGCGCTGCCCCTTGTTGCGCCTGCCTTGAAAGGGCAGAAAGATGTGGCAGACAAGCTGACCCTTATTATCGAAGAACTCAGGGTAGCAATGTTCTTATGTGGATGCAGGACTATTGAAGAACTCGGCAACGCTCCTGTGGTTATTACAGGCAGAACAAGAGAGTTTTTAGAGCAGAGAGGATTTGAGACTGCTAAATTTGCAAGAAAAAGATATAAATTATGATGATGATAAACCCCGCATTTAAATGCGGGGTGTTACGGAGTGAATAAAATGACAGAAATAGGAATTATTGCAGTCGGCGGCTACAATGAAATGGGTCGTAACATGACTGGAATAAGAATAGACAACGATATTATCGTACTGGATATGGGACTGCAACTGGACAGGGTGCAGATACACGAAGATGTGGAAATAGACAAAATGCACTCAATGGACCTTATAAAGATGGGGGCTATTCCGGATGATACGATAATGAAAGAAGTAAGCGGAAGTGTCAAAGCTATCGTATGCACTCACGGTCATCTTGACCACATTGGAGCCATATCGAAACTTGCGCACAGGTACAAAGCGCCTATAATAGCAACCCCTTATACCGCGGAACTGGTCAGGCATGAGATATCGGATGAAAAGAAATTTAAGGTGACTAATGAAGTGATACCACTGAAAATTGGAGGAATATATAATCTCACACCCGATATACAGATCGAATTCGTCCGCATACAGCACAGCATTGTGGATTCGGCGTTTGCGGCTATCCATACGCCGGATGGCGTAGTCTTGTATGCCAGCGACTTTAAATTAGACCGCACGCCCACCCTTGGCGAACCCCCGGACTTCCAGAGGCTGCGGAAACTCGGAAAAGAAGGGGTAAAAGCCATGATTACCGAGAGCACGAATTCAGGACTATCCGGGAAGACGCCGTCTGAACAAATAGCAAAAGACCTTGTACGCGATGTGCTTCTGGGAACTGAAGAGACCGAATCCGGCGTTATAATTACCACTTTCTCATCCCATGTTGCGCGTATTAACGCAATTATTGAGGCGGCAGAGGAGATGAACAGGATTCCGGTTTTGCTCGGGCGTTCCATGGAACGCTATCTTTCAATAGCCCAGAAGATGAAATATATAAAATTCCCAAAAAATCTTGAAATACACGGGAACAGGAATGCTGTTGATAAAGCCTTAAAACGAATATCACAGGATGGAAAAAAGAAATATCTCCCGATAGTCACTGGTCACCAGGGCGAGCCGGATTCGATTCTTACACGGATAGCGAATGGCGAAACGCAGTTCAGGATAGAGCCCGGGGATAAGATAGTCTTTTCAGCGAACACTATTCCAAGCCCCATGACAATGGCGAACAGACATGCGCTTGAGATTAAGCTGAAAATGGCGGGTGCAAGGATTTATGAAAATGTGCATGTATCGGGGCACGCGAGCAGGGAAGATCACTGGGAACTCCTCAGAATGATAAATCCTGAGCAGGTGATACCGTCGCACGGGACTATGGTCATGCATGCAAATTATGTGGAAATGGCTGAGGACGCCGGGTACCATTTCGGGGATACAGTGCATATCATGAGAAATGGAGAGGAGATGGTCTTATAAAAAACTTTAGGATAGTTTTATCAAAAACTGTTGCGTCAGTTTACACCGCACACACGCATGACAAAGCCATGCGTGGATACCTCATAAAGCGAGGTATCGCTTTATGATTGAAGAAATCCTCCAGCAAAAGGCTAAACTGGTGGATGAGGCTATACCTAAATTTCTCCCCATAACCCCCCCGGATGAAATGTATAAAGCCATGCGCCATCTGCTGGATGCAGGCGGGAAAAGGCTCCGTCCAAGTGCATTATTGCTGGCAGCCGAGGCTGTAGGCGGCAAGCCGGAAAACGTGCTACCTGCGGCGGTAGCTGTGGAACTGGTGCATAATTTCACATTGATACATGATGACATAATGGATGAGGCTGACCTCAGAAGGGGACTCACGACGGTGCATAAAAAATGGGGCGTATCGAGTGCGATAGTTGCAGGGGATGCCCTTTACTCAAAAGCATTTGAGATTCTTTCGTGCACAAAAAGCGAGCCGCAGATGCTTGTTGAAAGTCTTGAACTTTTATCAAAAACATGCACGGACATATGCGAGGGGCAGTGGATGGACATGAATTTTGAAACCAGGAAAGACGTAAAAGAAGAGGAATACATGCGCATGGTGGAGAAAAAGACTGCTGTGCTTTTCGCGACTGCCGTGAAAATGGGAGCTGTGCTGTCAGGCGCAAACAGGGAAATAGTACGTGCCCTGTGGGATTTTGGCAGACATACAGGTGTGGGATTCCAGATATACGATGATGTAATAGACCTTATAACGCCTGAGGAGATACTCGGGAAAGCGCAGGGCGGGGATATTATTGAGGGCAAGCGAACGCTTATTGTGATACACGCGCTTTCAAAAGGAGTTACTATCGACGCACTCGGGAAAAGCAATGCCACACGAAGCGAGATTTCTGCTGCTATTACGGCTTTGAGGGAATCGGGTTCGATTGATTATGCCATGAATAAGGCGGTCGGTTTTGTGGAGGAAGGTAAGGCTGCGCTCAAGGTGCTGCCTGATTCCGAAGCGAAGAAGATACTTATCGGGCTTGCGGATTATATGATTGAGAGGAAGTATTAGATTATCTTCCTTTTCACCATATTATTGGGCGATGAAGCGATATTTTAAGTTATTTCACGAATCTCACAATACATTTTTTGATTTGCAATTCCATGTTTTGCAAAATCCGGATGCTCAAGATATTCTCCTGTAGGAATAAATCCCAATTTGGAGAAAAAACCTGCAGAGGTATTTCTTGCATAAGTATGAATTGTTATCGGAACATTCAACTCTACAAGTTCTATTAATTTCCCCACCAGGCGTCTGCCTACTGAGCGCCCCTGATAGTCAAAAGATACAGCAATATGTCGAATCTCAATCTCGTCATCCGAAAGCCAATTTGCCACAAGGCATCCTACCACATTGCCACTATCAACAGCTATAAGCTCTATCTGGGGATAGTTCAACTTGAATGATTGCCGTATATCGCGTGGAAGTCCAAGCGGTTTCCAGAGGACATTCCAGAGTAACTGATCTAATTCATTCTTTTCTTTTTCCGTGACGGCATGTTTAATATTCATTGACCATGACTTCTGAAAACAGTCATGATATGACTGCGCCCTTATCCGCCGAGCTAACCATTCTCTGATACCGCGCCAGATAACCTCTTGTAACCTTGGGCGCAGGAGGCTTCCACGCTTTCCTTCTTTTCTCAAGTTCTTCCCGCGCGACTTTCAAATCCAATACGCGTCTGGGAATATCTATCTCAATAATATCGCCATTCCTGACAAGAGCTATGGGTCCACCATCTGCCGCCTCCGGCGCTACATGACCGATACACGGACCTCTTGTGCCTCCGGAGAACCTGCCGTCCGTGATGAGCGCGACTGAATCGATAAGCCCCATGCCTGCTATTGCTGCCGTGGGTGAGAGCATCTCCCTCATTCCCGGACCTCCCTTCGGACCTTCGTACCTGATGACAAGGCAGTCGCCTGACTTGATTTTTTTAGCCATGATAGCTTTCATGGCTTCCTCCTCGCCGTCAAAAACGAGCGCATGTCCTGAGAATCTCTGCATTTTCTGGTTTACTGCCGTCTGCTTTACCACAGAGCCATTGGGAGCAAGACTTCCCCGCAGCACAGCTATTCCGCCTTCTGCATGCACGGGTGAATCCATGCTTGCGATTATCTCCTTACTTGCGCGCGGATTTATGATTATGTACTCCTTCAGGTTTTCATCCAGGGTTTTTCCGGTAACGGTCAGGGTATCCATGGCAAGCTTCTCCTGCAGACGCTTCTGGATTACAGGCACTCCTCCGGCGCGTTCAAAATCAACCAGATAGCGGTCTCCTCCGGGTCTTAAGTTTATGAGATGCGGCGTCTCCCTGCTTATCTCATCAAACCTTGAAAGCGAAAGCGTAAGCCCGAATTCCTGCGCTATGGCTGGAAGATGGAGCGCGGTATTCGTGCTGCCCCCGATTGCCATGTCCACGCGTATCGCATTGTCAAGCGATGCCTGAGTGACTATCTGACTTGGTCTTATGCCTTTTTTCACAAGTTCAAGTATTTTCATGCCTGAATGCTTTGCAATCCTTGTCTTTTTAGCGTCCACGGCATGCGCTGTTCCGCATCCGGGCAGGCTCATGCCCAGCGCCTCGGTCACGCACGCCATCGTGTTCGCGGTAAAGAGCCCGGCGCATGAGCCAGCGCCGCAGCATGAGCAGTCCTCAAGGTTCTTTAGTTCCTTATCTGTGAGCTTATTGTTCTGGCGCGCTCCCACAGCCTCGAATAAAGATATTAAATCCCTGGGTTCATCCCCGACTATCCCGGGCATCATGGGTCCGCCTGTCACTACTATGGCGGGGATGTCAAGCCTTCCCGCAGCCATGAGATGTCCGGGGACGATTTTGTCGCATGTGGGTATCATCACCATGCCGTCGAACTGGTGCGCTTCGACCATGAGTTCGATGCTGTCTGCTATCAATTCCCTGCTGGGCAGCGAGTTCTTCATGCCCGTGTGCCCCATTGCTATGCCGTCGCATATCCCGATGGTGTTGAATTCAAACGGCACGCCTCCTGCCATCCGTATCCCCGCTTTTACCGCTTCGGCGAGCTTATCAAGATGAATGTGTCCGGGAATTATCTCGTTCCAGGAGTTCACCACTCCTATGAAGGGAAGAGCCATTTCTTCATCGGTCAGCCCGACTGCTTTTAATAAAGACCTGTGCGGGGCGCGTTCAAGTCCTTTTTTGATGTTATCGCTTCTCATGATACCCGTGTTTAGACGACCTCGGTTATTTTAAAGATTACGTTTGTGCGG
>JAQUQX010000011.1 GCA_028715885.1 Candidatus Methanoperedens sp.
GGTATCTCGCTGACGGGCTGCATGGGGATTTGCAGCAGAGGCAAAGAGACGCTGTCATGTCTAAATTCAGAAGGAGGGAGATTGAGATTTTAGTGGCAACCGATGTGGCGGCGCGGGGAATCGATGTAGGGGATATCGAGGCTGTGTTCAACTATGATATACCTGCGGATGATGAATATTATTTACACAGGATTGGAAGAACTGCAAGAGCCGGAAAAGCGGGGCAGGCATTTACCTTTGTGACAGGCAGGGAGGTATACAGGATAAGGCAGATACAGCAATTCACAAAGACGAAAATCATAGCCCAGAAAGTTCCTTCTGTCAGTGATGTGGAAGATATCAGGACAAACCTGCTTTTAGAAAAAGTTAAAGGGACTGTTGATGCAGGACATCTGGGAGAATATAGTAACCTGGTTGAAAAACTTACCCAGGAAGATTATACTTCTTTAGAAGTGGCTGCTGCTTTGTTAAAGATGGTGATGGGTGAAGGGAGCGCAAAAGAAGTAAAAAAATAGAGCGTTGTTTATCGGCTCTCCGTTCACAGGGATTATTTATTTGAAATATTTCTATCACATTCCTTATTAAAACTGCAACCTCTGCATTTTCCTGGTTTATCGTTTGATTTATATTCTTCTTCTAATGAAATCAATCTGTGAATATGATTAATTGTTCCAATTATCTTGTTTTCAGCGTTTTCATCAAATATCTCGTTCCAATAAATATCATTAGACCCCCGTTTTCGTAAAGCTGCATATATTGGTCTTGTATCTTGAAATTCTTCAATCATTTTTTCTTTTAATGCTAAACAGTATCCATAGACTTGATTTTTATCCGTTTCCCATGGTTCATTTGTACCTAGAGGATATTTTTTTGGACCTGGTTTATCATCTACTACAATGAACTTATCTGGATAAAAACTAATATTATCCGCTCTCCCTATGATACCATACTTTAAGCTTCTAAAAGGGAACTCTTGAGATAGCAGGGGTTTGATTTTAGATTTTTCTACTATATTTTCAAATGTAGATAGCATAGATCTTTTCCTAAAATCTGCATAGGATTTTTCATGGATTTGTTTTCCTTCTATCCTTTCTTTTGTTTTTTCAGGTTTGATTCTTTTTTCTAATTGCAGATAAATTTTATATTCGCAAAAAGCTTGGTCATGTAGCCACCAGATCGAAAACATAACTTTGTTCTTATATATCCATAAGCCAGGCCGATCAGGATGTTCAATTGGCTTTTCAGTAATTAGACTGCTCATAATTTATTTATCCTCTTTAATCAGCCTATTTTTCATCCGTAAATAGTTTATCATCAAAACGATTTTTTTTATTCTAATGCAACTCATTACTATTCCTTTTTTTTGTTAGCATCAGCCATGATGCCCCGGATTTGAGCGAAGCGAAATACGAGGTCGTGACTTTTTCAATCTCCTCGCCCTCTCCATAATATTCTCCCAGTGCTTGCCCTGCCAGTAAACCTGCCCGCAATTATCGCAGAGCCAGAACTCAGTTCCCTCCCCCAGCCTGTCAGGATAAACATAATCCTTCGCCCTGACAATTTCCATCTCTTCGGGTTTAATTTTCCTGATAACCGAGTTGCAAAGAGTGCACCTGTCCAGTTGCGGTTCGATTGAAATCCCGAATTCTTTCTGCATCTCCCTTAGCTGTTCCATGATTTCAGACGATTGGACAAGATACGTCCTTATCCCTCTTTTCACTGCTTTCCTGACAAGCACCCTGTCCCTTGAAACAAGTATCCTACCTTCTTTTTCAGCCAGCGCCAGCAGTGTATCGTCCTCGTTCTCCTGCCTCTTTATCTCAAGGGTATCATACCCGAAAAGACGAAGCCACCGCGAAAGTTTGCCGAGCATCCTGTCAGCGATGAATTTCATGAGGTGTATCTTTATTGTAAATGTCCCGATTCATCCTTTCTTTTGCTGCGAACAAGCGATATAAGCACGGCGATACCGCAGATAATAGAAGAAACAATATACGTATCCCGAAAAGCGGGTAAGAATGAACTTTCAACATTTCCATAAAAAACATACCTGTTGGAAAATACAGCCCCTGAAACCGCAACGCCAATAACCATCCCCATGTTCCTCATCGTCCCCAGGGTGCCTGCAGCTATACCGAGCTGCTCTTTCGGGAGCGACCCCATTATTATGCTGTTATTCGGCGCCTGGAAAAGCCCCATGCCAAGACCGAGAAGCGAAAGCCGAAGAGCGACATCGATGAAACCTGAGTCTGGAGATAAGAAACCAAGTGAAAATATGGCTATGCTTGAAATAGCTACGCCTATTGAACTGAGTATATACGAGTTCGTCCTGTCGGATAGCCACCCGCTGACTGGAGACACAACTGACATAACCAGAGGTACAGCCATAAAAATAATCCCTACCTTCTGCGGTGAATATCCAAGCTCATTTTGGAGGAAAAATGGCATTAGAAGTATGACGGTGAACATGGCGATAAAACTTATAAAAGCGCTTATATTGGCTGCTGCAAACGGTAAATTCCTGAAATGCCGCAGTTCCATAACAGGCTGTTTCACATTAGTTTCAACTTTGATAAATAAGATAAAAAATACCATCGATGAAATAAATAGAAGAGTAATATAATTTGAGCGCCAGCCGAATTCCTGTCCCTCACTCAGTGCCAGAAGCAATGAAATAAGGCTGATAAACAGCGTGAGCGCGCCCGGTATATCGAAGGTTTGTCCTGATGTGGTTTCGTCTTTCCTGAGCACGGTTAACGCCATTGCAGTACCGAAAATCCCGACAGGGATATTGATATAAAAAATAGACTGCCATCCCACGTTCTCGATTAAAAACCCGCCAACGACAGGTCCGGTCATAGAACCTATAGCAACCACTGTCCCGATTAAACCCATCGCTTTGCCCCTTTCTCTTGGAGGAAATGCATGTGTGATTATTGCTATACCGGTCGCCATCAGCATAGCTGCGCCTATGCCCTGCACCACCCTGTAGAGTATCAACTGGTTTTCGCTTGTTGAGATGGCGCACAAGCCTGAACTTATGGTGAAAATCGCAAGTCCCCCGGCGAATATCGTTTTTCTTCCTATCATATCCGAAATCCTGCCAAGACTCAAAAGAAGGCTTGTGATGGTCAAAAGATATGCCATCACCACCCATTCGATAGTGGTTATATCCGTTTTGAAGTATTCCGTGAGCGTTGGAAGAGCCACATTCACGATGCTTCCGTCAAGCGTAGCCATGAAGATGCCTATCCAGACTGTGAACATCGCCTTCCACTTGTATTCCATTTACTGACCCTTCACATGTTTGAGTATATGCCCCATCTCAGGCAGTATAAGTTCAAGCGCCAGTTTTACCGCATTTGGCGAGCCGGGAAGGCAGAATATGATTTTCTGGCGCGCCACTCCTGCAATCGCTCTTGTAAGGAGGATAGAGTTTCCGACCTGTTCTATACTCTTATTCCTGAACAACTCCCCGAAGCCGGGCATCTCTTTTTCAATGTACGGAGCCACTGCTTCGATGGTGACATCTGTGGGTGAGAGCCCCGTCCCGCCGCTTGATATTATCACATCAGCCTCTGTATAATACAGGCATTTCTTGAAGGCTTCCCTGATCATTTCCATATCATCCGGGATTAATTCGTAATGTACAATCTTGCTGCCCTGCACCTGTACCATTCCCCAGATGAGCTTTCCTGAAGCGTCCTCGGCGCGCTCGGGGCGGTCTGTTTTCCCGTATTTTTCGTATCGCGATGTGCTTATCGTGAGTATTGCACATTTGAACGAGTTATGCGCATTTTCCTTATGAAGCAGCGATGTGTCCATGAAATGTCTTATATGCAAAAGGATATATGAAGAATTCTGTTATATCCTGACAGTCTGCCTGTGTTTTGCCGGTTAATCAGGCAAATTTTGCCTTAACTTATAAAATTTTGTCAATATCTCAATGATTAATATCTATAAAAACATACTAACCATTATGTCAAAACAGAAAGACAGGCATGTAATGGAAGCACTCGGCAAGACCCGTGTAGTAGTCGAGAGCGGAAAAGTCGTTGAAGTAGGGGAACCGCAGACCGAATACTGCCCCATATTCGATAAAGTTCGCGGCATAAAGAAATTCACATCAAAAACCGCAAAGGAAAATATCGAATTCAGGATTAAGGACTTCGGTTTGTTCACAGAAGACAGGGCCATTGAGATGGAGATTTTCGTAGGATTCGGAGCAAGCGAGACCTTCATGACAGGACTGCGCCGCGGGCTTATTGATACAAGCGTGACGGCATGTGACGGCGCGGGCACGGTGATTACCAGCAATCCGAAGCTGGCGCAGGGTATGGGTTCCCGCATCTCAGGGCTTAGCGAAACCACACCGATACCCAAACTCATCCGGCGCATTGAAGAAGTGAACGGCATCGTGCTTGACCCCGAAACTGCTGCGCTTGACCAAGTTGCTGGCGTGAAAAAAGCCATCGGGCTTGGGTATAAAAAAATCGGCGTTTCTGTCACGAATGCAAAAGACATGCGGCAAATCCGCGAGCTTGAGCGGAAAAACAAAGTACAGGTCATTGGCTTTGGCGTGCATACCACAGGCATGCCTGAGGATGAGGCAAAGGAATTCATAGACCTTGTGGATATGACCACAGGATGCACATCAAAATGGATTCGCGGCTGCATTGCGGGCAAGACCATAGCGCAGTTCGGTACAGCAATACCCATATTTGCAATCACACAGTGCGGGAAAGAGATGCTGCTTGAGAGAGCCAAAGAGGTTACAGCCCCAATCCTGATAGATACGACGGAACTGCCTGTGCAGCCCGATGAAAAGCAGCCAAGACCGCTTATCTAATTGAAACAGATACCGTAATAACTATTTTCTGCCGTATTACGGCAGCTTTATTTAGTTTAATATGCGCTCTTTAGAGTGTCATGGAACTCATCAGTTTAATAATTGTTGCTTTAATATCTATTTCTCCGGTGGGGGAGGAATTGATTGCAATACCGGCAGGGGTAGTTATGGGACTGCCTGTTTATATTGTGGCAGCGGTAGCGCTTGTTGCTAACTTCCTGCCAGTTCCATTTATTTTTTTCGTTTTTGACCAGGGAAATAAGTATCAGAAAATCCAGAACTGGCTTCGCAAGCGCAGGAACAATAATGTTAAAAAATGGATGGAAAAGTATGGTGTTTTAGGTCTGTTTATTTTCACTCCATGGATGGGAGTTTATGCAACTGCCATTACCTGCGAACTCATGGGATTGCAAAGGTCAAGAGTATATGCTGCTGTTGCATCAAGCCTTACTTTTTATGCAGTTATTGTTGCATTTCTTATTACCCTCGGGATCAACCTGAGATGAAATTTCATGAATCCCAATAAATATTAAAGGCAAATCTCAGCCTTTAACCGCTCAACCAGTTCACGTTTGATGACAGAATTCCTGTCCCCGCCGCACACGCAGCCCCTTACCCCGATAATATCGGGCGATATGCGTTTTAATTGGGGGATATCCTCGAATTTTATCGTGCCTGCAATGGCAGTCATGAGCCCATAGCTTCTTGCGCTTGACACAAACTGCATAAGTTCCTCTTCTGTGAGAAACTCAAACGTGGAACGCCCGTCCTTGATTCCGGTGTCCATCATGACCACATCGACTCCCACAATGGCGCCTATTTTAGGGAGTTCAAGCGGCGAGATGGAATTGATTCGTGCGTAATCCGAATAACATGAAGCCACTACTTTTTTATTTTTGTCATAGCCTTTTACGGCGCGCACGATATTGAGCAGCATATGCATGGCATGTTCCTTGGTCTGTATATCGTACAATCCCACCTTTATGTACTCAGCCCCCGAAACCGCGGCTCCAAGCGCAGCCAGCGAGGCTGTCCCGGGCTTATAATTGAAATCTCCTATGGTGGCGCTAACAGGCACCGAACCCGCCGCTTTTTTCACAGCCCTTATCATCCACGGGAAATTTGCGCCGAGTGAGCCTTCTTTCGGGTTCTTCACGTCGATAATATCCGCGCCTCCATGCTTGGCGATTTTAGCCTCTTCAACATTTATTGGACTTACGAGCAATTTCATAACAATTAAACCAGATAACTACTCATATACATTTATGTTTCGAATTGTTTTCGTACTGGACATACTTAATGGTAATGCTGTACATGCGGTCAGGGGAGAGAGGGCAAAGTACCTGCCCGTAAAGGGCAGCAGGATATGTGAATCATCGTCTCCCATAGATATAATCTCTGCGCTTACGCCTAATGAGGTTTATATAGCCGACCTTGACAGCCTGCAGCATATAGGGAATAATTTTGAGCTGATTAAAAGAATTTCCACAACAACAAGAACAATGGCTGACACTGGCGTTGAAAATATGAACGATGTCGAGAAATGCGCCCGGATTGCAGATACGGTGATACTGGGTACGGAGACGGCTTCACTTGACCTGATAGAAAATGCAGCCATGCGGTACAGTGGCAGGATTAATGTAAGTATAGATATGAAAAACGGCAGGGTGCTGACTAAGGATAGGCGTATGGAAGCAGAGCCGCAAAAACTTGTAAAACTGCTGAATGAATATGACATCGGTGATATTATAATCCTGGAATTAAGCAAAGTTGGAACAGGCGCGGGAATTGATGCTGAATTTCTAAGTAATATCGCCGGATTGTCATCCCATACCGTCCTTGTGGGCGGTGGAATAAGAGATATGGACGATATTAATGCGCTAAAAGAGATAGGGGTGGGCGGCGCGCTTGTGGCGACGGCTGTGCATAAGGGGAAGATACCGGTTGAACTTATCCGGTAAAACAAACTTTCAGGTATCCGCAGTCCTGGCAAAATTGGGCTTTCCACTTGTCCATAATTCCGGGCAATTTAGCGGAAATCATCCTCCAGTCAATTATCTCGCCGGGTTTTAACCTCAACAGCCTGAGGGCTTCCCTGTCCTGATGCAGGATTTTTTCATCCGTGTAGTCATTATTTGAACATTTATTATCCTTCAAATATGGGCATCTGGCACAAACATCGTCCGGTCCAGCTACTATTTCCACATTTTCTTTGCTGATGACCGAATAGATATTCTTGATAAAATCCTCCGAATATCCTTCTCCCCTGAAAAAATTGAGGCAGATAAGATGATGACCCCGGAGTTTTGTTAGCATAAATCCCTCTCAAGAATCAAATTGCACATTCTGGGAGCCGCATTTTCCGCATAAAGCCGAGACAATCAAACCCCTATAGTCCCCGAATACATCCACCACGACACAATAATGCTCCACACCATATTGTTTTTTCATCATCTTATCAAGCCACGCTTCTTCTTCCCTAGTCTCAGGGCATCTCGATAAGATAAAATACCTTTCATTGAATCCTTTTTCATTTTCGCATTCCAGGCACGCCCTCGGTCCAAAACCTTTCCACGAATCCTCAAGTTTATTTGAGCTTTGAAGCTCATTAAGAGATATTTCCCTTATCTCAATGGGTTTCGCATGGGCAGTATCTTCTATTTTCTGCGCAGCCACGATAGCTTTTCTTGCCTCATCATGGTTTTTTGCAATAAGGCACTTCTCGGCGCATGCGCGAAGCATCTCTTTATCCGGGGTTTTATTAGCCAGTTTGTAGGCTTCCAGACCCGGAGTTGTTCGTCCCGCATTGAAACACATGTTGCCGCAGGTAATGAGTTCTTCTTCAGGCGGGGTCTTATTGGCTAATTTATAGGCTTCCATGCCTGCATGGAATTGCCCTTCCTTAAAGCATATTTTACCGCAGGTAATGAGTTCTTCCTCAGGCGGAGCCTCTTTGGCAAGAGAGTATGCTTCCAGTCCCTGATTGAGTTTCCCTTTCAGCAGATGCCCCCTTCCAGTCATGACGATTTTATCTTTTGGAAGCGGCATCCCGGTTATTTTAGAAGCTTCAATAGCAGAATAGATTTGTCCCTTGTCAAGATATTTATTGACATAGAGGATAAGAACATCATTCGGGAGTTCTATTCCGGCAGATTCTGAGCCTTTTATGGCTTTTGACATCCATCCTTTTTCAAGGTATTTATAAATGTAATTTTTTAGCTCCTCTTTTGATAGCTCTATTCCTGTAGCGTTAGCGATTTCTATGGCTTCAGGCATCCTGCCGGTTTCAAGGCGCTCTTTAATGTATGAAGAAAATTTTTCCCTGTCTTTTTCATTTTTCATTTTATCGGGTAGGTTTTAAGTCTATTCCTGCAACTATATTAGCCCTTTGGGTACTTTTATCATGCGATAAAATGCCGCTTTATTTCAAAACTTTTAATAAAGCAGGCGTAATAAGCATAGATTATGACCGAAGCCATCCGCACTGACCTCTACCAGCTTACCATGATGCAGGCTTATTGGAAGTCAGGGCATAACCCGGAAGCTACTTTCGATTATTTCGTCAGGAAAATACCATTCGGCTCATATCTCATAACCGCAGGACTGACCTATGTTCTGGATTACATCGGGAACCTGCGCTTTGATGACGAGGACATAGAATACCTGCGAAGACAGGGTTTTGATTCCGAATTCCTTGAGAAACTGCGGGATTTCAGGTTCACAGGCGACATCCTCGCCATGCCCGAAGGCAGCATTGCTTTTCCCCATGAACCCATAATCCGGGTAACCGCCCCCATCATGGAAGCGCAGCTCGCCGAAACTTTCCTGCTAAACAAAATGAATTTCTCAACCCTGATAGCCACCAAAGCCTCACGCGTAGTATATGCCGCAAAAGGCAGGGCAATCGCGGAATTCGGTCTTCGGCGGGCACAGGGGGACGGGCATCTTGAAGCTACCCGTGCCACATACATAGGAGGATGCGCTTCAACGTCCAATGTAATGGCAGGGAAAAAACTCGACATCCCTGTATCAGGCACGATGGCGCATTCATTTGTCACGAGTTTTGACCGCGAGATTGACTCATACCGCGCTTACGCAGATGCTTTCCCAAAAAGATGTTTCCTTCTCATAGACACCTACAACAGCATAGAAGGGGCGAAAAAAGCCGTTATAGTGGGAAAGGAGCTTGAAAACAAAGGAGAGAGACTCCTTGGCGTGCGGCTTGACAGCGGGGATTTATGTGAGCTCTCAAAACGGGTGCGAATAATCCTTGACGATGCGGGTCTTGATTATGTTAAAATAGTAGCAAGCGGAGACCTTAATGAATGGAAAATAGACGAGCTTATGAGAAAAGGCGCACGAATCGATATGTTCGGGGTGGGCACGGAACTCATAACGGGCAGACCGGCGCCGGCGCTTGACGGGATTTACAAGCTCTCTGATGTTGTGGAGCGCGGGAGGCACATGCCCAAGATGAAGCTTTCGGAAGAGAAAGCGAAAGCCACGCTTCCCGGGAAAAAAAACGTATGGCGCATCGTTGAAAAAGGAAAATTCAAAAAAGATGTTATATCGCTGGATGATGAAGCGGTTGAAAATGCAGAGCCTTTACTGGAACAGGTTGTTAAAAACGGGAAAATCGTTTGCGAAAGACCCACACTTGATGAGATACGGCAGACAGTAGCCCAAAACTTTTCGAAATTACCTGATAAATACAAGAAACTTGATGGCTCGCCTGCATATCCTGTTGAATTGAGCCCGGGATTGGCTGCTCTCCGGAAAACTATTGTCGAAAAAATAAAAAGGGAAGAATAGTTAGAAGCGATAATGAAACCCCTTGAAATATTAAGAAGTAAATACACAGGCTGCATGGTCGGAGCCGCAATAGGCGATGCGCTGGGAAAGCAAAACGAGGGGCTAAGCAGGAAGGATATTCTCAGCAGCGGATATGTTACGGATTACGGCGCTGCCCTGCCAGGATGCCCGGGAGAAAAACTCAGGGCCGGTCAATATACCGACGACACGGAGCAGATGATTGTCCTTACCAGGTCAATAATCGATTGTGGTGGATTCAATGCCGGGGATTTTGCCATGTGGATAGGGAAGTGGGGCGCTGATGCCCGAAACGACCCTGCAAGAAGTTCACTGGTCGGACCTGCAAGCTCTGCCGCTATAGCCAGATTAAATTCCGGGATAAGCTGGGAAGAATCGGGCAGCGACATTCCATCATGCGGCTCTGCCATGAGGGCTGCGCCCATCGGGCTTTTTTATAAAGACCTTGATGATGTCGAGTCGAATGCAGCCCTTTCGTCTGTCCCCACGCATAAAAGCAAAGGTGCGATCGCCGGGGCAGTCGCTGTAGCAATCGGGGTCAGGTGCGCACTTCTTGGGATGGACTGCCTTGAAATCATAAAAACGACCTGCGCCAGAGCTTCAAATCATGATTCGGAACTTGGAAAAAAGATTGAACATTCATTCAATAAGAAGGATTCGGCTCCCGGAGATGTGTTTGCCGAATTGGGAACGTCGTATTCTGTATATGAAACTGTTCCATGCGCCTTCTTTTGCTTTTCAAGACATTCCGGAGAACCCAAAAAGGCGATAATCGAAGCAGTAAACTCCGGAGGAGATACCGACTCTATTGCCTGTATTACAGGCGCATTGTGCGGGGCGCTTCATGGAATTGGTTCTTTTCCCAATAAATGGGTAAAAGGACTTGAAAATATTGAGACGATTGAAGCTCTTGCAGGCACGATTTTTGAAATAAGACAATAGTTTAAAAAAAACAGGGCTCACAGCCCTGCTCTTTGAACAATTATGTCTGCCACCTGTTTTGCGCTCTTAAAAGGGAAGTCGCTTCCTTTAAGCAGTTTTCCCGCTTCACCAGCTGTCATTTTAATTTCACCAACTTGACAGGTGGTATTGGCTCCATCGGGGAAGGCTGCAAGAAGTGCTTCAGGTGTCTTTATCGGGAACTTTGCGCCTTTAAGAGCTCCCACAATCTGGGCATGTATTTCTTCTTTTACGCTCAATCTTCTGTCTCCATCATTGCTTTTATCTCACCGGCTGCAATGGCTATAGGGCACTCGTTGTTATGTGTTTCACAATGGAAACACGCACTTTTGACTGTGTTCAACGAGTTCTCAGCCTCTTCATTCTTTACATTTTTGTTTGTATACTTCCATACAGGCATATTTCACCTCAATACGGTAATTGTTTAGTTACTAATATATACTTAGCCGTCATAAAAATATACCAACTACATTTTAATATACAAATATGACCTTTAGAGTTGTAATAGAAACCTTTTTTATCTGAAAGGATAAAATACAATACTAATGGTAAAAGAAAAAGAAACTTTTGAGAAGGAAATTCTTGAAATTAAATCAGAACTATCTGATATACATGCTGATCTGAAACGGTTTTTTGAGCAGTCTAACCGGCTGCATCACGAATCTGTCCTTTCAGGTATCCAGAGGGATTTTTCCAATGTCATAATAGGACATGTTACAGAAGATATCGAGGATGGTCTTGATAGAAATATGATAAGAAATTGCGAAATGCGAGACTCCTGCAAATCGATTTTTACAGGATTCCTGCAAAAAAATACTAGCTTGATAAAGCAGAGCAATGTTGATGAAGGCATTATTTCGAAAAATCGGTCTGAATTACGGGAAATGAAGAATAACGCTCCAAAAAAGCAATGTGACAAATGCTTTTTGGAAGTTTCGAATCTCTTCGGAAAACAGTTACTTTTAATGCGTTCTCTGCGGATTTATGATACAAATGATGAAAATAAGAAAGACATAACGGTAATCCCTGAGGAATTGATAGTCAATGATATACTTGAGCCTCTGTCTAATATGCAGAGAATTCAAATTTTGAAAGCAGTCTCTGCGGAGACAAAGACCTTCTCAGACTTTTGCGCACTTACAGGACTTCGCGGGGGGAATTTACTTTTTCATTTACAGAAATTACTTGATAGTGGAATGATTTTGCAGCGACATGAGCGAGGAGACTATATGATTACAGATAAGGGCTACAAAGCCCTCAAAGGCATAAGCGATATATATTTAACTTTGAAATCGTGATGTTCCGCATCAGAGGGAAAAGAAAAAACGCTTATTAATAATTCCTATACATTAAAAAATTGAATAAGTTGTAGGGAAAAGTTTATATACCCCATATAGTAATATATAATCCTTTCGACTGAGGCGAAATTGAAAAGATTGGGAACTGTTCTTCATACTGTTGATAATCTATTGATTATCCGCGCTGATAAAACATTCCAGACAGATGCTTTATTTGCAAATTCAATGATTATTACAAAAAGCATGAAGAAGCTCGGGAAGATAAAAGAACTATTCGGGCCGGTAAAAGCTCCCTACATTTCCATCAAGCTATTCAAAGAAATCAAAGACGTTGAAATCATGAACCTGAGAAACGAAAGAGTCTATTTGGCATAGAAGGAATGATGTATAAATGGCAGAAATTGAGAAAGTTAAAGAAATTGAGAAGACTGAACGAGAGAAGATAAGAGAAGGCATCAAACAAAAAAAGGAAAAAGAAAAACTCGGTCAGTTTGAGAAAGCCACGGTTGAGTGCCCCGAGTGTGGGAGTCATACGCTTGTACATGACTACGAACGCGCGGAGCTTGTCTGCAACGAGTGCGGGCTTGTGGTCGATGCGGACTTCATAGACCAGGGACCGGAGTGGAGGGCTTTTGACCACGACCAGAGGATGAAACGCTCAAGAGTGGGCGCACCGATGACCTACACTATCCATGACAAAGGTCTGTCCACGATGATAGACTGGCGAAACCGCGATTCGTACGGTAAATCCATCTCCTCAAAAAGCAGGGCGCAGCTCTATCGCCTGAGAAAATGGCAGCGCCGCATCCGTGTTAGCAATGCGACCGAGAGGAACCTTGCATTTGCCCTTTCCGAACTTGACAGGATGGCTTCGGCGCTTGGTTTGTCCCAGAACGTGAGGGAAACGGCAGCCGTTGTATACAGAAAGGCGGTTGATAAGAACCTCATACGTGGGCGAAGTATAGAAGGCGTTGCTGCGGCAGCATTGTATTCGGCATGCAGGCAGTGCAATGTCCCGAGAACACTCGATGAAATAGGCGAAGTTTCAAGAGTGAGCAGGAAAGAAATCGGAAGAACATACAGGTTTATCTCAAGGGAACTGGGCTTGAAACTCATCCCAACGTCGCCCATCGATTATGTTCCGCGGTTTTGCTCCGGGTTGAATCTGCGCGGAGAGGTGCAGTCAAAGGCTGTCGAGATACTCAGGCAGGCATCCGAAAAAGAACTCACAAGCGGCAGGGGTCCGACCGGAGTTGCTGCGGCTGCGATTTACATCGCTTCAATCCTGTGCGGCGACAGGAGGACGCAGCGCGAGGTAGCAGAGGTAGCGGGAATCACTGAAGTGACCATCAGGAACCGTTACAAGGAACTGGCTGAAGAACTGGACATTGAAATCATCCTTTAAGGTAGTTTAGCGTGTACGTTAAAGATTCTGTCATTGAAGCCCAGATCGAGAAAGACCTGGAAAAACAACGCGTAAAAGGCAGGATTGAAGAGGTTGAGCGGCAGCTTGACCTTCGGGCTAAAGGCAAACGCCGGTGTTCCGGGCTTAAGGGAAGATTGGAGAAACTGAGAGGGGAATTAAAACTCCTCTCGGACTGATTTTTTTGCGATAAATGAAATTTGAGGATTGGGAACCTGTATACGTGCAGGTTCTTGAGGAAATGGGGTTTGACAGGGCAGAGGATGAACGTGCTGCCCTCATGCTTTCCGGAATGCTTGAAATCAAAGCAAGGAAAAAAGACGAGGTTGTTGGAATTGATGCTCTTCGGCAAGTTATTGAAGGGAAGGATGTCCTTGTATGCGGGAAGGCGCCGACGCTCGGGGACGAGATTGAAAACGTTGATTTTAAAAAATACGTAATAATCGCAGCAGACGGCGCGACGAGCGTTTTGATTATGAACGGCATTACGCCGGATATTATTGTCACCGACCTTGACGGCAATATGGATGATGAGGCAAAAGCTAACGAACTCGGTGCCATAATGGTGGTGCATGCCCACGGCGATAACATGGATGCACTCAAAGAAGAAGTGCCTGGACTGAAAAAGGTCATCGGGACAACGCAGTCAAAACCACTCAAGAACGTCTATAATTTCGGGGGATTTACGGACGGCGATAGAGCTGTTTTTCTTGCGAAGGAGTTTGGGGCGGGAAGTATAACCTTAATCGGGTTTGATTTCAAGGATGAAAATGTAACCCCTTTGAAGAAGAAAAAGCTTGTGTGGGCAGAGAGGTTGATAAATATGGTGATGGGTGAGGAAATATAATGACTATCTGGTATTTTATGGATTATATCCCATATCGATTATGGAGTTCTTTCCTCACAGGACATGTGCATACAAAAGAATAGCCAAAAGGTATCCTGTAACTGCAGGAGTCACCACTCACACACTTAATAAAATGGATTTTCTCATCAACGCAGAGTTCAACCTTGCAAAGGCTTCTTTCACCGGATAAACATGAAAAGTCTTTTTTACATCTGGTAGTCTTTTTTAAAACATCTTCGTCTATTTTTAGATCCGTTTTTGATTCGTGTTTTTGCATAACGCTCTATCCCTATTCCATTTCAAATAGATAACTTATCAGATAAGGGTATATTTTAATATTACCATCATATCAAATCCCATACATCCTCACCGCCATCACATCCCTCAGTACCTGCTCGGTATTCGAGCCGGCATCCATGCTCTTGATAATCAGAGGATAATTATACCCTTCCAGTATCATTTTAATCAATTTACCCTCGCCGCCTGCAATAACGTACTGTATATCCTTATGTTTCCCTATCATCCGGGAAAGCGCCGCCCTCACCTTATCCGCATGGTGTCTGACATCCTCCTCGACGAGGCTCTGGAAACGCTTCTGGCTCCATCCTCCCTGCTTATGTTTCCCCATAACGCTGCTTCTTATGATTTCATGTTCCACAAAAGTTTCAGCCTCAACTATGCCTGCAAACGTCTCGCCGGCATGGGCATTAAGCGCCAGTACCTTCTCAAATTCAAGGCTTTTTTTCAGGGGTTCGATATCAAATCTCCGCTCAAGAATGCCCGAAGAATGCGAAACCGGAAGAACCGGAAGTATAACTAATTTTATAACATGATTAGTATCATAAAAAATTGCCTTGCCTGTTGGGGATTCTATTTTCTCAATCAGGGTGATTGAAGCACTGTCAATCAGGGATGCTATGTCATGCGGTATATTTTTGAGAGTTTCCCCCCCTGCAAGATAAATCGTAACCAGCGTAGAGGTTTTTGATTGCAATGAACCGAGTGAAAAAAGAACATCGTCAAATTCGTATCTGGATAAACTCTCAGAAAACCGGAATTTCAATTCGCAAGTGCCTTCTTTCTTAAGTTTTTGCAGCTCATCTTCAAGCGATAAGAGCTTATGCCTCGCCTCATTTAATTCGCGGTCAACTTCCTGTTTTTCAGCTACAGTTTTTCTTGTTTTCTCATCCTTTTTTTCAAGCCGGGCAGCGAGTTTCCTGGTTTCTTCTTCAAGCTCTGTTATTCTTGCTTTCAGGGAATTAATCTCCTCTTTCTTAAAAACCCCGAATTTAAATACAAGGACTGATTCAAGCAATTCCTTCACCTTGTATATCCAGCACTTTCAATATGATGCAAGGTTTCCCTTTATCAATAAATTCAATCCTGTCATTGACTCGTATAATTCTATCCGATATTTCACCCGTCTTAAATCCTGTGACCTCGCGCAGTACAGAAGCAAGAGGAGTATCCCCTTCAATAACTGGCGCTTTGCCGGTTACAATCTCATTATCAAGAGAAACACTGGCACGGATAGAGAGAACACACCTGCCGTTTGAAAAAAAATTGAAGCTTGCCGGGTTTCCTCTGTATTCTCCGACTATCAAAAAACATTCATCTGCAAGGTCTGACAGGCTGGTTTTCCCGCGGGTAACATACTCCAAGCCTGTGAACCTTGAAAGATGCTTGCAAAATATCCGTGTTTTTGAAGAAGGTTTACGCGCAGTGGTAATAATCATTCAGCTTTTATACGCTTGACAATCACAGGTCTTTCCTTAACGAGAATCCTGTGACCGCAGTAAGGGCAACGGATACCGCTGTACTCATAGTCAATCTCGACAGCTCTTTTACACCGGGTGCATTTATATACCATACTGCTAACCTTATTTCTCTGCAGCTTTCAAGGCAGCGCTAACTTCGACTTTTTCGCCCTGTACAGCTCTTAATACTGTGAGATGCGCTGGAGTCTGTGGGACATACGCGCCCCCGGCATATGTGAATCCGCATTTGGTGCATTCCCATATACCTGTTCCAGTCCTTTTTATTTTTTTAGCGCCGCATTTCGAACATGTATATGCAGCATGCATTTTCTCTTCAATATCGGCTACGAGTTTCCGGTTCTTTGTGCCGTACCTGACGCCGAACCTGCCTGCCGACCTTGATTTTCTACCTTTTGCTGTAGTTTCAACCATGATTATATCTCCAGGAATTTTTGTCTTAGCTCTTTTGCCTTCTCAATTGCAATATCCACTATATAATTTATCTGTTCGGTGGTAAGAGGGTGTACGCCGCTCTTCTGCATGCCTGACAATGCCCCTTTCTGGTTGGATATAACGGTCAGCTTCGTGCCTGCTATTCTTTGCTCGTTCAGCGAAGGGTCAAGCATTATTGAACCGCCTATTTCAACGGCTGTTATCGCTACAGGTACATCCCTTATCGGGACAGGTGAATCTTCGCCGAGATCAAACCGTTTGGCAGGCAGTTTTGCGGTCAAGAGCGCTGCAATGGAACCTAGCGCCGCCGCATCCATTATGTTGCCGCCGTCGTCAAGCACATGAACGTCTATGAAGACCATCCACACCTTTTCCCCGGCTGTGACGCACAGCTTGGAAAGGTCAATGGCGCCCGACTCGCGGATACCCCTATCCACAACCCTTGCAAGTTCAATGGCATCCTCTCTCGGGGGACCCGATTCAAACACAGGCGAAGCCAGGGGAATAAGCTCAAGGTTGGTAATAATCACACCTTGGTCAGGCGTGTCCGGGAACGGTGTGCCCGGCTGGATTTTCACGCCTACGACTACATGCGTATCTCCCAGTTTCACGCGCGCCGACCCTTCAGCTTTTTCAATAACATTTGTATCGATTTGTATTTCCCTGTACTGGTCAAATGCTCTGCCGTCCTCTCTCTCCCCCTTAATCATGAGATTATATATGTAATCTTTATGAAGTTCAGCCATTATCTCGCTACTCAAGGACATCACCTTCCACCTGTGAAGAGTATTTTTCAACGAGTGCTGCCTTCTGCATCTCGGAAATAGCCACGCACCCTCTCTTTGCCATCTCAAGCCCTTCCTTGAATTCCTCGTTAGTAAGATGACCGTCCATCTGTAACAGTGTAATCTTACCATCGGGCGTCATCGCAATGGGCATGTCAGCCTGTCCGTAATTATCCTCATCCTTATTCAGGTCAAGAACAAGTGTGTCATCCACCTTTCCCACAGCACACGCTGAAACCAGGGATTTCATGGGGATGCCTGCATCTGCAAGGGCTATGGAAGCTGCATTAATCCCCGCGGTTCTTGTGCCCGCATCAGCCTGGAGAACCTCCACAAAAATATCAATTGCTGAACGGGGAAAATATTCCTCAAATATAACAGGCTCCAGCGCCTCGCGGCTCACCTTTGACACTTCAATACTTCTTCTATCAGGGCCCGGACGCTTGCGTTCTTCAACAGAAAACGACGCCATGTTGTACCTGTACCGCACAACTGCGCTGGTTGATTTCTGCTGATGGCGGGGATGAACCTCCCTGGGCCCATAAACAGCAGCAATTACCTTGTTTCCGCCGAATTCAAAATAACATGATCCATCTGCTCTGTTCAAAACTCCCACCTTGATTTTGATGGGTCTTAATTCATCGGGTTTTCTGCCATCAAGGCGAATACCGTTTTCTATCAACTTTTCTGGTTTGCTCATAAAATTCCTCTTCTCTTTCTTCTTCCTTTATATTGTCATAAAAGCATTATTTACCATTACCGAGGAGCTCATCCAGAATTCCTCCGGACTTTTCCTCTTCAACTTTTTCATGCTCAACTGCTATTTTTTCTTCTTCGATATGTTCTTCTGTCTTAATTTCTTCTTTCTCTACTTCTTTTTCAGGTTCTTTACCCTGCTTACCTTTTTCTTCTTTTAAAAACCTGGTCATCCTGTCAGTCAGACCTGAAATATGGGATTCTCTTTCTATCTTTAAGATTGCTTTCACTGCCAGATCCAAATCCTTATCCTTGCCTGTCAACAATATCCTTCCATTCTGCCCGACAAAGATGCTGCACCGGGTTTCGTTTTTCAGCATTGCAATCATCGAACCGCTTCTACCGATTAACCTCGGCACTTTAGAAGGCGTTACCTCGATGATGCGCCCTTCTTTAATCTGCCGTAACCTCTGGTCATTAAGGGTTAACTCGACTTTCATAGTTGGGTCTACGTCCGCTACAAGTGCCATTATCGAATCCCCTACATTGAGATATTTGGACATGTCTGTGTTCTCAATCCGCCTTGGGAATTCGGAGATGTGCAGCAACCCCTCATACGGCGAGCGGATATCAACAATCCAGTTAGAAAAAGAGACTTCGGTTATTATGCCTACAATCATATCGCCTGGTCTTGGAATATATTTACCTGAAAGCGAAACGACTTTGATACGATTTTTCAATGACGCTATCCCGAAAACTGAAGAATATACTTTGCCATCTTCAACATACGTACCTTCATCAGCCCGGTTTATATCGTCAGATAAAAATTCACCTGGGATTACTAATTTTTTATCCATTTTTATCACTTTAATAATTTAGTCTCTGCACAGCCTTTGGTGAGACCGTTTAATAGAGCGTACAGTTCATCCTGCATTCCCGCCGGTATTGTAATAACGCCAATCCATGAGCCGTCGTTTTGCCATTCCTGCTTTGTAAGGCTCCCGAATTTTGCAACGCTTCCGTATGCTTTTGCCGCAAATTCTGGGGGGAGTTTTACTGCGATTCTTACCTCTTCAAAACGTATCGGGATGATGGGTCTTATCGCCTTCATGGTTATATTGACCATCTCATCCACGCTTTTCATGGGGTCGATATGAACGCCTGCTTCAGCCATTGCAGCCTCTATCCGCGCGGGAGGATGCGGCGCTTTCGTCTGGGGGTTTATTGCATTTCTGGCTATCGCTGCGATTACCTGCCGTTTTTTTTCTTCCTGTATCTTTTTCTTCTGTTCGGTGGTAAGCTGAAGCTCGCCTTCCGTAATGATTTTTTCTGCTACCTTTATTGCATCCGTAGTGCCGAATGCATTGATAACGTCCTGCTCTGCGGGTCTGTCCCCGTTTTTAGCATCCGAGAACACATCTTCGACTGCCAGGATGTTTTCAACTTTTACCTGGTCGCCTCTTTTAAAAGCAAGCGCTCCATCAGGTTCAACAAAAACCTCAAAAGTCTTGCCGTGGGTTTTGAGTCGTGCGATTATGGACTCATCAAGAGCGACCATCTATACTCACTCTTCTGTTTTCTTTTTCTTTTCCTTTCCTTTGACTTCCGAGGCGTGCATCTTTATGACCTGTTCCACGTATTTCTCTACCTCGGACGGCTGGAGTTTCCTGAACTTCCTGTTTGAGAGCTCTATTATCCCCACTTCAATCGTTGAAGCATTGAATACGCCTTCGGTGGTGCTGTGAAGCGCGTCAAGCCCCAGAAGAATAGCGTCTTCTAATTTAATATCGTCAGTGTATTTCTTCTCAAAGACTTCCATGGTCTCCGTCCTTCCGGAACCGATGCCTGTGGCTTTGTATTCAAGTAAAGCGCCGCTCGGGTCTGTCTCGAAAAGGCACGCTTTGCTGTCGTCAACCCCTGCTATCAGAAGCGCGGTTCCAAACGGTCTTACGCCGCCGTATTGCGTATATGTTTGTTTGAAATCGCATATTTTTTTGGATAGCGTTTCAACGCCTATCGGCTCATCATACGTAACTTTATTAATCTGCGCTTCAACCCTTGCCCTGTCTATGAGAGCCCTCGCGTCAGCCACAAGCCCGGATGTGGCTGCTCCGATATGATCATCAATCTGGAATATCTTTTCTATTGATGCGGCTTCAAGGAGCTTGCTTGTAACCCGCTTATCAACCAGTAAAGCCACCCCGTCAACAGCCTTCACTCCTACTGCTGTTGTTCCGCGTTTTACAGCTTCACGTGCATATTCTACCTGAAACAACCGTCCATCAGGGCTGAAAACAGTTATAGCCCTGTCGTATCCCATTTGTGGTGCCATTTGCATTATATCATCTCCTGAAAAACCGCAATTACTATATTTTACGTTCCTGTTTATTCTTTCTTCGGTTCTAACTCTTTAATGAGTGTCTTTTGTATAAACTTTTCCGTTGCTCCTTTGATAGTACCGGAGATTCCCATAACTAAAATGGAAACGCGGACTCCCCGTATGCTATTGATACACGCCAGCGCAGCCCTTGTCTCCCAGGTTTTTTCCCGTGCGCAGCGAATTATCCCATATTTACCGTCAAAAGATAAAAGCTGTAAAGCCGTCTCGCTGCATCCCACATCGCCGAACAACGAGCCGAAAGATGTCAAAATTTCATTAAATAACTGCTGGCGGTTTATTGCCTCCCCGGATGCAATCTCAAAAGCGATATACCGTTTCTTGTCACGCAAGGTTGGAATAGTTTTCATATTATTTCAACGCCATCCTGTATATAATCCGGACTTTTTCTTTTTAATATCCCAAGAGGCGCTGCGCTCATGGCATCTACTGCTTCTTTTGGGGTCATGCCGAAAAGACCGGAAAGTGCAGCCATTTCTCTCGGGGTGCGCAGGTCGTAAACTGAATGTGCATTGCCTGTGAGAATCATTGATACGTCATACTTCCGCGCATGTTTCAGGTTTTTCCTCATTTTAATCAATTCCTGCACTCGCCCATCCCCGCGCAGCCGGATAAGCAAACCCAGGTTAAAACCGATTGCAACGGAGTTGTCACTTGCAGCCTTTGCCAGCACGTTGTTGAACTGCGCAGGCTGTAAAAGAATGTCAAGCCCTTCGGTTTCCACGGAGGCGCGATTGAATTCTTCGTCTCCACCCCGGACTACCAGTATATCACCGCTATTTTTGTGTTTTTTTATTTCTTCCCTTAGTCTTCCGGGTTTACACGAAATCTCAATGTCCCTGTAAATTGAAAAGCCCGGAGGTATTGTCTCCTTATCCGGAACCTGCGTGTTAATGACAGCGATTCCGGAATATCCGTATCTCTGTGCCTCAAAAGCCATTCTGGCAATTGAGCCTGAGCCTTCCGGATGAATAATGAGGTCATAAAACTTGGAGTCAAACAGCGACATTATTTGGCTTAATAATTCTATGGTTTGATATAGTTATGCGGTCTTAATAATCGACATATTTATTATATAATAAGCTATCATGGGACGAGGAGAATTGCAATGAAGGAACAAGTCGAAGTACGGACGTTAAAAGAAGGAAAATATATCCTGATAGATGAAGAGCCCTGTGTTATCAAAAGTATTTCTCATGCAAAAACCGGAAAGCACGGCTCTGCAAAAGCAAGAATCGATGCCATAGGTATTTTTGACGGCTCCAAGCGCTCAATCGTTGCTCCTGTAACAGACAAGACATACGTCCCTCTTGTAGAACGGAAAAACGGGCAGGTTTTATCGGTTGCAGGCGATGTGGTGCAGATAATGGATAATGCTGATTATTCCACGCTCGAACTTAAAATACCTGAGGAGCTAAAAGGTAAAATCGAGGCGGGAAAGGATATTTCCTATCTTATTTCGATGGGAAAAATGAAGATTGATATGCGTGTGTAGATGCGAAATACTATTTTTGCCGATGCAAACTCTGATTATAAAAAAGCAAGATATGTAATTTGCGGGGTGCCTTTTGACGACACTTCATGTTTCAGGAAGGGGAGCAGGATTGCGCCTCAGGAGATGAGGGCAGCTTCCTACAATTTTGAGGCATACACTAACTTTTTCGATGTCGACCTCCGGGACATCAATATTCACGACGCCGGCGACCTTGGGGTAGCAGAAAATGTAGATGCAACCCTTGATATGATTTCAGTTCATGCCGAAAAATACGTAACTGACGGAAAAATACCAATTATGCTCGGCGGGGAGCATTCCCTTACATATCCTTTCGCCAATGCCTGCAAGAAAAAATATCCCGACCTTGGGTTCGTGGTTCTTGACGCGCACATGGACTTGCGGGAGGAGCACGAAGGTGAACGGAACAGCCATGCGTGTATATCAAGACACATTATCGAAGAGGTCACTAAAAAATACGTTTCCCTGGGTATAAGGAGCGGGACACGCGAGGAATACCAGTATGTTAAGGAAAATAACGTCATGGTGTTTTCAGCAGAAGATGTTTTTTCAGCGGGCATCGAGAAGATATTGAAGGAAATTAATGATTTTATCAAAGGTCCAGTTTATTTATCCATAGACATGGACGCAATAGACCCTGCATATGCACCTGCGCTCGGGACACCCGAACCTTATGGACTTACGCCGCGCGATGTCAGGTCTGTAATTTCCTGCCTTGCGCCTTATGTAGTGGGCTTTGACCTTGTCGAGATTGCGCCTGCTTACGATTCGGGTAATACCGCATTGCTGGGAGCTAAGCTTGTGCGCGATTTCATAGCTGCGAGCGCGAAAAAGCTGGATTGGAACAATAATTTAAACACAGATTAATTTTAATGGGATAGCGCGGATTTGAACCGCGGTCTAAGCGTCCCAAACGCTCAAGGATGGACCAGGCTACCCTACTATCCCGTGGGGCGTTCCAGTAATAGCGTGATAAGATAAAAAGGTTGCCCAATAGGTTCCATGATTGTGAGAAAAACCAACTAACTAAAAAATCCCCTTTCTAATTTGATTGATATCCCGAATATGGGCTGAAAAATTCAGGGTATTGACAGGTACCAGATAAAACACACTCTTTAATGCGCCCCTCCACCTTCCGCATGCTCCGCCGCATATCTCTCCGTAATCAGCGCGCGCCGCAGCTTGAACAATACCTTCTGCTTATCGAAATTATACTGCTCAGCAAGCGTCTTGACAAGTCTCTTCTTTGAACCGCCCTTTAGAACCATCTCAGCCATTACAGCATCCACGAACTCCTTACTCGGGTCGGCTTCTTTCTTTGTTTCTGGCTTGGTTTCAGCTTTTGCTTCAGGTTTAGCCTCAGCTTTAACTTCGGCTTTTGGCGCCTCCGGATTTACTTTGGATACCTCTTTGACAGCTTCGGTTTTTTGAATCTGTGACGGCGCTTTAACTGCTACCGCAGTCTTTTCCTTTTTCGCCTCTGGTTTTACCAGTCCGAGCAGCGTTGCTTTAGTCGCTTCCTTAACAGCCTTTTCTTCTGCCATACCTATCACCTCGAAATCTCAACAGGTGTAATTGTTCCCTTCTCAATCCCGAACTTCCTGCACGATAGCAGTACATTATCCGGCACTGGCGCAACCTTGAACCTCTTTTCTATTGCGCTGCCGTTTGACTTTATCATGAGCATTCCACCCTTCAGGAGCTTGAGCGCCCTGACCGTGTTAAGGCTCAGTTCAACAAAATCGTTATCATCGGATAAGTTAGACCACATGAATGGGTTGAACACACTCACAAGCGCGGTCTTTGCCTCAGGTTGTTTTGGCGCCGCCTGTATGGCGCCGTATGCGGGTCTTTCATATTTCGGAATCGTGAACTCGTCGATTGCAGCAACCCCAAGCGCCTTTTTCACCGATTCGTGCAGTGAATTGAAATCGAATTTGGTGCCTGCAACGATGCCGAGTGCATCAAGACCATTCGTTCCCGCGCCGCCCAGCGCCTGCGCCCGCCCTTCATTGTTAATGAGCGTGCCCTTTTTTTTATACAGGGGCTCGTGGGCAATTACGATGTTTGCTTTTGTATCAGGCGCCTGCCCTGTCTGGACTATGAGGTTCGTGAGTTTTCCAAGAGCCTCGGATGGTATTAGTTCAAGCGGATTTGATTCGAGACAGAACAATGTCTTAATCGTCCCTTTATTAATATCATCAACAAGCTGCGCCAGCGACTTTTGTTTTGCATCCTTTGACATGATATACGCGCCAGTTGAATTCGCAAACGGTTTGAGGAACGTCACTTTAGCGCCTGCGTTCTTTGCAAGGGAAAGCACGCTCTTTACCTGCTCCACATCTGAAAACGGATGGAAATCAGCTATGATGAGTGAATCTTTTGTAAACTGCAGCTTTGAGACATCCTCAGGTCTGATATTTTCAGTCGCCAGCGCTAAATCTTTCCACCAGACTGCTGTAATTTTCGCTCCTTTATTTTTAGCAGAAATCAGGCGCCGAACTATCAGTGGATACTGCTCGTATGGGTCGATGAAAAGCACGATATGCTTTGCATTTTCTATTTCACTGTAGGGTATCCCTACGCTCAACGTCTGATACGTATCCTTCGGAAGCCCCTCAAAATTTACTCCTGTGCATAAATACGATTCAGATGCTTTCCGCAATGCCAGAAGCTCTTCACAGGTTGTATTGCCAAATGATAGGAATGCTGTGGAACCTTTTCCAGCTGAAATCCTCTTTGCAGCTTCTTTAGCAGCATCTTCAATTGATGTTTCCTTGCCATCTACCATCGACTTTATCGGCTTGTAGAAACGCGGAAGGCTCATCCCGAACCTGCACAGCTTTCCAGCATTGGCAGGTGATGATTTCCTGAAATCAACATCAAGCGCTCTGTTCTCGCGAATGTATAATCCACAGCCGAAATTGCAGCCGGGGCAAATCGTTGAATAAATAGTATCACTCATTTAACTTCACCTCGAAATAAGGCGGCTTTCGCATATCCATACCAGGTTCATACTTCAACTGCTCCTGAACAGGGTTCGCAAACCTTCTATACAATCTGGTAAGAGGAATATCTACAGGGCACACATCACTGCACTGCCCGCACCCGATACATGCATCGGCAAGATGTAAGAAGCGAACGAGATGATACATGGACATCTTGTAAGCATCGCCGCGGAAATGATATTCAGTACACTTTGAAACATCGCCGCATGAGCAGGTGGGACATACCGCCTTGCACGCTCCGCAGTCGATGCAGTGTTCAAGCTCTTTCCTGAAATATTCAAGCCTTCCATTATCGATTGGAACGAATACCTTACCTTTCCATTTCTTGCCAAGGTCTTCCATGACGCCTTTTATTTTGGCGCGCATTGCGATTCCTTTCTCATCAGGTTTTTGCACCTGCACGTATCCTGCATCGATTGCATTCTGGAGGAGTTTTGCGCCCTTTTCTGAATTTATCTCAACAAATGTTGCTTTTCCCACAAGGTCTCCAGTGACGCCCCAGTTGCCGCAGGCGATATCGGAATTATTTGGCACTTTTATCGTGCAATAGCGACAGCTTTCGCGCCTTCCGTATCCTTTCTCTTCAAGCTCATCAATGGTTATGGCATGCTCTTTCCCGTCCTTTGTCTCGAATATGAGCTTCCCCTTCTCGATTTCTTCGCCATGCACATCTTCAGGCTTGAGCTTGTACATTACTTCAAGCATCTCTCGCGTGACAACAGGATGCATCGACCCGCCGCAGTTCAATCCCACGATGAAAGTATTATCAAGATTTATTGCATTGCGTTTTCCCTGCTCGATAATCCCACGCACATCACATCCTTTCGCAGGAAGCGCGACTTTCAGGTTCCTGTTAGCGATAAGCTTTGCAAAGTTGCTCGGGACTGAGTGTAATGAACCCGCCGAGTTCAATACTTCATTAACGTCCGAAGTTATTATCGGCACTGCTTCAAATTCGTTAATTTTCTTAAGCACTACAACAGCATCAACCAGCTTCTTTTCAAGCGCCGCAGCCAGCATGGAAGTCACAAGACCGCCAGAGCCTCCGCGCTTTCTCACGTCCTCTTTTGTTGACCATCCCACATACATCTCGCTTTTTTGCATTAAGCCACCCCCTCAGGTTTTAATGGACTTGGACCGAGTTTCTTTATCTGCGCCGTGACGTCGCGGATGAAATTTGCGAACTTCTCGCCTTCGCTGGCGGAAATCCAGTTAAGCTGAAGTCTCTCTTTTTCAATACCAAGTTCTCGCGCCACGTTCTCAAGGTACTTGTATTTTATTTTTGTCTTATCATTGCCATTCACATAATGGCAGTCGCCGATGTGGCAGCCTGTGACAAGAACTGCATCAGCGCCTTCAAGGAAAGCATTGAACACATGCAGCGGGTCTATCCTGCCTGAACACATCACACGTATAATTCGCGTTGATGCCGGCTGCTGGAATCGTCCCATACCAGCGCTGTCAGCGCCTCCGTATGAGCACCAATTGCAGCAGAATGCAACAATTTTAGGTTCCCAGCCGCCAGTCTTTGCAGCCGCCGGGGCTGCTGCCGCTTCTGCGCTCATGCCGCCACCTCCTGGAACTTGAACACATTCTTTATCTGTGCAAGTAACTGGTTGTTCTTGAAGTGGCTTTGCTCAAGCGCGCCTGTCGGGCAGGCTGTGACACATGTGCCGCATCCCTTGCATAGCGCCTTCACCACATTCGCTTTTTTAATCCCCGTATTTAAATACGGGGTTTCATCCATCTTGATAGCCTGGAACGGACACATGGGTATGCACACCTGGCATCCCACGCAGACCTCAGGATTCACCACTGCGGTTATGCCTTCTGTTATGGCTTTCTTGTTCTTTAGCAGAATAGTCGCCCTGCCTGCGCATGCGCTGCCCTGGGAAACAGCATAAGGAATATCTTTCGGACCTGACGCCACGCCTGCAAGGAACACTCCGTCGATAGTGGTATCAACAGGTTTTAATTTAGGATGGGCTTCCATCAGCAGCCCATCTGCTGCTTTTGATAATTTCAATAATTGCTGTATCTGGTTTATTCCTTCATGCGGCACTATGCCTGTGGCAAGCACAATAAGGTCAAATTCAAGATTCCGGATCTCATTTGCAAGCGTATCCTCAACTCTGACCTTGATATTTTTAGTAACGGGGTCTTCTTTAACTTCAACAGGTCTTCCGCGCAGGAATTTAACACCGAGCGCGCGCGATCTGTTGTATGATTCCTCATATCCCCTGAAGGGTGTCCTGATGTCAATATACATTATCGTGTGATCCGTTTCGGGGCGTTTCTCCTTGAGAAGCTGTGCATTCTTTATTGTGACCATGCAGCATACGCCAGAGCAGTAGATGTTGGTGGCTTTATCTCGCGACCCGACACAATTTACAAAACCCACGCGTATGGGTTCTTTACAGTCCGATGGACGCACAACGTGGCCGCCAGTTGGACCAGCAGCGTTCAGCAATCGTTCAAATTCCATTGCTGTAATGACATTATCGTACAATCCGTAACCAAAATCGTGCCTGGGCTCAGGATCGTATGTTTTGAAACCCACTGCTCCTACAATGACGCCAACATTAATATCTGTATAAGAAGTCTGCATATCATAATTTATGGCGCCGCTCTGGCATGCCTTGGCACACGCCTTACAACTGATGCAGTTCTCTTTATCAAGAACTGCACGAAGCGGCACAGCCTGGGGGAACGGGACATAAATTGCCTTGCGCGTGCCGAAGCCTTCATTGAAATCATACGGCACTTCAACAGGACATACTTCGCTGCATTTGGCACAGCCTGTGCATTTGGCAACGTCAAGGTATCTGGGTTTATGCTCCACCTTCACGTTAAAGTTGCCCACATACCCTTCCACAGCTTTTACTTCCGAATAACTCATTATCTTGATATTCTTGTTCCTTGCCACTTCCACCATCTTGGGACCCAGGATGCATATCGAGCAGTCGTTAGTTGGGAACACCTTATCAAATCTCGCCATCCTGCCGCCGATAGAAGGTTCCTTCTCAACGAGATAAACCTGGAAACCCATATCCGCAAGATCAAGCGCTGATTGCATGCCGGCGACGCCTGCACCGATGACAAGGGCTTTATCAGTAACAGGCACTTCACTTGCCTGAAGAGGCTCAAGCAGCTTTGATCGCTCAACGCCCATTCTTATAAGGTCTTTGGCTTTCTCCGTGGCTTTTTCCTTCTCCCACATGTGAATCCATGAGCAGTGGTCTCTGATATTTACGAATTCAAGGAAGTACTGGTTAAGACCCATCTGCTCGATGCATGCGCGAAATGTGGGTTCGTGCGTCTTTGGCGAACACGCAGCAACAACAACGCGGTTCAGGTTGTGCTCTTTTATCTTCTGCTGGATGTCAGCCTGTCCCGAGTCAGAACATGTGAACTTGTTCACTGAGGTGACCTTGACGCCGGGCAGCGTTCCGATATAATCTGCCACTGCCTTTGTATTAACGACGCCTCCTATATTCACGCCGCATTCGCATACGAACACACCTACCCGTTTTTCTTCATTATCTTTTGCAACGGCACCTTTATTTTCAGTACCTTTAATATCGCTCATTTCTTCACTTCCTTGACTGGATTTTCACCCAATTTCTTTATCTCTTCCGTAAAATCCCGAATAACTTCTGAGAATCGTAATCCTTCACTGGCAGAAATCCACTCAAGCCGCAGCCTCTTATCAAGCCCCAGCTTTGCCAGCGCTTTTTTAGTGTTATTTATCCTGACTTCTGCGTTCTTATTTCCATCAATATAATGGCAGTCGCCGATATGGCATCCTGCAATAAGAACGCCGTCGGCGCCGTCCTTGAGCGCTTTCAGGATGAATGAAGGCTCTACCCTGCTTGAACACATGACACGCAGGACTTTGACTGTTGGAGGATACTGGAATCTGCTCACTCCTGCAAGGTCGGCTCCTGCATATGAACACCAGTTGCAGCAAAAAGCAAGTATATTTGGCTCCCATCCGTTCTCTTTCGATGCAGGAGTTTCGGCACTCATACAATCACCTCCACAACGCCCTTCTCAATTGAAATGCTCTTTACTCCCCTGTCGAAGGCATCTATCGCTTCGCCTATCTCTTTTGATGAGAAATGCTGCGCCGTAATAGCGCCTGCAGGACAGGCGGCTGCGCATGAACCGCATCCTTTGCAGGCGGCAGGATTAATTTTTGATTTCTTTGTGGTGTAAGTGACCTCTTCGACTTTGACGGTCGCATCATACAATGAAGGCGCATTATAGGGACAAACCGTAACACAGGTGCCGCAGCCAATGCATTTTGTTTCATTGACAACGGATATCGCGCCTTCTGTCTCTATGAACTTACGGGACAAAATCGTACACGCCCTTGATGCAGCGGCGCTTGCCTGCGAAATGGCTTCATCTATGAGCTTTGGCGCCTGGGCGCTTCCGCACAGGAATACGCCGTCAGTGGCAAAATCAACCGGACGCAGCTTGGGATGTGCCTCGAGGAAGAATTTGTTTTTGTCAAGAGGTATCTTGAACAACTGGTTTATCTCCTCGTTTTCACCCGCAACCAGCGGCGTGCTCAGCACTACAAGGTCAGAGGCTATCTCGATATCCTCGTTAAGCATGGAATCATGCACAATAACCGAGCTGCCCTGCACTTTTGGCGGCTTGTCTGCATCGTATTTAATGAATAGAACGCCAAGGTCTCTTGCAGTTTCATACAGCTTCTCGATAACGCCGTATGTTCTCATATCGCGATATAATACATACACGCTTGCGCTGCTGTTTGCTTTCTTGATTCGTATCGCGTTCTTGACAGCGTCAACACAGCATGTTCTCCCGCAGTATTCCCGTTCTTTGCTGCGCGCGCCCACGCACTGGATCATGGTTATAGTTTTTGCGCCAACACCTGCTCCGAGCATTTTCTCAAACTGCGCCTGGGTAACAATGTGTTTATCGCTGCCGTAATTGAATAATCCTGATGGTTCAAGGTTCCTGGCTCCTGTTGCTACGACCGCTGCGCCAAAATCAACAGGCATTTCCTTTCCTTTTGCCAGTATCACTCCTTTGAAATTGCCAAGATACCCCTCGACCTTCATGAGTTTTGCTTCGTTTATGATCTTTATATTCTTATTCTCATTCACTTTGCGGATAAGGTCTTTCAGCACATCAGCAGGCTTCTTTCCATCATATAATTCCGTCATCTCCCGCAGCATCCCGCCAAGCTCTTTTTCCTTTTCAACAAGGGTCACTGGATAACCGTTGTTAGCAATATCAAGCGCTGCTGTCATGCCTGCTACGCCTGCGCCAAGCACAAGCGCCTTATTGATAAGAGACACTTTTTGCTTGTAAAGCGGCTGGAAAAGAGCGGACTTTGCTACAGCCATCTGCACGATAGCTTTTGCTTTTTCAGTAGCTTTATCTTTTTCTTTCATGTGAACCCAGGAACAGTGTTCACGGATATTCGCCAGTTCAAAAAGATACGGATTTAATCCTGCTTCGCGGCAGGTATTCTGGAATAACGGCTCGTGCGTGCGCGGCGTGCACGACGCCACTACCACACGGTTAAGGTTATTTTTTGCTATCGCATCTTTTATTGTGACCTGTGAATCTGATGAACAGGCATACAACATTTCCTGTGCATGCGCAACACCAGGAAGCGTTTTCGCATATTCAACAACATTCGGGACATTGACCACTGATCCTATATTTATCCCGCAGTGGCATACGAATACGCCGATGCGCGGCTCTGGCGAGAGCGGCTTTTCATCCGGGAATTTTCGCTCTTTTATTAGAGTTCCGCGCTCACCTGATAGAAGGGCGGCAGCTTTTGAGGCGGCTGCGCTTGCCTGCGCCACGGTGTCCGGTATATCCTTTGGCCCCTGTGCAACGCCGCAGACATAGATGCCTGCAACACTTGTTTCGACAGGATTTTCAATCGTTGTTGCGATATTTCCGAACTCATCAAGTGCGATGCCCGACGACTGGGCAAGAGCGCGTGTCGAATCAGCAGGGTCAAGTCCTATGGAAAGAACGACCATATCATAATTCTTAGTCATAAGGTCGCCTGTGTTGAAATCTTCGAATTTAAGTGATAGTGAATTATCAGGATTGACGATAACTTCAGGGGGGCGGGAATTGATATACCTGATACCGTATTCTCTCTGCGCGCGGTTGTAGAATTCCTCAAAATTCTTTCCATAAGCCCTGACATCTATCTGGAAAATCGTAATATCAAGCTCGGAGTCATGTTCTTTTGCGATTATGGATTCTTTGGTCGCATACATGCAGCACACTGAAGAGCAGTGCTTCCTGTTGATGCGCGGATTCCGGGAGCCTACGCACTGGATAAATGCAATATTCTTCGGGACCTTTCCATCCGACTGCTTTGTCACATGTCCCTGGGTAGGGCCGCTTGCGCTCAGGAGACGTTCGAACTGGAGCGATGTAATAACATCGGGATGGTCGAACCTGTACTGTTTCAGCACTGATGGGTCAAATGGCTTAAAACCTGTTGCAAGCACAACTGAACCCACATTCAGCTCGATCTCTTTGTCTTTCTGTTCATAATCCACGGCTTTTGGCCCGCATACTTTCTTGCACACGCCGCATTTGCCTTTTGTGAGATACATGCAGTGAGCAGCATCAATGGTAGCCACACGCGGTATCGCCTGTGCAAAAGGAATGTAGATGGATTTACGCTTGCTCATGCCTGCGTTGTACTCGTCCGGCACTTTTGAGGGACATTTCTCGGTGCATGTGCCGCAGCCAGTGCATTTTGTCTCATCAACGTAGCGCGCTTTCTTTACAATTTTAACTTTAAAATCGCCTGCTTTCCCTGAGATGGATTTAACATCGCTATACCCAAGCAATTCAATATTGGGGTGCCTTGCAGTTTCCACAAGTTTTGGCGAGAGGATGCACATGGCGCAGTCATTTGTGGGGAAGGTCTTGTCAAGCTGGGACATTACGCCGCCGATGCTGGGTCGTGATTCTATGAGATACGTTTTGTATCCGCTGTCTGCAAGGTCAAGAGCCGCCTGGATACCTGCGATACCGCCGCCTACTACCGCTACCGAGCCTTTCATTCTGATGCCTCCGCTTCTGCTTTGGCTGCAGGTTTTGCCGCGGCTTTTGCCTCTGCCTTTGCAGTTCCTTTTCCTATGGATTCGATAAGCTTAGTAGTTGATACCATGTTCTTATCAAGTTCAAGGTCTTTCTCGCTAAGACCCATTGCAAGACCGATAAGCTGGGTAAAATACAGCACAGGCATCTCGATTACCGTATTATGCGCCTTCTCTATCATTTTCTGCTGACCGTCCAGCAGCATATGGCACATGGGGCAGGCAACTACAACGCAATTCGCGCCAGCTGCTTTTGCCTCATCGAATAATTTTTTTGTAAGAATGAATGCGTAATCCTGTTTGCTCATAAGGAGATTGCCCCCGCAGCATTTGGTTTTCTGCGTAAAAGGCAAGCATTCGGCACCTGTCGCTTTTATCAGGTTATCAAGAGACATGGGATTTTCAGGATTGTCGAATTTTGAAACCTCGGAAGGGCGAACCAGCAGGCAGCCGTAATAAGCAACAGCTTTTATCCCATTCAATGGTTTCACAAATTTCTTCGATATCGCATCCATCCCCATATCATTGACAATAACATCAAGCAGGTGCTTTAATTTGATACCTTTGTATTCTTCACCAAGAGCCTTTTCGATTTTTTTCTTGAATAACGGATCATTTCTCATGGCTGTATCCGCTCTTGAAAGATTATGCGAGCATATACTGCACGGGATAACAAGATCAAGCCCTGTTTTCTGCGCTTTGAAGTTGTTGCGCGCCGACAATCCCATTGAAAGTTCCCTGTCAAATATAGCTTCAAGCGCACCGCAACAGTTCCAGTCCTCTATCTCTACAAGCTCTATCCCTGCTGCTTTACATACTGCTTTTGTGGATGCATCGTATTCTCGCGCCGTGCCATGCAGCGTGCATCCCGGATAATAAGCAAGCTTCATTTCTTCTCCACTTCCTCAAAAATGCGTTTTATTTCTTTTGTGCCTTTTATTTTATGAGGGAGAATGCTGAGTTTTCCTTTCTTGAACAATTCAAACCCCATGGGAGCATATCCCAGTGCGCCGCCAATGCCTTTTGTTTTTAACATGAACGTTCCGGAAACACCAGCTTCATACCATTTGCCATTGCTTTTTACTGAATCAATGAAAAGATTATCAAATACAGGTTTGGAATTGCTGATCTTGATCTTCCCTGCTTTTGCCTCGCGCTGCGCTATCGCACGTATCGCTCCTATGACTTCTGTAATTTTAACATCCTGCGGACAGCGCTCATAACAGATATAGCATGAAGCGCAGAGCCACAGTGAATCGTCTGAGAGAACTTCTTTTCGCATGCCAAGGAGGGCTTTCCTGAGGATTGTTCTTGGATTATAGGACTTGTCAATTTCCGTGACCGGGCAGCCGACGGTGCATCCGGTGCAGTTGAAGCATTTCTTTATGTTCTCACCGCCGGGTTCTTTTGCAATCTCATATTTAAAATTCGGGTCAAGTTCGCTTGATTTTATCATTTTCCCGCCTCCAGTTGTCTTGCGAGGAATACGCTGAGGTCAACCACATCGAAATTATATTTCTTTACTGCATCTTTTTCTGTTTTCAGGCAATTAAAATGAGCAAGGCATTTTGAACATGCGGTGATAAGAGTTTTTGCACCTGTTGCTTCTGCTTCATCCATCCGTGCGATGCGAAGCGCTTTTGTCTGTTCGTTGCAGTTCATGAAACTGCTCACCCCGCAGCACAGGGCATTTTCTTTTGAATGTTCCATTTCTTTTACTGTGACACCATTTGATGTTAGCGCTTTTCGCGGCGCGTCATATACACCCATATGCCTTCCGAGCCGACACGGGTCATGGTATGTCACATCAGCTTTTATTTTCAGACCAAGTTTATCCAGAAGCTCACTGGTATGAACTACCTTGATACCAAGGTCATAATCTTTTGAAAAGGTACGGTAGCATTCTGCGCAGCTTGTTATGAGAGTATCGATGCCGCTTTCTTTTATGTATTTTCTATTATGGTTCTTGAGTTTTTCAAAAACATCCTTTTTCCCCTGCCAGAGCACGTCATGACCGCAGCATTTCATATTCATGACCTGCGGTTTAATGCCGAGCTTATCAAGCAGCATAAGCGAGGAAGTTGTTATTTCTCCAAAATCAGTCTTGACATCATGCAAGAATAAGCCAAGCTGGTCAACGCATCCGGGGAAAAAACCATATTTTGATTCTGATTTTTCAGGTTTGACCCCATCAAGTTTAGAACTCAGTTCATTGAATTCTGTGAAAACACCAAGATGCGCAACGTCAAGCGGCTGTTTACCCGCACGTTCTTCTTTTATGAAACTTAAGAAGTCCACCTGCTGCGGGCAGCCAACCGGACATAGCCCGCACGTCAGGCATGTCCAGATGTCTTTTGTATCAAGCCCGTAAACATTGGAATTATAAATAGAGCTGCGCGGGGAGGTTTTTGAAACTCGGCGCATGGGGCAAATAGATGTGCATTTACCGCACTGATAACAGGCTTGTACGTTACTCGTTTGTACCCACCAGCATTTTGTTGATTTGTAACGTTTTTTTGATTAGAGGGTATAATTGGTTTTAAACATTTCGATTTTTAACGATGCAGAGAATCATTATTAATAATGTAACTTGTTGCCTGTCATCCCGCTAATTTATTTTTCACGCTCTGTGCCAATTACACAGAGGGTTGTTTCCGCTTTTGCATGCGGGTCTATTAAGCCAAGCATGCGCTCATCTTCAAGAGCGATTGATTCATCGGTCTTGCTTTTGAACCCGTATTTGGCATAATCAGTCAAAGTGGGTCTTCTCTTGATAAAGTGCCCGCGCTTGAACTCAAAGGCAAAGGGAAGCGCCCGTTCACACGCCCCCCTCACCCTGTCCACAGAAGCTTCATCCTCAACTTCGACAAGTATCTCTCCCACGATTATGTGAAGTTCGAATGCGCAGTCGCCTACATGTATAATCTTCCTGTCCGGGTGGTTTACATCCGCGCCGGTTCCGGGTCCGCTTGTGACTTTCCTGGGCAGGTTTTTCCCATTAATTAGCATCCTGATTACACCTTCGGTTTGGTCGATTTCGTTCAATATTTTCTCAGCAGTTTCAGGCTGTAATAACCGTCTGGGGAATATCCTTACCTGAATGGGTTTATCAGTTGTTGCGGCAGTTTTTACCATTTGATTCACCTTATTTTATATTGACGTTACCTGGCTATGGCTCCCCGGTCGCCTATCGCTATTATCAGGCTGTTTACTTCCTGACCTGTCGGCTCCCTGTTGTTTTCCATTTCGAAAATGTCGATTATTGCGCTGTAAGTGCAGTGCAATTTGTCAGCCGTTTTTCTTCTGGCACATCTGGTCATGTTTTACAATTAGTGTAAACGCTGTGTGACCTATTAAGGATTTTGGTTCGTATAGATACGAATAAAATAATAAATGATGATAGTTAGTACTCGAATCGTAATCTATTTACATCCACTTGCCCTTTAAGCAACCATGAAAGCGGTACTCGGGCTTGAGGACGGAACATTTGTAAAAGGCGAAGGATTAGGAGTGGAAGGAATTGTCCAGGGCGAGCTTGTTTTCACAACGCAGTACACAGGCTACGAGGAAGCCCTGACAGACCCATCGTATAAGGGACAGATTCTGATGTTTACCTATCCTCTCATCGGCAACTACGGAATAAGCGGCGAAACCTTCCAGTCCGACTGCATGCAGGCTGAAGGCTTGGTGGTAAGGGAAGCCTGCGACCATCCTTCACATCATAAATCAAAGCGTTCTATCTACGAGTTCCTGAAGGACGAGGGCAAATCAGGCATCATGGGAATAGACACGCGCATGCTCACCATAAAAACAAGAGAGCACGGCACCATGAAAGCCGCAATAATAGTCGGGAGCGATGATGGCGAGGAAGCTGTAAGACTTGCGCGTGAGCAGCCGGATATAGGTGGCATTGACCTGATTAGCAGGGTCACATGCAAAGAGCCGTACCAGTTGAAAGGGCAGGAAGACGGGGGCAATATTGTCCTCATGGATTTCGGTGCAAAGAGAAACATCGTAAAAAGCCTGAACAAGCGGGGAATCAATGTCACTGTTGTTCCTGCAACAACGAAGGTAAAGGACATCCTGAATTACGAGCCAGACGCCCTACTCCTATCCAACGGACCGGGAGACCCGCAGCAAGCGGTGAACGGTATCTCGGTCGTGAAAGAGCTGGCGGGACAATTGCCCATCTTCGGCATCTGCCTCGGTCACCAGATTATCTCACTGGCGCTGGGGGGAGAGACTTACAAGATGAAATTCGGGCACCGCGGAGCCAACCAGCCTGTGAAGGACAAAAAAAGGGGTATAGTGTACATCACATCGCAGAACCATGGCTATGCTGTGGATGAGAGCAGCATGGAAGGAAAAGAGGTATCTATCACGCAATTAAACGCCAATGATGGCACAGTAGAGGGGTTTGAGCATAAAAAGCTGGATATAGTATCGGTGCAGTACCATCCTGAAGCGCATCCCGGACCTCTTGATACGGAGAAGATTTTCTTTGACAGGGTTGCGGAGAGGATAAGAAAGATGAAAGTGGTGGTGAAGTAATTACATCCTCCACCTGTCATCCACAGGAAAACACTCGTTAATCCACATCAGCACCCTATTCTCATAGATTATCCTGTACTCCCTTGAAAGAACAGGCACATCTCCAAAAAAATCCTGCCGCACAATTTCCATTTTCAGTATATCCCGCCTTGTCTCAAGCTTATGCTCCCGCAGAATCCTTCCTATCGGGATATCCGCCCTCATGAGGTCGTCCCTCATCGCCTTCGGCAGTCTTTTTAGAGGCGCCAGTGATTTTGCCAGAACGTAAATAGTCCCTCCGGCATCCAATGTCACAAGGCGGCTGTTGACCTCCTCCCCGACTTCGATATCAAGAAGCTTTGCGATATCAGGCGTTGCTTTTATCACGCTTTGTTCAAGCGTTTTGACCTCTACCCTTTTCCCTGTGAGCACCTCAAGAAGCTGCGTGACCGAGCCATCAGTGCCTGCGCAGATGCGGAGGCATGCGGGAACATCAGGTCTTTTAAGGACATCCCACAAATTCAGTCTCCCTGCACTTCTTTTTTTGCTTTTTTAAGTCTTTCTTTGGCAGTAAAACCAGTTGCCTCTTCAAGAAAGACCCTGTAGCGCTTATTGGTATCGAGAAAAACATCATCCTTAACGTCTTTGTTGGATTCCGTGTCCACGCACAGCTTTTTGTTATTAACCCAGACAGTTAACTGTTTGAAGGCACCGTAATTTATTGTGTATTTCCCGCCCTCTTCCTTTATTGGTGCTGGAAAATTCTTCTCAAGCTCTGCCCTGATTCGCCCGGCATCAGGCGAAAAACCTCGTTTAAATGAATACTCCTGAATAATATCACCATCCATTACAGGGTTCGCATAAGATTAAAAGATTACTGAAAATATTACCTCAACCTCAACTGAAAAGCTTAATTACCTGTGATACATTTAAAGCGGCTGTTTCACAGAAACAGGCGATGGAGTTCGCCTTTAACCGCTTGATAGCTGATAACTCCTACCAATCAATGAAAATTTAAAAGGAGACAGAATATGAGAGCGGACATAATAGCGATTGCAGGTATATTAGTTTTCATTTCAAGTTTAATTTCCTTAAGATTCGGTCTGTCTGTAGCGATAATTGAAATTCTACTTGGCGCGATTGCCGGGAATTTCGGGGTTCAACCAGATGACTGGATGCTGTATTTAGCAAGTTTTGGCGGGATTCTCCTAACATTCCTTGCAGGGACTGAAATCGATACGAAGTTAATGAAAGAAAAATTTAAAGAGAGTTTTCTTATAGGTACATTCTCTTTTTTGCTGCCTTTTGTCGTTGTTTTCCTTTATACTTATTACGCAGCGGGCTGGAATTTCCAGGCATCCCTGATTGCGGGAACTGCGCTGTCCACAACATCTCTTGCTGTTGTTTATTCGGTTCTCGTGGAAACAGGGTTATCAAAAACAGAGATTGGTAAATTAATTATGGCATCTACTTTTATAACAGATATGGGAACTGCGATTGCATTAAGCATATTATTTGTTAAGCCTACGTCTTATACAGTCCTTTTTATTTTAGTTTCATTATGTGTGATTTATTTTGCAGGAAATTTTTCTCATTACGTTTTCCATAATCCGAAATTGAAGAACAAAGTGATTGAGCCTGAAATAAAATATATCTTCCTGCTGCTGTTTATTTTCATGTACTTTGCAAACCTGGGACAGGGGCAGGCTGTCCTGCCTGCCTTCGTATTGGGGCTATTAATGTCAAAACATTTTATCGAGACCTCTGAGACAAAAGAGTTAAGAAACAGGTTGAGAACAGTTGCTTACGCTGTTATCACTCCCATATTTTTTATTGTCGGGGGTTTGAAGGTTTCATTTCCTTTGATTTTATCCGCACTTGGGCTTTTTGTTATTCTCTTTGCTCTCAAAATAGCAGCCAAGTTTCTTGGGGTTTACTTTCTTGCAAAAAAATACATTCCCGATGGAAGTATGTACACTACGCTTTTGATGAGTACGGGATTGACTTTCGGAACGATAGCGAGTGTTTTTGGCTTTAATTCAGGGCTTATAGACCAGGTGCAGTACTCTGTCCTTGTTGGAGTGGTTATTGCAAGCGCGGTTATCCCGACATTCATAGCGCAGAAATGGTTTATGCCTGTTCATTCTGAGGATATTGTTGATTTGAAGAATGGGAATTGAAAGAGTTTGAGGGAATAGAATTCTTCAAACTTTCCCTCTTCTCATCCCTGAAACCGGGTTCATGAAAGAAGCAGAGCAAAATTAGATTCAATAGAAGATGTTGGATTCAAACCATTTCCGCATCATTATAGAGCTTTACAGCCATAATATGACCGTCGTACCCGTTAATCTCTATCGACTCGCGCGTGCCCTTTATCTCCCATATCGGGATATGCAGGAGTTCCAATTTCAGGTTTATATCCCCGGGGTCAGGGGCAATTACCTTATTTTCGAAAACTATCGTATCGCCTATCATCTCATTCAGCCTGATTTCTTTTGTATGTTCCCTGATGATGGAATTCAGGGCTTTAGTCCCGGCATCGTTTTTCTGGACAACAGGCTGCTTAATCTCATAATTCTGTGTGGGGATGAACGTATTATCCTGGATATCCTTGAATTTAATAAAATTATTGTCTCCCGCAATCCCGTGGATATATCCCTCCCCTTCCCCGGAAAGGTCTGCTACCTTTGATTTGAACTTTACCTGGATATTGAAAGAATAAGTGTAATGCCAGACCGGTATGAATTTTAATATCTGGCTTTTTGCAGGTCCTACTTTTGCCTCGGCTATGGATAAGGCATCCGATTTTCCGATATTAATTGGAATTGAACGCAGTAATATCTTAATTGTTTTTTCATATTCATGTCTTGGAGCCTGAACCTCTGCTTGAAACGGCGTGGTTGAAAAATCAATTTTTTCCTTAACCGGTATTTTTGCTCCCGGTTCCATACCCCCCAGTACAGCCCTGCCTATCCGGGATTCAAGCTCGTTCCTGTCCCATAGGGTAAGCCTGTCGTCAAGGGCAAACATGCGCGTTTTTTCATCAAAAGATTCAGAGATAAGTATGCCTTTGCCCCTGTACCTCTGCACAATATTTGAAAAATACCTGATGCCGTTTAAATTGGGGTCATTTTCAAATTTTATTAAGAGGCGCTCCGAATCCTTTTCTGCGAGCAGGTCGCAGATATCCGAAGAACTTATACCGTAACCATAGTGTATAAAAATATTTTTTACAATATCAATCACAGCTTGCTTATTCATGGACATTTTACTTCTGCCTGACTATACTTGTCTTTCGGTATATTTATAACGCATTGTAATTATACATGGTCTGAATGACAGATATCATGTTCATAATATCAAGAATTGAAAATATGATGTATGAAGTAACCTTTGACCCGAAAAAGCGCAAAGGTAAGATAATAGTAAATATCTCCATCGTTAATGAATCGGATTTCAAGAAAGTTATAGGTTTAATCAGACAGGCAGTGCATAGCGGACTATCGGTAAGCCCTTATATAAAAATAGTACATCCCGGCGAAAAAATAGGAAAAGTCGTTATTGGAAAAGGTAAGATAGGAATAGCCACAGCCTGCAGCATTACGATAGACGGCGTCCTGCTCAAGGCCGGAATACCTGTTAAACCCAAATTCGGGGGCGTCGTGGAGATACATGACGGTTCGCCTTTAAGATTTACCGATGTCCTGACCTATGACAGCACAACAATCGACCCGCTTGATGTATTAATGTCACAGGAGCTTACATCCGTTACTCAAATGATCAATACAGGCTCGGGAAAGATACTGGCGAATCTGCGGGAAGCTCCCATGGCTGCCCGTGATAAGATAGAACAGGTGCTGGATTCGCTCGTTGAAGCTGGTTTTTCGTGTATCATGGAAGTTGGCGAACCTAATAATGACATACTGGGAGTCCAGGTAGGCAGGGACAAAATCGGGATTGTGGTAATCGGCGGCACTAACCCGATGGCTCTTGTGCAGGAGAATTATATTGATATCAATACACAGGAGATGTCAATACTTCTTGATATTGAAGAAATGGCTCATATAGACGAGCTTAAATTTTAGACCTGCCGGGGTACGGGCACAAACTATTTATGGATTCATTGCCGTGTATTTAACGGGGTGACAAAATGAGCATAAGAAAGATTAAAAAAACCAAAAAAGGAATCTGCAAGTGCCATTCTTCCTGCATATAAATAGTTTAAATATTTTTTTATATTTTCAATATTTTTTATTGTATAATGGGTATGCAAATCGCCATGTTGTGGGGTCGTTATCTCCCGCATCATCGAAATAGCCGTAAATGTTGACCTCGGTAACCTGTTTCCCCATATTCTTACCGAGTTCCTGTTGCAGGGTCTCGGGCGTTAACAGGTTGTTTGTCTGCGGTTCAAAAAAATACCATGAGGTAAAGCCGCCAAACGTTGATTTGAATGATACAATCGCATGCCCGGTGCCGTCGGAAAAACGAACCGCGGCAAAATAGGCTTTATACCCCGCTTTTTCCGAGGCGTTAATCATATCGACCGTGTACTGACCGCAGACATATTCCTGGGGTGTGTATGACCGTATATTAAGGTTATAATCCCTGAACCAGTCCACGTATTTACGATAATTGACCTCTACAGCTACGGATTTGTTTTCATACAACGATACCTGCGCTTTTTCATCAATTTTTTGTACAATTTCGGTATGCTGGACAGCGGCTGTCGGCGATGGGGCAGGAACCGTAACAGCCGCTGATGGGGTTGGGGTGGGTGATATGGTTACTTCAGGCGCTTTTGATGCGCGCGTTCCATCTTCAGTATTTATACATCCTGCAAATAATACAAAAATAAGGACAAACGGTATGTAATATCTGGTCAATATTTTTATCACCAGTTTTTCATTGGGATTCCGGACAACAAATAAAACATAGTCCATGTTATGGGGAAACTGGATATTAAACATGACGGCAAAATACAAATTCTGTGAAAGGAATGCTTATCAAACGTTTATAGAAAAGTATCCAGTATTACATGCAGGGCATTTGCAATTATTATTCCGACAAGAAAAATAAAAATATAAAGCGATAAAATCGAGTTTTCAACCGGAAGCGAGCTGAACAGGAAGTAATATAAACCGAGAACCAGCAGGCTGATGTATAATATCCTTACAATTGCCCCGTACACGATATTGTGGGAACTCTGCCTGTGTGTAAACATCCACTTATAAGGCAGCATAATGATTTTTAACCTGCCCCATTTTTTTATCGCCGTGCTGTCTGTATCAAGGTCAGGAGTTATGAATTCAGTGCCTATATAAAAACCAGCGCCCAGTGCAAGCAACATCCTCAGGTCAACAAGGGTTTTGTCCCAGGCGAAAAGTACTGAAATAATTGCGATAAAAACCGTGTAATTGAAGAGCCTGTGTACGTTATATCCTGGCATTATTCTGAATTCAATTCACGCGCCATGTCTTTTGCAAAATACGTCAGTATCATATCGGCGCCCGCGCGCTTTATTGAAATTAAAGATTCATAAACCACCCCGCGCTCATCCAGCCAGCCGTTCTGCGCTGCGGCTTTTATCATGGCGTATTCGCCGCTGACATGATACGCCGCCGTGGGCATTTTGAATTTCTTTTTTACACGGTAAATTATATCAAGATAAGGCAGCGCCGGTTTGACCATTATGATATCCGCGCCCTCTTCGATATCAAGCGCGACTTCACGCAGCGCCTCGTCCGCATTTCCCGGGTCCATCTGGTATGACGCACGGTCACCGAATGCATAGCCTGAACCTGCCGCTTCCCGAAAAGGACCGTAGAAGGCAGAGCAATATTTTGCGGCATAGGACATTATAGGTATATCCTTAAAATCATTGTCGTCAAGCGCCCTGCGTATCGCGCCAACCATGCCGTCCATCATCCCGGAAGGCGCAACGATGTCGGCACCGGCTCGTGTGTGGCTAACCGCGGTCTTTGCGAGGATTTCAAGTGTGGGGTCGTTTAGAATCTCCTGCTTTTCGTTCACAATGCCGCAGTGACCGTGCGATGTGTATTCGCAAAGACAGAGGTCGGTCATGACAATCAGGTCATCTCCCACCTGCTGTTTTATAGCTCGGACTGCTTTCTGGACAACATCGTCATCCCCGCAGGCGTGCGAACCCGTTTCGTCTTTCTTTTCCGGTATCCCGAACAGTATGACTGCGGGAATTCCCAGTTCCAGGATGCTGGAAGCCTCGTCTGCAACAGTCTCAAGCGGGTGGCGGAAATAACCTGGCATGGAATTTATTTCGAAAGGCTCTGATATGGTTTCATCTACAAATACAGGACATATCAAATCCTTAACGTCCAGTGTCGTCTCCCGGATAAACGGTCGGAACTTTGATGAGCGAAGTCTTCGCATGCGTACAGTTGGGAACATAGTTGTTTTTATTGGGTGGAAAGTACTTAATGATTACCCGACTGAAAAGATACGGCTGAATAGAAACCTATATACTCAATAAAAGAATTTATTAGTGCTTAAGGAGAATTAAGAGTATGGATCCGAAATATAAAACATTAATCCCATTGGTGGTTATATTCTTCATTATTGGAATAGCGGTGGGGTATGCAGCCCATAAGCCCAGGACGATTGAGAAAATCGAGTATGTAGAAAACAAGACCATTGTGACTGTAACTGTAACTGTTACACCAATTCCCAGCCAGACTCTAACTCCGGCTCTAACTCCAATTTCAACAGCAGCAGCAACCCCTGGGATAAGCAACTTTACCATTAAAAATTATGACCCATCAACCGATACTCCGACTAAAACAATGGTGTTTCAAACAAACTATGTAATTGAGCCGAATCAGGTATCTATTCGTTCAGGAGAATCTGTTTTAATCAAGATTACTGAATGGTCGTTACCGTTTAGCTTGACACTTGTCTTGAATAACTCGTATCAAAAGTACCTTGGAGGAAGTGGCTCTGCCTTTGTTACTTTTAATAAGAAGGGAACATATAGTGTTGAAGGTATAATTCCTTCTGACGATCCGAGTGTAAAGCCAAAAACTTACGCAACAGGTACAATAACAGTTTATTAGTTATTATCTTTTGAATCGGAAGTTCTCTTCAGGCTGAAGTAATGACCATTTTTAAAATATCGCAATTAATTTTAATTATTATTAATTAATATTGCACAAACTTTATATACAATCACGTACAATGCTTTTTGGGGTGAACTGAATGCATTCAACGACTTGTCGCCTGTGTTTATCAATACCGCCGGCAATATTTGCATTTTTTTTAGCGTCAGTGTTCGCGGTTGCTATTACTAATAGCAATTCGATAGCTGTTCTTGTCGGGGTTGGAGCTGCGCTGAGCTCGACTGCCATAATACTAAGACATTAAGAAAATGCTTAAACCAGAATCATACGTATGGTTTAGATGACGAATTCTAATTTTGTTGATGTTATAGAGAGCGCTTGAGCCGGATCGGGCGCCGTCCTTTGAGGTTGCCCTGCTGCCGCTGACTTGCGGGCTTGAATCCTTGTGTGTGGGGGAAACAGGTGGGCAGGATGAAGGGGACGGGCGCAAAGCGAAGGGGTTTCGGATGTTTCCGGGCAGGCGAAATAGTTCAGGTTATTACTACATTTAGTAAGCTTTATATGTATTACTTATAATACTACATATATGGATTACACGACAGTTTCAGCCAAGATACCAATAGAAATCAAACATAAAATTGGAGAGTATGGAATAAAACCATCCGAAGTGATACGGAAAGCTATACAGAATGAAATTAAAAAATTTGAGATTATGAACCTCAAAAAAGAATCAGAATTATTAAAGCCAATTATCAATAAAATCAAGAGCGAACGGGTTGCTAAATCAATTCGGGAGGACAGAGAGAGATGATTTACGATACAAGTTCCATTTATAGGGCTATTGAAATTGGAGCTTTTAATGAGCTGCTGGAAGGAAAAACCCTGGATTTAGCGCAATATGAGCTTGGGAATGTGGTCTGGAAAGAGGTTACACGAGATAAAATATCTGAAAGCGAAGGGGCAAAATTGATAAAATTTATCTCGAAGGTCATTTCTTTGATGGAGATTTTAAAAATCGGGATCAAGAGTGAAGTTCTCAAGGTAGCGGTGGATAACAATTTGAGCTACTATGATGCATCGTACCTCTATGCATCGATTTCAATGAAGGATGTCCTTGTAACCGAGGATAAAAAGCTACTTGATAGAGCGATTGAATGCGGAGTTGGTGAGGGGAGGTTGGAGGAGTTTTTGGAGAAAAAGTGACCAAGCTTTCGGCGCCGTCCTTTGAGTGCGCATGGGCGGCGCGCTTTCCCTGAGGCGGGGGGCTGCGGGATAGGGAGATGAGGGGGGGCGAGTGCAAGTTGATTTTGAGGTTTTTCTAAAAACAGTGAACTCAAAATCGAAAAATAATTTTTATAAAATAAAAGAATAGATTAAATATTTTTTCTATGCTATTCCAAATTACATTATATTTTTTAAATTCTACTTTTTTACGTTCACATAAATTTTTATTTTCAATAATTATTAAATAGTTATTCAATTTATTGGCGACATCTTCTTTATCTTTTACAGTAATCATACAATTCAATTCGACTATAATTTCATTTAACTCTTCATACAGCCCATTTATTCGATATAGAATGTCCATCTTTGCGGACTTGTTATTTAATCCGGCAATAAATTGTTGAGAATATCTCCATCCTATAGGGATTCCAAAAAATTTGTCTTCAATAGTAATAAATTCTAATGTGTCATCTATAAAATTGGATATCTTATTTTTATTCTTTTTTGTATCATCCCATGTTAAAGAAAAATCGAATGAATTAATCTCATCTATTGCTTTTTTAATAAATGAAATTAGTATGTCCGAGGTGTCAGGAAGACCAGACAATTTGTTTGATGGTAATATAGAAGCAAAAATAATGATACCGCCAAGAGCAATTAGAATGAAAACAGAAAATAAAATGCTAAAAATATATAAACCAAATTGCATAATTGAATTGATGAGTGAGACGTACTGTAAAATGCTATTGTTAGCTTTAAATGCGTCAATAACAACAACAGCGAAACCTGTTATGAAAATAAATATTGATATAAATAACAAACATAATACTAAAATCAAGAAAATCATATTAAAAAACTTCAAAGCCCACGTTACATATTTATAAAATTTAATTTTTAAATCGTGATGCGAAAGAAAGTTTATAAAGTCGTCTCTCGGATGCAGGTCGAATTTTTTTTAAGATAATATATATACTATATAAGTATATAATAAATATGATCCCGAATAAAACTGGAATAATCCTAAAAGAAATCGTTTTCAAAATGACGAAGGTAATGAGGATTTTTGGAATTAACAAAATTAACAATGTATATACAAAAATTATAGTGTCATATAAAATTAATTTTCTATGGTTTTTATAGATATCCATCTATCTCAATAATGTTCGATATGAGGTATATATTTTTCTTCTTAATAATATTACTACGCATTAATGAATTTTGACTATTAGATTTTTACCCTGCCTACTCCCAGAACCTCTTCGTCTTCGCATAATTCCTCTCAGCAATCAAAATATCCCTGTAAAACTCCTCTCATCCTCCCGGAGCTTCCTTATAACCCTCGAAGCAGTCTCAGGTCCAATCCCCCTCGAAGCAAGCGCAATCGCCGCGGTCATCCCGTGCAAGTGCACGCGGTTTGCATTCTTATTTCTGTCACATCCCCAAATACACGACATCCTTCACGCCTTTAAAATGCGGGTCGCCTGTCATGAGCATGGCGCCCTCCCTTTTTGCAGTAGCATAAACGATAGAATCGCCAAGACCCCACTTCATCTTATGTTTCAACCTCGCAGATTCAACGGCGATATTTTCATCCACCTCAAAGATGTACGACCTCTGCCTCATCGCTTCCCGTGAAGCTTCAGCCAGACGCTCATTATCGGGATAAGGAAAATCCCGCAGGAATGAATTATACACTTCAGCAATATTGATGGCGCTGACTATCACTTTTTCTCTGGGATTTTCAATTAATTCCTTTACTTTCTCACCATATGCGCTCCCCTTAAAATATTCAATCCAGCCCCAGGAATCAACCAAGACGGTCATCTTCTTCCTCGTGCCTGTTAAATTCCTTAAGTTCCGGAAACGCCCCGAAATACGATTTCTTAAATCTCTTCTTGGATTTGATAAGCGCCCGGATAACATCTTCATAGCTCTTGAGGTTAAGCTCTTTTTTTAAAGCGCTGAGTTCTTTCAGGAGTTCTTCATGCACCTGGATGGTTGTTACCATTATATCACCTATAGCTCTATAGATATGTGATGAGATAAAGCTTTACCATCCCTGATATTCCACCCCCTACTACCAGACTTAGGGTTCACGGAAAAAGAACTTATTATAGTTCTTCAATCAGTTTGCAGTAGGTTCTTTAAGTTCGACTATCAAGACATGAGTGTTTGTCTCTCCGATATTTTCCCCGATATGTGATTGTTCATCAGACCACATTATTTCGCCGCCCTTAAATTCCCGAACTGCTATTTTACCATCGTCAAAAGTAAGTCTTCGTTTGAAAGGACCAAGCGCATATAACACAAAATCCTTGTGATGATGCATCTTTGTTTTATCCCCGGGTTTGTCGTTATAATCAAAAACCCTTACCCGATCATTTTCAAAGATAACTTTGTACTTATCAGGGTCGGTATTAACCGGGTCCGGCGCTGTATTGCGTGTTGTTGCCATACCACAATAATAGCAAACCCCATGAATAAACTTATCCCTTTCAGTAGCTAAAGGCTTGAAAAGGAATCTGTTGTGCTCTGTTATCAAATCAGGACACTCGATAAAAGGCGTCTGATTAGGAAAAATGATTAAAATTGAGGATTTTGATTACAGACAAAAATAATCGGAGCTTTATGTTTCCAATTAGGCATTACCAGATGAAAACTACTCCCAGAACCTCTTCGTCTTCGCATAATTCCTCTCTGCAATCAGAATTCCCGATAAAACTCCTCCTCATCCTCCCTCAGCTTCCTTATAACCCTCGAAGCAGTCTCAGGTCCAATCACTCTCGAAGCAAGCGCAAATAGTCGCAGTCATACCATGTGAGGGCACACCAGCATTCCGGTAAACTCAGGCAGTCCTATCGTCATTTATATTTCTTTGTTAGGTTTCATATATAATGAAGAGAAATTATAGTACGTAAATGCAAAATAATGGAGGAATGTGGTTTTGGAAGCAGTCAAACAAATTGTTAAAATACCTAAAGATCATGAGATAAGGATAAAGGTTCCAAAAAATATTCCGGAAAATGAAACAATAGAAGTGATTTTAATTATGAAAAACAGGCATGATAGCTTTAAACAAAAAATTAGGGAATTAAAAAATGCTACTAAAGATAAACTATTTCTCAAAGATATGAAAGAAATATCCGAAGACTTCAGAACAGTTGATTTAGAAGGAATTGACTGAAGATGCAGTATAAGTGGCATATATTCTTAGCCAATCTTGACCCAGTGGTAGGCTCTGAGCAGGGAAAGACCCGTCCGGTTCTGGTAATAAGCGAGGAAGAGATAAACCAGATTCTGCCAGTCGTGAATGTTCTTCCGATAACATCAAGAAAGCCAGAAAGGAGGATTTACCCGAATGAGGTTTTAATGCCTGCCAATACCGGAGGACTTGAGAAGGAGTCTATTGTTCTTTGTTATCAAATACGGACTCTTGATAAAAAGCGCCTGATAAAAGAATTGGGTATAATCGAAGATTTCGATTTACAGCAGGGAATAATTGATGCCCTTGTTTTTCAATTGGGAATTATCAGATAATACCCCTACCCATCCCAGAACCTCTTCGTCTTGGCATAATTCCTCTCGGCAATCAGAATATCCCTGTAAAACTCCTCCTCATCCTCCCTCAACTTCCGAATAACCCTCGAAGCAGTCTCAGGTCCCAAACCCCTCGAAGCCAGTGCAATAACCGCGGTCTTCCCCTGCGAGAGCACAATGTTCGCATTCCGATAGACCCGCGCCGTCCTTTTCCTCTCCTCCTCAGTTTTGTCCTTATCAGGCTTCCTGACAATCTTAATCTCCTCTTCCTCCCATGGTTTAAGCGCCGCAATCAGCCTGCTGCTGCACAGGGGACATTCGGGAACCGAAGGGACATTGTTGACAATCCTGT
>JAQUQX010000012.1 GCA_028715885.1 Candidatus Methanoperedens sp.
GCTCGAAGTTTATCGGACATGGTTGAACATATGATTAACCCGTCTCTGCTTGCTATTGCCGATGCTTCGACTCCGCCTATATTGTTAATGTTATTCAGGATTTTTCCAAGCATTTCTGTTGTTGTCATAGGTTACCAAATTATTTTATCAAAATTTTGAACCATTCGTAAGCAAGGGCAACAAGTATTATAAATATTATAAGTTCCAAGAGTTCGGATACCACAAAGAATGAGGTGCTGATAATAGCGAAGTTGTCATACGGAAAAAATATTAAAAACAGAATCTGGCGGACTGTCATCGTAGCACCTGCAAGCAAAATATATATCCAGTTCTTTTCCAAAAATCTTTTATCCAAAAAAATCCTGGCTTTAACAATATTCATGTTTATATTCTTCCATACTTTCCAGATTCTAACAAAAAAATAAACCCCGATAATTGCAAATAATATTGATATTATATCCATTATTGAGTATATAGAAAATTTTTCCATTTATATCACATTGGAAGTATTTGCCTCGCTCCCATTCATTTATTTGCTATTAACTTTAATGGTACGATACATATATTGCATGATGCAACCGACCTGCGTTGAAATAAGCTACAATGTTTCAACTATGTTCCAATCTTTACCTGCCTCTCCAAATACTTTTCTCATTCAGGGTAAGTAACCCCCTCTCACAGGATGCCTAAAGGTATCTTTCTTACTCAGGAAATTTATTTAACTATCCAAGCATATTAACATCATAAGGAGCGATATTAAATGGAACGAGTGTCAACTGGTATAAAAGAACTGGATGGGAAAATAGAAGAGGGCTATCCCCGCAACCGTACGACGTTATTATCAGGAACAACCGGCTCGGGGAAGACAATACTTGGTCTGCACTTTATATATAATGGCTGTTCAGACGGCAAGAAATGTGCAATGATAGCTACTGAAGAAACGCCTGAAGACCTGTTAAGCCAGGCGGAATCTATCGGTTTGCCTCTTTCAAAATATTACAAAAACGGGGTTTTGGCTATTGAAAGAGTCTATGATGAACGTGCTGAATATATAAAAGATGTCCTGGCATTCGACATAACAAATATCGATGAACTCCAGTCAAATATTATAGGATTGCTTGACAGAATCCCCAAGGATACTGAAATTGTTTTGATAGACAACATCGGGGTTTTTACTCTTAACATGTCAACCAATGAGTTTAGAGCCCAATTTGACGCTTTAATACACGGTCTGGCGAAAAAGAACGTAACTTCTGTAATCATATTGGATTCAGCGTCCGATGAACGCACGGGAGGCATTGCCGCATATTCTGTATACGGGGTAATTAAAACATTAATAAAAGAAAATCCGTACACAGGTTCAAAGGAACGATTAATAGAAATCTTAAAAATGAGGAATACAAAGACCCAGCTCGATCCTATCAGGTTTGAAGTCACATCGAACGGTATAGTTCTCCTGAAGAAATAAATTTTAAGAGAGATACATACAGGCTCCTACTTCCTGTATTTCTCTATTTGATTCATAAAATCAACCACATGCAATGGTTTTGGAACCACATCCTCAAAACCCTCTGCACGGAATCGTTCCCTCTCTGCCCTTCCCCCGGTAGCATAAGCTGTCAAAGCCAGAACAGGCGTATTTTCGTAACCCGGCTTGCCTCTAATTCTTTTAGCAACTTCAATGCCGTTCATGCCGGGAAGCCCTATGTCTGTTATTATCAAATCATAGGTTTCCTGCTCAGCCTTATTAACAGCATCTTCGCCGTTCATCGCTCCTTCAGCAGCAAAGCCTTTTGCGTTAAGTATCTCAAGAACAAGCTCCATATTTAGAAGATTATCCTCTACCACAAGCGCCTTTGTCATTCAATCCCTCCGCCAAGCCAATGACATCCACTTACCTCATTATGATGAGGTGTATATAAATATATCGTTCCATTTTCATATAACCGCATGGAAAAAACCAAATAAATCAGGTCGTTCCTGAAAAAGAGATGGATTGTTACATCAGATGCTAATTGAAGCTTCTCTTTCTAGCTGGAACATAGAGTTTGTCCAGCAGGTCGCCTATCATCACAAATAAAATTACCATGACCAGGAAAGTTGAGATTACAGAACCCGGGGAAGGAGGCGACATGCCATACGCTGCCATAAGGTTTGCCCGGATAGCCATGGTGCCTCCTATGGTCAATGCGAACAGGAAACCGTTGATTGTCCAGTAAAGGTTTGTTTTTCTTGAGATAATCCAGACCAGGAATAAAATCACCAGAGCGATCCACATCTTTAAAGTGATAACGCCCTGTTTTCCTGAATTCGCGTACATAAACCTCATAACCGGGTTTACTTCGTGCGAAACACCTGTTTTTTCCATCATGTAAGTTGCAGTTACACCGTCACCAAAGCCGTACGACAGAAACGACGATGAGTACAATATCTTTCGGAGATTTATTGTACTTAAAAGATATTGTATTGGAATAAAAATAATATCTTTTAAAGGAACCGGCTTCACTGTTGGCGTGAATTTTATTTCCTCCCCGGTTAGTGTTTTCTGTCCTCTTTTCGTCATAATTTTTCTTCTAATTTGAACGCAGAGGCATTGTTGTTAGTTCTTTTTCGCCTGAAAAACAGGGGCTTCAACCTGCTAAGAGCATCACCCTCCATGTTTGTGGAAATAATGAGACTATTATTTGTTGTCTGCGCTGCGCTGCTCATAACCTGGACAACAGGTTGAACATTACCAAACCCGTTTATTGAGATTAGCATGTCGATTCCATCGAGAAAAACCACTGCGTTGTTCGTTTTTTTCATGAAGTTTATAATTACAATGCTCAGGCGCTTGAGGTCTTTGGGTTTAATGCCCATATCAAATGCCTCATCTGATATCCATACTATCGGTGTGGTGCAAAGACCATATTTTTCCCTTATCTCTTGCGGATGCATAGTAGAGACAACAAAACCATAAGCTCCGCTTTTAACCGCATCCAGAAAGAGGTCATAACCCGTATCTTTTACAAAATACGTACTGCCCGGTCTCAGGTCGTATTTCCGTATTGCCGGTGATGAATCAGGCTTTGGCACCAGAACAAAACATTGTCCAGATATTTCTTTCCGCAGGAGGCATGTGGATATTTCCGGGCATTCACCGCAGTCTTTGTATCCTCTTTTAGTCATGCATTTATATATCTCGCAGTCCGTATACTTCTCCCTGTTAAACTTGCAGCCGGGGCATTTATCGTTAATATATTCGGCACACCGGGTGCATTCCACGCCGCAGAAAGATGTAACCGAGACTTCCGGCATTGGCGTTATACAAAACCCATACTGGTAAACGGCGTATGCGAAAAAGACGCCCATCACCGCTGGCGCAAGTGTTGAGAGCGGGAGAAGATATATGCCATAGAACATGGGCAGTATTAAGTTTGAGATAACCGCAATGAGTACCGCGGAGATGGCGCCTGTTAATATGATTTTCGCCTGCTCTTGCTGTCTGTATTTACTTGTCATATAATGTCTCAATAACAAATACACGCCTGCTATACCAAGCAGTCCTGATACAAGGAAGAACTCCTGCATTCTCTCTTTCATTGTGGAAAACATGGCGGTGTCCAATCCTGATGCGTCGGATGTCCATATCAGGCTCAATAAATAGATGGCTGGTATAATAATCAGGTAGGAGATGGGATTTTTATAAACCTTCTCTATGTTCATCAGCGAGATCGTAAATAAAACGAATAATGTGAGGGCAATGATGGTGCCGCTTAACTGGAGTTTCGTATAGAGTAATACATCCTTAAGCGACTCAGTTCCCGCCGCCAATCCTGTGTTGTATGTTCCCACCGACCATATTATAAATGCCAGCATGAGGAGGGCGAAGATCTGGTTGGTACGTTCATGGGGGTTTTTTTTCAATACATAAATCCCAAGCGCTGTGTAAAGGAATATGGTAAAAAGGGAAATTATTACGCTGAATATGACGCCATTCATTTTAACACTCCTAACACTCCTTTATACTGCTACATGCAAATATACTTTATTTATCTTTCTATTTGAGGGGATGTGGGACAAAAATTAAACAAAACAAATATATAGGTAATTTTACATCGTGTGTAAAATAAAGCATGTTTATAATGGACAAGGACAATACAAAAGCAGGCTAAACAATGGTTGAACCCTCGGCGCCCTCGATAGTTCTGGTTTTCATAGCAGGCATAGTGACCATACTCAAGCCGTGCTGCCTTCCGCTTGTCCCTGTAATATTTTCAGGCTCTGGCGGGCACAGGCTGCGACCTGTAGCTATTGTATCGGGTTTGACCCTCAGCTTTACTGCGATGGGCGTGCTGGTGTCAGCCTTCGGCGCCACTTTCGCAGCTTTTGCTGATTCTTTGCGAAGCATTGCTATTTTATTCATAATAGGCATGGGAGCCGTACTCTTTGACGAAGACATAAACATGGAGTTTGTAAAAATATCAGGCGCAATAACACAGGGCATAAGACAGTATTTTGGCTCCCTGAGCGGCTACTCGTCATTAAATATGCCTGAAGGAGGCATTGCAGGGGGCTTTTTCCTTGGCATGTCCCTTGGCATCCTCTGGATACCGTGCGTTGGACCGATTCTGGGCGCTGTGCTTGCGTACGTCGCCTCTGTGGGCAATGTCTCCTACGGCGCATGGATGCTGTTCGTTTATTCCATTGGTATGAGCCTGCCCATGCTTTCCATAGCATACTATGGCAAGAAGGTCACGGGCAGGTACCAGTGGTTTGTGAGGCGGGGACCATTACTTAAAAAACTCTCGGGGCTCGTGCTTATAGTGATAGGCATTATGCTGCTCTTCAATGTAGATAAACTTATAATTAAAGCGCTATCGCCCTATTTCCCGACCACGGTGTATGGATTATAAATGGGTTCTTATTTTTCCACGGCTTTTTTAACCGCCACTGGATTTTGATTTCACAGCCATTATCAGGATTATTCCCACTGCGAAGAGTATGATGCCAAGCCATGCAAAGTTTACAGCAGGGACGATTTTCAGCGTAATGGGAACTGCGCCGCCGCCTACGCCCTGGAAAATGACGTACACGTCGCCGCCGAATAGGGTTATGGAAGGGTCAATCATAGGGAATGTCCCGCTTCCGCCTTTTCCCTGGAGGTATTCCGCTACACCGCTTCCGATTTTCCTGTTGTTCTTGTAAACTTCGAGCTGGACGCTCTGGACCTGATATTTGCCTGACGCATCAAATTCATCCGCGCCGTTTACTATCAGCACCGGTTTTTCAAACCCTGACATTATTCTGCCGCTGACAGTCAATCCTGAATTTAATTTCACGGGTACATTTCCCTCGAATACAACCCATATACTGCCTGAATTATCATCCAATTCAACAAGAGTGCCATGGCTGCCTGAAGAATTAAAATTCGTGACTTTTCCGCTTATTGTCACATCTTTTTCAAATAAGGACGGGTTTGCAAGCACCTCTGCTATTGTGGTTCCTGAATAACTTGTCTCCGTCAGGCTTCTGGTTGAATAATCAACGACCTTAATACCGTAACCATCGCCCACATCAAGTAATACGCCTTTTGCTTCAAGCGGTATATTTATCCTCTGGTTGGTATAGGTGAAGTTGGAACTTATAATTGCGCCAAAAAGTGTGAGAATCACTGCTATATGAACTATTGCTATGCCAATCCCTTTTATCCTTACCCGTGCGTTGCCAAGCTTCAGGTAACCCGAAAGGTACTGGTATATGGCTGCCGTAGCGTATATCATGGATGGGAAGATGGATATGACAGAGATAGAACCTAAAAGTTTATAGATTGACGGCTCTCTTACCCAGAACGGGCTTGAGTGGTCAAGCACATAAAAAGTCTCTGTCCGCAGGAACATCGTTATTATCGAAAGAGCCGCCACAATAAACAGGGTTTTTTTCTGTTTTTCCTTTTCGGATTCCTTGTAATTTAAACAGAACCCCAGCGCGAGCATCAGCAGGATTGCGAAAGGATAGCTCCATACGTTGAAGAAATTCTTGGTGTCCGATGCTACATTTACCTTAAAGCCCTGCGTGAGCTGAATAAATACCGGGTATGTGATACCCCAGAAGGAAATGAAAGCCAGTATTACGAACAAGAGCAGGGTTACATAGAAAATGTTTGTCTTGTTCCAGAACCCCTTATCCTCTTCTACCTTATCAGGCTCTTCAAGGTACCGCCTCATGCCAAGGACAAGAGAAACCACGCCTGTTATGAGGATTGAACTGATGAGCAGCGTGCCTGTTGAAGTCTCCCCGAATGCATGGACTGAGTTGAAAAGCCCGCTCCTGACAACAATGGCAGCGTATATAATTAAAATGAAAGTAACCGCAGACAGCATAGGCGCGGCTGTGGAAAATGTGGTTTTATTCTTCCTGTGAAGGGCTGCTGCATGCATAAAACCCGTGAGGGTGAGCCAGGGAATAAACGAGGCAGTTTCAACTGGGTCCCATGCCCAGAACCCGCCCCATCCCAGCACCACGTACGCCCAGACTCCTCCGACTGCAATGCCCATTCCCAGGATTAACCAGGTAAAGCGCGCCCACTGCCGTGCCAGTTCTTCCCAGCCGTCCTCTTTCGTAAGCAAATACACTATCCCTGCGGCAAACGGTATGGTCATTGTCGCATAGCCTATGAACATGAAAGGGGGATGCACTATCATCCAGAAGTTTATAAGAAGCGCATTCAATCCGCTGCCGTCAACAGGCACAAAGCCAAGGGGCACGTCTGCCACCTCGTAAATTGACTTAAAAGGGGTCTGGATAAGTGTAAGCACTATAAAATAGAGTCCTATAGCCAGGGTTATTATCTGGGTTCTCCTTGTCAGCGGAGTTGCGTGCTTGGTTGTCTGCGCAAGCCATGCAGCCGAGAGAAATATTACCCACACCCATAGAAGGTATGTACCCGGCTGACCTGCCCACGTACCTGAGATTTTATAGATTAAAGGCAAGTCGCGGCTTGAGTATTGCCACACATACTCGTATGTGAAATCGCCAGTTATAAAATAATATGTGAGGAGCAGATAGGCAAAAGTGAGTAGTCCCGCAACTATCAATATTGCAGGGGAAACCAGTTTAGTTAAAAGGTCATTGTTTTTACGGTCTTTCAGCAACAGTCCCAAAAGTGCGACTGAGCCTATCACAAGGCTTGTATAAAGTATAGCATTTCCGAAGGTTATCATATTATTTGCCTCTTACCTCGTCCCTGACCCTTGTGACAATGGGCAGGAAATAGTTCGCATCCACAGCGCCCGGCACTCTCTCAAGTACTTTATCATTTCCGTCAAGGAAAAGCACATACGGGGGATAACTCACACCGTATTTGCGCGCAACATCCCTGTCAATATCCAGGTCCATTGCCACGAGAACATAATCTTTTTCCAGTATCTCCTTTACCTGCGGGTTGCCAAGCGTCTCCGACTGGAATTTTGCGCAATACTGGCACCATATCGCCCAGAAATACACTGCAACAGGCTTGTTTTCCTGTTGGGCTTTCAGCAATGAGGCATCAAGCGAGCGCGACCATGTAAGACCGCCTAAGTAACTATTGTTTTTATCGCTCAGCTTGAAATCCGAGAGTGAAATATTGTAAGTACCGTATGCCATGGATATTATCAATATCAATACAAGTATTGACAGCAGTTTTTTGGTTTTCATGGATATTCCTTATTGATTCGTGTTAAATATAAGCGTATATGGTTTAATCCTGTGGTTTTCGCGCCAATTTTTGTTATAATGTTCTATTTTTGCATGTGAGTAAGCTCATACTATAGGAAGCGTTAATATCTTTATCCCGATGACTAAATAAACAACAGCGGTAAGACCTACTGCAATCATGCTCTGCTGTAACTCTTCTCCGCTATCGGAATCCCTCCTGCTTATAAGGTATCCTGCCCATACAGTGAAAAGAAAACCGGCAGCTAATAATATAATCTGCAATTGGTTTATAGTCTCAAAATTTATTGCGAATTCCCATACTTTCCCGAAAAATTTTCCCGTGTTTTCCGCAATGAAGAACAATCCCTTCAGCAGCCTGAACGTATTTTCGGCTAAATATACAGACAGGCTCAGGGGAATGAAAGCGTAGGAGAGGTCTGTAAACCTCTGTTTTGTGTTTTTGCCTGAAAAAGACGCCCTTGTAAAAAGATACATGATGCCGGCAGCAGCCAGCGTTATTGCCGCGAAAATAATGATAGCCCACATATTCCTCCAGTAGTTCACGAAAAAGTCGCGGAATATCATGGTATCAAAAGGCGCGGTTGACCTGACAAAGTTTATAATCACATTTCTGAACTGGAATCGTTCCATTCCCATTACAAAGAGGAAAATGATAATAATCCCGTGGACTAAATACGCTTCGTCCAGATGTGTTTTTCTGGATTTTACGATATCTGCGCCTGGAAGCCTCGGGCTTATGCGGATATTGTCCCGTGAGCATGATTTCACGCACTCCATGCACATGATACAATAATTGTTGCGTTCCATTGTCTGGGGAAATTCGCCCACAGGACAGGCTTTTCCGGTTTCATTCCCCATGACGCATTCTTTTATGTCGTGGTCATGGCAGATCTTCTTTGATTTGCATCGAAGTTCAATTACCGAGAGCATGGAGAAAACACCGAGTACCAATCCAATGGGACAGATGTATCTACAAAAACTTCTTTTCTCAAATATCGCCCCCATCACAACAGCCAGCGCTGTGAAGAATAAAAGCAGGAGCGCAGTGTTCGGCGGGTTCCTTGTGAACATGAAGAGATGGCGCTCAGCAGCGAAAATAAACAGGAAAAATATGACTGCAATCCAGAGGTTGCGATACTTCTCAGGATATTTCTTATTAAGGCTGAATACGGACTGCGTCCAGTCGCCCACTGCGCCTATGGGGCACGCGAAGCACCACAACCTTCCAAACAGTAAAATGGTAAAAGCAAGGAGAGGATGCCAGACATCCCATATCATCGTAGTTGCAAATGGGATTCCGCCCTGGAAACGAAGGTCGGATGTACTTATTAGACCGTAGTAAATGATGATCGAAAGAATGATGAAGAATATTATGTTGACGACTGGCTTCAGGAATCTGTTTTTGACTATGTCCCTGAAAAAATATATATCGAGCAGGTCGGATTTTTCGTTGTTTTCTTCGTGTTCTTTTTCCATATATCCTCAGAAATAGACGGGTAAATATGGCAGTAATATTTTCTTCAGGTATTTATCAATATCAAAGAGCATCATCAGTCCCACCAGTATCAATATCAGGCCGGATAGTTTCTTAAAGAAATGACCTCTTTTCACAAACCAGCTTACGCGGCTTGATATTCTTTTTCCTGAATATGCTATTATCAGCATCGGAATGCTGACGCCCAGTGAATATATTAAAAGAAGTGCAGTGCCATATAAAAGATTGCTTGCTGAACTTTCAGCCACGTATGCGAACACAGAACCAAGAATAGGACCAACACACGGGATCCAGAGGACACCGAGGGACATTCCCAGAAAAAGACCCCCAAGAAGTCCTTCTCTGGGTGCCATTGATTCCAAGTTCTTAAGAACTGGCACATGCTGGCGTCCAACATTGATAATAGAGCTTGTGATGTTCATATACGCCTGATTTAAATCATCGTCAAACATGACCGCACCCATACTGATAATAAATAAAATCGAAATCCAGCGCAGGTATTCAGCGAAAAAACCAAAAGATACGACCGCTGAGATAAATACGCCCATCAGAGTGAAGGTTATAGACATGCCTGTGACTATGGCGACAGGGCGCAACCTGCTTCCTGCCGAGCCTGATAACACAGCAGGCAGCACAGGGAGAACACACGGTGTTATCACCGTGGCTAAGCCTGCTATAAAGACCCAGAATACCGATGGTGCTGCGGGCATTTAGGTTCTGGCTGCCGCATCAATATTATCAGCATCTGCTTGAACGGTTGCCAGATCGCCTGTTACTTTTATTATTAAAATCTTACCTTTGGTTTGCGGATTATATTTACTGAAAGCAGCTTGTATGGACTTGTTATCTGTAATATTATAAGCCTTAACAAGTTCCACTTTACCGTTAACCGGAGTTAAGCCCATGTAATTAATATCCGAAAACTTATTGGGTTGTGCCATTACCAGGGCATAGGCGGCATTTTGATAATCAACAGCATCAAGCAGCGGTTTATAGGTTTGATATGATGTGGTCATGCTCTTTGGGTCGCTCATCAATTTCAGGACATTGTCCACGTTCTGGCTATGCCCGTAGATAAGAGGCCTGGTGTATAGGATGTTTTTCATCCCCTGCTCATTGCGTACTCTGAGCCCTGTATCCTTTGTACTGTCATAACCAAGATCATGCATCTCAATCCATGAGGTAGGACTGAAATCGGCGCTGTACATACCTATTAGCTTTTTCCCGTAGAAAGAGTCGGGCTGTACTTGTTGTCCCTCTAAAAACGCAGCTTCCATTTCTGTCCCGATAAGCATTTTGGTATTTACGAAATACGCTCGGTTGACCCCTGATGGAGTAAGGTTCAGCCCGTCAGCCAGTGATTTAAACTTATCAGATAGAGAGAGTGACGCTATATCAATCGCTGAAGTCTTTATTGTTGTTGCATCGGGTACTGATGCACTCAGCTTTGTTATTCCTGACGGGAAATTATTCTGGGCTCTCATAGCCAGTCCGATGCAGACATCGCAAGTTGAAGCATGGCTGTCATACTGACCCCGGTCGTTAATGAAACAATCCCTCAAGAACCTGTGAGGCTTTCCTTCTGATGCTTCGCTGCCATGCTGTCCGCATCCGCAGTAACAGGGCAACTGCTCAAGCACTTCAGGATGCTCGGTCGCATATTTATATGCGCTCAGGGTCATGGCATTTGTATAAACATAATCCGGTAGCTTCCCTGCCGTCTTTGGCGAGAGTATAGGGGTATAATCGTCTCTTACAGGAGGCGTATTTGTTCCTGAATACCCTTTTTTGCTGTATTCCGTATCTATCTGCTCCCTGAGTTCCTTAAGCGTCATGGCTGTTTTTTTTGTTTCTTTGGTCCCCGAGTCACCGGATAAAACAGCATTTGCTATCAGGGCAAGTACTATTACAGCTACTACTCCTATGATTAATCTGCTATTCCCTTTATTTTTAGAAACATTTAATTTTTTTGCTTTCTTTTCAGGCTTCATTTTTTAGCCTCATTTAATTTGCGAGTTCATTTATTGTGTTAAGAAACGTCAAAGTGCATTTAAGTTTACAATAGGTGTAAAGTAATATAAGGATTGCGGTTCTGCAAATAAGAAAAGCCAGGGAGCCATCCGGCTCCTGTTGCAAAAGAGGGTTGTGTCAGTACCCTCCCCCGCTGTAGCGCGGGCTGACTGTTATCTGGTATTCCGGCGAATAAACATCGGCGCCGTCAACTATTGCATGAGCCCTGAAGTAGATAGTGCCGCCCCCTGAAGGAGCCGTCAAATCTGCACCGAAAACCTGGGGGGTTTTTCCTGTCTGCACCTTGCTCGCTCTTGCATAGTCTGAAATATTTGCGCTTCCGTTCTTGAAGCCCCAGTGAACCGCAGTATTGCTTATGTCTCCCTGTGTCCCGCCAGATACCTCCCACCTGATGGTAAAGCTCGCATCACCATTCACAGCCATAGGGTATGATGTAACTTTGGCGGAAGCAACGGAAGGCGTTGCACTGGATGCGGATATGGTTATCATCTTCTCCTCAGACCAGTAATTGACGCCATCGATAATGGCATGAGCCCTGAAATACGTGGTTCCGGAAACGTTTACGGCAATACTGGCACTAAAATCCGCCGGTATTGTCCCGTTCTGGGGCGTTGTCAGGCTAGGGTAGCTCTTGAGAGTCAGTGGCTCGGACTTTGACTCCTGTCCATAATGCACCGCGGTGTGAGGTATATCCTTCCGGACAGGGCTGTTAACCCGCCATGATACCTCAAACTTCTCGCCTGCCACTGCGGAAGCTGGCGCTTTTAAAACTTCAACGCTGATGCCCGGTGTGGGCGCAGGCGTCTGCACGGGCGTTGCCGCGGGCGAAGGTATAGCCTCTGGCGGCGCGGTCACACAGCCTGATATGATTAACGATGTTACTATTGCAGCAACTGCAATATAATGTGTTAGACTTCCCCTGAACATAATAAACCTCCAGAGATTGTTTATCAATGATGGTATTTATAACCATCTGTCATCAAGATTTGCAATTTTAATCCACTGAAATATAATCCAGTATCTTTCCACTGACAGATGTTCTTTTGATAATATCTTCTTTATTCTTAAACGGTCTTCCCCGCATTACCAGAGCCGCCTGTTTCTTATCAATGCCAGGAAGCATCTCTATGAGCTTAAGCGGCGCACGGTTTATATCCACAGGCACTGGAATTCCTGTTATCGACCTGTGCCCATGGTCTGTCACCGTGATATCGTAAGAGGTGTTTAATTCAAGTTTCAGGGGAATGCCCACAAGAAGCGGATATGAACCGAGCTGGCGCCCAAATGTTATCTTATCGTACACTTCAGTCCTAACATCCCGCAATACCGTGCCCGCAGGCGCTATGCGGCGAAGCATAGGAAGGTCAATCACGTTTCGGATTTTTTCCTTGTAGCTGAGGAACATTTCCTTGTTTTTCGCTACATTCTCATCCGCGCCGTACATCGGCGTGCCTGCAAACGTCATCACCTGCCTGATGTTCACCCTGCGCACCATAAGACCGCTGTCGAGTGCTTTTTTCATGAATTCAAAATTCAACTCAAACGTCTTTTTAGTCTCGCCTTTCAAGCCGTGCACGAAGTTTATCCCGGGCAAAAGTTCAGGAAGGCCGCTTGCTCCCCGCGCTGCTCCGACTTCATTTAAGAGTTTTATGGCTTCAAAAACCTCATCAGGCGCGGCTTTCAGGTCATTCGCCATTATTACGTCTGGGTCTGCGCTTTCCATGCCCAGCGCAGCCACATCCCCTGATGTGTGGTATTTTACTATTGTTCTTGCTATCTCTCTTGATTCATCTGGATACCTTGCAAGGGTTACCGGATTTGCATTGTCCATATGCAATACTTTGAGTTCCGGCGCAGCGTTTCGTATCCCGCCGTAGAGTTCCTCCAACGCATCGGGATTCGGGATACCGTTCTTTGCCTGATACATGAATAAATCAGGCTGCCTGCCGAGTCTGAAATACCGCGCGCCGTGGGCATAGAGCGCGGAAACTTCCTGAATTATCTCCTTTATCTTGCGATAATCAGGCTTCCCGTAGAAGGGTTCGGTGCAGAAGGAACAGTGCGAATGGCGCGGGCATCCGCGGTAGGTCTCAAGCTCGCACATCACGTAAGGATAATCGGGATGCTGGCGTATTATGAATGCGCCGTTTTCTCCCCATCTCCCTATTTCTGACGTGGTTCTCATCCTGTGCTGCACGCAGTCAGGGTCTTTTACGTTATCCAGCGAATCATATACAAATGCCTCGATGTCATTTTTTGCAAGGGTAATACCCGGCATTGAAAATGATTTTGCAGATGAGCCCCCTTCCTCGCCAAAACCCAGCCTGATTGGTCCTCCGATAATCTTTATACCTTCAAGATGCGAGAGTTCCTGGATTTCTTTCCGGGTTATTGGAGCCGCTCTCAGGTATTTTCCCGGCACAGTCATGCCTGCAATAATAACGGTCATGTCAAACCTGACAGGCTCCCTGTGCCTGCGCATCTGGTCTATGGTGCGGTAGGAAATATCCTGCGGTTTTACTCCTTTTTCAACAAGGGCGCCGGCTATATATCGGGGATAGGGCGCCATGTATGGCGGAACGCCAAGGCAGGCGGGTTCGTCCACGTAGCCGTCAATAATTAGAACGCGCATAGGTTATCTTTATCATGCTTTAGTTTAAATTAATGGTTCCCATGACCGATATTTTTGACCTTGCATACAACGCCCTTGAGCTTACCAAAAAAGCTGGGGCGGATGAAGCAGAGATTTTTTGCGTAAAGGGCAGGTCTGTTTCAATCGATATCCACAGGGATGCCATCGACCTCGCCAAAGAAAGTATTGTTTCAGGTATTGGTATCAGGGCAATTGTTAACGGAGCAGTGGGGTTTTCGAGCACCAATGATGTTGAACGCGTCGAAGAAGCCTGCGTCCTGGCTGTGAAATCCGCAAGGGTAAGGGGCAGCGACCCGCTGTGGTCCGGGCTTCCGGAAAGAAAAAAACCTGCTCATGTGCGCGGGATTTTTGATAAAAGGCTTGCAAATATCGAAATCGAGTCCTGCATCGATTACGCAGCCGGCATGATTAAAGGAGCAAAGACTGCTTCTGTCATGCCCACATCCGGACATTTCTCTTGCGGCAGCGCCGCCAAACTGATTTTGAATTCAAACGGGGTTGAAATAAAAGAAGATGATACAATGGTACAGGCGTCAATAGATGCAGTCACAAGAGACGCCCCCATGTCAACTGCTTCCGAATTCGACATGTCAAGGAAACTGGACATTGATTTTTACAGGATAGGCGAGCGGGCTTCCCTTCTTGCCATGCGCTCCCGGAATGGCGTAAGCACGGAAACGCGCGATTGCGCCGTGCTTCTTGAACCCCTCGCTTTTGCGGATATTCTTGAGAATACGTTTGTAACTTCGTTGAATGCCGATAATGTGCAGAAAGGACGCTCAGCCCTTATCGGGAAAATGGGTACAAAAATCACAGCGGATGAACTTTCTATTATCGATGACGGGACGCTCGATGGCGGTCTGGGAACATCGAACTCCGACGACGAGGGTACTCCTTCCATGAAGAACGAAGTTGTGAAAAACGGTGTGCTGTCCTCGTTCCTTTATGATTGTTATACCGCAGGCAAGGAGAAAAGGGAAAGTACGGGAAACGCTATCCGTTCATCCTTCACTTCCACGCCGTCGATAGGCATTCGCAACCTTGTGATTGAACATCCTTCATTTGATGTTGTTGCCGAAACGCAGGACGGCGTGATTGTCAATACCGTAATCGGGGCGCATACCGCAAACCCGATTTCAGGGGATTTTTCTGTCGAGGCGAGAAATTCGTTTTTGATTAAGAACGGCGAGAGCGCATCGCCCATCAAGTCCATGATGATTTCGGGGAATATATTCGAGCTGCTTATGAATATAGATGGCATCGGGAAAGATGTCAGGAAAGTGGGGAATGTGATTACGCCGACAGTGAGGGTGGCTAAAATGAGGGTTGTTGGATAGTATTTTAAAATTAAAATGATGAAATTGTATCAAATCTTACATAGAAACTCCTCTTCCCTTCAACCAACTCAAAGAATCGCTTTAAGCTATCTGGAACAGGAATAAATATGCGCTTCTTTGTAACAATCGTAGTGGTAGGAAAAATCCCACCTCCTGCAAGGTCACCAGCGTCTTCAAACATCTCAATATCATAATATAAGGAAAAACTACCTGATGCATGAGTAAAGATGTAGATTATTCTATGTCCTCCCCATATAATTCTCGTTGTATGGGGGGCAATGAAGAAGTCGTATTCTTCTCGGAATGCGCGATCAGAAATCGCAAAAAAAAGTTGGAAGTTATTTAATGCAGGATTTCGTTTTTCTACTGCAAGGAGTTTCTTATTGGTATCCACATCTGTTCTCAAAAATGCTGGAAAAGGTGGAAATATTGGCCCCCCATTTTCTTCTTTGGATGGCTGCACTAGGCTTTCAGCCAGGTCAGGTATTTCTGTTTCCATCTTTCCTACGTTACCTTTTGTTATTTCTTGAGTTTGTATCTTCGTAAAAGAATTTGCCTTGGTAACGACATCTTTGAAGTCCACCCTACCAGCCATGAAGTCGGAGAACAATGATGTCATTCCGAAATCTTCCATTCTAATTTCAAATAATTCTCTTTTCTGTTTGAGTATCTTCTGGAGAGCTTCAGCGCCCTCTCTTGTAGAAGACGGCACCCAATTCTGTATCCGAGGATAAATATGTACCCTCACATAATCTTTTATTAATCCATAAAATACATCATATGAGTCATGATAGCATTTTAAAATGGGCTTGATTGTTGGATGATTTCTCTGAATATATATTTCTACATAACCTTTTCCTGATGATTGTATAATGTATGGAAGATTATGGGTTAAATTGGCAAACTTAATTTTAGCGTTCTGGAGTGCATAATCATCTTCAAGAAGGTTCTTTGCTTTGATAACAAAAGACATCTCATCCATGGTATATGATTTTTCTGAAAACTCTTGTAATATTTTCGGAGCATCTGTAACTCTTTCTACCTTGCAGAATTGTTGAATGAATGATGATTCAAGTTGTCTTCTTGGACTTGACCTTGATAGGACTATCAACGGTGTATCGGGGGTTCCATATGTTTCGATAATTGTTTGGTCATTACCTTCGTAATAGTTGTATATTCGCTTCTGTGAGTGTTCTTTGAGTTCTTCCAATGTCATCTCTTGTCCAGGCTCGATTTTCACTTTTAATTTATTGGCTAGTAATATCCTTCCTGTCGAAAGTATGCGTGACATAAAAGCAAGGCTCTTGTTGCATATTTCTGATTCAGCGAGTGTGTTGGTTGCACACTCTTCGACTATTTGTATCAATCTCTGTGTTACTTCAACACTTTCTCGGCTCAAAGCTTCTCTTCCAGCGGTAGGTGAAATAACTGAAATATTAACGACCCCTCCAAAAGAATAGAATGAACTAATAGGAATAGGCGCCAGACCAAAAGAACTTCTTAACCCCCAGAGATGGCCAAAATCCTGTCGCAAACAGATGATTCCCTTGATTACTTCCCCTCCTATGGAGATGTTACTGACCGTTGCTGAAACTCTGCCAGCGTCATTGCACTGTACCAAAACGTCCGCTTTGATGCCTCCGTACTCGAATCCATTCCAGTTTCGTTGGATTTTGGCAGAGTTATCACGATATTTATCCTCTATAGAATTCTGACTTATAATGGTTCCATTCAATTTCAATATAATAGGCAAGTATTGGACATACGGAGTTAGGTAGCTTCGTGCCTGTTCAAATGTCAATCTTGCGTTCGGATCAAGTACTGTGGTTATAGTTGTCCCGTATTCACCAGTTTGAGAGGTTTTTTCAATCCTTATACAATCTTCGGAAAGAGAGAGACTTTCTCGTTCAACCTCACTGATTATTCTTTCTTTAGTTTCTATGGATTCCGTCTCCACTTTTAGTTTTGTGCACACCCCAAAATTCGCCATTGCCCCTATTCCAAAAGTACCTACAACTCCAGATTTCAATGCAAGCTCGGTTCTCTTTCCACTTGACCCCGCCATCCAATAATTTTCTTTTAGAACTTTTTCTGACATGCCGATTCCGTTGTCAGAAATTACTATCTTTTCATTATCTATATGCACAATTATTATGCCATTTTCTTGAGGTGACCATTTTCCTCCTGAATATTGAGCTCTCATTAGGATGGCATCATAGGCATTCTGGATATTTTCTCTCAGTAATGCGTATGGAGAGTCATAAATCTCCTTGGAGAGAACATCTAGCACTCTCTTGATCTCTATCTGAAACTTGATCTTCTCCATCTAATTACCTCTGTATTTGAGTTTACCGTTCATTCGTTTAAATGGTTCAGAATTAGCAATATCTTGGTTCTGGCTTAATTCATCAAGAAGCTTTCTCAAATCGGGTAAATTTTTCTTTCGCCAGAGTGCCTCGGATAGATATGTGAATTCCGTTATAGTATTTGGCTCTTTGATAAATTGAATACATTCATCATCCATTTCTAATTGTGAAAGGCATTCGATTGTGAGTCTCCGGACAAATGGATTTTCTTGTTCCAAAAGTTTTAACTTTCTGAGTGCTTCAGGATAATCTTTTTTTGCAACTAAATTTTCCGCCTCTGCTAATTCCTTCAACGAATCCGATTTTGATAGCATCTCTTGTCCCTTTCCTGTATCCTTATTAATAGTTATAGGTATCTTAATATTCATACAACTTTTATCTCTGTTTTGCCTTATATTTCCAGGCATCCAAATGGGCAACCCAAGAGGTTGTTCCACAGCCTTTCTGATGTGGAATTTTAAATCAGTAGAAGAACTGTCTAACTCAATCATGCTGTATTGTCTGGTTTCACCTGAAGGAATGTCCTGTTGAGATGCACATAAAGTACCACATCCAAATATTTGCATTGCAATTGTTTGGTCGGCACTGAATTTAACCTCAAAAATATCACTTTTATGCTGATGACCATGCAAACCCATCTCAAATCCTTTGTCAATCAAGAATTGCACGATTCTTTCATCCATGAAATCTGACCTTGTTGGAAAACCATGCACGCCGTGATGCCAGACTGCAATCTTCGACCAATCATTATATTTTATTTGATTGATATTATTGTGGCAATCGGCCATGCATTCCGGATGAATCATGCCAATGTAGTTAAGATGGTCATTACAGAAACAGGAATTGAAACCCACGAAGAGCATTTTGTATTCTGGAAATTCAAAAACATCATATTGTTCTTCCGGTTTAAGTGAATAATGACGTTGGTTATTGTAGAATGTTGTATAAAATTTTGAAAATGGAAAGAATCTCTGATTATAAAGTTCATAGTCCGATATTTTGTAATACGAATGCTCTCTCCAACTCCATCGAATATTGCTTCTTGGATTCTTGCAAAGTTCCACAAAGTTTGGTTCAAGATTTTCAAGTTTTTCCATACTTTTTTGTGAATGAGGCCATGAAACATCATGATTCCCAGGAACTATCACTATTCGGTGTTTGTCTCCATTAAAGAGTTCGTTGCATAATTGACTCAAAAAATCGTTTGCTTCATTATATTGTTTCTCGATTTCCCGTATAGATAATTCAAAGTCCATGGATGTCCCACAACCTCGAATAATATCTCCACAAACTATCAATATATCAGGTTTCGAAATAGGGATTTCTTCTTTATTATATCTTGCAATATCTGAAACAATAGAAGATATAAGAGCTTTATTACTATCAAGTACTGAAGCTCTCTTGTGAAGGTCTGAAAACTGCATTATAGTTACAATTGACATGACAATTGGTTCCAGTATAAAGTAATTTTAAGATTATGAACAAATGCAAAAATTAGATTATCCCCTTATAAACTCCTCAAGCTCTGCCCGCGCCTCGCTCTCCCGCATCTGCTGCGGGGGATGCTTCATGAAATAAGCCGATGCAGGCAAGAGGGACCCTCCGAGCTTCCTGTCGAGAGCTATTTTTGCCACGCGTATGGCATCCACAACCACGCCCGCGCTGTTGGGACTGTCCTCAACCGAGAGTTTTAAATCAACGTAAGCCGGGACGTCGCCGAAGAGCTTGAAATCAATCTTCAGGTGGCATATCTTGTTATCATTCAGGCAGTCGATGCACCCGTTGGGACCTGCATACACATACGCATCGTAAGGTATTTGCGAGGCGACAGATTCGGTTTTTGAGATTTTCTTGGACTTTAACCTCGACTGGTCTGTCATATTACGGAAATCCGTATTCCCGCCGATGTTCAACTGGTAGGTGCTGTCGATTTTCGCCCCCCTGTCCACAATAATCTGGGTAAGCGCCCGGTGGACAATGGTGGCTCCAACAAGGCTTTTTATATCATCCCCGATTATGGGAAGCTTTGCTTTCCTGAATTTTTCCGCCCACTGCTTATCTGACGCAATGAAAACCGGTATGCAGTTTATAAATGCGCATCCTGCTTCAAGCGCCTGCGAAGCGTACCATTTCACCGCCTCTTCCGAACCCACGGGCAGGTAATTTATAAGCACATCGGCTTTCGTTTTCTTTAAGACCGATGCGACATCTACGGGTTTCTGCTTTGCGTCCACCCTGAAATAATCTTTCATGTGCGGCGCTACGCCGTCGAGAACCCTGCCCTTCATTACCTCAACATCCAATTCAGGCACATCAGAGAACTTTTTAGTGCAGTTCGGCTCCGAAAAAATAGCCCCCGACAAATCTTTTCCCACCTTGCGTTTATCAACATCGAATGCAGCCACAGGTTTTATGTCCGATATGAGATAGCCGCCAAGAGTATTATGCATCAATCCCGGGACAAGGTCATCAGAGTTATTTACATTTTTATAATATTCAAGTCCCTGAATCAGGGATGAAGCGCAATTACCTACTCCTGCGATTGCTATACGAATGCCTGCCATTAGATTTCCTCTTATACCCGCTAAATGATAATCTTCCTCCAACTTAAAAGTTGTCATTAGTCCCTGTATTACGGGATTTTAATATTTTCCTGACATGCGCAATTCTCTGGACGACTGTAATAAAAGAAATAATAACTACCAGTAGAATCGCCCGGTTAACCATGCCGAGAAACGCGCCGATGACAATAATAATCATTCTTACCGGACGTTCCCCGAAACCGACAGATGCATGCGCTCCTGCCGCTTCAGCCCTTGCTCTCGTGTAGCTGACCATTAACGAGCCTGTAATCGCAAAGGCGCCCATAAACCAGTCCGGGAATGGAGGAATCGCTGCCAGACCGCCGTACATTGCCCCTATCAAAACCGCCGCATCTGCAAACCTGTCGCAAACCGAATCCAGAAAGCCGCCAAATCCGGTTATGCGGTTGTTTTCACGTGCAACCTCCCCGTCGAGGGCGTCAAGAAAGCCGCTGGCGAGAAGAAAAATTCCCGCCAGCAAAACCTCGCGCGATGCAAATAAAAAACCCGATACAAGACTTAACAGGAGTCCGAAAAGGGTCAATGTGTTCGGGTTTATATCCGTAATTTTTTTTGCAAGGGGTCTTAACGCGCCTCTGGTATATTCTTTTACCTTTTCAAGCATTGTCTTTTTTTATTGTCCTGTTAGATTATCAATATTCCTTTTGACCGGCACATCAGAATGTCTTAAATATAAAGAAATTAGTCAGTGAGTCACACTTTATGACTGCAAAGCGACTGCAAAATATTACAGAATCAGCCACGCTTCGGATATCAAATCTTGCAAGCGAATTAAAAAGCCAGGGCAAAGACATAATAAGTTTCAGTCTTGGGGAACCTGATTTTATTACGCCCAAGCATATCATCGATGCTGCAAAGGTGTCCCTTGACCGCGGCGACACACATTACACTCCTTCTCCAGGAATCCCGGAACTGCGGCGTGCTATTGCAGAAAAATTACAAAAAGAAAATAATATCGAGGCGAAGGCGGGCAATATTATAGTCACACCCGGCGCCAAGCAGGCTATTTTTGAGGTCATGCTTTCAGTACTGCAGGAAGGCGATGAGGCGATTCTCTTTGACCCTGCATGGGTATCATACGACCCCTGCGTGAAGCTTGCAGGCGCAAAAACAGTATGGGCGCGTACTTCAAAGGATAACGGTTTTTCACCCGCGAAACCCGGCGAATACATAACAAAAAAGACTAAACTCATTGTTATAAACAGCCCGTGTAATCCTACCGGCGGCGTGTATGGCAGGGAGACCTTGAAAGAGATTGCCGAACTTGCTATTGATAATAACATCATGGTTTTATCGGATGAGATTTACGAAAAGATAATCTATGATAAAAAACACATAAGCATTGGCTCTTTTGATGGGATGCAGGACTTAACGATTACAGTTAACGGATTCTCAAAAGCCTATGCCATGACAGGATGGCGCCTGGGATATGTGTATGCGCCAAAGGATATCTACGAACAGATGCTCAAGCTTCACTCTCACTCGGTGAGCCAGGCGACTTCGTTCGTACAGTATGCCGGCATGGCGGCGCTCCAGGGCGACCAGAAATGTATCGCAGACATGGTGGCTGAGTTCAGGCGACGAAGGGATTTGCTTGTGAGGGGACTGAACGGGCTCGGTATTAAATGCGCCATGCCAGACGGCGCTTTCTATGCTTTTGCCGATGTGAGCGAATACGGAAGCGGGGAAAAGATTGCCGAACTCTTACTTAACAAAGCCTTCGTTGCAACCACGCCGGGCGCGGCTTTTGGCGAAGCGGGGAATGATTTTATCAGGATTTCATACGCAACATCGCAGGAGCGCATCAAAGAGGCTCTGCGGCGGATTGAAACGGTGTTAAAGTGATTACCTGTTTCTCTCAAGTATTTTCCTGATAATCGCAGCGCTGCTACAAAGTTCGCATTGCTCAAACGATTGGATTCTTACCACTTTTGCAGCTATGCCGTGGGCTTTTAATTGGGTTTCCAGTTCCTTTTCCTTGAAAAACTGGTTTTCACCAAGCGCTATAATATCAGGTTTAATCTTGCGAAGCGGCTCGAACATATCGGTCTCGCTTCCCAGCATTGCCCTGTCCACGATGCGCAGCGCCTGCACCATAGCAAGCCTCTGTCCTTCTGGCACAATGGGTTTGGGCTTGTGCTTCACCATGGAATCGCGAGCCACGATTACGTAGAGTTCGTCGCCGAGAGCCTTTGCTTCTGAGAGGTACAATAAGTGACCGGGATGAAGTATATCGAACGTACCGGTTGCAAGGACTCTGACCATGGACATCCAGATTATCTTTAATTACTAAAAATGTTTGTAATCTATAATACGTCTCACGTCAGCCTCATGCATTGCCGATAAACTATCAATATATTGCCGATAAATTGCCGATAAACCGTATGCTCGTTTCCGGTTGGATGGATTTGCTATGACCAGCCAGCCATCTTTGACCCAGTTATTAAGCAGTAAACGGGTCATGCGTTCCGAAAGTCCCAGAGTAGCGGCGACATGTGATGTAGTAACCTGTTCTGCTCTGGCGAACAGCGCAAGAACAGTCCGCGCCCTGTGGTCAAGACGGCGCAGTTCTTCGGGTTCTGCCTGCATACCCTGCACAGCATAGCGCAGCGCTTCATCTTTTGCAGCGGTGAATACCCCGGAAAGCGTTTTGACGAAATATTCAAGCCACGGCGTCAGGTCAGCTTCTGCACGCCCTTCGTAATAGTTATGGTGCGGATGTACAGCAAGGGAGCGGTAATAGCCTTCCAGGTCACGCGCATGGTGTTCTTCCAGCGAGAAAAATCCATTTAATCCATAGCCGCCGCGGTGCAGTATAAATGTCGAAAGTAAACGTGCCGTCCTGCCGTTGCCGTCATAGTAAGGATGAATGGTGACGAACTGGTAATGCACAAGACCGGCTATGAGCGGCACAGGCAGCCCCTCTTTTTCTGCCCTGTGTACCCACTCGACCAGCGCTGCCATGAGCGCAGGAACATCTCTGGCTTCGGGCGGCAGATAAATTATTGCGCCTGATGCTGAATCGCGGATGACGTTCTGACCATCACGGTAAGGAGTTGGTTTAGCACGCGCGCCTGTTTCAATGAGCGCATGAAGCCTCTGGATAAGCTCTTCTGTGAGCGGCATTTTTTTCGCAGCCCATTCCTCCACGCGCAGCAGCGCATTCCAGTAGTTCTTCACTTCGCTGACATCACGCTCCCGCCCGTGGAAATGCGCCTGTTTCCCCTCGATGACCTGTTGCGCCTCTGCCAGCGTGAGGCGGTTGCCTTCGATGCGTGTGGAATAATGTGTGGAACGTATGCGTGCGCGGCGGCGCAGTTCAGCTTCTGCTGCGGGCGGCAGGTGCGTCTGCCCGACCACGGCGCGCGCGGCTTCGAGGTCCATGAGCGCGCGGGCGATGGCTGGGGTGAGGGTGTAGGGAGGGCGCCAGAGAGGACGGGGTTTAGTCATGCAGGTCTCCTGAGTTGTTATCAGGCATTAGCACTTGCTTTTCAAGCTCTTGCAATTAGGAGAACCTCCCCATTTTTTTCTTCTTTCTCTTTGCTAAGAACATATTTGTATTTCCTATCTTTTAACTCAACTTCTTGTTTATATTGTTCCAGTAGATTTATTATGACTTCTTTTTCAGGTATTCCGGGAGACCTATACGAAACGACCAAAATGCTATCCTGGAACTTTTTAAATAACCTATCAAATGCTTTTTCTATCTCATTCTTATTGACCCAGACATTAGATTCTGATTTAAATGGTCTATGCTTATAGGAAAAGTCTATTTTATCATGCCAATTATCGTAATCGACTATTCCCTCCAAGAAATGATAAAATTGCTGATAATCCACTCCTACACCTTGCGGAGAAACATAAGGCGTATCAATGTAAACCATATCATAACCATCAGGAACATCGAAAATATCAAAATTTAAAGCTTTATTGTGTTTGCCGTTTGAAAATACTGCCTCATTAAATTCCTTACTGAATTTCCTGAAATAATATTGGAATTGTTTATCCCACGTTGCTTTATTACCAAAACTCCTCGGTACATCTGCAAATCTCACATATAAATTCTTTCTATGAAATAAATTGAAAGGTCTTTTAACCAAACATGACTGTCCAAGCGCTGCAAAAGCTATTGCTTTTTTATATTTATCTTCTAATTGGTTTATGTTGGTTATCATTATATCGAGGAGGGTATTTTCTTCATCCGTATAATAAATGTCTTTAAAAGTATCTTGAATAAAAGTTGGGTAGTCAATGCCTTTTTGTTTTGTTAAAATAAACTCTATATCACCATCATTCAACACTACGGAGTTATTTTCTATAATAGCCAATGCCACTTGATAGTTAAACCTTAAGATGTCATTGCATGTAACTTCTTTTTGATTCTTCTTTGCATGAAAACCAACGCATGCGGTGCCGCTGAATGCATCAAGGAAAGTATCAAATTCAAGGTGGCTAATGTTTTTCCAAATCCAATCCACTATTTTCTGTTTACTACCTTGGTATCTAGTCGTAGGAAAACTGTAATCGTATGCCTTAACCCCCTTTAAGAGTTGCATTTGGTAATGTTTAGCCATAAAGTTTTAGTTGTCTTTTGTTGCATAAAAATGTAACGGTCATAAAATTTATTCACTTTAATGAGCGCCCTTTATTTCGCCAAAATTTTAGGAATTCATTCTCCGAATCAAATCCACCTCTTCCATCTTTCAATGCTTGGATGTTTTTTGCTGAACCTATATGTTTCGTGGTACCTGTTCCAGTGCTTTTAGATGCCATTTTCCATTTAAGATTCACCACGCAATCAATTCCTGATACCATTTCTTTGCTGTTTTTCCTTGGATCCCATTTATATAAAAACGCAACAATCCAGTGTTCATCAAAATTTCCGTATGGGATACTGCACCCTGCTCTCTTTTCATCCGGATGGAGAAAATAACCTGCATAACTTCCTATCGTCAAACCAGAAATCCTATCTAGTCCTATTTTTCTGGCTGTTTTTATATCTAAAGCAATTATTTTATCTCCAAATATACCTCCTCTAAGTATTGCATCTGGATATTCTCTTGTCGTTGGGGCTCTTATAAGTTCACACTTGTATTTCTTTTTTACAAATTTATCCAATATTTCCAGTGCCTTTTGTTCAACAATAGCGGTTATGCAAGTTGAATTCTTGGGGATAGGAATAATATTTTTCCTATCATCAGCAATCCCGATAAAATCCCACTTGAAATCTGAAAATAATTGTTCTAAATCCTTTTTGAGATTTACTTTTCCACCTAACATAATGAGGGAGATGGTCAGTTATTTGAAAAGGATTTGTTGTATAATAGTGCATAATGTTGTAATTTTGTGTAACAAAATAATATATTCTACATCAAATTACGTGAGTATCATGGAAAATATCCAGAATCTTAATTTAGAGACTGTTGCTAAAGCACTAAGTGCGGATACTAGATTAAAGATTTTGAAAATTTTAGTCGGTAAAAACTTCTCTTCAATTGAAGTTTATAAAGAATATAAGAAAAAATTCCATGACGATAAACATCGGGAAACCATCTACAGGGCATTAGAAATTCTGTTAGATGCAGGAATTCTTGATAAGCGTTACGATAAAAAGAATAAAAATGTTGTTTACTATATAAAGCACAAAGAATTAACTATAGACTTACTCACTCAAAAATTAAAAATTAAAGACGACACTATTCACTGAGTCTTCAATTATTAAATATATATCGTGCAGTCAATATCCAGATACATCACGCACGCTTCTCCTTTTCCACCCCAATTTTTAGGATTATCTACATCGATGGTAACGCTCGGCAAATTCTTAACTGCATTCACCAGGTACTTATTCATCTCAATATTGCACGAGGGCAGGCATATTATATGCTCGCTCACCTGTTTGCATTCCAGCAGCAATTCATAGAACGGGTCTATCACCTGCCACGCATAATCCATCTCTCGCCCCATGAACTCGCAGAACTCATCATAATCACTCTTCTGGAAAGCATCGCTCAAAGCATCTTTTTCAAGAAGCGCAGTGAAGCACTGGATATATACGTCCTGAAAGGACTTGGGCTTAAACGGAAGGTTGAAGGCATCACAGCATACCACCTCAAACCCCTGTTTCTTAGCCTGCCTGCAAAGATTCATTTTGACATCGATACCAACAAACAGCGCCCATTCCTTACCTTTTGTATCGTACAGTTTCGAGTGCCCGCCGCAACTTATTTCAAGGATTGAATCTGGTTTTATCATAAAGATTTCGTTGTGAGTTCGTATTAGTTCGTTGCTAACTTAATCACGGCTGGGTTTATTAATTTTTATATATCTTCCAGAATAGCCGAACAATTCCAAAAAACTTATTAACAAACCGTGCGAATCTCATCCTGTGATCAAATATGGTCGTTAAAATAGGCTTTATAAAACTTGGAAACTTAGGCACCTCGCAGGTAATAGATTTATTGCTTGATGAGATTGCAGCAAGAGAGGGAATTGCGGTGCGCGTATTCGGAACAGGCGCAAAGATGGGAAAGGAAGAGGCTGAGGATACAAAATACTTCCTGGACTGGAAGCCCGATTTTGTAGTTATGATAAGCCCCAACTCAAGCGCGCCCGGTCCAACCGCAGCGCGTGAGATCTATAAAGTCGTTCCCACGATAGTGGTATCGGACGGTCCCACAAAGAAAGAGGACAGGGAGAAACTGGAACAGGCTGGATTCGGGTACATAATACTGCCCGTTGACCCCCTGATTGGCGCAAAAAGGGAATTCCTCGACTGTGTTGAGATGGCGTCTTTCAATACCGATGCATTAAAGGTATTGTCCGTATGCGGCGCAATCAGGCTTGTGCAAACGGAGATAGACAAGGTCATAGACCAGGTTGCAGCAGGCACAAAGCCGCTGGCTCTCCCCAAGATTCTTGCCAAACCCGAGAAATGCGTGGATAGCGCAGGATTTGCCAATCCCTATGCGAAGGCAAAAGCCCTCGCAGCTTTGCATATAGCAACCAAGGTCGCAGAGATTGACTTCCCTGCATGCTTTGTGCTGAAAGAGGTTGACCAGATTGCAACCACAGCAGCAGCGGGACATGAAGCCATGCGTGCAGCGGCAAAGCTGGCTGACGAGGCGCGCGAAATGGAAAAAGCAAACGACTCGGTCCTGCGAAAGCCTCATGCAAAGGATGGAAGACTGCTCTCCAAGACAGAACTGCTTGAAAAACCGCAGTAAAACATTATATCAGGAAGTGTTTCACTTCCTGACTCCTTTTTTAAATATTGATTTCAAAGAAGTTATTCATTTTACTGTATGTTTAATAATTTAAATACTTAGGTTTTTGATTTTCAGTTTTTCCGGCAGACTGAAACAGGCAATCCAAACATTCAATAGCATTTGAAGAATAGTATAATCAATGACCTCAGACCTCACGTTCTTCATCTATGCCTTCACATCCATCTTTGCAATAGTCAATCCTGTCAGCGGCGTGATGACTTTCATATCCATGACCTCGAACATGAGCAATGCTGACAAAATCTATATTGCAAAGCGGTCGGTACTAATCGCCTGTGTCATTGCAATCATCTTTTCCATATCAGGAGAAATTTTATTAAAACTCTTTAACATCACAGCCGACTCCCTGAGAGTTGCGGGCGGCGTCCTGCTTTTTCTTGTAGCCATTGACATGCTGTTTGCACGGACAACAAGGGAAAGCATCACATCAGAGGAATTACAAGATGCAGCGCAGAGGGAAAACATTTCGGTATTCCCGATAGCAATGCCCCTATTAACAGGACCTGGGGCTATTACCACAATAATCGTATTAATAAGGACTGCGGAGAACATCGACTCAAAACTGATGGTTATAGCAGCAATCATACTTACTTTTTTAATCACTTTTTTGATATTCAGGTTTTCCGAATCCTTTAATAAAGCGGTAGGGATGACGGGCACGCTGGTAATGACAAGAATCATGGGTTTATTCCTCGGGGCTATAGCAGTTGATTTTATTTCAACAGGAATAAAAGGAATATTCAATCTGGCTTGAGTTATGAAAATACTGGTGGTAACCGGAAAACTTGCAGGGGATACCGTAAAAAAGTCCGTGAAGGACGAAGCTGACGTTCTTGTACTGGACGTTGAAGTTGCGGCTTTTATTACCCCCGCGCTTTTGCGCCGCTTTCTGCCCGACAAGAAGTATGATTTAATATTGGTTCCAGGTCTTGCATCCGGGGATTTTTCGGGGTTTGAAAGAGAACTCAATACACCTATCCGATTGGGGCCGAAACATGCCGTTGACCTTGGTTTTGTTCTTTCCTTCGCCGATAACCTGAATTTTTCCACAAAAGTGCCGGCATGCGAGCTTCTGGCTGAAAAAAGGCGAAGAAGTGTCTTCGATGGGGTAATCGAACTTGAAAATAATTCAACAATCCAGCTAACGTTAAAAGGGGTAAGGCTCGGCGGGAATTCCCGGATGAAGGTGATGGCTGAGATAGTGGATGCGGGGCATTTGAGCCGGAGTGAGTTAACCGATAAAATATTATATTTTGTAGAAAGGGGCGCAGATATCATCGACCTCGGGATTTCCCTCGATACTTCTGCGAATGATGTAAGAGCGGCTGTAAAAACCGCAAAATCGACAACGCATGTTCCTCTGAGTATCGATACGCTTGACCCAGAGCTAATCAATACAGCCCTTGATTCCGGGATAGATATTGTGCTCAGCCTGAACTCCGAAAACATAAGCGAAGTAAAAGATAATGTTGCCATGAAATCCGTAGCATCCGTTATAATTCCAGATTGCGTGGAGGATTTGGAAAGTTTGTTTAACAATATCGAATTAGCCAGGAATTCAGGGATTATGAATATAATCGCCGACCCCGTGCTTGAACCAATTGGTCACGGCATGGCAGAGTCGATTAACAGGTATTATGAGTTCAGGAAACGCGACACGACAACGCCGCTATTCTTTGGCGCGGGTAATGTGACAGAACTTTTGGACGCCGACTCAATAGGGATTAATGCTATGCTGTCGGGTATTGCAATGGAGCTTGACGCAAGTATCCTGTTCACTCCGGAATTCAGCCACAAAGCCCATAACAGCGTATTTGAATTAAAAACAGCGTCTATGATGATGTTGCTCTCAAGAGAAAGGGGTTCGGCTCCCAAAGACCTCGGACTTGACATGCTCGTTATAAAGGAAAAAAGGCGGCGCGAATTTTCCAGAGTTCCAGAGAATGCAACAGAAGCAAAAAGTAGCGAAAAATGGCATCTTGACCCCGCAGGATGCTTTAAAATTGATATTTCAGATGATGAAATGCGTAACGGAAAGCTCAGTACGGGAAAAATTGTTGCAAGGCATGAAAATAAATCAATCACAGGACAAACGGCAAGGGAAGTTATTGATACCATAATAGGGCTCGGGCTTGTATCCCGGCTTGACCATGCGGCTTATCTGGGGAGAGAGCTAATGAAAGCAGAACTGGCGCTGAAATTCAAGAGGAGCTATTCGCAGGATGACAAATTTTGAACAAATAAAAAAGTTCGCAGAAGATGACAATATTTCCGGTGTTCTCAGCCGCGCCGACCACGAAACGCTAAATGTAAAAGACGGTGTTGAGATGCTTGAAAGCGGAAATCTTAACCTTCTGGGCGCAGCAGCGGACGAGCTGCGGAAAAAGAGCGTTGGTGAGCTTGTCACATTCATCGTGGACAGGAACATCAATTATACCAATGTCTGCTCATCAAAATGCAAATTCTGCGCATTCTACAGGGAGGCTGGCGCTAAAGATGCATATGTCCTGTCGATTGAGGATATTCTCTCAAAAGTCGATGAAGCGGTTAAGCTCGGCGCAACCCAGATTCTCCTGCAGGGCGGTTTGAACCCCGACATTCCCGTAGATTATTACGAAGAGATGCTCAGGCGTGTTAAAAGCAGGTTCAACGTCCAGATGCACGCCTTCTCTCCGCCTGAAATAGTGCATATATCCAAATTATACGGCGCAAGTATCAAGGAAACAATATCACGTCTCCATGATGCAGGGCTTGATTCCATACCGGGCGGCGGGGCTGAAATCCTTGATGACCGTGTGCGAAAGAGCATTTCACCCAACAAGATAGGATGGAAACAGTGGGGAGAGGTAATGCTGGCGGCTCATTCTCTCGGGATTCCCACCACCGCTACGATGGTCTTCGGGCATGCCGAAACGCTTGAGGAAAGAGTAAAACATATTATACGAGTGCGTGAAATGCAAAAAAAATATAATGGATTTACCGCTTTCATACCATGGAGCTTCCAGTCAGAAAATACACAATTAATCGGCAATTCAACAGGCGTGGATTACCTGAAGATGGTAGCAGTATCGCGGATTCTTCTCAACGGGTATATCAAAAATATACAGGCTTCATGGGTGACGCAGGGTCTTTCTATTGCTCAGGTAGCATTGAATTATGGCGCCAATGACCTCGGTGGAACGATGATTGAGGAGAATGTTGTGAGGGCTGCAGGGGTGCCTTTTCATAGCAAAAGCATAGAGGAGTTTGTGTATAGCGCAAAGAAATTGGGGCGTCCTGTCGCGAAGCGGGATACGCTGTATAATATCATAGAACGGTATTAATTCTGGTTTTATTTGAACGCTCTACAGTTTGTTGTTGCGGACTTCGGGGAAAAGCCAGGTAATTACGCAAAGCTCAGTCAGAGCATTCAATTCCAATCCCAAATCTTTCTTTTCTAAGGTGCGTGTAGTCCCGAAACTCCATCCTGCGCTGCGGCAGACCCCAGGGACTTTTCCACATCGTACTCATCAAAAATCTCCCCAACCAGCTCCTCAAGGATGTCCTCGATGGAAACAAGCCCGATGACATTCATATTATTATCCACTACTATTGAAATATTCATCTTCTTTTGCTGGAGTTCCTTCAATATCGAAGAAATCTCCCTTCCTGCTTTAACAATCAGGAGAGGGCGCAAAACCTGGAACGCTTTTATCCTTCCCAGTTCATAGTCCCGAAACTTCAGCAAATCTTTCGCATAAATCATCCCCACGATATTATCGAAATCCCCTCTATAGACCGGTATTCTCGAATGCCCCGACTTATTAATCAATTCAAGCACAGTGGCAAGCGTCTCCGATTCTTCTATGCAAATCACCTTGTCTCTGGGGGTCATAACGCCGTGCGCTTTCCCATTGGTAAATTCAAAGACTTTGTGTATCATCTCTCTCTCGTGTTTTTCAATAGTCCCCTCCTTTTCCCCGACCTTCAGCATCATCTTAATTAATTCCTCTGTAACGAAAGGGTGACTTACCCGCTCTTTCCCTCCGAAAAGCACGATCATGGAATTTACAATAGTGGTGATAAACCACACAACAGGTCTTAAGATTGTGATTACCGTTACTATGGGATTTGCGATATGCATCGCTATATACTCGGAGTTCCTTGAGGCAAGCGTTTTTGGAAAAACCTCGCCGAAAATAAGGATAAACAGCGTCATGATGCCTGTCGCTATGGCAATCCCCGAGCCTCCAAAAAATCTCAAAGCCGCATCCGTAGCCAGTACAGAAGCGGTAATATTGACGATATTATTGCCAATCAGTATTGCTGCGAGAAATAACTCCGGGTTTTCAAGTAATTTTATCAGGGTTTTTGCGTTTTTATTTCCTGTTTCTGCCTGGTGCCTTATGCGTATTTTACTTACTGAAAGAAGCGCGGTCTCCGAGAGGGAGAAGAAAGCAGAAAATACAATCAGTACGGATATAATTATTATTTCAACTGTAATCCATGAATCCATCGGGTGTTTGCTCAGTTCCAATAATATCGAGCCAGCTTAAAAATTTAACTGCAAACATACATATAAACGCAGGTTTTATCAGTATCTTCATGCTTGTGCTCGCAGAATTCGAATTCGAGGCTGGAAGCAATTCGCGGATAATCTATGAGGCGCTGCTCCCGGAACTTGAGGAAGATTACCAGCGCACAAAAACAGCGCTCAGGTTAGAGAACAATAAACTTATTTTGAACGTGGAAGCAAACGACATGGTATCGATGAGGGCTGCCCTGAACGGATGGCTTCGGTTGATAAAAATCACGCATGAGATTCTAACTTTGTAATATTAAAGTTTTAAAAGAAGGGGTATGCAGCGGCATACCCCTATACCGCATAAAGCGAGGTTTCGCTTTATGCACAAGTTATAAATTAATGATGCGCAATACTACACCAGACATATAAGGTGAAATAAATGAGTTCAGAATTACCCCCGCAGATTCAAAACCAGCTTGCGCAGTTGCAGCAGATACAGCAGCAGGCGCAGTCGCTTGCAGTACAGAAAAACCAGGTTGAAGTTACTTTGAAAGAGACCGAGCTTGCACTTTCGGAACTTGAAAAACTTGATGCTGACGCCGTTGTTTACAGGGCTATCGGAGATTTATTGATAAGAACAGAACGCGATAAAACAAAAGAATCACTCGTCGAAAAAAAAGATACGCTTAGTCTCCGGGCTCAGACCCTTGTGCGCCAGGAAGAACGAATCCAGAAGCGATTCCAGCAGTTACAGGAGCAGCTCAAACAGGCAATCGGAACCCCGGTCGCCCAATAAACCATGGAGATAGACGAATCCGAATTCTATAATCAACTGCTGGATTACAACAATATCCTTTACTTATGCCATCGTAATGCAGACCCGGATGCCCTTGGCAGCGCATTCGCGTTAAAAGAAGCAATCGGGGGCACTATTGGCGTAATTGAAGGATGCGACCGCGTAGCGTCCCAGATTGCCCATCAACTGGATATCGGGTTTGTCACAAATCCGGCAGGGGATTTTGACCTGGTGGTCGTAGTGGATACATCCACTCCTGCCCAGCTAAATGGATTCCCGTTAAAGAAATATGCAGTAATTGACCATCATACAACCACCTCATTGAATGATAATGCGGTTTTTTATCTTCATCGCAATAAAAGTTCAACTGCTGAGATTGTTCTTGACGTATTGAAGATAATGGGGGCGCCCATAATGGGTCGTACGGCTTTTGCCCTGATGTCTGGCATAATCACGGATACGGGCAATTTCAGGCATGCAACATCGGATTCATTCAAGGCTGTGGCTGAACTTATTGAACTTAGCGGCATCGAGTACGGTGAAGTGATTGACATGCTTTCGTCAGTCCCGCAGGATGTTTCCATGCGAATTGCTTTCTTAAAAGCAGCCCAGCGCGCGATGATTGAACGGGTAGATGACTGGATAATTGTAACATCGCAGGTTAGTTCATTCGGAGGCGCAGCCGCGTCAAGTTTAATCTCGATAGGCGCGGATGTGGCTTTTGTGGCGTCAAAGAAGGACGATGTGGTTAAGGTGAGCGCCAGAGCGAGGCGAGAAATCCAGAGTGAAGGCGTTAATCTTGCAAAACTGATGGAAGATATAAGCGTAAAATTCAAAGGCACAGGCGGAGGTCATGAAGGCGCCGCAGGGATGGACGTGCTCGGAGAGACGGAAAACGTGCTGGTTGCCTGCGTGGAGTATGTAAAAAATTCTCTTGCAAAACGGCAGGCTTAAAAAAATTAAATTTTGTCCTTTAAAAGCTGGTTAATCGCAGCCACCAGCGCTTCCACAGATGCCATCACAATATCTTCATTCGTGGCGCGTGCAGAAACCACCCTGCCTTTTTCGTCCTCGACACCGATGATTACTTCTGCAAGCGCGTCAGAACCGCCTGAGATTGTCTCAATCCTGAAGTCGCGCAGCTTGATTTTATGGTCGCCGAGAATACTGGTTACGGTATTTAGCGCCGCATCGACCGGTCCCACTCCGGTATGAGCCCCGATGCGCTCTTTCCCTTTCACCATCGCTTTTACGGTGGCGGTGGGAGTTATGATGTTCCCGGTCATAACAGAAACTTCTTTCAGCACGATAACCTGCTCGCCTTTCGGAGTGCCCATTATCGATTCAGCAATGGCGTAGAGGTCGGCGTCGGTTATGCGCTTCCCCTTGTCGCCTATATCTTTTATGCGCTTGAGTATCTCATTCAACTGCGTTTCCGTGGGTTTCAGCCCTGCGCTCTCCAGGGATTGCATTACGGCATGTTTACCGGTATGCTTTCCGAGCACGATGCGTCTTTTGTGCCCCACCATCTCAGGGGTCATAACCCCGGGCTCGAAAGTATCAGTCCTTACCAGCACGCCGTGCGTATGTATGCCGGATTCGTGGGCAAACGCATTATCACCAACTATTGGCATCGTGGGCGGCATGCGCACCTGGGTGAGCCTCTCCACCAGATGAGAGGTCTCAACAATGTACTGGGTTTTTATATTGGTTTTTGCGCCGTACAGGGAATGCAGCCCCATCACCGTCTCAGCGAGGTCGGCATTTCCCGCCCGTTCGCCAAGACCGTTTATGGTGACCTGCACCTGGCTCGCCCCGGCTTCGACCGCTGCAAGACTGTTTGCCACAGCCAGCCCGAAATCATTGTGGCAGTGCACATCAATCGGTATTTTTACGTTCGATGCAATCTCGTTGATTAATTTATACATCGCCGAGGGCACGCCCACCCCCACCGTATCCGGCACGTTTATAATATCGCAATGCGCAGATTCTACGCCCTTATATATTTTGAGAAGATAATCCATGTCCGTCCTTGTGGCATCCATGGCTGAGAACATGCATTTCACCCCATGGTCTTTGATATACTCGACTGCGTCTATTGCCATCCTGTAGACCTCGTCCCTGCTCTTTTTAATCGTTGATATCCGCTGGACATCAGATGTGGAAACAAAAGTATGCACCATGTCCACGCCGCAGTCAAGGCATGTATCTATATCGGATTTGATTACCCTTGCCAGCCCGCATACCTGTAAATTCAGTCCTGCATCGGCTATATTCTTCACTGAAGTCTTTTCCCCTTCCGAAGACATCGGGAAACCCGCTTCAATGATATCGACTCCCAGTTTATCGAGCTGCTGCGCGATGAGAAATTTATCTTCCTGGGTGAGCGATACGCCGGGAGTCTGCTCCCCATCGCGGAGAGTGGTATCAAAAATACTTATTTTCTTGTTCCGGAGCGATTCAATGGTGTAAAAGACGATCCCTCACGTTTGTCATAGTTATCGTATCTCAATAGCGTTTTATTGTATAAAGGCTTTTTCTATGCAACCTGACCCGTCACTATTATTATAAATATACTCATTTAAAAACAAATTGTAGAAAAGTATATATATTATAAAAATAGATTTTTACTCTTAGTGGTATATGATGGAGTCGCTTAAATTTCGAATAAAGAGACGCCTTGAGACATATCTAGAGCTTGACATAGATGGTATCAGGAAAGTCATAATAGATTTGTTGTTAAAATTAAAAAAATTGACCGTGGACCAATTATATCAAGAATTAAACCGCAAATTCAACGTTTCTTATAGCGCGGTTGCTTCTATGATAGGATACATCCATTCAAAACTCGGGATTCTCCATGCGTATAAGGAGTCCTATAAAACACCAATTGTGTATTCATTAAAAGAGGAATACATCGATATAATAAAAAGCGCATTGCATAAAAGTGTTATTGCATCATAGCGCAAATCTCGTTATTTAATTCAATGATGCGCCGGATTATTTTTTCATCAAGCTGTTTTTTTCTTAAATTCAAAACCAGTTCGTCCAGCGTGCCGACTTTCCCGCCAAAAACAAGATTGTCTGCATGTGCAACTATTTTCTCTTCCATCGTAACAGGCAGATAATCCTTTTCCGGAAGACCAAGAGCCATTGCCTCTTCCATGGGAATTCCTGCGCCTATATGCCGTTCTATGATTTTTACAACCGTATCGCTTAACCCCTTTTCAATCGCTATTGATGCGCCAGCAACTGCGTGGTCTATGCCGTGCGTCTTTGACCTGCCTATGTCGTGGAGCAAAGCCCCAAAATAAACTGCATCCAAATCTATATTTATTGGCTGTCCCCTCTTTTTTGCGCGCCTGCTGATATTCACCGCTATTTTCCTGGCATACTGCGCTACAGTCCTGCAGTGCTCGATTACATCGTTTGCGCATCCCGAACTAATGAGCAGGGCTATCGCATCTTTTTCTTTCAAGTTTTGATGCACCCGATAATCTTCATTCTTTATGGGCAGGTTCATCAAGCAACGGTGCCTGAAGACATTTCTTCAAGCTGGGAAATCCTTTGTTTCAGGGCTTTTATTGTTAATTCATTTTCCTGGAATTTCAATTCCCCGCCGCAAATCGGGCAAATAAATTCCAATTCAGCCGCTGTTTCAAAAAGAAAACGTCCGTCCTGCTTTTCGCATACATAAAATACCTTATTATTCTCAAATTCAAGCTTTGTCTTGAGATTTTTCAAAAGTTTTTTTGCCTCAATTTCAAGCTGGCTGTTTAAATTATCAAGGTCGAGCTTCCATAAATATGTCAGCCAACCGCTGTCGGAATCCCTTTCCCTGCGATAAACCGCAAGCCTGTTTTCATATAGTATAAACAGCGTACGCCGGACAATATTCAGTAAAACATCTGTTTCCTGGGAAATCTTTTCATCAGTGACCTCGCCTTCCGGCATATTCTTCACAACTTTAAATCCTTCTTCCCCAACAAGATTTATGAGATAACCTTTAATAATAGGATCCTTTAAGTCAACCAAAAATATCACCATCTTATTCTTGTTTTTATAGGACTTTAAACTTCCGTCTTTGCAAACATGCCTTTAATGCAACGTGCAGATTTTTCCACCTTTTCTAAAACCATTGAACGGGTTTTAGCGGTTGCGAGCGTTGTTGTTATGGGTTCATCAGGCTGAATAACTGCTTTTGAATGTGGAATGTCCGCTGCCCGCCCGGATTCCATGCATCTCATTAGCGTATCTGAAACTCTTTTCTCTATCACGACTTTCTTATTTGCGTAAACAATTGCCTTTGCTGCAAAACATGCAGTTTTCCTTACTTTCGGAAGTTCCCCTGCGAATGATTTAATGTGCGCATCCACGATGTTCATCCAGGTTGAGCGCTCCACGGTATCAAGACTTCCCTGGAAACGCGGATTGACCTCAATAACCTCGATGCCTCTTCCGGTCAACATGAAATCTATGCCATTTGAACCCAGAAGCCCGAAATCCAGGGCAATCTGCTCTGCATATTGTATCATTTCGTTACTGAATTTTGTATGGAAGGGTGTGATGTTGCCGCAATAAGCAAACGGCAGTCCGGTCAGCCATGGAAGTCCAATCAACTGTTCATTTAAAGCAACAACGACTGCCTCATCGGCAGTACTTATTACAGAGGCGCTGCATGGTATCCCTTCCACGAATTCCTGGGCTATGAACTCATGGGCATCGTTTCTCTCTTTAAAAAGAGCCAGTTCTTCCTCGCTGCTTAAAATCATGTTCCTCATGCCGCCCGAACCCACCATTGGTTTTATCATCACTGGGAACCCAAGACCCCGGGCTTTGTCTATCGATTCGGTTTCCGGGTGCGGGATGCCTATTGATTTTAATTTCCGGGGCAGCTTTGATTTATCATTCACTTCTTCCATGACTTCTTTCGGGTTATTCAGGGTATTTTTGAATTCCAAATTTTCAAAACCAGGTCCCAGAATCACAGCATCAACATCACCAAAAGATTCTGCAAGCTCATGCAATCGATTCTCCTGACCGCCAGGAATCAATTGTACTTTATCAGCGCATTGCTGCATATCCACGTCCCCGAAGCGGTCAAGTGCAAAAACAGTATAGCCTGCCTTTTTAGCAGAGCATACGATACTGCGGGCGCTGTTGGCGATGACTAATACATTCATAAAGCGAAACCTCGCTTTATGAATCCACGTATAGCGAAGCTATATGTGTGTGCGGTGTAAACTGACGCAACAGTTTTTGATAAACCTTTCCTAAAGTTTTTCATCTGCTTTTAACCTCTTTTCCCGCCCTTTTTGGAACAATCTCTATCTCACCGCCTGAAAATTGAGTTCTTAAAGCGTCTTTGCCCTGCGCCACCATCAGTCTGTCAAGCGTAATTGCAAGCGCTGCTACCTCAGAGTGCGGCTGGTTACCCACTCCGATGTTCCAGTCTGCAAGCTCGTATATTTCGGGCGGGACTTTCTCTGCCCCCACAACGATCATAAGATTGGCTGCTGTTGATACTATTTCAGGTATCGCATCAGGAAGATTGATTCCGTACATTGTCAGGTGCAGTACTTTTCCTCCATCCTCTTTCCATTTTTTTATCTCGCTTTTCCATTTTGTAATATTTTTAACATAGAACGTGCCGCCCCACCTTGCTGTGGCTTCGCTTATGCTTTTCCCGATGCCGCTGTCATCAGAATCAAGGAGCATTCCCTCGGCGCCCAGAGCGCGCGCCGTGAGTGCTACGTGAGTGGTTATCCTCTGGTCTCTCTGGATGCGGTGACCGAGACGGAGTATTATTATTCGCATAGGATTAATTTGGAGATTCAGAAACTACTTATGAGCTTTTAAATCTGATGCACTGTATATTGAAACTCATCTGAAAGCCCGGTTATATTTTCCACATCAAAAATTTTTCCATATTTTTATCTTGATGGATGGTCTTGTTTAATCAAAAGTATTATAAGAAGCCACCACTATAAAAACCCTTAGACCCCGTATTTCGAAACCCCGTATTGAGGCCCCGTATTGAGACCCCGTATTTAAACGGGGACTAAGGGGACTACGGGGGGACTACGGGGAATCACGATAAACGAGGATTTTTATGAATGAAAAAATAGGAATACTGGCGCTCGGGCATGGAAGCAAACTCCCGTATAACAAAGACGTGGTCAGCGGCGTTGCAGAACTTATTGCAAAGAAATACAAAAATGTTGTTGTCAGAACCGGTTTTATGAACATGAACAACCCAACGATGAAAGAAGGACTTGATGCTTTCAAAGGAACAGGCGTCACCACGATCGTGGCAGTTCCTATTTTCCTGGCGCACGGCGTGCATACGACAGAAGACATTCCCCAGATTCTTGGCGTAAGCCGCGAGGAGAGGAGAACCACGATAAAATTGGATGGCAGGGCTGTAACGCTTGTATATTCAGAACCTCTCGGCGTGGATGAATTGATTGCTGAACTGGCTTTCAAGAGGGCTAAGGAAGCTCTATCAAACTGATGCACTTTAAAAGCTCGTTCAGGGTAGCAGTACTTGATTTAACGCATGGCGGCACGGTAATAGCCGGGAAACTTAAGAAGCTCGTAGGCTCAGTGGCGGCGGTAGATGTATATAATACCCTGAGCGCTGAAGAATTGGATGGGTTAGAAAAAGACGGCATCAGAACTTCCCGGGAACCTCTTAACGCATCGGATTTTGACGTTATAGTCGCGCCCGTGCATCTTGATAAAAATTACCCCATGCTTGTGGATGCACTTTCGAATAACATCCCTGTTTTATCGCATCATGCAGCAGCAGGCGAGATACTATCCGGGTACAATCTCAACGACAAAACACTGGTTGAGATAACTGGTACGAAGGCAAAAACAAGCTCAGCTATCCTGCTTGCCGGGATTTTATCGAAAGAAAAAAAAGTTGTCTCGCATACAAGCCGCGGACTTGAAGACTGGGATGCCGGAAAAGTTGTTAAAAAAGGCTTGAGCATAACCCCAGCCAGCATTCTTTCAGCGCTGGATGCAGTTTTAGAGGCGGGTATCGAATTTGAAGTATTCATATCCGAAATTTCACTTGGGGGGACAGGTTGCGCTGATATCGGTGTGATTACCACAATAGCCAATGACTATAAAATAGCCAATGGCACAGGGCTTGCAAGCGATGCCAAGCGCCAGATGATACTCAGTGCAAAACCCGGAAGTACGCTTGTGATAAATAACGATGCGTTGAGGTTTTTCGGGTCATGCAGGAGGGATATGGATATTATTTCATTCACCGATTCGGTCAATGCTTCCTGCAATGTCTATTACGAGGACGAAAAGACAATAGCGTATTATCTTGGTAAAAAACACGGCAGGATACGTCTCCCTGATGCGCAGGATTACGACATGAATTCCTATAAAACAGCGTTTGTGTGCGCTGCTGCGGCTGCTCTGGCAATAAATATAGGGGCAAATACAATCGAACGCTCGCTGCGTGAATTTAGCGGCGCTGAAGGACGAATGAAAAAAACATCCCTCGAAGGAAGAACGCTTATAGACAACTCAAACTCGGGGATGGACATTAAGGCGGCTGAGAGGGCATTGTTATTTGCGCAGGCTCAGGGTGGGAGAATTGTAATGGTACTGGGGGAGGAGGCAAAAGAGGTATGCGAAGGGCTTGAACCCGGCGGAGTTGAGCGATTTATCAGGAAGCATCTGACTGAACTTGAGGCGCTGGTGCTTGTGGGGGAGAGGATGAAACCGCTTGTTCAGGATAATACCGGGGGTAGGATTTATTATGCGGACGATTTAGCCAGTGGAATTGAACTCGCAAAAAGATTGACAGGGGAAAAGGATATTATTTTATCATGTGTTAAGTGTTTTAGATAAATGATGACTGATATGTCGTGATGGGCTTTTAGCCAGTTTTTGCTTTTAACTCTTTCAAACTTTCGATTCTCACGATACCATCAACAGCATCGAAATGTTGCCTGTCAAAAGATACAAGTAGTTCTATTCCCTGCCTGTTCATAATAGCGCATATAATTGCATCAAAACTTGGCATAGGATGAAGCTTGAAGATTTCCAGTTCATTGAGCATATCTTCAATATCGCAGGTCAACACAGTAACATCCTCTGCTTCAATCAAACCAAGCGTCTTATCGATCGCTGTGAAGTGATTTACTTTTTTCCACAGCACATATTGCAGCTCAAGCACCGTTACATCGCAGGTATAAAAATTCAGGCTAATATGTTCGGTGTCTATTATTTCAATTGCCTGCTTATGGAATTCATCCTCGATATTGAAGTAAGCCACCAGGGCGCTGGCATCGAGGAAGAGATTGTATTGCTTCATAGATTGTATTCTCTATCCACAAGCTCTTCTGCGCTCGCTCTTGAGAGTTTTCGTCCACCGCGTATGCTTCCTTTAAGTTCTTTGATGGATTTGACAGGTCTTCTGAAAAGCACCCGTATTTCCCCATTTCTATCGTACCAGACGACCTGCATCCCCTGTTTCACTGCGTAAGCTCTGCGGATTTCTTTTGGGATTGTGGTTCTGAATCCATAGGCTACGTTTGTTTTAACTATTCTGGTTTTGGGCACTTTGAGTCTGATTTTAACCATATTCCTATATCTTCTTTGGCGCATATTATAGTTTGTGGTTGGATTTTAATATTTGCCATGAAATGATTAATCTGGTTCACAATGCTTGTCTCACCTCAAAGAGCGCGAATAACGTAAAGTAGAGCAGCAATCTTTATAAAAAAACAACGAACAAAAATGAACTTGTACGAACTCAGCGGTGCAATGTCAGCCCGCGGCGCAGATGAGTTTTAACAATATCCTTAACTGCTGCTACTTTAACCGCATCTTCACCCGAAAATCATCCCCATACCGCTTGCTGCATTCTCAGCTTCGGCGATAAAAGCGGCTGTCACAATTTTCATCTCCTCGCCCATGAGTTTTAGAAGACCACAGCCCTCGAATTTTTCCTCTGCGCGGTCGATGTCCTCGGAATTTGCTTTGATATAAAGAAAATAACCTTTACGCTCAGAGCCAAGAAGCTTGCACTCGCGAACAGTATAGCCGATGCGCTTGAAGAAATCGTCCTCTAATACTTTTGACACGTCTTTGCTTACTTTGTCTTCATAGAAATAAACGGATTCCATATTTCTTTCCTCAAATACCTTAATGGCTGTGACGGTTAATAAATAATACCAATCATTCGGACAATTCCAATCCCGCTATATAATCCCTCAGAGCAGCATGATTCGCAAGCACCACATCCGCATCCTTCAACCTCTGCGCCTCAACGTATGTGGGAATTGCTATGCAGAACAACCCCGCCCTCTTTGCAGATTCCACGCCCAGCGGCGCATTCTCGATAACAATACATTCATCTTTTCTCACGTTGAGCATCTTGATAACTTTCAGATAAGGCTCAGGCGACGGCTTCCCCTCCCTGACATCATTTCCCGTGACCACAGCATCAAACGTGTCCAGGAAAAACCGCCCGAGCAATTCCATGACCACAGCTTTATCCGAGCCCGACACAACTCCGAGAAGACACCTGTTTTTCAATAAACCGAGGCAATCGTAAATTCCATCAAACACGGTAACCTTATTTGTCCGTGTAAAAATTTCTTTTTTCTTCTGTGCAAGCCCGACTATCTCCTCCGCATCAGGTATCCTTCCAGCCTTCTTAAATACCAGCCTGATAATCCCTTCATGGTTTGAGCCTTCAATATCGTAAATATCCTGCCTTGTGATATGGATACCCAGCTCGCCAAAAACGGTTTTCCACGCATCCGCATGGTCGGGCATGGAATCCACAAGCACGCCGTCCATGTCAAAAACCACTGCCTTAATTACCATTTTATCTCGTTCCGGGACACCAATGCGCTGCAAAAGTATTTTATACCTCCCTTTAAATTGTAAGCAGCATGAAGGCTTATGAATTCGAATTCCCCGAAGACAGGTATTACATGAAAAACCATGTATGGCTGAAGCAGGAGAAAGGCAATATCCTCATAGGTATTACAGAACTCGGACAAACCATGTCCAGAGGAATAGTGCATATAGACCTGCCTGAAATCGGCGAGTCAGTCAAAAAAGGAGACATGCTGGTGGCGTATGAAACCATAAAAGCCGTCTCACAGGTCTCCCTGCCATTTGATGCAGAAGTCACAGGCGTAAATGAAAAACTCTGGGACGACCCCAATATCATTAACAGCAGCCCGTACAGCGAATGGCTTGTAAAAGTGAAAGGCGAGTTTCATGAGGACTCTGTGATGAACGTGAAAGAAGCCGCTGAATACTACGGAAAATTAATAGCAAAAGAGCGGGAGCGGTTTGCCGATAATTAAGTTTATATATAGTGATGTAATAACACATAAAACGAGGAAAAAACATGGCGGAAATAGAAGGATATAATCTTCCGGAAGAGCTGTATTATACAAAGGATCACACATGGGCGAGGGTAGAAGATAACGGGACAGTAACCGTGGGCATGGACGCCTATGGCGCGAAAGCCGCAGGTAATATTGAGTTCATAGACCTTCCCATGGAGGATGACGAATTTGATGCCGGGGAGGCGTTTGGCTCACTGGAATCCGCGAAATGGGTGGGGGGGCTGCTGATGCCAGTTGCAGGCACGGTAATCTCAGTCAATGAAAGCATTGAGGATGAACTCACCATCCTGAAAGAAGACCCTTATGGCGAGGGGTGGTTAATCAAGGTAAAACCCTCTAACTTAAAAGACGAATTGAAAACCCTTGTTCATGGCGCTGATGTAGTTCCCTGGCTTAAGAAAGAGATTGAAACCCGAAAGAAAAAATAATTACCAGTTTTCCTCATCCTCTTTAAACTTGTAATCAACGACCGCAAGCCTGACAGGTTCTCCTTTGTTATTATAGCATGTCCAGCTTGAGAGGTCATAAGGGGCGCCCACAATAATGTGATATTGCCCTTTCCTGTCGAATAGTTCGAGGTCTTCGGTCGAGGGGTGTGTATCCCCTGTCGGGTGGCTGTGGACGGTTCCGACCGTGTGTATGTTAGGAAGCATAAATAACTGCATCACGGCACTCTCATCGCTTGATTCTGTTCCGGGGACGATGACCACATCCGTTATAATATCGCCTTCTGCTGAAAGCATGCCTGCGAACTCCAGCGGGGCTGATGATTTGCTTACTTCGAGTATGAATAATAACGTTTCTTTTGCGATTTTCATCTGTGCTCAATTGGGTGAATTCTTTTATTTGTGTAAAAACCTGTGTATTAATTCATTTTAAATCAAACCCGGTCTTACGGTAAATAAAGATTTTTAAACTTTTATTTACAAAAATAAGAATAATTTAAGGTTTTAATTTTAAAAAATCAAAAAATACATTCTAATTTTAGTTTTAAATCATTAGTAAATATTATTTATTATAATACAACTGTACAATTTTTTATTTATGAAGAGAATTTCGAGAGTAAAATATATATCTTATTAAAATTAATTAATGTTGAATGAAATGACTGAGAGCATTATGCTAAAACCTTTTATGGTTTTAGTTTTCATGACAGGCGCAGTAATAAAAAGTTTGAGTCTGGTATTTAATTACAATTTCAGCGATACGATTATAGTAGTTATCTCCATATTTTCCTTAGTCAGCCTGACACTGATATTTTATTATATATCTATAAAAAATTTCCCCGGTACAATTAAAAAGTAGTTGTTAAATCGATTCCTGCATAATTATAACAGGTTGAATATGTGAAAGTATCAAAAATTTAAGGTTCAAACGCTTTTGGGGAATGCGTACTTATAAACACGAAATAGCTATATATCGCGTGGATGAAAGCCAATAGAAAGATGACCTGGGTTATCTCTAACATATAGTATTTATTAAGCATCTCTCCTGTTCTGGTGAACAAAACCATAAATTTGGTTACTGCATTTAAGGCAAATGCGGCTCCAGCAATCGATATATACGTCCATGTCTGTTGAGTAATGGCATGATTGAGAAAAATTCTTGCTTTTAGTAAGTCTCTATTCAGTCTTTGCATGTTGAAAATGACCAGTCCACTAATCAGGACAATAAGTGTCGCTGCACATACGTTAAATATCTCCATAAATATTTCAATATAGCTCATCGCAAACATTGCAACCCTTCACTTGTTTTATGTGATACTATTGTTTATAGATTCTGGTTGTGGCTGCGAAATGTATATATTAAGATAACATTATTAGAGAAAAGCCCTTTTTATGGGCTGGTAGCTTAGACAGGCAGAGCGTCGGACTCTTAATCCGACGGCCGTGGGTTCAAATCCCTCCCAGCCCGCTTTTGACATAAAAAAGGAATGCTTAATCACAGGAGTCAATTTTTTAAGACCATCTTGAATGAATAATCATTAATGATGCCGAAAACTATTTCTATTGTTAGTAGTAACTTAACTAGAGGAAATGGTGTTACCATTTATCTTAAAGTAGCTGGAGAAATAACTATGGGAAATAATAAAACAGCATTAGGTATTGATGAAAATATCGAAGGTGTGCTCTGTTATGTCCTGGGATTTATAACCGGGATAGTATTTATGGTTTTAGAAAAAGAAAATAAATTTGTCAGGTTTCATGCAATGCAGTCAATAGCGACTTTTCTGCCTCTTTTTGTGATAGGGTATGTCATTGGATTTATCCCATTAATTGGATGGGTGATAGGGCCTCTCTTTGGATTATTAACATTAGTTCTGTGGTTATTATTGATGTTCAAGGCATATAAAGGGGAGTTATATAAACTGCCAATAGCAGGGGATTTCGCAGAAAAACAGATTGGATAAGCCATGTGATTCTGTTATTTCCAGAGCTAAAAAAAAACAAAAATTCGTATCTAATCCGATGGCTGTGGGTTCAAACCCCCAGCCCGTGCGGAATATTG
>JAQUQX010000013.1 GCA_028715885.1 Candidatus Methanoperedens sp.
AATACTATTATTCGCAGGAATTATGTGGTTATTTGAGAGTTTGTATGCAGTTGCTCCTCCGGCATAGTTTTTACTGCTTTTTAATTCCCCGGTAAGTTTCGTATAACAAAATCTATCACTCTGAGTGTAATTTATGTTCGACTCGGCAGCCAGTTCTCCCCATGTAACGCATATATCCACCGGAGAAATTTTGCTTTTATCATCGTTGTAGTACATTTTTACACTTTCCACCTTTGCGGATATTTCATAGGACGCCACAGGCATAATTGTGTATTTGTGACCGCTGCTTTCCTTAATAATCGGCTCGCCCGTGTAAGGAATTTGTATCGGGTCATTGGAAATGTCAATCCCGGATGTGTTGATTTCCAGAGTGTTTATTTCCTGACTCTGACCGCCCAACCCCAGTACAAGCGTTCCAGCAATTAGCACAGCCAGTGCTATTAAAGAAATCGCCAGCACAATGGGAAGTATGTTCCTTTTTCTTTCCGACGGTTTGTCTGGAGCGTTATAGTAATAGTATCCCATCATTCCTTAAGTTTCAAAGCTCATATATATTTCAATTTCTACATCTGCTTTTCTTCTTGAACCGCCCTTTCCTCTCTCTCGGACACTGGCGCTTCCTGAGTCTGCGCTTATGCGCCCTTCCCTCGGTTTAAACCACAAATTATAAAAGAGCCTGTGTGGAATATGAAAAAGTTTTATTCAGGCTTTTGGTGGCTTGAAATAAAATATGTTTAGGATGAAAAATAACAATGGATATAGGAATAGCAATAGGGCTTTTCATAATATTCCTGATTGTATTGATAGGTCCTTTCAAAATTAAGATAATTGAACAGAATCTTGAAGTATTTCTTTTCATTTGTGGAATTCTTGCACTCACGATATCGGGCTTTGCACAACTTGTTGACGCAGCCGGACAGATTATAGAAACCGGCTGGAGATGGTCAATAATACAAGAGGCATTGGTCGCTCCAGTGTATATAAATAATACGATTAATACCGCAAGTTTGGCGCAGATTGCACCGCAGTCTATACCAAAAGAATTTCATTTACCCGTAGGCATCGTGCAGGTTGTACTGTTTGTCGGATTGATTATTTACAAATGGCACGAACCCATCCATGGCGTGATAAGGACAATGACCGAAAAACTTTCATTAAAGGTCATGGCTTTCATACTCATCGCAGTCCTTGGTCTATTTTCGAGCGTGATTTCCGCCATTCTTGCAGCCATCATACTCGTTGAGATAGTCAATGCCCTGCCGCTTACAAGGAAATCCAAGGTTGACCTTACGGTCATAGCATGTTTTTCAATCGGTCTTGGCGCCGCGCTCACGCCTCTTGGCGAGCCTCTTTCAACAATAGCCATTTCCAAGCTGTCAGGTCCGCCATACTTTGCCACTTTCACTTACCTTTTCGAACAGCTGGCTGTTTACGTTATCCCTGGAATAATTGCATTTGGTCTGGTGGGAATGTTCTTCCTTGGAAAAGTGGATACAAATGACCCGGGCATGAAAGCTGAGGATTATAAGGAGACATTGAAGGATGTAATAATGAGAGCCGTCAAAGTATATGTGTTCATTATGGCGCTTGTTTTCCTCGGCGACGGCTTCAAACCGATAATCTTTGAATACATCACAAAAATGCCCCCCGAGGCGCTCTATTGGATAAATACAGTGTCCGCAATCCTTGATAATGCAACAATGACAGCAGCAGAAATCGGGCCGACCTTATCACAGCTTCAGATTAATGCCGCATTAATGGGGCTGCTGATAGCTGGAGGCATGCTGATACCCGGAAACATCCCGAACATCATCTCAGCAGGAAAACTTGGCATCACAAGCAAGGAATGGGCAAGGCTTGGAGTCCCGCTAGGATTTGTAACCATGGCTATCTACTTCGTCATCCTGTTTGCGCCAAAATATCTGGGATACTGAAGATTAAACTTCAATGCAGGCGCTAAATTAGTGCCTGCTACTTTTTATTTATACACATCATCTTAATTCCCGGAATTTCGCACATTTCACCGGAAAAGATAATTACCCATAAAAAACGTGTGTAAGCTATGAGAATTGCCGTGGTTTTTGACAGCGCAGGAACTTTGCTTCGCATGTACCGCGTGGCAAAGAACATAGAAACAGGCGAGTATCTCGAGGAAGTAGTTACCACCGAGCTTGTCGGGAAAAAACCATACTGCGCCATCCTTGTGATGCAGGTGGATTCAAACAGGCTCGTAGATTGCCCTCCTCAAATGTTGATTTCCGGGTTCATTAAAGAATATAATATTGACCTTGAAGTGGGATGCTCAAGAGCGCAGATAGATAAACAAACCGCATTTTCCGCAGTCCAGAATGACGCCAGGGCAAAAATGAAAGACCTTCAGGACGTGATGGCTGCGGTTAAAAAAAGATGCAAGGATATTTTTTACATGGGTGTTGGTTTGATTATCGATGTTGAGAAAAAAAATATACCTTATGTTATTTGCACGGGCGGGAGAGTGTATTCGAGCAGCCCTTCCGTTATAAAAACACTTAACGAAATGAGTGTGGACGCGTACATTGCCTCGGGCGACAGCATGCGAAACCTTGGCGCGCTTGCGAATAAAGTCGATGTGCCCATCGAAAGGGTGTTCGAGATAGCCACGCCGCATAAAAAAGAAGAGATTGTGAAGAACTTAAAAAAACAATACGATAAGGTGGTAATGGTAGGGGATGGAATCAATGATATTCTTGCGATGCGCGCCGCGGATCTGGGGGTGCTTTCCATACAGCAGAGCGGGGAATGCCTGCCGATGCTTCGCGAGGAGGCGGATGTGGTGATAAGGGATATTAAGGAGATAGTTGGGGTTGTGGAAAAATTAGCTAAGCCGTAAATATCTTTTCCAGATACGCAGAAGCAGCGAACGATATCTCATTCCAGCAGCCATTTCCACAGCGCCATATAAATTATTTTTCTCCCTTCAACCATTTCCTCCCCCTCAAAATCCTCAGTTATCATAAACCCTTTTTCAAGCTCAAACTCCCTCATTGCCTCCATCAATCCTTCAATTTCCCTTTTTTTGGTTTTTTCATCATCCAAACTCCAGCAAACCTGTATAGCCTGCGCGATCTTCATACCTTTCCTGATCACAAAATCAGTTTCTCTCTGGCGCCCGTTCTTCCAGTAATATACTTCTTCTCCACGCCTTGTTAATTCAAGGAATACTATGTTTTCAGCGATCTTCCCCATATCTTCGCTTACCCTGAAAGATATCGCATTTCGCAGCCCTGCATCTATGCAGTAAACCTTTCTTGGATTTTTTTCCTGTTCTTTTAAGGAATATGCATGCTTTTTTACAAAGAAAAACAGGTACGAATACGAAAGGTAATACGAAAATCTTTCAATCGTATGTAAAGGAATATCTAAAAACCCCTTTATGCTGTTAAAGCTAACTGGCGAAGAGATATTTGTAATGTAAAATTTTGAAAGTGCCATCAACTTTCCATGAGACTTTATTCCGTGTTTTACAATAACATCTTTTGAAAGAATGTCATCATAATAATCTCTCAACATCGAGCTTTTGTCTTCAGAAAGGACTACCTTTGGAAAAGCGCCAAATCCCATGTACTCGCGAAGAAAACGCTGTATAGCGTGGCGGTGTGAAATCATATCAAGATTTGTTTTTATTTCAACGCCCTTGAATTTCAAGAATTCATCAAAACCCAATGGAAATACCTGGATGGTTATATGTCTTCCAGTAAGCGCAGTCCCGAATTCTTCACTCAGCAGTTTTGATGAAGACCCGGAAACAATCGAATATGCCGCATCACGTTCATGAAGAGACCTTACGAACTTTTCCCAGCCTTTGATGTGCTGCACCTCATCTAAAAAAACATACGGCTTACCATCCGGCTCGAGAAATTCGATATAAACTTCGTATATTTGTTGTAATATTTCAATCGAAAGGTCGGCGCCAAACCTGGGATCCTCAAAATTCACGAAAAGAGTATTTTTTTTATTAACGCCGTTTTTTACAATCTCTTTAAGATATTGTTTCATGATTGTGGACTTCCCTGAGCGGCGCGCCCCCACAATTGTCGCCACCTGTCCGGATTTTAAAGCATTATTAACCTTTTCAATATATGTTCTCCGTTCTATCCCGGTAGTGATCTCTTTATCCCAGAAATTCCAATCTGACAATATTTCTATTAACCTTGCCTTTTCCATGATGAATTATATAGTTTAATTGTTTATATATTCATGGGTTACTTTTCCAACTTAGTAACCCATGGGCTTAATATTGTGTGATTCAGGCTCTCACCGAACGATTGAAACAGCAATACGATAAGGTGATTATGGTGGGCGATGGGATTAATGACCTGCTTGCGATGCGCGCAGCGGATCTGGGGGTGCTTTCCATACAGCAGAGCGGGAAGTGCCCGAAGCTTCTGTGCGAGGAGGCGGATGTGGTGATTAGGGATATTAAGGAGATTGTTGGGGTTATTGAAGAGAGGGTTCTCAAGAGTTGATTTGCTATTCAACGGCCAAGATTTCGCTTTACTCAAATCAGGGGCATCTCGATTGTGCATTAATTTCGGTTGTAGGCAGTTGTTTGATAAAGTCTAGCAAGAAAGGAATTAGAAACCTCAAGACTCAGCCAAAAAGTATATTTGAAAACACTATTCATTTCTCATTATCTTCTCCTGAAAAAAAAGAAAGATACATTTGCTGGAGATCATGAGGGATTATATTGATAGCACTATATATTCTTTCCAGTATTTTGTCTGGATGCCCCTGAATCCCAACAACATTTCCATCTTTATCTATGAAACCAGGAATAAACGTTTTCAAACTTTCAATTAATGATTCTAATTCCTTAATAGATAAATGAATAGATTTACGGCGCAATTCATTTCTTACAACTGCAATTTCAGGAGGTTCAGTATCATTCTTTTGAAGATCATAAATTGTTTCAATGATTTCTCTGATAGGAGGAAACGTCACCACTTCATTTTGTATTTTGTTCACCCATTCAGTAACTTCATAAGGCGAATGGCATGTTTCAAACAACTCTCGAATTTTTGACAAGCCAATTTGTTTTGGTGCAACAAGTAATATCAATCTCATCAAGTCTTTTGCTCTCATAACCGTTACTTTTTGTTGTATTGCTTCTTTAGATATTGCACTTTCAGGATCATTAGACCCTGCATAATCAACAGCAATTACCACTGAAAAATCAGCATTATAATCCTTCTGATGACGCTTTATACCAGAAAGTTTGGCGGTTGCAGCTTGTATTTTAGTCTCTTGGGTACTTTTAGCATCATAAGTAAGTGAATAATTATTGCTTCTTTCACCGCTACCAAATCCTAAAATGGCATCGGCTCTCCCATCAGGTGTTCCAGTGCCACCAATTTTTGTTGTCTCAAATCCTAGTGCAAGAAACGCATTATAAACTGCGTCTTCAAGCCCGGTTTGGTCAACAATTGCCTCTTTTAACATTTGAGCAACCACGGGAGCTGCTACACGATCCGACAACGATAATTTTCTCAAAGTTTCATCGCGTCGTCTCATTATTGCATTAATTTTTGATTCGTCTATACCAAGTTCATACAAATGGGCTTCCGTCAAAACTTCCGTTATAGCAAGGTACTCAAGGGGCTGGCCGCTTTTTTTGTAAGCTTCGTGATAATTTGCGATATATGGATGAAGCATATTGATCTTCATCTTGCCTTGTACTAAGTCGAGCTTGGCAATAGGATCACCTGAATTTAATAGCAACCATTCTACTTTCTTTATTATAGAATCCTCACTTGATAACTCTTCTTTTAGCCGATCGAGTAATTCTGATTTAAGATTATTGGGAGGTTTTTCAATAAGAATTGGATTTACAATATCTCCATCAAAAAATTTCTGAGCAAATACATAAAGAGGTCTTTTAGATTGGGTAAAGGAAGTTTGTGATAGGCGATAAGATATACTTCTCTCTCTGTTTTCTTTATTTTCTTCCTCGAAATAAAATTTCTTCACTTCATTATTAAATTTGCTTTTCAAATAATCTTTCAACTGCCATAAAGGCTCAGACTCTTTTATTGATTCACGAGTTGAAGTTAAATTTTCATCCAACCCATCGGCATGTATAACTATTCTAGATCTGTTGAATGCACCATGTGAAAAAGCTTCCATCCCTAAAAGTGAATCATCAAGATTAACTAAACGCCCACGAACCATTAAAAAAATTCCATGACTCCTTGATAGATATGACGCTTTATCATTAGCAAGAAGCGAATCTTCAAACAAATCAATCTGACCATAAACACCTTTTAAATTATCAAAATCGATAAAGTATTTGTCTCCCTCTTGCCTGGAAACTGCATAATCTTTTGAATTTACAGTAGGATCATCCTTCCCAAGTATCCATGTTTTTCTAATTGGCTTTGATATCTTTGAAGAGTATATTTCATTGCCATTGTAATAGAGTTTAAACCTTGGATTAAGAGGTAGTGCCGTACTCAACACCCATTTTAACCGCCCGTCTTTTATTTCAGAAGATTTTGGTTTCAAGCTAGTAAGAATCGAAAAAGTCCAACTTTCAGCTGCATCTTCTCCAAAAAGTTTGAATGGGAGTGGGTTATTACCTGCAGAATGGATATAAGGATTTAACACTTCTTGGACTTCGGTTTCTTTAATCTCTCTTTCATCAAGTTTAAATTCATCATTTTCATCAGAAATCTCATTATAGTCCATAGTTGTTGCTAGATAACGACCATCTTTTTTACAAAAATACGTCAACTTGTTAGCTAAAACATAGGTTGCTAACTTTCCTATTCCAAATCTTCCAATTTGAAGGCGTTTAGCGTCTCTTTTGGGGTCACCTCTTTTAGGAGACTTTCCAATATTCCATAGGGCCTTTAATCCTTGTTGATCCATACTTTCACCGTCATCACATACCCAAATATATGCACCATCAACCTTTAAATCGGATGGGACATACACAGCTACGTTATTGGCAAAAGCATCGTATGAGTTACAAACGAGTTCCTCAAATGCCTTATTAGGGCTCGAATATAAACCCCCTGAAAACAACTCAATTATTTTATAACTGATTTTTACATCAATAGTATCAATTTTCACACCACAAGATTCAATAGACATCATTTCCTCCCAATTAATATAAATTCTTCACTGTATATTTTACGACCTCTACCATCCTTAGTAAAGCGCCCTTGTTGATCCCGATACGGTGTTAAAATTTTCTTGCTGATTTTACGTTTTGTGACGAGTACTTCACTGAATCCACTATTTTGTAGTGACTCTGCTAGGTGACATGCATTATCAATTTTAACTCCTTTGAATTCGGTGTTTCCGATAACAAAAAGTGCCATTCCACCATTTGAAAGCATTGAATAACAGGTTGCTGTGACATGTTGCATATCTAAATAATATTTTGCTACGGAATGAGCCTTCGAACTATTATTGTCCAATAATCTAAACACAATATGAGTACCGGTATTGTTCAGGTGTTTAAGTTCTCTTTCAAAATTATAAACATGATGCCTGCTTCCTATAGAGCCTTCACGTAGTTCACGGTAGTCTTTGACAAAACCAAGCCACAGCGATGAGAGTTGGTGCAGATCTGCATATTCATATGAAGTCACATAAGGGGGACTGGTAATTATCATGTCTACTTTTGGCATATTAATCGAAGAATCTAGAAAGCTTCCCGTAATGATGTCGGTGCTGGATTCACCTGTAACATCGCTTTCATTATTTGCTGACATCATGAATTTACATTGTTTTTTAAAAGCGTCCATTACATCTGCAATTTGCTTGTTTGGATCAACCTGAGGCTTGATTGATTTCGTGAGCCAACGAGAAGTTGATTTGAGAATATTGGAAAATGCACAAGTGAAGAACAGACGGTAATCGCTTTTTAAAGGCGTTGATTCGTCAATTGCAACCTTCAGGCGAAACAAATCGTCATAGTGTGCCTTATCATACCAGTATCTAATACGCTCATTTGAGGAGTCGTAATCAATCTCACTAATATTTTTATGGGCAAATGTATCTAAAATGTCTTTATAATATTTTTTTAGTCGTTCGGGCTGGTATTTTCGACTTTTTACCTTTGCTATCATTGTTGCCACAGGATTTATATCACATCCCCAGAAGTCGATATCACAGCGTTTGGCTTCAAATGCCACAGTCCCGCAGCCACAGAAGACATCAGCAATCTGGTTCGTTTTAATAGAATTTTTTCTGGCGTAGTCAAGCGCCTTAGTGGTTATGAAGGCAGGAAACTTCGCTGGATATGCGTGAATCTTATGCATTTTAAGTTCTTTTTCACCAGTATTCCAAAAGGAATCAATTGGAATGGAGTCAAAGTCTATATTTTTTATATCAGTGATTTGTATCATTGTGTAGTGTCCGAATACGTTTTTTCGAATTAATCTTCTTTTGGAAATTTAGGTCATTCATATCAAAATATCTCATTAGATCTTCAAGTTGTTGCCTGTTATATAACTCTGCCACAGCACCCACATTCACCCAAGCACCCTCTCCATCACCCCAATCGCTTTCCTCAAATTCCCCTCAGAAACTGCATACGAAATCCTGATATGCCCCTTCCCGTTCTCCCCGAAAGCCGAGCCTGGAGTAACAATCACGCCTTTTTCCAGCAATTTCTGCGGCGCATCCCCATCCGCAACCTCAGGGAATGCATAGAAAGCCCCCTGCGGCTTCACGCATTTAATACCCATTGAAGCAAATCCGGAAAGTAAGATATCCCTTCTTGCCCTGAAACTTGCGCGCATCTCGCTCACGCACTCCTGCGGTCCTTCAATCGCAGCCAGCGCCGCCTTCTGCGCTATCGAGCAGGCGCATGCCTGGATGTACTGGTGAATTTTGAGCATCTGCTCGATATATTCCTTTCGCGCGGCTGCGTAGCCAATGCGCCAGCCTGTCATGGCATAGGTCTTTGAGACTGCGTTGATGGTAATAACATTATCAGTGAACTGCGCGGGGCTGACATGCTCGCCCTCGTAAATGAAATGTTCATACACCTCATCCGAAATTATGGTAATATCGTTATCCTCGGCAATCTCTGCCATCGCTTTAATCTCCTCCCTCGTCTGGACAGTACCTGTAGGGTTTGAAGGTGAATTGAGAAATAATGCAACGGTTTTAGGGGTTATGCATTCATTCACGGCATCGGGAGTCAATGTCAGCTCTTCGCCAAGGGGCACGCCCACGACTTTTCCCCCAGCCATCTTTGCCAGAGACGAATACGATACAAATCCGGGGTCTGGTATCAGAACATCATCGCCTGTATCTACCAGAGCCTGCAGCGCAAGATGAAGTGCCTCCGATGCACCGGATGTTACAATTACCTCGTCGGACTTAACAGTAAACTGGTTCTCAGTCTCAAACTTCCTGCACAGGGCTTCCCGAAGCTCAGGAATCCCAAGATTCGCCGTATAGCCTGTGAAGCCTTTATTGATAGCGTCGATAGCTGCCCTTTTAATATGCTCCGGAGTGTCGAAATCCGGCTGACCCAATCCCAGGTTTATGGCATTGGGACCCGCGCCTTCAAACATTTTGCGGATTCCCGATATGTCTATACCCTTTACCCTTTGCGAGAACATAATTATTCAAACACCGTATGCCTTTTCTTTAACTCCGCTTCACTGGCGCCCGTCCTGACCATCAATTCCGAGATAACGGCATCGAGGAAAACCAGCGCAGTAATCTCAAAAATGGTTCCAAGCGGTGCTAACTGGGGATACCCTATCATCCTTCGTTCGTGATAATCCTCGTAATCAGTATCTTCCTTGGTTCTACCCGGAACTATAACAACAATATCTGAAATATTCCCAAGAGTAGACTCTTTATTTGAGGTAATGACTGCCAGTTTTGAGCCTATTTTTTTTGCTATTGCGCCAAGACTTGCGATGGATGGTGTCTCTCCCGAACCAGATACTGCTATCACAAGGTCTTCGGGCTGCACAGCCGGTGTCGTAGTTTCTCCTACCACATAGACGCTAAATCCCATATGCATCAACCTCATTGCGAAAGCCTTTGCAGCAAGCCCCGACCTTCCCGCGCCAATCAGAAATATTCTCTGTGACCCCATTATACCGTCCACAAGAGATTTTACAGAACCGGCATCCAGTTTTGATGCGACCTTTTTAATATGCCCGGCAATAAGATTCATGGATTCAATAGTAGTTTTGCATTCTTCCTCTCTCACCATTATGTCACCTTTTCTTCTTCGCCCTTATATTCAATCCGCTTAATCTCCCAGCCGTCGAGTCTTTTTAACTCATTGTGCATCAGAATCATACGGTCAATGCTTCCGTCCCAGTGGAGTGTTTTTCTTACATCCTTCTCGCGAAGCTGGTTCACGATGGATTTTACGAAATGTGCAAGAGCAGGTTTCTTCGAAAACGGGATATTGAAAATAACCCTGTACCCGCCTTTGGTTTTTGCGTATGATGTCAGTACATAGCCCATATTCTCATACTCTGAGATGTTATTGAAATTACATATCACTTCCTGTTCATAATTTACAGACGAGTCTATTTCCGAAACTCCAAAAATTACTTCGTGTATTAATGATTCTCCGACCTTCCTGCCAAACCATAATATGATTTTACCCGGGGTTAATGAAACAGTTACGTCATCACACCCCAGCTCCACCATGGTTATATCTCGCGCATCCTTTAAAAGATTTGTACCATCCTTTACCTCTTTGACCACAGCCATCAATCATTCATCCACCTGAAAGCATATAACTATTTTGAACTGAATGAAAAAACCAAAGTTCATCCTCATCGGACTTCAAGAGTGAAATACCGGGCCGAATTATAAATATTTTCCAATCAGGTCATTCAGTTTTCTTTTCGTCTCCACAGGAATCTTATCGGGGGCAGTAATTATTGCCCTGGCTAACGCATTAGAGCAAATGCAATTCCGCTCAAGCGATATTCGCGGGACAGCCTCTTTAATGATATTGCGAACAGCCTCCTCGTTCTTCATCGCATTTGCGATTACTGTTTCGATATTAACATCCTCTTCATGCCAGACATCATAGTCAGTCACGGTTGCAATCATGCTGTAACATATCTCTGCCTCACGCGCCAGTTTTGCTTCTGGAAGCGCGGTCATTCCGATTATGTCAAACCCGAGGTTCTGGTAAACTCTTGATTCGGCCCGCGTGGAAAACTGCGGCCCTTCCATGCAGACATAGGTTCCCTTACTGTGGACAGAGTACCCAAGTTCGTTTGTAATATCAGCCAGCAGGGAGGACATTTCAGGACAGAAAGGGTCCGCAAAGCCGATATGGACAACAATCCCGTCTTCAAAGAATGTGCTTTTGCGCATCCTAGTCCGGTCGAAAATCTGGTCAGGGATTACGATATCAAGAGGCTTGTGTTCAAGCTTCAGGCTGCCCACGGCAGAAGCTGATATAATCCGTTTTACGCCGAGTTTCTTAAGGGCAAGAATATTGGCGCGGGAATTCAATTTGCTGGGAGATATCCTGTGCCCTTTGCCGTGCCTTGGCAGGAATGCAACATTCGTCTCCCCGAAAGACCCTATTGTGATGGCATCAGAAGGCTTGCCAAAAGGCGTGTCTATTTCAACATCCTTTACATTATCCAGCATGGAGGCGTCGTAAACTCCGCTGCCGCCTATTATTGCTATGTCAGCATGCATGATTTCACGCTCCTGTATAAACCCAGGTTTTCTTGCCGGATACGGTTTTTGCCCTGACTCCTCCTCTTTTTACCATCTCGTCGAGTATCTCTTCCATCCGGTCAGGCTGGGCAATCTCAAAGCTGATGGGGTCGATATTATGGTACTTCAATAACCCCGACCTTATTTTATCAACGTTCCATTCATCGAGTTTTTCCTTTGCCATAAGGCGTGAGATTATATCTATCATGTCCTCGATAAAGTTCCAGGGATATACAATCCAGCCCCATTCCTCCACAACCTCGCCGCAATAATCAGGCTTAATCTCGGACGTGTATAAATACTGGAGGACAGCGGTTCTCACTTCTATGGGATTCTGTTTGCTTACATACTCTTTCGCATGCACGATACTTTTACCTGTATCAGTAATATCATCCACTATCAGTACTTTCTTTCCTGCCACTGCATTGTTAGCGAGAGGGTATCTTATCGCAGGTCCGCTGCCGGCGTTTGCGGTGCCTACATAATGTTCAATTTTAAGGCTTGTCAGGTCGTTAAGCCCCAGGAAATCGCAGAGCACCCTGCCTGCGAACCAGCCGCCACGCGCCAGGGCGATTATGGTATCGGGTTTATACCCGGATTTTTTAATATCATTTGCAACATGCCTGCACAGGTCATAGATATAGTCCCAGTTGGTTATAACACACTTGAATTTATCAGGAAGTACCATAGTTCCACCGCATCGAAAATGTATTATACAGACATATATTTTTTGCAACTATTTTTAACATGTAGTATCCTGGAAAGTATGTTTTCCTGGAAATTGCATCATAATGATAAGAATAAGTATTTATATAGTAAACGAATATTATATATCCTGGTTGAATGGCAATGATGAACAAACAGCAGAAAACTGAAAAAAATAACTCTAAACGCGTTCCCACGGGAATCGTTGGGTTTGATGAATTATGCGGAGGAGGTTTGATCAAGAATCGAACTTATCTTGTTTCAGGGGCTGCGGGTGCGGGCAAAACCATATTCGGGCTTCAATACATTTACAATGGCATTACTAAATTCGGAGAAAATGGTATTTATATAGCGACAGAAGAACGTCCTGAACAACTAAGGGAAAATGTTAAGAAGTTCGGATGGGATCTGGAAGCTTTGGAGGAGGAGGGTAAACTTGCAATAATTGACGCCTGTTCCACTAAAATCGGCATACCTTCGCACGAAAAATACGTGGATGTCAGACCTTTTGATATGCGTTCCATGATGGACCAGATTATAGCGATACAGGACACTATAGATGCAAAAAGAGCTGTGGTTGATGGAACCACATCTATCGGTTTTTATTTACAGGATCCGGCAAAGATAAGGGTCGAGCTTCTTAAATTAAGCACAACGCTCGAAATCCTTGGATTGACATCCTTAATGACATGCGAAATACTCGATGAGAGCAATCCCAGCAGGTTTGGTGTAGAGGTATTCGTTACTGAAGGAACCATCTTGATGTATTATAAACGCACGAACAGCGTCAGGGTGCGCAGTATTGAGATATTCAAGATGAGAGGGTCGGATCACAGCAAGAACATTCATCCATACGATATAACTCCGACCGGCATAGTGGTTCATCCCCATGAAGAAGTCTATACAGCTTAAAATTTTCAGGGGTGCCAGGTGAAAGAAAAACCGTTAATTGTATTGAATTTTAAAACCTATGCCGAGGGCATGGGTGAGAAAGCGATCATGATGGCGAAATACTGCGAGGAAGTGAGCGATGATTCTGGAGTGGATATTATCGTCTGCCCGCAGACACCCGATTTATACAGGGTAGCATGCTCAGTCAAAATACCTGTTTTTGCGCAGCATATCGATGCAGTCGGCGCGGGAAGTTACACCGGGCATATTACGGCTGATTGCGTGCGTTCTGCAGGAGCCACGGGAACTCTTATCAACCACTCGGAACGCCGCCTTCTGCTGGCTGATATAGACGCGGCGCTTTTATCTGCAAAAAAAGCCGGATTGACCACGATTGTCTGCACAAACAATATCGCTGTTACCTCGGCTGCATCTGCGCTTTCTCCGGATTTTGTAGCCATTGAACCTCCGGAGCTTATTGGTTCAGGCATTCCAGTTTCAAAAGCCAGCCCAGAAATAGTCAGGGGCTCGGTCAGGGCTGTTAAAAGCATAAATCCTGGTGTTAAAGTCCTCTGCGGCGCAGGCATTTCCACCGGAGAAGATGTTGCGGCTGCGCTTGAACTTGGCGCTGTGGGCGTGCTTCTGGCTTCGGGCGTTATCAAAGCAAAAGCCCCCAAGGCTGCGCTTTTTGACCTTGTGAAAAAGATTTGATGTAACGTTTATTGCGTTATACGTTGTATTGAATCCTGAATGACCGCCATCGAATCAGCATCCAGGGAACTTATAGAACAGCTACTGCGAAAAGAGATAACGGATGAGAAAGGATTGAACGCAGCCAAAAAAGCAACCAGCATCCGCTACAAACTTTCATCCCTTTTAAGCAATTCCCAGATACTCGCAGCCGCAAAGGATGATGATGAAAAAGAGCGGGTTCTTGAACTCCTCCAGTTAAAACCTGTCAGGACAATATCAGGTGTGGCTGTGATTGCTGCAATGACTTCACCTGCCCCCTGCCCTCACGGATTATGCGTCCCCTGCCCCGGCGGTCCGTCTTCCAAATTCAACTCGCCGCAGAGTTATATGGGGGCAGAGCCTGCGGCGCGGCGGGCGTTCGAGAACAATTTTGACCCCTACATGCAGGTGTCCTCTCGTCTTTCGCAACTTTCACAGATAGGTCATTCTCTTGAGAAGGCAGAACTCATAGTGATGGGGGGCACCTTCACATCACGCGAGCTGTGCTACCAGGAGTGGTTTGTGAAGCGCGCTATCGAGGCGATGAATGATTTTTACGGGACAGAATGGAGGAAAAACAGGAAAAGCTACTGTTCAACCGAAGAAGTCCAGTCAGCCAATGAGAGCGCACGCATAAGGAACGTGGGAATCACTATCGAGACAAGACCAGACTGGACAGAAAAGGAGCACATAGATGCCATTCTTGGTCTGGGGGCGACAAAGGTGGAGATAGGGGTACAGAACACATACGATTTCATACTTGCAGGCATACAGCGCGGGCATACAGTGGCAGATAGCGTAAATGCAAATACGAGACTTCGGGACAGCGGGCTGAAGGTTGGTTTCCATATGATGCCGGGGCTTCCAGGCTCTTGCGTGGATTCAGATTTTCGCATGTTCAGAAAACTGTTTGAGGATGAGCGCTTCATGCCGGATTATCTCAAGATATACCCGACGCTGGTGACGGAGGGCACGCGACTTCACGGCATGTGGGAAGTCGGTAATTACGCGCCGCTTGAGGTTTTGGATGCTGTCGAATTGCTTGCAAGAATCAAATCAATCCTGCCAAAATGGGTTCGTTTGCAGAGGATACAGCGCGACATACCCGCCTACCAGGTGCTTGCGGGGATAAAGAAAAGCAATATAAGGCAGCTGGCGAAAGAACGGCTTCTTGAAATGGGAGGAAAGTGCCGTTGCATCAGGTGCAGAGAGGCTGGGCACAGGTTGCTTGAAGGAGTTGAACCTGAGAACATCGAACTGGCTGTGGAAGAATACACTGCCTGCGGCGGGAAAGAGCACTTCATTTCATTTGAAGATGTGGAGAAGGACATATTGATAGGGTTTATCAGGTTGCGCTTCCCGTTCGCACCGCACAGGAAAGAGCTTCTCGATGCGGCGCTGGTGCGCGAACTGCATGTTTACGGCTCGATGGTTCCTCCCGGCGCGAGCGCGGGGGTGGCGCAGTGGCAGCATCGCGGGTATGGCGAGGAGCTTCTGGCGCAGGCGGAAGAGACCGCAAGGGCGGCTGGATATAAAAGGATTGCTGTTACAAGCGGCGTAGGGGTAAGGGATTATTACAGGAAGTTCGGGTACGAAAGAGATGGTCCGTATATGACCAGGAAATTATAGAACCTTCACCACTGGCTTATCCTCAATAAAAACCGATTCTACCGGCAGCCGCTCGCATAATCTTTTCATGGCAGGCGCTTCCGTGGCATAATGTGTCGCATCGAACAGGCAAAGCTCACCTGCATAACGGAGCACATCATGGCGAAGCTCTCCCGATACAAGCGCATCGGCGCCGTGTTCAAGGGCGATATCGATGTATTCCCTCCTGAAACCGCTCCCGCCTACGACCATGACTTTTCTTATTTTGCGGTCTCCAATATACTGCACATGCGTATCCAGCTTTTTTGCTATGAATGAGGCAAATTCCGGCGCAGTTATCGGTTTAATTTCACCAATCCTTCCAAACGCAAGCGGTGTGATGTTGTTTAATCCCAGTAATTCCGCAAGCACATCGTTAACGCCGCCTTCTGCTTTGTCATAGTTGGTGTGCATTGTATATATTGAAATATCGTTATCTATAGCGAGCTTTAATGTGTCGGATAACTGTTTCGATATGAGGTTCACAGGGTCAAAGAGCAGCGTGTGATGCGTGATGAGCAGGTTAGCGCCGAGGCGCGCCGCTTCTTTCAGCACATGGTCTGTCGGGTCAAGCGCTACTGCGATTTTCCTGATGTCTGCGGCGCGGTCAAGAACGAGACCGATTCTGCCGGTGTCGAAGTCTTCGGCTAACTCCGGGGGCGCGATGGATTCGAGGATGGGGATGAGTTCGCGGAGGTTCATGATCAATTCATCCTATACAAAAAAGCAAATCTTTAGAGTAGAGCACAAGCTTCTGAATTTCTTGGTGTTTTAGCTCTCTGGAATGCGCGATGTTATTCCTAATATGTTCAAGTTCTTTCAACTTTGCAGAAACGATTTCTTTATCTTTAAATACTTTAGAAAAAATCTGCTCCCAGTTGTCTTTTCGGAGAATAATTTTTGAATAATCCGTAAAATCCACATAAAAAATTAGATGTAAATCTCTTTGTTCATACCATGGATACAGTCCCTCATTCCTATTTTTTCTTTCTTGTGCTCTTTGTTGGACATCTGAGGGTATTCTTTCCTTCCACCAATTATTTGAGAGGGGAGAAAGTTTACTTTGGATTAAACCTCTTAACCTTGTTTCTAGATGCTTTAATGCTGAATATGCCTCTTCTTGCTTGATTTCTCCCTCTTTTTGCAAAAGCTGAGGTATATCTATGTTATATACTAGCTGTTCACATTCAAGTTCCTCTAAAAATGCAATACCATGCCGAATCTTTGTTTCAACTTTTGAAAAATGTTGTGTTACAAGGAACTTTTTAAGCAAGATACGACTATTTCCTTTTATATTAACTCCTTTTTTACAAATCGATATCGAGGAAATCAATGATTTTACTTCATCTGCCCAGCTTATATAATAAGCTTCTAAAGTTTTAATTATTCCCTGTCTTTCTGCAACTTTTTGTTTTTGATTTTTCAATTTTATATATTTCCTGGCAGTTTTACCAGCAAAAGAGGTTTCGAATAAATCGGTAGCCATATCTCCCCAAAAGGTAGATTTTACGTCTTGTACTAATTCTCTCAGCGGTTCCGATTGCGATTTGCTTGTATCTGATTGATATTGCCAGTCTAAAATGGAGTTTCCTTTCTGAATTAAATATTCAATCTTGGGTTTTAGCGCGTCAGACATTCCTATTAACCTTTTTACTTTATTCCTGAGCTTGCTGCAATAATTGGAAATCTTCAGAATTTTGTACTATTGAAACCAATCTGCTCTGTGTTTTCTTTATTTCAACATTAAAAACATTTTCATTCAATAGTCTGTAATACAAACTTTTAATCTCATTTTCATCTGTTATATTAATAAATCTGAATACAGATGCAGCCGAGTATTTCCTTTCAATTTCAATAGATATCCATTTGCGTTGATTTTCTTCTGCTGCCTCACCTGTTGTATTTGACCCAGCAAAAATATCTAAAACTGTGTCGTCCGGTTCGGTGAGAAATTTAATAAAAAATTCCGGTAATTTTTTTGGGAATCGTGCAGGATGTCCTTCAGCATTTACAATCTTGCAATACCGCAGATATTGAGAATTGCTTTCCGTATTTGGGATTTGTAATAAATTCGATGGAATAGACCCACCTCTATCAACATCAAAGCCATCTGATATATCATGACCAGAGGGTCGCATTTTTGGCGTATAATATTTATTTCCATTTTTTAACAATTCCTTCATCCGATTGGAGTAAGGAGCCAAAACCCTCTTTACATCTGCCTTGGGAAAATCACTTTTTGAGAACCACCACACAGTATTTACCGCGTCCTTTACTCTCATTTTCCTTTTATTAACCCATTCGATGGGAGAGGGCAACTTGGCAGGATTAAACCAAAAAAATTCTTCTGCTAAATTAAATCCAATCTCTTCACAAAATTTTATTAAAACCTTATAGTTATATATTGACCTTACAGGTCTCCCTTTTTCATAGGCTCCTCCCAAGTCTAAAACAAAACTACCATCTTCTGCCAGAACATCTTTTACCTTTTTTGCGAATTGGGCAAGCCAATCAACATATAGCTCTTGTACCACATTTCCATATTCTTTTTGTCTTTGTAATGAGAAAGGTGGTGATGTAACTACAAGATTTATTGAATTTTTTGGCAGAGTATCCAGCAAGTCCAATGAATTGCCAACAAATGCCTGTCCACAATCTGTCGTATATAGGGGTTGGATAATTTTATTCATTTAATAAACCTCCAGCCCATTTATCCAACTGGATAAAATCTTCCATAAAACAGTTACTGCAAAATAAACCTCAGCATCTTTATTTTTCAGTTCTTCTATTTGATTAATATACCTCTCTTCTTTTTGTGTTCCAATTATCCAAGCAATCCATTTTCTGGCGTCATCATCAATCATTAGAGGCAGTAAATCTGGTATTGAAAAGTTTCCACTTTTACTTAATGACCACGAAATACCAGCTCTTTGCTGTTCATTACTCTTCAAAATAAATTTCATTACCTCTTTTGCAAATGAATCATTAAGCTTTACTAAAGCCCTTGCAGCTTCGATTTTAATGTTTATTTCTACATCATTAAAAACATTTACCAAAGCATCCAGAGCTTGTTTATTTCCTAATTCTCCTAAAGACCATGCAGCCCCTGCTCTTATTTCAGGATGCTGATTTTTATCCAGCAATGTTTTAACTAAAAGGTCGCATGATTCGTCTCGGTTTATTTCGCTCAGAATTATCACACACTCTAAGCGATTTGCTAAATAAGAATCATTTAACACTTTTTCAAAGAACGATATGCTATTCCGTTGTCCCATTTTTAGGAGGCTTGAAGCCGCCTCCAATCGAATATATATGTGCTCTCTTTCATCATTCATCTTCTCGATTAAATCTGCGATTGAATCTTTTGATTCAAAATAAGGTAATGCTTTTGCTGCTGCATATCTTTCACTCAAAGAAGGGCTATTTAGCATTTCTATATAATTTTTATCGTTATGGTCTTTATTACAACCGAATTCTCTAAAAACAGGAGATATGCAAGCTATAATTTGACTCTCTCGGATTTGTTCATCCAATTTTACTGTTGGTGATAACCTAACATTAGTATCATTTATCTTTTTAACGAGTTTTAAAGTAACTATCCTATTGTCCTTTACACGCTTGAATTGGATTTTTTCTTCATTAATATTAGAGATTACACCATCTGAATTTGCAATTGCTGACGGCCATGTTAATCTAACCTCAAACCCTTCTGTTGCCCCTTTCGGTTTTTCAGAAGTTACTTTACCTTCGTTAAATGCTTTTCGTAATTCACTAACTGGGAGATACTGTATCAAATCGTATGCAAGCCAATCAATAGGTCTATCTCCCGTTTTTACACATTTTACTAAAGCAACAAAATCAGTGTCTTGTAATCCAAAATCCCAGCCTCTTTCTTGATTCGAAAGTGAATGTGACATAGACATTTCTAATTTCGTTTTTGCTCTCGATTCAACTCTCGTACCACAATTTATACAAAGAATATCTGGAACCCTTACTCGTTTTATCTTAATTTCTTTCCAAATCTTAAAACTAGTAGAGCCTCTTTCTAATTCGATGGGAAAATGACCCCGATTTACTAAATCTTGATAAACTTTTTTTGTTCCAATTGCACCAATAGATATCTTTTCAAGAAAGCTCTCATCGGTTTTAAACGCTCTTTTGTTATTCATGATGTCTTTCATTTAAATATTTTGTTCCCATGATTTTATTTTATTGACAATTATTTAGTATTTTTCTGATTATACGAATAGTATCACTAAGACTTAGTACTTTTCTAAGCAATATGAAAGTATTCATATTGCAGGTTATTAAAGATTGGTTTTTAAACAATGGAGAAGCTATCAGCATCATCATGTGCGGCATAGCAGGCGCGGCAGGAAAAGACTCGGAAGCACTCGTCAAAAAGATGCTCGAAGCAATCAAGCACAGGGGACCTGACGGCTCCGGCATTTTTTCCATCGGCGATATCACGCTCGGCAATGTCCTGCTCAGAATCACAGGCGAAAGACACCAGCCTATTCATAATAACGGCGCGCTCACGTACAACGGGGAGATTTACAATTTCAGGGAGATTGCAGAAAGGCTTCGCATCACAACGGATTCGGACAGTGAGGCGCTTTTTGCCCTGATTGGCTCAAAAGGCATAGAAGCAGCGATTCAAGAGTTAGATGGCGATTATGCTTTTGCGTATACCAAGGATGAAATACTCTATCTTGCGCGCGACCCCGCGGGCGTAAAACCGCTTTATTACAACACAGGCGCAGGTTTTGCTTTTGCGTCCGAGAAAAAGGCGCTGTATGCAATCGGGATAAGGGAGATTCGTACTCTCAAGCCCGGATACATGCTTATTTACAGCGCCGGAAAGCGTGCTGAAAAAAAAGTGACGGGTTTCGCTGTGGGTGAGCGGATAACAGATGAGAACACAGCTTCAAAGATGCTGTATAATGCAATTGAAAAAGCTGTAAAAAAACGGCGCTACACTCCCTGCGCCATCGCATTCTCAGGCGGTCTTGACAGCTCCATAATTGCCGCGCTGTGTCCTGAGGCGGAGTTGTATTCTGTGGGCATGGCAGGCTCGCATGATATAATGCAGACAAAAAAGGCGGCGCAGCTTCTTGGAATGGAAGATAAACTGCACCTGCATGAGCTTACAATAGACGATGTGGAGTCGGCTCTTCCCGATGTAATAAAAGCCACTGAATCCAGCGACCCCTTAAAAGTAAGCATTGCCATGCCCCTGTTTTTTGCTTCGAGAGACGCCCACAACGAAGGCATTCGCGTGATGCTTTCAGGTCAGGGCGCGGATGAACTTTTTGCAGGGTACAAACGGTATGAATCCATGAAGCCTGATGAACTGGAACTGGCGCTGCGCAAAGACCTCGATAACATAGCTGAAAACAACCTTGAGCGCGACGACGCCGTGACAATGGCGAATGCTGTTGAGCTTCGCGTTCCTTATCTTGACAGGTGGGTTGTGGAACTTTCTCTGCGGATTGCTCCCGAACTTAAGGTGCTCAACGGCATACGCAAATACATCCTGCGGCAGGCAGCAAGGGATATCATGCCGCATGAGCTTGTTTTTAAAGAAAAGAAGGCGGCACAGTACAGCAGCGGGATTTATTCTGCGCTTGGGAAGCTTGCCAGGAAAAACGGATACAGGGGAGAACGGGCAGTGGGAAGGTATCTGGAAAAATTTTGACAGCGAACTAATTCCTCATGCTCGTAATCGGGCTGGGCATCCTGCCCCCGCGCAGTATGAAATCGTAGGAACTGAATGTACTTATATCCATCACATAAGTCTCGCCGAGCAATCCCCCGAAATTCACGTAATCCCCCGCATATTTCCCAGGCACGGGAATGAGCCTCACCCCGGTGGTCTTATTGTTCACCATGCCTATGGAAAGCTCATCAGCAATGATTGCTGATATTGTTTCAGCAGAAGTATCGCCGGGGATGGCAATCATGTCAAGCCCGACTGAGCAGACCGCTGTGAGTGCTTCAAGTTTCTCTATGGAAAGCGCGCCCGCCTTCACTGCGGCGTTCATGCCCGAATCCTCGCTCACCGGGATGAATGTGCCGCTTAAGCCGCCCACATTGCCCGATGCCATGGCTCCCCCCTTCTTTACCGCATCGATAAGCAGCGCAAGAGCGGCGGTGCTTCCCGGCGCGCCCATTTTCTCAACGCCCATGAGTTCCACTATCCCGGCTACAGAATCCCCAACTTTCGTGGTTGAAGCAAGCGATATATCCACAATGCCGAAAGGCACGTTCATATTGGAGGCAAGCTCCCTTCCTATCAGCTCGCCGGCTCTTGTTATCTTGAACGCTGTGCGCTTGATGACACCGGAAAGCGCGGTCAGGTCGCAGTCCCTGTTCTTCTCTACCACGCTTCGCACGACGCCGGGACCGCTTATGCCTATGTTAAGGGAGAAATCAGGCTCTCCAACACCATGGAATGCGCCTGCCATGAACGGATTGTCCTCCGGGGCGTTTGCAAATACCGCGAACTTCGTGCATCCGATGCCGTTTTCTGTCCGGTTCGCAATGTCCTTGATGATTTTTCCAAGCCGTATTACAGCATCCATGTTCATGCCCGAAACCGTAGAGGCGACATTAAGAAAACCGCACACTCTTTCCGTGCTTGAAAAGACTTCGGGAAGCGAGTCGATGAGCTTTGCGTCCGCGCGGGTCATGCCTTTCTGGACAAGCGCGCCGTAGCCGCCGATGAAGTCGATACCTGCATCCTTAACAGCCCAGTCAAGCGTTTTTGCAATCTGGATGGGCGCATCTTCCTCGGCGCAGGCTTCGATTATCAGGGAGATTGGGGTTACTGAAATCCTTTTGTTGATTATGGGAATACCGTATTTCTCTTCGAGTTTCTCTGCCGCTGCTACAAGTTTTTTCCCGTAATTCGTGACGCGGTCATACAGGTTTGATTTGAAAACATCAATGTCCGAATGTATGCAGTCTTTCAGGTTGATTCCAAGCGTTACCGTCCTTATATCAAAATTATGATAAAGGGTCATTTTCACTGTTTCCATGACCTCTTCAATAGAATATTCCATGACTACACCCGGTGCATCGCCTTGAAGATGTCCTCATGCTGCACCTGGATGGAAAGACCCATTTCCTTCTCTATTACCGAAAGTTCCTTTTTTAATTCCGGTATAGTCATCGCAGAATCCGACATATCCACAAGCATGGTCATAACGAAATAACCCTCCATCACCTTCTGGTTCAGGTCTTCGATATTGATGTTGTGCCTGAAAACCGCGTTTGAGATGCGGGCGATTATTCCTTTCTGGTCTTTGCCGATTACTGTTATGAATACGAGATATTTGGACATTGAAGAGCCTCCGGTTTTATGCTGTCAATATCTTTGAGGGATGGTTTAAATATTGTTATCATTTATAACATCTTGAACCAGAATAACAATAGTGACACTAAAAAATGGGGTAATGATAAAACTAAAAATATGGTGTAGAAGTGTTACCTTCTCCGAAGCGCCAGCGCCGCCGCAAGTACAAACATTTCTATTCCCCTTCTTACCCAATCAGAGCAGAACTTACCTCAAGCAACGACTCCTTCGTAGGCATACGTATGCCCGATCAAGCGGTAATCTTTTGTAGACCCATGCTCAAGCTCCTTTCTGATTTTCTGCATCTTCTCGTGAGTATCTTTTGTATAGTAGCGCTCGCCGCATTTTATGCACACGCCTGCCTCTACGGTAAGCACTGCCGCATTGCAGCCGCCTTTCACGAGCTTCTCTACTTTTTTCTCTACCACATCGCCTCCGCAGTTAGGACAGACAGGAATAATGCTTTTCATATCTCTCACCTCTTTGGTTTTCTTATCTTATAATTTATCCACTTTTCAGGGTCTGGCACATACGCTGTTATCAGAACTGCAATTTTATGCTCATCTGAATACGCCCAGACGCTATGAATGTGCCTATTATTTTTATCCCTGCCGTATATCAAACAGCTTGGAAATGGTTTATCATCAGCGTAGTCTTCTATCACCTCGCCATGCGATACTGAATGATATAGTTCATCATCATTAATTGCGTCGTTTTCCAGTTCATCATCAGCATGCTCGCTTATGTTTACATTTCCCTTTTTTATTGCTACCCGTATCTTTACAATATCCATTGAACTTCTATCCTATAAGTATCACGGTTCTCAATCCAGTACATCGCCAGTTGCAGCAACGCTCACAATAACCAGCGCCGCCACCACACCCATCGCAAGGGCGCGCGCAGCTATCGGAATCCTTAAGTTATTCATGAAACCACCTTTTTTAATCGTGATAGTTGAGTTGCGCGCACAGTATATAAAAGTTGTTTTTTGTAGGTGAAATCTATCCTGCAATTATTAATAAAATAACTCAAACGACATCGAGAGAAACCAGTATTAACTTTCGTATCCGTCCTATCGATAAAAGTCAAAAAAATCTTTTCAACGGAAACCTTTAAACCTAATCAAGTATTCTTTTACTGGATTTATCATTTGAAAAGGACGTGAAATTTACTTAAATGTGGAAAGTTGAAGACTCAACAGAGCTATACGGTATCGAACGCTGGGGAAGTGGTTATTTCTCTTTTAATAAAAACGGCAATCTGGTCGTCAAACCCACAAAAAACGATGCACAGGTCATAGACCTGAAAAATGTTGTGGATAGTCTTGTTACAAAAAAAATAAATTTTCCTGTACTGTTCAGGTTCCCGCAAATCCTTGAAGCCCAGATTAAAACATTGAACGGCGCGTTCTCCAGTTCGATTTCCGAGTACAAATACAACAGCACCTACCAGGGCATATTCCCCATGAAGGTTAACCAGCGAAAAGAAGTGATAGAGGAAATCGTAAAATCTGGCAAGAAATACAATATGGGGCTGGAAGCGGGAACAAAAGCAGAACTTCTTGCGGCGCTGTCGTTTGATTTGAGTACTGACGCCCTCTTAATTTGCAATGGTTTCAAGGACGATGAATACCTCAGGCTGGCGTTGAACACCATCAAGCTGGGGAATAAGGTGGTAATTGTAATCGATGAATTCAGCGAGACAAAACGGTTACTGGAAATTTCAAAACAGATGAATGTCAAGCCATTGATAGGCATAAGGGTAAAACTATATTCAAAAGGAAGCGGAAGATGGGTCGAATCCGGGGGAGAATCTGCAAAATTCGGGCTGACAACCACTGAAATACTGGAATGCATCAAGGTTATTGAAGAATATGGCATGCTTGAACAATTGCAGATGCTTCATTTCCATATAGGCTCCCAGATAACGGAGATAAGAAGAATCCAGAAAGCTGTCAAAGAGGCGGCAAGGGTATATGCCAAAATAAAGATAAAGCACATCAACATCAAATATTTCAATATCGGTGGAGGTCTCGGGCTTGATTATGACGGCAGCAAGACATCATCCGACGCAAGCGCCAATTACTCTATCCAGGAATACGCCAACAACGTGGTCTATTCGTTAAAAGAAGTATGCGACGAGGAAAATGTATCTCACCCGGTCATTTTATCTGAAAGCGGCAGGGCAATTTCCGCATATCATTCGGTGCTGGTTATCAACATTAAAGGAAATAAGAACGGCGACGTTAATAAACAGGTAGAGATCCTCGGAAATGAACCTCATATAATAAAAGAACTGTACGACGGTTTAAAGGAAATAAACATTAAAAACTATGAGGAGTTTTATCATGATGCCCTCCTGCACCGCGAGGAGCTTCTTTCCCTGTTCAATCTCGGCGAACTCGAACTTGAGGATAAATCCAAAGGAGAGATTCTATTCTGGCAGATATGTGAAAAAGCCGCAGCGTTTGCCAAAGAAACCCAGAACAAATCCGACGATTTCGAAGACCTGAATAAATTGTTATCTAAAAAATATATCGGCAATTTTTCGGTTTTCCAGTCCGTTCCTGATTTCTGGGCAATAAAGCAATTATTCCCCGTCGTTCCTGTAAGCAGGGCGAATGAAAAACCTACCGAATACGGCACCATAGTGGACATAACATGCGACTCTGATGGCGAAATCGACAAATTCGTGGACTTAAAAGATGTCAAGGAAGTACTTGAACTCCACGAATTGAATAACGGTTCTTATTATCTTGCGGTACTGATGATAGGGGCGTACCAGGATACCATCGGGGATTACCATAATTTATTCGGCGCGGCAAACGAGGCACATATAATCGTGGACGAGAGCGGGGGATGGCATATAAAACAGCTTGTCAACGGCGACAGGATTTCCGATGTTCTCGGCTATGTCAAATATAACAATAATTATCTTCTGGCAGCATTTGAATCCGAGGTAAACCAGGCGATGAGGGAAAGCGGATTGTCCAAATCGGATGCCGATGATATAATGAATAATTACAAAAATGTCATGAACAGGTACACGTACCTGGATTTATAGTTTTTTCACATTGGTTGACATACATCCCGGGCAACGGATTTTCTTTCCGAACGCCTTGAATTTGCTCTTGCACTCATTGCAGTAATATTCAGTCGCGCCAAGTTCACCGGATGCTATGTCGATGCTTGTTGAGGAATCCACAAGGCACATATTATCACCTTATTTTTAAGAATGGTTTTGGCACTAATAAGGCTTGTGGGGAATGTTAAGGTTTATTGCCATTCATAACTTAAGAAAATAGTATGCTGACGCTCGGAATTGTGAACACCTATGATAAAATAAAAATTCATGAGGCGCATTACCGGAGCATTGCCAGGGCTGCGCCGGTTGCTTACGCTTTCGGCTTCAATCTTGCTTTGTTCGATTATTCTTTCAAGATGAACGCAGAGGAACTTGTGAATTTCGTAAAGGATAAAACCACTATCGGAGAGTCGGGGAAATATCTTGAAGAGTTGTTCAACTCAGGCAGGTTTTTTGTTTTTGAACTTCCTGAAAAAGGATTCCAGCCCCAGTTCGGTTCGGTTGTCGTTACAACATCGCATCCCGCAAAAGAAAAAAAGATTCATGTGCAGGAGCTTTCGGAATTGATAAATAAACGGAAATCTTTTCTTTTCCTTATCGGGCTGGGGCATAAAGGACTTCCCAGAGAATTATTTGAGATGGCGCAGTATCATCTCGATATAACCTCGAAAGGGATTTCTCTTGAGACATGCACTGCGATAGGGGCTGTTCCTGCGATTATTTCGGGGTGCCTGGGAAAAAAGGGATGATCTGATTTGTACTGCTTTAACCTGCACTGGCGTCTGGCATAATCTGATTAACCTTTACCCTTTAATTCTGTCCCAGCCATACTCTCCAAAAGATTAAATAATTCCACGCTCTCAATAAGCCCTCATGTCACAAACGCTTTCAGAAAAGATTTTCGGAAAAGCCTGCGGCAAAAAAGTAAAAGCCGGCGAATTTGTCCTTGCGAATATAGACTGCGCCATGACTCACGACATCACAGGACCGCTTGCTGTTGAGGGCTTCAGGGAAATAGTAAAAGGCAAGAAAAAACAGAAAGTATGGGACCCGAGCAAGATTGTTATTCTTTTTGACCACCAGGTGCCTGCGGATTCATTGAATGCAGCCGCAAACCACATTTTCCTGCGCCAGTTCGCAAATGAGCAGGGAATCCTGAATTACGATGTTTTCGAGGGCGTATGCCACCAGGTGATGCCGGAAAAGGGGCATGTAAAGCCCGGCGACCTCATCGTGGGTTCGGACTCGCACACATGCGCATACGGGGCGCTCGGAGCCTTCTCCACAGGCATAGGCAGCACAGACATGGCTTTTGTTTTTGCTACGGGAAAGCTGTGGTTCCGTGTGCCGCAGACCTTCAGGTTCGAGGTCGAAGGAAAGCTTCCCAGATGCGTTTATCCCAAGGATGTCATACTCCATCTCATAGGCGATGTGGGTGTCGAAGGAGCAAGATACATGGCTGCGGAATTCTGCGGCGGAACGGTCAGGGAAATGGACATCTCAGGCAGGATGACCATGTGCAACATGGCAATCGAGATGGGCGGGAAAGCGGGGATTGTAGAGGCAGACAAAACCACGGAAAAATATCTCAGGGAACGGATACCGGATTTCAAATCAGACCCGAAGTGGAAAAGCGATAAAGATGCTACGTTTGCCGAAACAAAAGAATACGATGTAAGCGATCTTTCTCCGCAGGTAGCCTGCCCGCATAATGTTGATAACGTAAAGTCCGTGGAAGAGGTTGAAGGGATAAAGCTCAACCAGGTGTTCGTGGGCTCATGCACCAACGGCAGGTTCGAGGATATTGAAATAGTCGCCAAACTGATGAACGGCGAAAAAGTGGCAAAAGGTGTCAGGCTGTTGATAATACCTGCATCGCATACCGAGTACATGAAAACCCTTCGCGCCGGGTATATCGAGCAGTTCATGGAGGCGGGTGCGATTGTGGAATCGCCGTGCTGCGGACCGTGCATGGGCGGCTCTTTCGGGCTTCTTGGCAAAGGCGAAGTGGGACTCTCAACGTCGAACCGGAATTTCAAGGGAAGGCAGGGAAGCCCCGATGCTTTCGTGTATCTTTCGTCTCCGGCGACGGCGGCTGCAAGCGCGCTTTACGGCGAGATAACAGACCCGAGAAAAGTTTAAGATGATATCTAAAGGCGCAGAAAAAGTACTGGACTGTTTCGGGGCAAAACGCGGGGAAAGCGTTCTTATCGTAGTGGATACCTCTACTCCCTTGTCGATTGGCAGAAGCTTATTCGAGGCTGCCAGAGACCGATGGTGCGATGCGATGATTGTGACCATGCTTCCAAGAATGCGCCACGGGGAAGAGCCGCCTATTTCGATAGCAGAAGCCATGAAGAACGCTGACGTGGTTATTGCTCCGACCACTTTTTCCCTTACACATACACAGGCGAGGATTAATGCCTGTAAAGCAGGGGCGCGAATCGCTTCCATGCCGGGAATCACCGAGGAGATGATGGCATCAGGCGGTATGACCGCGGATTATAATAAGGTCAATGATATCGCCATAAGGTTGAATAAACAGCTTGAGAAAGCCCGCAAAGTGAGGGTTATTACAGAATCTGGTACGGATATCGTGTTCAACCTTGAGGGATGCAAATGGATGATGGACACGGGAATATGCCATGAACCCGGATGCAGCGCCAACCTTCCAGCAGGAGAGCTTTACATTGCGCCGGAGGATGCAAACGGCGTTTTTGTGGTGGACGGTTCAATGAGCGGGTTTGGTATCCTCGAATCTCCTCTTGAATTTACTGTCGGGAACAGGCATGTGGCAGGGATTAAAGGCAAACAGGCGGGGAAACTGAATTCAATGCTCGATGCAGTCGGGGATAAAGCGCGAAATATCGCCGAATTCGGCATCGGTATCAATCCGCAAGCCCGGCTTATAGGAAATGTTCTGGAGGATGAGAAAGTAGGAGGCACGGTGCATATAGCTCTGGGGGATAACAGTACCTTTGGCGGGGATGTGGTGGCAGGGATTCATCTCGATGGTATTATAACAAAACCGAAAATTTTTTTGGATGGCAAAGAATTTATATTAAGTGATTACATTTAACTTAACATGGAGGAGGTAAACCAGTCGGCTGTATTCTTTATATGCAAAGTGTGCAGCTTTGAGTTTGAGGCAGACCCCAACTTTATCCCGATACCCTGCCCGCAGTGCGGGAGCGAGGACACGGAGAGGATTTAGGCATCTTTTACTGTTGCTTGGGAAACGGCAATTACTCCATTTGTTGTGGTGTCGATTATTGTTACTGTGACTGTGGAGCCATCGTCTATTTTCCATTTACTGTCTACGGTATTGTGATAAAAACCAAACGGGGCAACTCCATCAGACCCATAGATTGTTATGGTTTCACCTGTATCCCAAGAAGCGCCATCTACAATCTCACCGTCGTAACTTTCAATATAATTCTCTCCAATTAAGTCAGTATAAGTAACTCGCATGTTCTGGGCAGACGAGAGATGCGGGTCTTCTCCTGCGGTGTACGTATACCCTTTACCTGTGACGATAATTTTAGTGTCGTTCTCATTTAATGAATCTCCGCCTTTATGTTTCAACACAATAAAATTATCATGTAGTGCAGTAGTGCCTATATCCCCCCTCGCCTCCACAATCACAATCTTAGCCTGCGGCGCGCTCTCGGGAAGCGCAAAAGAAAAAACAGATAGTGATACAATCGAAATCATAATCACTGTCAGTCCGAGCATTGAGGTAACACCAATCACTTGCGATACCGCCTCATCGCTTTCCCCGAATTTTTTCATGGCGCACAAGGCAATTTTTTCAGTATTAACTCTTTCGATTTTATTCTGGAATTGCTGAAAAAAATCTCTTTAAATTCAAATCTTTTTGCCCGCGTCCTCAAAAGATTTGCCGTTGTAGATTAATTCGTGAATATTGTCGGCAATATTACTCATGCCCGCGCGCACCTGTTTCATCGAATCCCTGTCCCGTATCGTCACAGTTCCGTCATCAAGCGTCTGGTAATCCACTGTTATAGAATACGGCGTGCCGATTTCATCGTTCCTGCGGTACCGCCTGCCTATGGTTCCCGAATCGTCAAAAGAAACGAGTATGCCGGTTTTACGAAGCATTTTAACTATCTCATTAGCAGGTTTTATCAGTTCCTCGCGCGTGAGAAGGGGCAGCACAGCCGCCTGTACAGGTGCGACCTCAGCAGGGAGGCGCAGCACAATCCTTGTTTTGTCTTCTTCCCCTTCCTCTTCCGCCTCTTCTTCGGAATATGAGTGTTCAAGAAGAGAATATACTATCCTGTCAATGCCGAAGGACGGCTCTATCACATGGGGTATGATATTTTCGCCATGAACTTCCTCACATACGGTTTCAAAAGTTACGGCATTCTTTTCTATTTTTATTTGCTCGCCGTCAATTGTCAATTCAATCGCATCAGCCGATAATTCTTCAGGTTTCAACGCCTTTAAAGCATTTGCAATCTTTCCCGCTTTTCCTTTGAACATGGGACCGAGAATCCCCATATCAGGTTTGACTGCAAAGCGCTCGATTTTTTTGGGGGTATCGTACGAGACATATACCGTCAATTCGGTCTCGCTCTGTTTTGCGTGGGCTTTTAAATCGTAATCCGTGCGGTCTGCAATGCCCACCACCTCAACCCACCCGAACCGCTCGCTCAGTATCTCGGCGTCCCAGCAATCCGCTGCATAGTGCGCCATTTCGTCCTTCATGTGCTGCCTGAACCTCAATTTATCAGGCGACACCCCGACGCGCATGAGGAATCGATAGGTCATGGCAAGGCAATATGCAAGGAACTCATGGGCGATTATCCCCTTCTTTACAGCCTCGTTGATGCTCATTTTTTCAGAGCTGCCCTCAGCCTGTCCCTCCTGCGAGTAAAGATTCAGCACGATATCCGCAACTTCAGCAAATTTCGGATGCGTTTTGTCCCTGGGGTCAATGAATATCTCAGCCTCTGCCTGCGTGAACTCCCGCAGGCGTATGACGCCCTGGCGCGGGGATATCTCGTTGCGGTAGGCTTTGCCTATCTGGGTGGCGCCGAAAGGCAGGTGGTCGCGGTAGAATTTGAGGAGGCGCTGGAAGTCCACGAACATCCCCTGCGCTGTTTCGGGGCGAAGGTACCCGGCGCGCTTTCCACCCGGACCGATTGAGGTCTTGAACATGAGGTTGAACTCATAGACGTTACCGAGTTTTCCTCCGCATTCAGGGCATTTGATGTTGTTCTTATTCAGGACTTTGGTAAGCTCATCAGCGCCCAGTGTGTCCGGGTTGTCCATAATGTCCTTGACGAGATGGTCTGCCCTGAAGGCTTCGTTGCATTTCTGGCACTCGGTCAGGGGGTCTGAGAATCCGCCCACGTGCCCTGATGCGATAAAGACATCCTCTATACCGATTGTGGGCGATTCTATCTCGTAATACCCCTCGTTTATCACGAATATGTCGCGCCAGATATTCTCAACGCGGCGCTTGAGCATCGCCCCGAGGGGACCGTAATCGTAAAAACCCGCAGTTCCGCCGTATAACTCAAATGAATTCCAGATAAATCCCCGGCGCTTTGCCAGTTCAAGCACCTGTTCGTATTTGTCAGCCATGTGTTATCTGCTGCTTAATACATGTTTAGATTATTATACTTTCTCGGATTGGGTATATTTTTAGCTTTAACATCGATAAACCGCTGGATTTTGGATAAATTCGAGATTTTTTATTATCGTCTGGTTTGAAAAAAAAACCACGGAGGGCGCAGAATAGAAACCATTATTATATTCTGGGTGTAAGAATAACAAGTATATGACTCTTAATAGAATCACCATAGATCCTGAAGTCATGTCAGGACAGCCCTGTATAAGAGGTTTAAGAATTCCAGTTCCCTTCATATTAAGATTACTTGCAAGTGGTAAAACTATCGTTCAAATTTTAAAAGATTATCCCGAGCTGGAAGAAGAAGATATAAGGCAGGCATTGGGTTTCGCTTCCTGGGCAACCTCAGAAAAAACGATCCCGGTGACTGCATGAAGTTTCTGGTGGACATGCCATTGTCCCCAAAGACAGTCAATTTTTTAAAGAATATGGGATATGAGGCGATCAGGGTCAGCGAGCTTGGCATGGCAAAATCAAAGGATAGAGACATTTTTGATTATGCAGAAAAGCATGATATGATTATTTTGAGTGCTGATCTGGATTTTGGAACAATACTGGCATTTACTCATTCCATCAAGCCTTCCGTAATTATTTTTCGATTAAATGATCCTTCCCCTGAGCATGTTAATTCGCTTATTTCATCCAATCTTTCAAATATTGAAGAGGAACTTATGAAAGGGGTTATCGTTATTATCGAAGATGCGGAAATCCGTATCAGAGAACTACCAATTGACAAAGATTAATGAAAATACCAGTATTATGCTTTACGGCAATTTATTAAGCGATATTAAACTCACCTTTCAAAGATGAACGAAAATCCGCAATCTACCGTCCACATACGTGTTAGCCTAACAAACAGTTAGTCCTATGCTTATAGATTTTTAGTCCTGATTCCTGAGCTTGCGAAGGATGCGGGCTTGGACTGCGCGGCTGGCGGGGCGCGCGTGGGGGGGGGCGCTCGCGTATTGGGGCGTATAGAATAATTGATACACTTTTTTAATACTATAGTAAAAAGTGTCGTAAGCAAAAGCTAATTCTTAAATATGATTCAATAATAAAGGAATTAAAAATGGCAATTAAGAAGAGTGAATTATACAGCTCTCTCTGGAAAAGCTGTGATGAGTTAAGGGGTGGAATGGATGCCTCACAATACAAAGACTATGTACTGGTATTGTTATTCGTAAAATATGTATCAGACAAATATGAAACAGATGCTCGTATTTTAATTCCCGAAGGTGGCGGCTTCAAAGATATAATTGCTTTGAAGGGGAAAAAAGAAATTGGCGATGGCATCAATACTATTATAAAAAAGCTGGCAGAAGCCAACAACTTGAAGGGTGTAATTGACGTAGCTGATTTCAACGATGATGACAAGCTGGGTAAAGGAAAGGAAATGGTTGACAGGCTCACCAACCTTGTAGCTATTTTTGAAAATCCTTACCTTGATTTCAGTAAGAATAAAGCCGAGGGTGACGATATTTTAGGCGATGCCTACGAATACTTGATGAGGCATTTTGCAACTGAATCGGGTAAAAGCAAAGGGCAATTTTATACACCGGCAGAAGTGTCGAGAATATTGGCTAAGGTAATCGGCATCAATAAAGCCAAGAGCCAGGAACAAACCATTTACGACCTTACCTGCGGGAGTGGATCGCTGTTAATAAAAGCCGCTGATGAATCCGAAACAGGTGTGACTATCTATGGTCAGGAGATGGATAATGCCACGGCTGCACTGGCTAAAATGAACATGATTTTGCATAACAACCCAACGGCTGAGATTTGGAAGGACAATACGCTTTCAAATCCTTATTTCAAGAATCCGGACGGAACGCTTAAAACCTTTGATTTTGCAGTCGCTAATCCTCCCTTTTCCAACAAAGCATGGAGCAATGGCTTTGACCCTGCAAATGATTTGTACGACCGTTTCAAAGGATATGGCATACCTCCAAGAAAAATGGCGATTATGCTTTTCTTTTGCATATGATCCGTTCACTAAAAAGCAAAGGCAAAGGCGCCATCATTTTGCCGCATGGCGTGCTTTTTCGCGGGAATGCAGAGGCAGAAATACGCAAAAACATCATTCGCAAAGGATTTATCAAAGGCATTATAGGCTTGCCTGCAAACCTGTTTTACGGTACCGGTATCCCTGCATGTATAATTGTTCTTGATAAAGAAAATGCCGACAGCCGCAGAGGTATTTTTATGCTCGATGCCAGCCGCGGCTTTGTAAAAGACGGCAATAAAAACCGCTTGCGAGAGCAGGATGTACACAAAATCGTTGATGTATTCAACAAACAAACAGAAGTACCTAAATATGCCCGTATGGTATCAGTAGAGGAGATCGAACGGAACGAGTACAACCTGAATATCCCTCGTTATATTGATAGCCAGGAAGCTGAAGATATACAGGATATTAAGGCACATTTGTTGGGTGATATTCCCAACAGGGATATTGAAGATTTAGAAAATTACTGGAAGGTATATCCTTCACTTAAAAATGTGCTATTTGCCGAAAGCCCGAGAGCAGGGTACAGCAAGCTAAAAATACCACAGGAAGAAATTAAGCATGTTATTTTTTCTCATCCCGAATTTACAAGCTATACTCAGGAGATAGATGTTGTTTTTGAAAATTGGAAAGAAAAACACGCACCCATACTGAAAAGTCTGGCTGTGGGTGCCAAGCCAAAAGAAATTATACACAACTTATCGGAAGCTATACTTACATCATTTGCGGATAAAAACCTGATCGACCAGTACGATATATATCAGCATATCAGGACCTACTGGATGGAAACCATGCAGGATGATGTTTACCTGATCGTTGTGGATGGCTGGAAGGCTGAACTGACTCTTGTTAAAGGAAAGAAGGATGAATGGGACAGCGACCTTGTGCCGAAGCAACTGGTGATCAACCGGTATTTTGCCGAAGAACAAAAAGCTATAAAGCAACTGGAAACAGACCGCGATGTCATAACCCGCCAGATGGAAGAATTGGAGGAAGAACACGGCGGAGAAGATGGTTTGCTGGAAGAAGCAAAAACTGACAAAGGCAAGGTTACAAAAGCTCTTATTCAAAAGCGTGTCAAAGAAATTAAGAATGATGCAGATGCTTCCGAAGAAATGAAAGTGTTAGAGGGATATTTGAAGCTGATAGAGAAAGAAGCTGATGCCAATAAGAAAATAAAAGATGCCCAGACAGCGCTGGATAAAAAAGTAATAGCCGGATACAAAGCGCTTACAGAAGATGAAGTGAAAACCTTAGTTGTGGACGATAAATGGATGGCTGCCATCAGCCAGGATGTAAAAACCGAATTGGAACGCATCTCCCAGCGCCTTACACAGCGCATTAAAGAACTGGCAGAACGCTATGCTGCGACATTGCCGGAATTGAATACAAAGGTGGAAGGGCTGGAAGCAGAAGTGGGTAAGCATTTAGAAAAAATGGGGTTTGTATGGAAATAATACCTAATGAGAAGACCGGAATTGTGCTTTACGGCAATTTATTAAACGATATTAAAACCCGCATTCGTCAGGCACAGGTGAAGGCAACACTTTCAGCAAATGCCGAGATGATAATGATGTATTGGGATGTAGGCAGGATGATACATGAACGACAGCAACAGGAAGGATGGTCAGCTTCAATTATTCCCCGTCTTTCCAGAGACTTAAGAAACGAACTGCCTGAAGTAAAGGGTTTTTCTGAGCGCAACCTTGGGCGTATGCTTGCTTTTTTTCGCAATTATCAAAATATCGAATCATTTTTGCCACAGCCTGTGGCAAAAAGTGAAATTTTGCACCAGCCCGTGGCAAAATTGCCATCGTCAGACCTGATCCGGAACATTCCATGGGGGCATCATGCGCTTTTAATGGAGAAAATAAAAGAGAATTCCGTACGATTCTGGTATATGACACAAATTATCCAGAATGGATGGAGCAGGGATACTCTGGGGTTGATGATTAAAAGCGGCATCCATGAACGGCAAGGGAAATCCATCACCAATTTCAGATCTACTCTTCCTGATTCGCAGTCCGACCTTGCCCGGCAATCCCTGAAAGACCCGTACATTTTTGATTTTATGACATTGACCGAACCTTTTAATGAACGGGAACTGGAAACAGAACTGATTAAACATCTTGAAAAATTCCTGCTGGAGCTGGGCACCGGTTTTGCCTTTGTCGGAAGGCAGTATCATCTGGCAATCAGCGATAAAGATTTTTATATCGATCTGCTGTTTTATCATCTGAAACTGCGCAGCTTTATTGTGATTGAACTGAAAAAGGGGGACTTTAAGCCTGAATACGCAGGCAAGATGAATTTTTACTGTTCCGCTGTTGATGATCTTCTCAGACACCCTACTGACAATGCTACTATAGGGCTGATATTGTGCCAGACCAAAGATAGGATACTTGCCGAGTATGCCCTGTGGGACATACATAAACCCATCGGCATATCCGAGTATGAACTGACCCGCGCCCTGCCTGAAAACCTCAGGTCCAGCCTGCCGAGCATTGAGGAGCTTGAAGCAGAACTGGGCGGGATACATAAAGAGGATAGCGGCGATGAGTGATATACCGGAAGGCTTCAGGCAAACAGAGGTTGGTGTTATTCCTGAGGAGTGGGAGGTGAAGAAGTTGGGGGAGATTGTCAGGAAATTTGTAAATGGAGGTACACCTTCAACACAATTTGAAAATTATTGGAATGGAAATATTCCTTGGATAACAGGTGCCGATATTTTAAACCAAGAAGTTTCTGCAATTAGAAGATATATTACAAATGATGCAGTAAAGAACAGTTCAACAAATGTTATTGAAAAGGGAAACCTCTTGCTTGTATCAAGAACTGGGGTCGGGAAGATAGCAATTGCACCATTTGATGTAGCAATAAGTCAGGATTTCACTGGAATTTATGTCAAAAACGAAGAATTACTTGCAGAATATCTTTATAGGTATTTTGATTTCAACCAATCTACTTTACAAAGTCAAAATCAAGGGACTTCAATACAAGGAATAACCAGAGATACTTTATCATCAATTACAATACCGCTCCCACCCCTCCCCGAACAGCAAGCCATAGCCTCCGCCTTAAGCGATGTGGATGCACTCATTACCGTACTGGAGCAACTCATCACCAAAAAGCGAAACATCAAACAGGGCGCCATGCAGCAGCTCCTCACAGGCAAGAAACGCCTGCCGGGGTTTAGTGGGGAGTGGGAAGTGAAGAAAATAAAGCAACTGGGCGAGGTTATTACTGGTGGAACACCCTCAACACAGATTAAAGAGTTTTGGAATGGAACTATTCCTTGGGTTACACCAACCGATATTTCAAACAAAAAAGATATTTACCAAACGGAGAGAGAAATTACTTCTTTTGGTTTGTCATCTATCCGAAGGCTCCCTAAAAATTCTGTGCTTGTAACTTGTATTGCAAGCATAGGAAAAAATTCGATTTTGAGAATTGATGGCGCTTGTAATCAACAAATAAATGCCATAGTTCCAAGTACGGAAAATAATGCTGATTTTATTTATTACTTAATGGAAAATAAAAAATCATATTTATTAAGTAATGCAGGTAAAACTGCAACGAATATTATTTCAAAAAAGGATTTTTCAGAAATGTCTTTTGCAACACCTAAAATCCCAGAACAACAAGCTATCGCCCAAATCCTCAGCGATATGGATACCGAGATAGAAGCCCTGGAACAAAAACGGGATAAGTACAGAGCGCTCAAGCAGGGGATGATGCAGGAATTGCTCACCGGTAAAACGAGGTTATTATGCCAACAGTAGGGCAGATAGAACGCCTCACACAGAACCGTCTGGTAGCCCTGTTCCAGAAACAACTGGACTATGAATATCTCGGCAACTGGGAAGAGCGTGAGAACAACAGCAACATAGAAGAGGACATTTTACGTAAATACCTGACTGGGAGAGGCTATAGCCAGGCGCTCATCGGCAAAGCCATTTACGAACTTACTCAGGCAGCCACCAACCAGAGCAAGAGCCTGTACGACATCAATAAAGATGTTTATACCCTGCTGCGCTATGGCGTAAAGGTGAAGGAAGATGTGGGAGAGAACACCCGGACTGTATGGCTGATAGACTGGGAAAATCCGGGCGAAAACCATTTTGCCATAGCCGAAGAGGTTACAATAAGAGGCGAAAACAAAAAGCGCCCCGATGTGGTGCTTTATATCAACGGTATTGCGCTGGGAGTACTGGAGCTTAAACGCAGTACCATATCCGTTTCCGAAGGCATCCGCCAGAATCTCGACAACCAGAAGCAGGTTTTTATTCGTCCATTTTTTTCCACCATTCAACTGGTAATGGCAGGGAACGACACCGAAGGCGTTCGTTATGGCGCCATAGAAACCCCTGAAAAATACTACCTCGCATGGAAAGAAGAAAGCGATATAGAAAACGCTCTTGACAGGCATATTGTCCAGTTGTGCAGCAAAGTTCGATTTCTGGAGATGCTGCACGATTATATTGTTTATGACCGGGGCATCAAAAAGCTCTGCCGCCACAACCAATATTTTGCAGTCAAAGCCTCGCAGGAGAGCCTGCGCAAACGCGAAGGCGGCATTATCTGGCATGCTCAGGGCAGCGGCAAAAGCCTGATCATGGTCTGGCTGGCAAAATGGATACGCGAAAATATCAGGGATTCCAGGGTGCTCATCATTACCGACCGCGATGAACTGGACAAGCAGATAGAAAAAGTGTTCAAAGGCGTTAGCGAAGACATTTATCGAACTAAAAGCGGAATGGACTTAATTGGAAAATTAAATGCGACAACGCCGTGGCTGCTCTGCTCGCTTATCCATAAATTCGGCAACAAGGAAGAAGCCGATTATGATGCATTTATTGAAGACCTGAAGAAAAGCCTTCCCAAGGACTTTAGAGCCAAAGGCGATATCTATGTATTCATAGATGAGTGCCACCGCACACAGTCGGGCAAGCTGCACGAAGCCATGAAAAAAATCTTGCCCAATGCTTTGTTGATAGGTTTTACAGGCACGCCCCTCCTAAAAAAAGACAAGAAAAAAAGCCTTGAAGTTTTTGGCAAATACATCCACACCTACAAATTCGATGAAGCCGTTACTGATAAGGTTGTGCTTGACCTGCGCTACGAGGCGCGAAATGTTGACCAGAACATCACCTCGCAGGCAAAGATCGATGAGTGGTTTGAGGCAAAAACCAGAGGATTGACCGACTACGCTAAAATAGAACTCAAAAAGAAATGGGGAACCATGAAGCGTGTCCTCAGCTCACAATCCAGATTAGAAAAAATAGTGGCTGACATTTATTTTGACATAGAGACAAAAGACAGATTGCAAAACGGGCGGGGTAATGCCATGTTGGTGTCGGGCAGCATTTATGAAGCATGTAAATATTATGAACTGTTTCAGAATGCCAGTTTGAAAAAATGCGCCATTGTTACATCATACACACCCAAAACAAGCGACCAGAAAGGCGAAAGCACAGGCGAAGAATCACCTACCGATAAACTGAAAAAATACGAGGTTTACCAGAAGATGTTGAATGGTAAAGATCCTGAGAAGTTTGAAGATGAAGTAAAAAAGAAGTTCGTAGAAGAGCCTGCCCAGATGAAGCTGCTCATTGTGGTGGATAAGCTGCTCACTGGATTTGATGCGCCTTCTGCCACTTATCTCTATATTGATATAAGCATGCAGGACCACGGGCTGTTCCAGGCGATTTGCCGGGTGAACCGTCTGGATGGCGAGGATAAAGAATATGGTTATATCATTGATTACAAAGACCTGTTCAGGAGTCTTGAAAAATCAGTGGATGATTATACTTCTGGCGCATTTGATGCTTACGATGGGGAAGATGTTAGTGGATTGTTAAGCAACCGTTTGAAGGAGGCAAAAGGACATCTTGACAATACGCTTGAAAGTATCAAAGCATTGTGCGAACCAGTGGCGCCGCCAAAAGATTCTCTGGCTTACTCTCGTTATTTCTGCGGCAATACAGAAAATAAGAATGAATTAAAAGAAAATGAACCAAAACGCATTGCCCTGTATAAACATACATCTGCGCTTGTCAGGGCGTATGCTGCAATTGCCAGTGAAATGGAAAAAGCTGGTTTTACGCCAGAAGAGATCGAACAGATAAAAAAAGATGTTAAATATTATGAAGATGTTCGCGCAGAGATAAAACTTAAAAGTGGCGATTATATTGATCTTAAAGCCTATGAGCCAGCCATGCGTCATTTGATAGACACATATATTAGCGCAAAAGAAAGCCAGAAGATTTCTGCATTCGATGACATGACGCTTATACAGTTGATAGTAAAACGAGGAGGCGATGCTGTAAAAGCATTGCCGGATGGCATAAAACGAAACAAGGAAGCCGTAGCTGAAACCATTGAAAACAATATACGCAAATTGATCATTGATGAAATGCCAACAAATCCGAAGTATTATGAGAAAATGTCTACGCTTCTTGATGAATTGATCAAGGAAAGAAAAGAGGAAGCCAGAAGTTATGAAGAATACCTTGCCAGGATCGTTGAATTGACAAAAAAAGTAAATAATCCTGCCACTTCTTCAACTTATCCTGTAACACTGAATTCCAGCGCAAAAAGAGCCCTGTATGATAATTTAAGCCACGATGCAGAACTTACGATGGCTCTTGATGCTGAAATTTGCCATACGAAAAAAGACGGATGGAGAGGCAATATAATAAAGGAACGCGAAGTAAAATATGCCATAAAAAAACACATCAAAGATGATGCAGAAGCGGAACGTGTTTTTGAATTAGTAAAAAATCAGAAAGAGTATTAATATGCACCAAATTACGGTAGGTAACATATCAATAGATGTGGTAAGAAAGGATATTAAAAATCTGCATCTTGGAGTGTATCCGCCCAGCGGCAGAGTGCGCATTGCTACACCTTTAAAAATAGATGATGAGGCTGTTCGCCTTTTTGCCATCTCAAAAATGGCATGGATAAAAAAACAGAAAATAAAATTTGAAACTCAAGAACGTCAATCAGAGCGCAGATTTGTATCCGGTGAAAGCCATTATTACAGGGGGAGACGCTACTTATTAAATGTTATTTATCACAAAACTGCACCCAGAGTAGAAATACGAAAAACCAGTATTGACTTGTACGTTAGAGAAGGCAGCGCCAGAGAGCAGCGAGAAAAAGTTCTTACAGAATGGTATCGCAGGCAGCTCAAAGAGCAAATACCGGAGCTTATTGATAAATGGCAAAAGATGATGGGAATTGAAGTGAGTGATTGGGGGATTAAACGAATGAAAACAAAATGGGGAACCTGTACTAATGCAGCGCGCCGAATCTGGTTAAATCTTGAATTAGCAAAAAAGCCACAACATTGTCTTGAATATATTATCGTGCATGAAATGGTACACCTTTTAGAGCGAAACCACAATGATAGTTTTGCAGCTTATATGGATAAATTCATGCCGCAGTGGCATTTCTATAAAGATGAGCTGAATCGCGGAATTTTGAGCCATGAAATTTGGAGTTACTAAAATAAAAGCACAGATTAGAGGGGCTTTTTAATCTAATGGGATCAAGGGGTGAGCAATTCCCTGCCCTTCAGGGTTAGGAGCCTCATTTCAGATAAACGTATTAACTATTCATTAGCGCCAGAAAATCCTGCGGCATGGTATCCCTCTGCTTCCCCCTTTTCCCATACCTCAAATACAACTTCACCAGCGCATCCTCCACTCTCGTCAGTTTCTCGCCCTCGAACCCCCCAAGATTAATTTTTACCGTGGGTTAAATAAATATTGCGGTTCAACCAAAGAGAATATCAATCAAACATGATGCAGGATGATAGCTTTTGACTAAAATAATATTTAAAGACGCAAAAATCACAAAGCCGGAAGATAACCAGCCTGAACAGGTAAAGAAGATTTTTCCTTATATTTCACCGGTAAGAGAAGGAGATATCGTAGCAATAAAGATACACCCCGGCGAATACGGGAACACAACCCACGTAAGACCCGTGGTAGTAAGAACCGTGGTTGACCTTGTGATAGAGGCGGGAGGAATACCTTTTGTCACCGATACCACCACCTTATACAAAGGCATGAAACTCAATGCGGCAGACCTGATAAAAGGAGCAGCCATGAACGGCTTTACCCATGCAAGCATGAATGCCCCTATTATCGTTGCTGACGGATTAAGAGGCGGAGACGGGAAAGAAATACGAATCAACGGGGAGGCTCTTGAAAGCATCACAGTCGCGTCTGCAATCGCAGAAGCCGATTCCATGATAGTAATATCCCACGGAAAAGGGCATCCAGCATCAGGTTTCGGAGGTGCGGTAAAGCACCTGGGCATGGGATGTCTTGACCGCGCAGGCAAAATAAAGGTTCACGAGGTGGGCAAGCCTTCCATCGACCCTGAAAAATGCATACAGTGCGGCGATTGCGTGGAAGTATGCCCGTGGGGCGCCATCACTCCGCCGGAGATTGACCATTCAAAATGCTGCGGCGAGCTGTCATGCGCTGATGCATGCCAGCAGGAGGCTATCATCCCGCCGCCTGATGCCCCGGAAAAAATGCAAAAAAGGCTGGGCGAGGCAGCTCTGGGTCCGATAAAGGCTCTGAAAGGGCGGATTGGCTATATTAACTGGGTCTATGACCTCACGCCGGGGTGCGATTGCTTTAATTTTTCAGGCGAAACGTTCGTGGAGGATATCGGGATACTCGCAGGAAGCGACCCTGTGGCTATTGATGCCGCGACGCTTGACCTGATTAATGAAAGAATGAAACCAGACGCAAAGTCGATAAATCATGTGTGGGGCGTGAATCCGTGGGTACACATCGAAGCCGCTGAAAAAATAGGATGCGGAAAAAGGAAATATGAATTCGGGAATTAGGAATAACGATACATAAAGTTAATAAATAAAAGAATCCTAGTATGCATTAGAGAAGAGGGTAACGTTAAGACCTGTTCAGTAAATTATTCCAAAGACAAATTGTAGGGAAAAGACTAAATCGAAAAATGAAGATGCGAGGTAAACCATGTCAAAACTGAAAAAGCGGGAACTTGAAAGAAAAGGAGAAAAAAAACAGAAGATTCTGGAGGATAAATTGTTGGGCGAGCATCTTGAGTATTTAACAAAAACAAAAGGGGAACCGGAGGAATTGCCTGAGGAAGTATAGTGAAGATAAAAGTAAAAATCCTGTCAGGCGGTGTTAAAGAGCAAAACATGGAAGTTTCACCGGATTCCACGTATGAAGAACTGCTTAAGGTTCTTCATATCAATCCTGAAATCGTTCTCGTGTTCCGAAATGGCACACCTGTGCCGCTGGATGAGACGGTGGCACAGGATAATGTGGAAATCCTGCGGGTTGTGACCGGAGGATAATTTTTTACAGCAATGCAGTTAACAGACGCTTTTGGAAGAACGATAAAGAGCCTCAGGATATCCCTCACCAACCGGTGCAACCTGAATTGCATTTATTGCCATCGTGAAGGCGAGACGCGGGATATCAAAAACGAGATGAGTGCCGGGACTATTGCAAATATAGTCAGGGCATCGCAGGTATTCGGCGTCCGCAGGGTAAAATTCTCAGGCGGGGAGCCTTTAATGAGGGATGATTTTGAAGAAATCATCAAAGCACTTCCCGACCTCAAGGACATCTCGGCTACAACCAACGGAACCCTTCTTGCGCCGAGGGCACAAAGCCTTGCCGAGAGCGGACTTTGCCGTATCAATATCAGCCTTCCATCTCTATCCCCTGAAAAATACAGGAAAGTCACAGGAGGGGAAATCAGCCGGGTTTTAGCAGGAATCGATGCTGCTGTTGATTGCGGGCTGGTTCCTGTCAAACTGAATATGGTTTTACTCAAAGGGATAAACGATGCTGAAATAACAAAAATGATGGATTTTATCTGCAGGTATGAGGGGAAAATCATCCTGCAATTAATAGAGTTGATGGATTTCCGGGAAACAGGCAATTATAAGGTCAATATCAACGAAGTGGAAAAGTTCCTGGAATCGAAAGCCTCGGAAATAAAAGAGCGGGCAATGCACAGGAGAAAGAAATACTTTATAGACGGGGTTGAGGTGGAACTCGTCCGCCCAATCGATAATTCGCATTTCTGCGCCAATTGCAACAGGCTGCGCGTCACTTCAGACGGAAGGCTGAAACCGTGTCTTTTGAGGAATGACAATCTTGTGGATGTGAATAATAAAGAGCCGGAAGAAATCGTGGAATTGCTGAAGCTTGCGATGGATAAAAGAGAACCGTTTTATAAAGGCTGATTATAATGCGGCGGCTCTTTATGGATTTTTTTGATAAAACAATATTCAAATATTTCGTTTTCAGCCAGGTGTCTTCCGATGTATTTTAACCTGTGAAGAACAGGCACAAAAGCCATAGTCGAGCGTACAAACCCGGAGGACAGCGCCGCGCAGTATTTTGGTGAAACCCGATAGGCGTCAAGTACAAAATCCTCATCCACGATGCCGGTCAGGTTTGAAACCAGCCTTGCAGCATCATGAGGCTTTGTCCTGATGAAATTGCTTGCTTTTTCATGCATCTCCAGGAATTGCAGAATCACATCGGGAGTTTGCGCCATCTCCTTCCTGATGACTATCCCGTAGCTCGGGTTATCTTGCCAGAGGGCGTGCGGCGGGATGATTATTTTTGCGCCGCATGCGCGCGCGGAAGCCACCGCAAGAGAGGGCGTGCCCACAGCCGCTTCGATTTTCCCGTCCACCAGCGCCTCAAGAACAAAATCCGTCCATGCAAAGTTCTTCACTTTGATATTAAGCCCCGCCTCCTGTATGGCATTATTGATAATCACATCATGGATAGAGCCTTTCGGGGGAGAGCCTATAATCTTTCCTTCAAATTGCGACAGAACGGCATTGAAAGCATCGGATTCATCAAGCGCCCGGTATTCCTTCCGGGCAACAAGCACCGTCCCTTCCACATGCCCGCCTGCCACGCATATTATTGGAACGCCGCGGTCGATGCCGATAATGGCAGGAGGGAGACCGATATACCCGATATCGATTTCATCGTTTGTAAAAGCATTCACAATATCGGGACCTGATGCGAAAAGTTTCCAGTTTGCATGGATGCCGGATTTCTCCAGCCAGTCCGTGCCCATCAGGATAAATGAGGTATGATATACGGTTGAAAGATGACCGATGTTGATGAGCTTTTGGTTAGGCATGAT
>JAQUQX010000014.1 GCA_028715885.1 Candidatus Methanoperedens sp.
CAGACTGTGGCGCTTCCGCAGCAGCCTCTTCCTTTGTCCATCTCTGGATTACAGGATGCTGCTTTTTCTCAAGATAATCCCGCAGGGTCTTCAGGTCAGTTACCTCTTCTTCAGTGGGCAGCTTATCCACAAGTTCCTGCGGTATGTCCGCCTTTATCTTTTCTTTCAGGTTCCTGGGCATCCAGACAACACGGTTCCAGCCCCCGTCCGCCTGTATGAACTTTGGCGAGCGGAAATAATTCACCCCTACGCCAAGGAAACCGATAATCTGTTTTCCCCCGCCTGTCTGTCCAGCCATTGTAGAGAAAGCAAGCCCGTTCGGCGCAGTTCCTGTGAAATCCCTGTCAACCCATCCGATGCCGTCCACTTCGGGAATGTAGAATCCCACAACTTCAAAGCATCCGCAGCTTGTGTGCGGGTACTCGAAGAAAGAATGTATCTTGATGCGTGAATATTCCCCGCCGGAAAGGGCTACGGCTTTTTCATTAACCCCGGAGTATTCCCCGCCGAGCTTGTCGATAATCTCGCCCTTGGGGATTGCGAATTGCGGGCCCTCAGGGTCAACCTTGGCTGCGGCGCGCCCGTCAAACCAGTTTATGGCGCCGCATAAGGATATCCTGTCAGGGGTAACCACGCACACGTTTGTTGGCGCAAAGCTCTGGCACAGGGTACAGCCGTAAAATACATCCACATCCTCGTCATGGAGACCGTGCGTCCTGGCATCCCTTGCCTCATAGACTTTGAGCGCTTCCGCCCTTTGTTTTTCAACTTCATCCGGGTCGGTGATGTAAGTAGCTTCTATCTTCTCTATGAAAGGCAGTTCGTTCTTGAATAACATCATAGTGGCTCTGGCAATCTGTTCGAACGACTTGAGCCCTTTTTTAATTGCGTCCTTGTTAATCCTCACCCAGACATCATAGCGCTGGTTCAGGTGCATGTATCCCTGTATATAATTCTGGAAATCGTGGTTTCGCCGCTCAACTATCGCCTCAAGGTCAGGCTCGACCAGTTTTCCGGCAATGCGGTATATCATTGCATAGGGATGGCGCGAGCCTTCCTGCATCCCGGAAATATCAGGTCCGATGAGAGTAAACTTTCCATCCTCTATTTCATCCAGACCTGCGGCTCTCACAAGCTCAAATCCCCGCGACTTGGGACCTGCGAGTTCAACATACATATCGTCTTTTCGTACACGTTCACCCTCAAACATGGGTGAGATTTCAAAGGGAAATTCGTTTGCCATGATTGTCGTCCTACCCGTATTCAAATACGGGGTCTATTTGTTAACTCCTTTATAACTTCATCAAGCGCTAAAATAAACACATCCTGCTTGAGATTCCCGAATGACATATCCGCATTCGGGTGATAATATTTATCTATTGATATTACTTTGATACCTGAGAAATTCTTAAGCGCAGATATCGCCTGCGATGCATAATAATATGTTATCCCGAAAAACACCACGAGGTCGTAATTCCCTTTCCCGTCCAGTCCTTTCCAGTTCGGGTCACAAATATAAGATGCAAGCGCATGCATGTTCGCATAATGGACATCCAGTCCCTTATCGCCAATGGATGTATATGCATTCCCCACGGCAGCTATCTGGATTCCAGACTTTCCAATTGCAACCGCCTTTGCAAGCACATCTTTTTCGTGTACCTGGGAGCCGACTATGAGCAGCGGACGCTTTGCTTTCGCAAGCATCTTTCCTGCGACAGCAGGCATCGTGGGTCGAGCCGTTTTCGGTCCCGGGACGTTTCCCGTATCGAATGGCACAGCCTGACGGGTCGTGTCAATGGTCTTTTCAGCAGGCTTCTCTGCTGGTTTTTCAACAGGTTTTGACGCTGCATTTGCGATTTTTTCAACAGGCTTTCCTGCTGGCGCATGTTCATGTTTTTCAGTGTGCTTCACCGGCGCCTTTTTTGTCATTTCTTCGCCTCCTTGCAAAGACGCGGCACGTTGGTGGGCTGGAACGATACATCAACTTTGCGAAGCGGTCCCTCGATTATCTTTTTCTTCTCCAGGTCTATCTTCCATCCCTTTTCTACAAGAAGCTTGAGGAGATGCTCTTTTTTCGCAACCGGGAGGTCTGCTTCATTTCGCACATAGATATGCCAGTCGTCAGGCATCTTTTTCAGGTATTTCTCGCTAAGTTCAATATAATGAGTGAGTTTGATTGCTCTTCCGAGGCTGTTATCGCTCGGTCTGAAACAGAGTTTCGCAAGGAGAGGCATCAGTTCATCCTTTGTCTCTGCGGTTATCATGAGATGCTCTGGCGCAGGCTCGACATTGACCACCGAGCCGTCTCTCCCGTCCAGCACGTTCCAGTCCTCTTTCCTGTAAGGTTTGCCGATGAAGGCGCGTCTGTACTTGGTGCCATGGGGTCCGACCACCACAGGAATCCCAAGCCTGTTGCAGCCAGTTCCTATAGCGAATGCTTTCTGCGAATACGCACCCCAGGCTATCCCGACGGCGCCTACCCTGTTTAACACATAATCCGCAATCTCTTCCCAGTTCCCTTTTGTCTTTCGTCCTGCGAATATGGATGCGACTTTGATTGTGGTAGCGGCTATGTGGGCATTCGAGACGCATGAGCCGGTATTCAGGAGGTTGCCCTTGATGAAACGTCCGGGGTAGCGCTCGTAAAGGGTTTTTCCTTCTTTATCTTTATACATTCCTATGTCCATGGCGGCGCAACCTGATGATATGATAATATAACTGCGCTGTATCATTTCTTCCACGACATCGTATACATCCTTTGTGCCGTCAGGGTAATTCCCGCAGCCCACAAAAGCAAGCACACCCGGAGTTGTTCCAAGCACAAGGTTCCTCCCCTCTTCGCGTATCTCAGGGTCGCCTATCTGTCCTCTTCCAATCCTCATTTTTCCTTTTTCTTCCCTTATCACACGCTGTGAGGCTTTCTCGATGACGTTCAGCACAGGAATATCTACGGGGCAACTGTAATCACATCGTCCGCAGCCCACGCATTTATCGTGCAGTATCTCAAACGGCGCAAGATCGCCGTTCACTGCCGAAGCCATTGCATCTGCGATGGGCAGGCTCTGCGGGCAGTCGCGTGTGCACTGAAGGCATTTGGTGCATTTAGCCACAAGCGTCTTGAATTCCTCATCATCAGGAATCGCGGTAATGCCTTTTGCTTTCCTAATAGGCGCGATTTTCATGGCAAGTTTTGGCACAAGCTCTCCAACTTTTTCAAGGTCAAGCATTAGTGCACCTTCGTTCTTTCCACTCACAAGGTCGTCTATGATTTCATCAACGCTGTCGTTTGACCTGTCAGGCAGACCGTATGTGATTTTTTCATTGGTCGCTATGACTGGGATATGAAGTTTCTTTGCCTCCTTCAGTATGTCAGCCCTCACGCACTGCTCATCGGTAACCAGTACATCGGGTATTCCTGAGCGGATATATTTTAGTTCCTTGCTCATGGAGCCGATGATTTTGGCTGTTTTGTTGTACCGTGCCATATCATGGGCTGTGCAGCAAAGCCCTGCTATCTCTATTTTATCAAAAAGCCCGCCTTTGTCCATGTAATCCAGGATGTACGCCGGCGCAGCGATGTTGTGCCCAACACATATAACCACGGGTTTCTTGGGGTCAAGGATACCCATCCCGATTTCTGCCATGGGCGTCTTTTCATCTGATTTAGGAAGCCCCATGCATGATATCTGGATTATATCAGCCACTTCCATCCCCAGAAGGTCAAGCATGCCTGCGTGGAGCGCCTTGGATTCAAAATCCCGCGCTGAACCTTCCTGCCCTGTATTTGCAGCCGCAATAAGCTGTGTCAACTGCTCTTCAATATAATCAAGCACCGGGAGAAAATCGCCTATGGTCTGCGGCTGGATACCCATGATGGTCTCTGTAAGCGGAGCCTTCAGGTTGCTCGGTCCAACGTCTATGGGATGGTCTTCACCGTATTTTTTGATCAGGTAGTGCAGGAGATGGCGTCCGTGTGCCGTGTGGCAGGCTGCTCCCATTACGCTCGTCATCAGAGCCTCGCGTGCCGATTGCCCCTCAAGGTCGATGCCGCATGCGCCCTCCTTGTTGCCAGTAAGGTCGCATTTCCCGTATGTGCAGTAATCGCACAGATCGCTTGTCGGGGTGTACACAGGATTATATCTGTCAAGAATGCGGTAATCCCAGTTTCGCAGGCTGATAATTTCGGGTCTTGGTGTGGGTCCCTCAACTTCCGCCTGTCCAGTCTCAACTACCTTGCCAATGTTTATCTGGACATTCTCCAATCCTTCGATTACAAAACTTCCTTTTTTGACTATCATTTATTATCTCCGATGAATGTTAGTTACTGGATTTTCCTATCCTGACTGACTCTCATAATATTATAATTTACCGATGTGATTTGAAATCTAGTTTATACTGATGGTTGAAGCCTAATTCACATCAAGATACTTAAATGTTTTTGTATTTATCATTATCATATATGATATTTTCAGAGAGATAACAATTGTAAGTACAAAAAGAAAATGATTCAAACGCAAAAAATTATGGGACTACATTCAGATGTAGAGTCCCCCATTTATATCAATAACCTGTCCTGTCATGTAATCCCCGTCTTCTGAGACAAGATATGCCACCGCACCTGCCACCTCAGACGGCTTCCCGAGTCTTCCGAGGGGTATCTGGGCAAGAATTTTTTCCATTATTTCTTTGGGAACCGATTTCAGCATATCTGTCTCAATAAATCCTGGCGCTACCGCGTTTACGGTTATACCCTTGCCTGCAAATTCCTTTGCCAGCGTTTGCGATAGAGCTATCAATCCTGCCTTCGAAGCTGCATAGTTTGCCTGTCCGCGGTTGCCCATTCTCCCGATAACTGAGGAGATGTTCACGATCCTGCCATACTTCCTCTCCAGCATCCCCTCTATGACCGCTTTGGTGCAGTAGAAAGCACCGTCCAGGTTCACAGATAAGACCTCTGTCCACATCTGGGGAGTCATTTTTACAAAAGATTTATCCCTTACTATTCCTGCGTTATTGACCAGAATATCTATTTTACCGAACTGCTTTACCACTTCGTCCCGCATCCTGTTCACCTGCGGAAAGTCATTGACGTTTGCCTGGCATATGATAGAATGCTTGCCCATAGAATCTATTAACTCTGATACTTCCTTCGCGTTTTCCTTTGTTTCCATCAGGTCTATTTTCAGGGATAATCTATCGAATTCGTCCATCATACCCATCTGGTCTATCAGCTTTGATAACTTCTCAGCTTGCTCTCTGGTTGCCTGATAATTAATTGCAACATCTGCACCCTCTTCTGCCAGCCGCAGAGCAATCGCCTGACCTATCCCCCTTGAACCTCCGGTAACCAGGGCGACTTTACCTTCCAATCCTGCTTTCTTTCCCATATTATCTACCTCTTTACAACCATGGCAATACCCTGCCCTCCCCCAATACAGAGGGTTGCAAGTCCGTATGTGCCTTTCCTTCGCTGCAATTCGTGCAGGAGTGTGACCAGTATCCTTGTGCCGCTGGCTCCTATTGGATGCCCGAGGGCTATGGCGCCGCCATTAACATTAACTTTTTCAGTATTCAAGCCCAGTTCCCTTCTAACAGCGATACTCTGAGATGCAAAGGCTTCATTGAGTTCTATAAGGTCGAGTTTATCAGAAGTTATGCCTGCTTTTTCTATGGCTTTTTTGGTCGCACCAATAGGACCAAGACCCATCAGTTCAGGCGGAACCCCGCATAACCCATAACTCTGGATGGTTGCCAGAGGTTTAAGTCCCCTGTCTTTTGCCTTTTCTTCAGACATAAGAAGAACACAGGCTGCTCCATCGTTAATTCCTGAAGCATTGCCCGCAGTTACTGTCCCTTCTTTCTTAAATGCTGGTTTTAGTTTTGCAAGTGTCTCTTTTGTGGTGCCGAACCTGGGGAATTCATCTGTATCAAAGAGAACATGTTCACCTTTTGGCTGGGGAATTCCCACCGGAATGATCTCATCCTTGAACTTTCCTGCCTTGATTGCGGCTTCTGCCTTATTCTGGCTAATTGCTGAGAATTCATCCTGCTCTTCCCGTGTGACATGATATTTTTCTGCTACGTTCTCTGCTGTAATTCCCATGTGATAATTTCCAAAAACATCCCACAGCCCATCATATATCATCAAATCCACAACTTCATCGTTGCCCATCTTTGCTCCCCAGCGGTTTTTTTTCAGGGCATACGGAGCCATGGACATGGACTCCATGCCTCCTGCCAGCACAACATCCGCATCACCCAGCATGATGGATTGCGCCCCCAGAACAACCGATTTCAAGCCCGAGCCGCACACTTTGTTCACGCAAAAGGAAGGTATCTCTTTTGGAATTCCCGCTCCGATTGCGGCCTGTCTTGCCACATTCTGACCGTGACCTGCTGATAGAACATTTCCCATGACGACTTCTTCAACTTCACTTTGTTCAACATTTACCCTTTTCAGGGCATCTTTCAGTACCACAGAACCAAGCTGTCCGGGACTGAAATCCTTAAGACTTCCCCCGAACTTCCCAACTGCAGTTCTTGTTGCCGATACAATAACTACATTATTCATATTTTCACCTAATTTTTATATACAACTCTCAAATTATTAATCCGCCATCAACACAGAGCACAGCCCCATTTACAAAGTTTGCCTCGTCTGAAGCAAGATACAAATATGCATATGCAACATCCTTTGGCTCACCTAGCCTGCGCAGCGGAGTTTTTTCTTTCATCATTTCAAGTATTTTTTCAGGGACATTTGAGGTCATTGGAGTGGCAATAAATCCTGGCGCCACTGCATTGACCCGTATCCCTTTTTTACCGAGTTCCTTTGCCAGGGTCTTTGTCATACCAATGAGACCGGCTTTAGTTGCAGCATAATTGACCTGCCCGACATTGCCGTTGAGTCCTACGATCGATGATGTATTGATAATTACGCCATTCCCCTGGTTCATCATGACTTCAACTACAGACTGGGTGCAGTTAAAAACACCTTTAAGATTGACGTTGACGACCTTATCCCACTGTTCCTCAGTCATTTTAGATAAAAAGGCATCCTGAACAATGCCTGCATTATTTATCAAAACGTCTATTTTACCATATTTTTCAAGAGTAATTTTAACCATCTGTTTCGATTGTTCTCTGTTGGTTACATCCAGTTTAGCAAAAAATCCCTCTCCGTTTTTCTTTATCTCTTCTACTGTTTCATTCCCGCCCTTTTCATTTACATCTGCGACAACGACTTTAGCTCCTTCTCTTGCAAACAGGAGCGCAGTCTCTTTACCAATACCGCTTCCGGCTCCTGTAATAATTGCAACTTTATTTTCAAGTCTCATTTTAACTTCTCCTTGCTCTTTCGGCCATTTCTTTGCTGTTCAGACTTCTCCCCTTTGTTTCCCCCAAGAGATCTCGGCTTTAGCCACTCAGTAATCTTAGGACAGACCTCTTTCTGGGATTTTCCACCCACAAATATTCCTATATGACCGGTGGGGAAGACAAGTATTTCTTTATCTGAACTTGATACCGCATCATTCAGGGGTTTACTTGCCTCATTCGGGACGAGGTGGTCAAATTTTGCCATGACATTAAGCAGTGGCATGGATATGTTTTTCAAATTGATCTTCGTACCATTGAGCGTCATCTCATTCTTGATGAGAAGGTTCTTCTGGTAGCAGTCTTTCATGAACTGCCTGAAGGTTTCCCCTGCCTGGTCGGGACTGTCAAATATCCATTTTTCCATTCTCAGGAAATTCTTTATATAATCTTCATTTCGAATTGAGCAGGTTGTATCATCAGGATTGCATTCGATCCGGTCAAACATGCCTACATACTTGTCGATCATAAGCCTGAATGGGTCAAGTAGCAAGAACCCTGAATTCAGGAAATCTCCGGGCACTATTCCATAGTAGTCCACGATCTTGTCCACGTCTAAGCTTTTTGCCCATATATTAAGAATCCCTTTATCGGTATCGAAGTCCACTGGAGCCACCAGGGTAACCAGGTTTTTTACCTTTTCAGGGTGCTGTGCGGCATACATCACAGAAAAAGTCCCGCCCTGACATACACCCATCAGAGTGATCTTATCCAGCCCGGAGAGCTCTCTGATCTTATCTACAGAATTATTTAAATAACCGTTCACATAATCGTCGAGTGTTAGGTATCTGTCTGTACCTGATGGATAACCCCAGTCAATGACATAAACATCAAAACCTTCGTCCAAAAGCTTCTTAATTACACTCTTATCAGGTTGGAGATCCAGAATGTAGTACCGGTTTACGAGTGCATACACTATAAGTATTGGAATGTGATGTGGTTTTTCCACAGTTGGGATATAATGGATGAGTTTCATTTTATCTTCGGTATAAATGATATCCGATGGCGTTGTTCCAACCGAAAATTCGGGTGGTTTCAGAAATAATTCCACCCCATGTTTGAATTTTTCAAAATCTTCTATTAAAATAAGTCCGTTCATGGCATCTCCTTACCCAAAACCCTATTTTTTCTCTTCTAGAGCTTTGATCTGGCTGGTTAGTTCCTTTACTGTTTTCTTAAGAGAATACAACTCTTTGTTGATCTCATCGATTTCCGTCTTTGTAGGGAGATTCATGGGTTTCAGATAATTCTCTTCGAGCATTTCCCTGTTGTATTTTTGAAAATCCATTAAATGCGAATTCAATTTCCCCATGTCCGATGCAAAGTGGCCAGATTTCATGAATTCCTTGAAGGTCTCGCTATACGTCTCGATCCAGATATTGTAAAATTCCTTGTATTTCTCAGGACTTATCTCACCGTTCATATCTGGCGCTGTCTTTTCCTGCACTTTCTGCATTGCTTCCATGAATACGCTCTGGAAATTGGAATTGGAATCCATCCCTGCTGCATAAAGGTTAACAAAAGTAGAGAAACCCTTCATCATTTTTTCAGATTTCTCACGTGCTGGACCCAGTGCAGGCATCTCTACGAGCCTGCCTGTGGTGGCGTTGTATACATTTAACCACTGGTCAAAAAATTCCTGGGTGGATTCAAAACTGGATTTTTCCATATTTAAACCGTGTCTTTGGAGGTGTGATACGATTTTACCCAGATATTTGACATGTTGCTAAATGTATCTGCGTATATCTTGGCAGCATTCTTCACAGGCTCCATAATCTCCTTAAACGGGCTGAATGTGGGTGTGTTCTCAAAGAAGTTATCAAATGCCTTTCCATACATTTTTGCCCAGAGATTATAAAGTTCTTTATATGCCTCCGGGTCAGCGCCCTGCTTTGATAGTTCATCAGCTTTCTGTGACAGTTTTCCAAGAGTTGCTATCCAGGATTTGTAGAGGTTCTGATTGACGTTTGCGCTGCGCTCAAATTGCTCTAATACTTCCTTTGAAGGTCTCATGGACTGGGCATCAAACATCCTGCCATAGAGCTCCTGATATGTGTTCATCCATAAGGTATGAAATTCCTTATAGGCTTCAGGGCTCGCATTCCCCCGGGAGATCTCTGCTGATTTCATAGAAAGCTTCAGCATGGAGTCAGCATACGGCGCATATAGCTTTGCGTATGAATCTTTCCATATTTTTGATATCTGCTCAAATGCCTCTGAATATATGTCGGGTGTTCCTGTGATGTTCTCAAATATCTCCTTCATATTTTGCTGCAATGGCAGTGTAAGAAGCTCGTTGAGCATTTTCCCATAGGACTTTATCCACATATCATAGACTTCTTTATATTTTGCAGGATCTGCTTCGCACTGGAGTACTTCGCGGGTCGCTCTTGAATTCTCATCTAATTCGGCTATCCATGAACTGTATATTTTATTTGATTCCTCTGCGCTAACCAGGAGTTTCTCAAATGTTTCCTTATTGGATTCCAGGGTCGGGATTTGATAAAATTTACCGAAACTGTTCTGGGAGGTTTTCAACCATTCTCCATAAAATTCCTTATATGTTTCCGGTGCAGCATCCTTTGAGAGTTCAAACGCTTTCCCGAAAAGCGCTTCTGTGGATTCGAACCAGGGCTTGTATAGCTTTAAGTAGGAATCTTCCCACATTTTTGATACTGCTGTGTAGCTGTCTTCGCATGTCTTGAAACTATTCTTTTTTTCTGTGTGGATATCTGCTTTGTGGATATCTTTTCTTTCTTCAGATTTTCTTACCATACTATTCATCTCTTTTTATTTTTTATTAAATACGGGGTCTTTATTTCCCGGATTCCCAGAATTCCCCGGAATTAATTCCGGGGTCTTCGGGGTCTTTTTCCGGGGTATTATCTTCTCAACCAGTGGTATTGAATTTCAACCCACCAACTTTTCGATATCAAGCAAAGGTATGTGATATTCTTTAGATATCTCGAATTCTGCCTTGATCAAGGCTTCATTTTCGTTCATATCTGTGTGCATGAATGCCATCTTTCTTTTTGAAATTGCTGTCAATACATCAAATATATCCATGTGTGGTCAACTTACCCCTGGGTTTTGTTCAGCATTTATTCTAACATTTCGTCTGTACTTAGCAGGTATCTTGCTCTTTCCATGTTTATCTCCTCAACCATCTTCCATGAAGACCAGTTATGGATGAGTGCTTCTTTGGGAAAAAACTTCATGAAACCTGGTACTGATCCCAAAGTCTTCTCTATATCTCCAAGCGTATCTTCATATAACTCATCAAGGTTGACATTAGAATAGAGATAATCTCCATTTCCCACATCAACCGTGATGTCAGCAAACGGCCCTTCATGATTAATTTGCTGGACGATACCCTCCGGTACATTTATTTCTTTAAATTCCATGTATTTCACCTTTTAATTAGTTCCCCTGAAGTAATTCAAGGGTAATATTCCTGAACCCAGTAGTCCCTATTGCTGCTAGGCTCTCATAACAACCCCACAACCTTACATATCGGGCAATGTCCTAATAGTCACCCCCATATATATAGTTACCCATTATATATTTTTGTTTTATATAGTAATAATTACATTTAGTATTAATTATTAAATTTACATATAACTATTCTCGATTTCCTATTAAATTCCACCTTCCGATTGCTGGTGAATCTTACTCTATGTTTCCACCGGCACTTCCTCTAACATCATTATATAGATTTTTATGTTCATAGTATCCCTCTTTTGTGTTTTATTGGATTCATTTAGAACCACCAAATATCTATACAACGGCAAATATTATCAAGTTAAACCACAATCCTGAAGTACCGCAAAATGAATATTCACTATAAAAATATTACCATCAAAACCACGCCTTCGGTTTATGAGCCTTCAGAGGATTCTTTTTTGCTTGCGGAGGCTGCATTATCCGAGATAAAAGACTCGGAAAGGATTCTGGAAGTGGGGTGCGGGAGCGGGATAATTTCTGCATTGATAAAAACCAATACAAAAGCAAAAATCGTGGGGATTGACATTAACCCATACGCTGCAGCATGCACAAAGGAAAATGATATTGATGTGATACGAGGGGATTTGTTAAATGCCATTAAAGGAAAATTTGATATGATTATATTTAATCCTCCGTATCTTCCAACTGCAAAAGAGGAATCGACAGAAGACTGGATTAATGTAGCCCTGGATGGGGGATATGATGGCAGGAGAATAATCTGGCGGTTTCTTGAGGATGCGGGTAATCACCTTGCAGAAAATGGGCGGATTCTGATGTTAGTATCGTCGCTGACAGGGATAGAAGAGATAAAATCAAAGATGAGAGCTATGAACTATGCCATTGAAGACCTGATTCAGGAGAGATTTATGTTTGAGCAGCTCACCGTGATAAAAGGCACTAAAATACATGCCCCTTAAATCTCAATTAAACTTCAATCTCCGCGAACCTGTCTATATCAGTCCTGTGACCCCAGATATCCCCGACAAGAAGTTTTATATTTTTCATTTTCAAAAGCGTTTTCGTTGTGTTTGAAATCGTTTTGTGATACGATGAGGGAAGCTGTATTCTCTTCAGCTTCGGGCTTTTCATCACAAGTTCAAAAATGTTTTTTTCAGATGGTCTGAAACAGAAATGTACATTTTCTTCTTTCCCGTCGATATCTTTGAGGTCTTCCTCTGAACCAATTATTCTGAAAACGACTTTCATAATATGTATATATGGTAAATTCTACTATTTATATTTTTTACTTTGGAGAATCATAACATTTATACATTATAAAACTAATTCCCCACGCATGGTTACAGTGATGGAGCTTTACAGGCTCCTGCCCGGAACCAACTGCAAGAAATGCGGTGAATCAACATGCATGGCTTTTGCGGTTGCCTTGCTTTCAAGGAAAAAGAATATACCCGAATGCATCCCCATACTTTTGGAAAATTTCAAAAAACAGAAAGAGAAACTTGAATTGCTGCTTTTACCTTCCGCTGGCGCAGAAGAAACAGGCATGATTATTCATCCGGAACTGTGCACAGGATGCGGCAACTGCGTAGTCGCATGCCCTGTTGATGTCGCCAATGACCCCAGAGGCGCGGCTGTGGGATGCGCTCCCACCAACGATAAAGTGATATTCAAGGTGAAGGACGGCAAAGTTGTGGCTTTAAACATCAAGGAATGCCGGCGATTCGGGAAGAACAGGGTACTCTGCTATGCATGCATAGACCCATGCCCGGCAGGCGCCATCGAGTTCGTGTAGGAGTTATTTATGGTCACCTGCCCAGGATGCGCACTGCTATGCGATGATATTGAGGTCGTTGTTGAAAATAACAGGATAAAAGAAACCAGAAATACCTGCAGGCGCGGCGCTGCAAGAATGAAAGGCTGCGTGAACAGGTTAGCGCCGTCGGTTGCACAAAAGCCAGACGATATCGAAAATGCTATCAAAAAAGCGGCGGCGATTCTTCAGAATGCAAAATCACCCATGCTTTTTGGCTGGAGCAACTCCACATGTGAAGCACAATTGGAGGGTATCCAGCTTGCAAAAAAAATGAGCGCGATAATGGATGACACCTCCTCATTTTGCCAGGGGCTCCTGATTGAAAGAATACTCCAAAAAAAGTTCAGGACATGCACGCTCGATGACATCAGGAACAAAGCAGATGTGCTTGTCTATTGGGGTTCAGACGCGCAGGATTCGCAGCCGCGGCATCTCTCGCGGTTCTCGTATTTCCCCCGCGGCGAATTACGCCAGCGCGGATACGAAGAAGACCGGATTGCGATAGCCATTGACGTGCGCGAATCCAATACTGCAAAGATATGCAAGGGGCACTTTTACAGGATTCCGCCGAAAGGAGACCGGGAATTTATCCTCGCCCTGATGGATGCACTTTCAGGGAAAGTACCCGCGTATGAGCCAAAAAAAATGCTTGAACTGGCAGCCATATTGAAAAAAGCCGAATTCGGGGCGATATTCGTGGGCTTAGGGCTTACATATTCGATAAAAGATGATTTTGATATTTTGATACCTCTGGCGGATAAACTCCCGAATTTCAATATCATGCCCATGGTGGGTCATTACAATATGCGCGGGTTTAACGAAGCATTATTTAAAGAAACAGGTTTCGTGAACAGGGTTAAGTTTGATGGCAAAGCCATTCACGACAGCAGATATTCTATTGTCGAGGCGCTGCGCAAAAGCATAGACGCGCTGCTCGTTGTCGGTTCAGACCCGCTCTCCAGCCTTCCCCGCTCTGTAATTCCCCATCTTGCAAACATACCTGTAATATGCATAGACCCATGCGTTACTCTGACATCAAAAATAGCAGCGGTAACAATTCCCTGCGCTGTTTCAGGAGTGGAAACTGGCGGCAGCACCGTAAGGATGGATGGAAAGAGGGTCGAATTATCGAAGTGTATCGAGAGTAATTATCTTAACGACAAGGAAATCCTGGCACGATTGATGGAGGCGCTCTGATGGGAATTGACGTTGGGAAGTATCTTAAAAGCCCGGAATACGAAATAAAAATCACTACTTACAGGGATATTTTCCAGGCGGAAGCGCTTGAATGCGACAGGTTTGGCGCGGAGTACATGAAACATTCGGCTTGCCTTGTAATGAGTAAAAACGACATGGTGAAAATGGGATTAAAAACAGGTAACAGGGTTAAGCTCGCAAACAATTATGGCAGTGTCGTGGTCGAGGTCAGAGAATCCAAAAGAGACGAGCCCGGAGGAATTGCTTTTATGGTGAACAGCCCCTGGTCGAATGCTCTTGTGTCTGATGAGACGGGAGGAAAAGGGATACCTGAGTTTAAGAATATTACTGCAAGGATTTCGCTGGTGAAAGATGAGGCTACGACGCTTGAAAGTTTGATGGGGAGTTTCAGAAAATAGAAGTTTACCGCGGCGGATGATTTGCTCCTGCGCGAACTTCTGCAGGATAAAGCCGAGCTGGATAATCGCTACAGTTTAGCCCATGCCACTATAAAGCCTGAAACGGGTGAGTATAACTCCCCAACCCGTCCAGACACCGACCCAATATTTAGATGGAATAGGTAGTAGATATTTTAAACGGTGTATAAAATTATACTATTGTTATAACATTTAACATTGAAATTATTTCAAAGCGCGGTTTTTCTCTTAACCTTCTCCACTTCCTTCAATATCGTGTCAATCCCGCCCCTCACAATCGCCTCGAACTTCTCACCGCGCATGCTCGCCCTGTTCAGCGTCTCGCCGAGGTCCAGAGGAAGCGCGATGTCAACCCAGTTATCCCGCACCCTGTGAAGCAGAGGCTTTTCCAGCAGTTCTTTCGCTTTTTCATTAACCTTTGATGCTGTTTCGTTATCCTTGAATTTAACAGGCACATACAGTGTCAGTGAAGTAATTTTACCGTCTTTTTCTTTCGGCGTGTACAACCGAACAATCTCATTCCCGAACCTGCCGAAGAACTGGTCTGTCCCTTTGCCGAATCCTATTTTTTCAATCGCAGCTACGGCGCCGGCTGGAATGTCGTCCATGATACAGCCACAAAGCGCGCTTGTAATCTCTTTTTCTTCAGTGCTCTCTGCAATGCGGATAAAATCATCAAGCGGAAAGCCCATTACTATTTCATCATCCCTGTACCCGGAGAACATCCGTGCCCCGTTGCACAATAGAGAGAGGTTAACTTTTTTCTCCATGAAAGGGATGGCGGTACACTCGCCGCACACTGCAAACTCACCCTTGAACTTAACTTCAACCGGCTGTTTTTCATGCAACTGCGAAAGGATTGTGGATACGCGCATTATCTTGCGCGGCGTGCCGATAACGACAACAACATCGGGTTTTTTCTCTGTTTTTTCAAGCGGGGAGACGCTCACTAATTTTGTGTTCGCAGGTTTTATCCGCGGATAGACTTCGCCGTAGGTCGGTTCAGTAAACCCGAGCGCAAGTTCCGCGCTTGTGCATGTGAGTTCTTCAACGCCGAAAACAAAGCTCTCGCCATATACTGCGCTTCGCCTCACCATTTCACAGAACCGCATGGGAGAAGTACTGGTTTTTTGTTCGGTGGCATCGCTCAGTATCCTGACTGCAACAGGCGATGACGGCAGTTCAAAAAATTTCCTGAATTTCGTTGATAATTCTGAGTAATTCATAAACCGATACCTCGCTTTATGCGGTGTTCAGGTATGCATTCGCATACCTGTCGTTTAGTATTGTTCATTCAATCCTCTACTTTTATTCCGTTTTCTCGTGCGATATCCTTGAAAGCTCTGGCGACATATTCCACCTGTTCCCATTTCAAGCCATAAGTGTTAATCTTGAAATTCTTGCTCATGCCGGGATGGAGCCCCACTATCTTTCGTTTTTTCAATTCATGATACAGGAAATAACCCCTGCGCTTATCCTTTTCAGCTATTTCATGAAGGGGCAGGCTTTCGATGTTCATAAGCGGATGCTGCTTTGGTTTAACGCCCATCTGGTGGAATCCCTCGATTTTTTCAAGCTCGCCAACGAAATACTGCGCCTTCTTTACCTCTTCGTCCCAGTGCTTGACCCTTTCAACCACTGCGGGGAATGAAGCCATGAGCGTTGCAACAGGCGCGCCAAATACGGGTGAGCAGCCAAACAGCGCCACTTCCTTTTTCGTGAATCCGCGCCCGCTCCAGTCGCCGCGGCATGTGGATTTATTGAAAACCTTGCCGCTCCATTCGTATGTGGTAGCCAGTATCCCGATAGGCGCAGAAGCTGCCCAGCTCTTGTGCCCGGAGCCGCACAGGAAATCAACATGAAGCTTCTTGCCGTCAACGGGCATGATGCCTGATGAATAAGCAGTATTCAAAAGGAAAGGGACGCCATATTCCTTGCAGATTTTTCCCACTTTTTCAGCATCAGCGACATTGCCATACCTGTAATCCACATGCGTCAGCACTGCCATTGCCGGGAGTTTGCCTGTCTTCTGTTCGACTTCCTCAAATTTCCTGGCATAGCCGTCTATATCGATTTCAAACCTTGGATAACCATTATGCGGGACTTCAACGATGTTTAATTTATTCGCCTCCGCCGCAAGATAGGATGTGTAATGCGCCAGCGCATCCAGCACCACGGTATCACCCGGCTCGCACACCATGTGCATTGCAGCCCATTTGGCATGGCGGCATCCCGCCGTGAACCTTACATCGTCCATGTTCAGGAACTCTCCCACATCCTGTACGAAATCGTGAACAGGCGGCTTATCCACAAGGTCAACCCGCGCCTCGAAGCAGTAATCGCATACCGAATAGCCGTCCCCGAATTCAAGCAGGGCTTTTCGCGCTTCTGCCGTGAGCACGCCGCCGCGCTGGATGGGATGTACGTTGACGTAGGTGTCAGAGATGCCGCGGGTGAGGTTTTTGTATTTGTTAAGTTCCATGCTCAATAATCATGCTCAAAGAGATTATTAATGGACTTATAATTAACGGAAAAGGCAATGGTATTTGTAAAACGCCAATGTCTGATTATAAACCGTTGAGGATAGTAATGCTAATATATAACTTATTACCCATAGTAATATAATGTCCCTCCCCACACCCGAAGACATAAAGAAACTCAGACTTGAACTCAAGCTCACCCAGCACGATATCGCCACCCGCGCCGGCGTAAGCCAGCCCCTGATAGCGCGCATCGAATCAGGCGACGTTGACCCGAGGCTTTCCACCCTGCGCAAGATATTCAACGCCTTCGACGCAGCCAGGAAAGAACGTATCGTGGTCAGGGATATTATGCACGCACCCATCATACATACAAGTTCTGCCAGTTCCATGGAAGATGCTGCCAGGATAATGGAAGAACACGGTTTTTCCCAGATGCCCGTAATCGACAGCGGTGTTCCGGTGGGCAGCATCTCCACCGATCAAATAGTGAGTTCGATGACAGACCATGATATTAAAAAGGTGTCGCATCTTCTTGTCCGCAATATCATGGGCGATTCTTTTCCCACGGTCTCACCTACATCGGATGCAAACACCGTCTCAAGGATTCTTGAAAAAAATCCTGCTGTTCTTGTGCTTGAGAAGGGGAAAGTCATAGGCGTGGTGACCAAACACGATATCATGAAGATGTTAAGGGGATAAAAGCACATTACCTCCATTTCCACTGGACAATAACCCTATATACTTAAAAATTAATATATAAACCTCCAGACCTACGAAATCTGGAGAAATCGTGTTGATAGGTCCTTGCGGGAGAACGGCAGCGCCAAAATCTATGACCGTACAGACAACCCCAATGCGGTACACGCGATAACAGCCTGGCACAAGGGTTACGGTGACAGACAGCGGCAAAGCCAGTGGATGAAGTTCTGAGTTAGTGCCAGGCTACAGCAATAATTAAATGTTACTTCTTATTTTGTTTCTTCCTGTTCTGCGAGTGCATCCCGTTGGGGCTGTGCTCATCGATTAGCGATTCAAGCATGAAATATTTCTCAACCAATTTCTTAAGTTCCTCGTCCGAAATTGCCGAAACTCGTTGCTCTTCGTTATACAATTTCTGGATATCAGCATGGATAGCCTTCACGCGCGGGTCATTCTTGTCAATACTGATGGCAACGTGCATCAATTCGTTGAGCGTTTCCTCGACCTTATAGCGTATCACTTCAAGCCCCGAAGAATCGCCTATCATCAGCTCTCTCTTCCCGCCCACAAGCTCTGGCGGATAAGGCTCGTAGGTAAATGGGTTCTTTATTATTCCTGCCGTATGAATGCCGCTTTCATGGGCAAAGATATTTTTTCCTACAACCGATTTATTGCGGGGCACCCGTATCCCGATTTCCCGTTCCATGAACCGGGCAAATTCCGTGACCGATGTTAAATCATACTTCTGGAATCCTTCAACCCTCTGTATAAGGAACAACGCAACCTTCTCAAGCTCCGCGTTCCCTGCCCGCTCACCAATCCCGAGGAATGTAAGGCTTGACCAGTTGGCGCCGTACCAGTATCCTGCGAGTGAACATGCGACAGACATCCCGAAATCGTCATGCACATGGGTTTCGATATTCTTTGCCCCGATTTCCCGTAATCTTTTAACAATATACGGTATGCCGTACGGTTCATCTACATCGGGGAACGGCAATCCAAAGCCAACGGTATCGCACAGGCGTATTATACAATCGGGGTCAATCTCAAGGAGTTTCTCGATAAGCGGGAACACAAAACCTTCGTTGTCCGCACGGGTCATGTCCTCGATGTGCGCCCTTGTGCGAAGCCCGTGGTCAACCGCATACTGCAGCGCTTCCGTATATTTCTTTTCAGCCTCTTCCCTGCTTTTAAGACCCATCTTGTCAATGACATGCGAGTCCGAGACCGACATCAATATGCCTGTTTCTTTTATCCCGTCCATGCTGAGCACAAAATCAATGTCCTTGGGATTTGCCCTCGCCCATCCTGTAACTTCGGGAAATTCATATCCCCTGTCAAGCATGCCCTTTACGGCTTCCCTGTCGCGCTCGTTATAGACGAACGTCTCAAGCTTTTCAATCCCGATTTTGTGAAGATACTCGTAAATTTCGATCTTGTGTCTTTTTTTCATCACAATGCCGGGCATCTGGGAGCCGTCACGAATGGTACTGTCGCTTATGAAAACATCCTGCCCCAGCGGCAGCTTGATTTTTGGCAAATCCTCGTATGTCCTGTAGATTTTCATTGGCTGACTGATTGTATTTTTGATTTATATTACTTGTGGTTTCTGTGCTTTGTTGTAGCATCCTATTATCGCTTATTGCCTGTAATATTGTCCCTTCTCCTTGATACGTTTCCCAATCAACAGTCCCGCAACTACCCCACTCAGGTGCGCGCTGCGCGCAATCATGTCGCCTGCCGAACCTATGAACAGGAGGTCAAGAAGTGCAAAAAAAACCAGCGCATGGGTGATTTTCATGGGAATAAAGTAAACATAAACCATGATATCTGGCGCCAGTACCGCAAGGCATGTGAATATCCCGAACAGTGCCCCGCTTGCTCCTACAGCAGGAGCTGCCGATTTGAGAATGAAAACAGACCATAACGAGTAGCCTGCCGCAGCGACGATGCCTGAAATGAAAAACACTGCAAGGAATTTTTGTCCCCCTATCCTGCGCTCAAGCTCGGGACCAAAAAAGAATAAAAACATCATATTGAACAAAAGATGTATCGGACCTGAATGCAGGAATATATGTGTAACAAGAGTCCATGGACGGGACAATACATCCAACGGATAAAGAGCCAGATAAGCGTCATAACGATATCCAAGGACATTCTGCAAAATAAAAGATATTATAACTATCGCCAGGATCGTTAGCGAGTAATTACTTCTTATTACCGATACGACGTTTGTCAATGAATTAAAGCGAGGTTTTGTGTATTTCTTCACAGTTACTTCGGAATCATACTGGTAGATTTTCCCGCCGCTGCGAACACGCTCTTTGTAATCCGCAAGCCCTGGACAGTTATGCGTTTCAGGCAGGCGGTGGTTATAACAATACGAGTTGCCGCAATACTTGCATGTAAAAGGCATGGGGTCCCTGAAACCGCAATAATCGCATTCTTTAGGCATTGTTTATCCGTCTGATTCTTTTCAATTATTAATGTTCTTTGGTGTTATGAGCTAATAATCTGTTTGGAAATTATCTCTTTTTCCAGTTTCCCTTTAAAGAACACATAAACCTCTATATCCCCGCCATTCTCGTACTTTCTCATCATCCGGTCGTACATCTGCCGGCTGTTCCTGAGATTCTGTTTCCTGAAGAAATCTTTGATTGAATGCATGAACCTGAGTTTCTGCCCGAGAAAATCCAGTTCATATTTTTTTACTTCCCTTGCTATCTCTTTGCAGGTCTCATCGCTTATATCATTGTGGTACAACCCGTGCTGGTTTAAACCGCTTACCTGCCTGAAATCAACATTACCCTCCTCGTCTGCTTCCCTGTGAAGCATGTAGGGATATATTTTGCAGATTTCAGGGCGAATTTCATAATGTTTGCACCTGACGCCTGTATAGAATATGCAATCGCCGCGGGGTTTATTTTTCAGGGCATAACCCATTACATAGAACCTGCCCAGTTCATCGCAAAAATCAAAATACGGCGCAGGGCGCAGGAAACCGCTGCCAAGAGCTTCGATTATTCTTGCCGCATCGTCATCAAGGAGAAATACGTGGTCGTTGAACCCGCTGGTGCAGCATTTGCCGCAGCAATCGCATCCGAATCCCACTTCGCGGATTATATCTAGGAACCGTTCATCCGGGAAGGATGCTACGCATAGTATCTCTTTTTCGATATCTTCCGTTTTTATCATGGCTTGGGTCAAAATGATTCGTTGAACTATGGCGTTATTATCTATTTAATTTATAGGGTCTTTTTTCTGTACGCGGTTTTTTTTTCAATATCGCCAAAAGAACATATAAAATAATGATAAAAAAAACGATAAATTATATAAAGCATCAGGTCAAGAAGGTATTGCTTTATAAAACGGGAAAAACGGGACGTATAGCCAAAACGGATAGGAAAAATTTGAATAATTACGATTAGCGAGGTATAAGAAAAATGCTGTTCACAAGCAAAAACCAACACGTATCGTTGAAAAAAATAGTCATCTTGATTACAGTGATTGCATTCTCTTTATTAATTACGACCGTTTCCGCCCAGGAAGACGTTTCATGCTATCACTGCCACACTCAAGTGGTCAGTGAATTCAGGAATAATATCCATTACCAGAAAGGTTTTTCCTGCGACGATTGTCACGGTGGAAAAGCCCAGCCCAATACAACAGTGATTTCTTATACAGTAATGTCGGGAGATTTTATCGGCAGACCAACAAGAAGCAATATAACAAACATCTGCTCAAAATGCCATTCCCAGGAGGCAAAAGATTACAAGATGAGTATTCACTGGGAACAGATTGCAAAAGGTCATCCAGAGGCTGCAACTTGCACCGACTGTCATGGAATCCATGAAATTCGGGCAATAAGCGACCCCAACTCCTCATCAAACCACCAGAATAGTCCGGCAACATGCGCGAAATGTCATTCCAACAAGGAACTAATGAGCGCATGGTATTACGGGATTAAAACTGATAGATTTGATACATATAAAGAATCCTTTCACTGGAAAGCGTTGAAAAAAGGTTATGCTCTGGTTGCAACGTGCTCGGACTGCCACGGGAACCACAACATAAAACCCCACGAAGACCCCAAGTCCAGCACATACCCGGACAATCTTCCCAAAACCTGCGGCAAGAATAACTGTCATCCTGATGTCCAGTTTGATGCCAAGATAGCCGCAGGGCTTGTCCATGATAAGGAGTCGCTTCACACAGGAGAGCTGGTTTTCAATAAGACAGGCATGAACCCACAGATGAAAGACTATTTCATCGGTCCATTCGACCTTGCTTACTGGATAGCGTTCTTTTTCAAGATATTGACAACCGGGGTTATAGCGGTCTTTGCAGGTATGGTTTTCCTTGATTTTCTATCACGGGTTAAAATCCACAGGAGATGGTAAAATGGCCCGGCAAAAATTAGTGGAAGTTTCTGACTCGAAAGCAGGAGATGGTACAATGGGTGAAATTTATTTTAAAAGGTTTACATTCAATCAGCTTGCACAGCACTGGATAATGATCGGGACGTTCATGCTGTTGGTAGTCAGCGGCATGCCTCTTAAATTCCCCGACGCATGGTGGTCTCCTGTAATTATCAATTTCCTGGGCGGATTTGAAATGAGGACGCAGATACACCATGCAGCAGGCGTTGGAATGGTTCTTCTCGGGATATACCACGTTGTTTATCATGTTTTTGTTGATAAGGATTCACTGCTTGACAGGAAAGTTTGGCCGACATTGAAAGACGCCAAGGATTTCTGGCAGACAATATTTTATTACCTCGGAAAAGCCGAACACCCGAAATTCGGACGATATAGCTGGAAAGAAAAATTCGATTACTGGGGGGCATTCTGGGGAATGGTTATGTTGTGCATAACTGGACTTATAATGCTGTTTCCCTTCAAGGCAATGGAATTAATTCCCTATGCATACGTGCATCTTGCAACCATTGTTCATACAGACGAGGCATTACTTGCAACCCTGTTCATTTTCATAGTCCACTGGTGGAATGTTCATTATAGCCCAGAAGTATTTCCCATGTCAAAAGCATGGATAACGGGCACCCTGTCAGAGGAACAGATGAAGCACGAACATCCGCTTGAGTATGAAGAGATTATGAGGCAGATGCAGGAAAGGGACGAAAGGCTCTCTTGATTGGGGTGGGTATTTTTTTTATTGATATCTCTTTTTATTTACCACCAAGACGTCGAGGCATGGAGAGTTTTTTAAATAGCTCTGTGGTATGAAACTATGATGAGCCTTAGGGACACACATAAAGTATGAAAAACCGTAAGCTTGAACATATAGGTTTAAGTTTTTCATTGGAAAAAATCAACAACTAACTCGTACGAACTCATGCTGCCGGTGTTCATATTAGTTCGTTGTTATCTATGAACCACAGTTCATAGCCGACTCTGTGCGTATAACCTCTGCGTGATACTTTTCCCTGATTTCTCTCGTTAGCTATTGCCAGCGGCAGGCAATATCATGAGAGGGAAATTAAGGGGAGATTACTTTCCTTTTTTCCCGCTTGCTACGCCTGTGGCATGGCAGTCCGAGCAGAACGCAGGCTGGTGGCAGTCGCTGCATATCTTGCCTATTAGAACCTGTGTCTTATGCGTTTTCAACCAGTCACTGGGGTGTTCCTGACTGTGACAGGTTTCGCATAGATTCTCCTTTATCTGCGGAGTATGCTTTACATTGGAGTGACAGTTGTAACATGCAATCTTATTATTAGTGACGTGGTTTTTATGCACGAAACTGAAGTCATCGTATTTTTCAACCCTTTCCCTGATATTATGACATGAATAGCATTTCTCCTTAGGTACAATATCATTTGCACCGGTTGATATGTTGATATGGCATGTCATGCATTCAGCCCCGCGGCTAATATGACTTGAATGATTGAAGTTTGTATAATTTTTATGTGTTTGCTTTGGCGGACCGTGACAGGACGGGCAGCCGGATATTGAGGTATTGCCAGGCACATTTCTGAAGTGACAGGTGAAACATGATGATGTAGTTACCACTAGATGTCCTTCATCCCTCTTGGCGAATGCCGGATGGCACTGGTTGCATGAAGGGTCAGAAACGGACTGGTGCTCTTTCATGCCGATAACAAGCATAGAATGGCAGCTTGTGCATGTTAATCCGATTCCCCTCTTGGGTTGAAGCAAATGGTTTTTGTGACTGAAATTGACTCCAATATAACCAACATCTGAAGAGAATATGCGCTTTTCATGGCAGATAAGACAGTTATTATCCATGACTTTTGCATATAGTTTCCCCGAATATTCTTCTACTGTGGTTTCATAACTGTAAAATTGCATGAGCCCGTTAATCTTGCCTTTTATATGACCTATCAAACCCGGTTCGTAATGGCATTCAACGCATCGGACATCATTATGGGAAGACGTTCGCCATGAGTCATAATATGGTCTCATTATATGGCAATTTTTCCCGCAGAATGCAGGATTCTCAGTTATGTCAAGCATCTTTTCAGTGACAACCAATGCTGCAGAAAGCATGACAATCAATACTATTATAATCGGAAGCTTATGCGCTGAAATCCAGTTCTTAACAGCAGTCGTAAGTGATATCTTTTCCATAGACTTCACTCACCGTTTTCTTATTAAGTACAATATCGCAAAAATTCCCAGAATTAATGCCATTCCAATGGCTGGCGTACGCGGCGGCACCGTAGGTTCAACTCCGGACACCCTGTATTCGGCTTTCTTAGCCAAATCAATCCCGTTCTGGATTTGTTTGTTAAAATCCTTCAGGTTAAACCCGTGCCATAACGAAGGAATATCATTCATGACTGCCTGTGCCTTATCCAGGTCAGCCTGGGCGGTGGAGACGTCCATGCCTTTCGCTTTTGCCCCGGCAACGGCATCTTTAGCTTTTAAGAATTCTTCCTGGAATTCTTTTTGCATTTCAAGCGCCTGTTTTGCATCATTTGGGACGCTTGCCGCAGCAATCTGGTCGTTTGGATTATGGCAAACACTGCACAGGTTAGTTAGTTCGGATGCTTTGAGCACCTTAAAAGTGTGAGGTTTATGACATGTAATGCATGATGGGGCACGGGATTCGGCTTTCATTCTCTGGTAGTGCATTGTATTCTTGAAATGCTCAAGTTCATCTGAATGACATTTTCCGCAGGTATCGGGTATGTTTTTGAAATAAATGGTGCTGTTGGGGTCATTTACACCCTTCATCACGGCATGAGCCCCTTGTTCTGTTTTTACATTCGGGTCCCCGCTATGGCATGAGTCGCAGGTGACATAATATTTTGAATGAATCGAATCAGACCACTGCTGGAAGTTATTAGTAGCTCTTTTCCTGATGACATCTTCATGACATTCCAGTGAACAGGATATATTTCTTTCAGTGTGATTCAATCTTATTTCATTAAAACGGCTCTGCTCATCCGTAAAAGGAGATAATGTCTTGTGGCAGTCCACACATGAATTATTAAGAGCGTCTAAATGCACCGCTCCTGCTGGCGCAATAAACATGATAAAATATACAATTAATATCGGTACAATTCTCAAATCGAACATAATGTGCAGTTTTTTAGTTTTTGGCGTCATTTCTCGTTTTCACCGTGTTTATAATTCGAATCATCAATATTTCAACGCAGAACACCTATCCGTTTTTTATTCTGCCTTTGGGGGTCAATTTGATGAGTTGATACAATAAATAGCTTACTATTTATCCGGATTTCGCTCGGGTTCTTCTTCCATGTCCTTCCATGGCGGAAGGATATACGTTACAACTATCAGGATAATAAACGGAATAGTCAATATCACAATCGCGGGCAAGACGCCTTCTTTGCTAAAGAAAACCGGGACGTATGTAAGCGTTCCACTAAGGCTCTTGGATATCTCCTGTCCTCCGATTACCACATTCCACCGCATTGCGAAAACGCCGATTAGAACAAAAACAGATGAGATTGATATCATAATCATTTTGAGGGTTTCACGGTTCTTTATCATGCCTACCAGGAGGAGTAGCACGAACGGGATGAAGATACCCATTGTCAATTGCACTCCGTAAAAGGTTGTAGCGATTTTATCCGAAAGCAGCCTGTTTATTATCTCGATTTCCTCAAGCGATTCGTATTTCATGCTGATAATCTCAAGCATTTCCAAGGTCACATCTAATATCAAGAAAATCCACAGATAATGCGCGAGTGAATGAAGACATTTGTGGTCGATGGCATGTTTCCGAAGCTTCATTGCAATAATATATAGTAAAATCAACAGTGCTATGCCCGACACAATGGCAGACATAAGGAATATGAGGGGCATGAGGGGAGTTGACCACCATGGATTGGCTTTAATCCCGCCAAATATGAAACCTACATAGCCATGCAGGAAAGCGGCTGACGGGATACCAATGATGGCAAGTCTCTTTGCGAGTTTTTCGTCATCGTGCAGCGCTTTTTCAGATATGTCATATGAAAAAAGTGCAAGTGCGGAATATAACAGTTCTTTCCATCCTCTGGAGTTAAGGGCATTTTTGACAATATCTTCCCTGAAAGACAGCCATATCTCAAGCACTACCACAATCAAATAAAATGAATAAATATACCCGAATCCCGACATTGCAGAGGTTACATGGGGAGTAAACATGATTTCAATGCCGCGCTCCGGACGCCCGAGATGCGTGAGCAGAGGCATCGTAGCGACAAGCAGGAAAGATAAAGCGGTAAGAAGTGCAAATCTTGCCACCGGTTTAATTTCTTTTTTACCAAAAACATGATACAACGATGATGCTATGAATGCCCCGGCTACAAGACCTGTGATATACGGGTATAATACAATCAGTATGCTCCATTGTATTTCAGCTTCATTGGGATACACATATCCCCAGATTAAATTCTCCATCATCGCACTTCCCTGTCCAATCCGACATAGTACACCTTGGGTTTCGTTCCAAGGTCGGGTTTCAGGACATTGATTCTCTCTTCATCCAGGATTTTATTGACCGCACTGTCAGGGTCTTTCAGGTCGCCGAATTTGCGCGCCCCCACAGGACATGCCTGGACGCATGCAGGCAAAAGACCTTTTGTAATCCTGTGGTAGCACCATGTACATTTGTCGGCAGTACGCTTTTCCGTGTTAAAATACCTCGCGCCGTAAGGGCAACCCTGGATGCAATACCGGCATCCGATACAGTAATCATAATCTACAAGGACAACGCCGTCTTTTGTCTCATACGTAGCCCCGACCGGACAAACCTGGACGCATGGCGGATTATCGCAATGATTGCATATTTTAGGGACGTAGAAAGCTTTTTTGATATCCTCAGCCGGGATGTCATCGGTAAACCCATCGATGCTTCCGTTGGGTGAATCTATTTTCACTTCCCCACCTCTAAGTACCCTGTATCTTTCAACCCATGTCCTGTAAACCGGTTCGTCAAAAGGAACTTTGTTTTCAAGCTTGCAGGCATTTGCGCATCTTCCGCACCCGATGCATTTTTTGGTATCAACCACAAAACCCCAGTAATGTTCATTCCAGTCGTATTCACCTTTTGGAGATTCCCCTGCCGCGCTGCCGTTTGTGACGAGGGACTCGATAACAGCAGTGCCTGCCGCCGCTCCGATAATGACCCTGCATCCGATTTTAGTGAATTCGCGCCTCGATATTTCCATGTTCTCTCTCCGTTATATGAACCACGGCTTATGCGGGTTATGACAGTAAGTGCATTTCAGGTTTTCACCGTGCGTTTCAGGGTCTATCTGCGGGAAATTCGCAGGTCTGGCTGCCCGTTTGAAATGGCATAAACCGCAATAGTCTCTCGAATCGTTTGCTGGCGGCGGCATTATCCTTACATTGCCCACATGTTCTTCGGAAGGACCATGACACGTTTCACAGTTTACGGTTTTATGCCTGTCCTTTGCCCATACTGAATATATGGTTTTGTGACAGTTCTCTTCACCGCAGGCTGCCGACCCTGCATATTCTACCTGGAAGTTTTTAATTTCATTGACAGAGTCGCCCCTGTACCATCCATATTGCCCGAAAGATTGCGGGACAACTAACGACCGTACGAAAATAAAAGCAATTATCACAAGCGCCAGTAACGTAAATGCTCGTTTCAGGTGTGGCTGCATTATTTTCTCACCATTTAATAATAGAGGTTCTCTCCCGTTCATAAATCGTTTTTGCCATTGCTTTATAGTCCTCTATTTCTTTCTTATAAGATACATTACAGCCAGCAGTGAAATTATTCCTGTCAAGCCAACAAATCCAGGTGTTTTAGGAACCGATGTCCTGGTTGGTGTGTGGGATGGTTTTACCATCTCTTCTGCTTTCTTGACTTCCTTGCTGGCTGAATCTATTTCATCCCCGAAATGCGTGAGATTGAATTCATGCCACATAGGCGCAAGACCGCCCAATGTTTTTAGCGCATTATCCGTGTACGCTTCAGCCTGCGTTACATCTGTTCCGTTCTTCTTAGCCCAGAAAATATCCTGCCTTGCCATTTCGATATTGAATTTCAATTTATTTACTTTCATGAGCATATCCTCCGCCTTGAGAGGGATGTCGTACGGTGCTACTTTTTTATACACTGAATGGCAGTTTCCGCAGACTGTCCTGAAATCCTCGGGATTCATGACCGTGAACGTATGCGGTACATGGCAGGTTGTGCATGTCGGCGCAAGTTTCAGGGCTTCAAGCCTCTTGAAATGCGTGCTGTTTTCAAAATTAGCAAGTTCCCCTGAATGACATTTTCCACACGTTTTTGGGACATTAGTATAATAGACCGGGCTTTCAGGGTCGGTATTATTCCTGAAGTTTTTATGCGCCTTCTCTTTGGTGGCTTGTGCGGGGTCTCCTCCGTGGCAGGCTTCGCAAGTAACTCCTTTCAGGGCATGGAGTGATTCAGACCACTGCTGGTAATTTGCAGTGGCAAGCGATCTGACTCTCTCTTCATGGCATTCAAGAGAACATGTAACCTGTCTTTCAAGGTGCTGGATTCTAATCTGGTTAAACTTCTTTTGCTCTTCAATAAAAGGAGTTAATGTCTTATGGCAATCTATACAGGAATTTTCAGAAGCATTCGCCTGCGGGATTAAAAATAAGACAAATCCTGCTAATAATAAGGATGTTATTAATATTTTATTAAATGATTCCACTCGCATTTTATTCAAACCTTCCGTTTTCACACATACGTTTTTACCTTCTATCGTTTTAAACCTATCGTTTTTTAATTACCTTTTGAACTATTATTTTGTATATAAGCTTTTGGTTTTGTAGATATTGTCAATTTGGGGGGATATATTTAACTATCTTCTCCACCATATAATATCCTGGTGAATATGGACAAAGAGACTTATAAATGTCCGAAATGTGGAAGTAACGATAGCATTTGGCGGGGTTACAGGTATAATGAATCGGGGGAAAAAAGACTGAGAAAATGCAAGAATTGCGGTTCAAAATTCACACCAGATGATGGATTTTTAAGACGGCGTTATCAGAAAGAACACATTGTAGAGGCGGTCTCTCTTTATCAAAGAGGATTATCGCTAAGCAAAGTAAAAGATCACATGTGGCAGTATCATGGAGTAAAAGTTTCTCGATGGATGATTCTTTTATGGTGGCGGGATTATTCCACGTTGATTGATAAATTCACTTAAATCAATGAGGCTCACAACTCTTAAGGGTAGGAATTGCTCACCTCTTGACCCCATTATATTAATGAAAGCTCTACCGGGCGGTCAGGTCGAATGTGGAATATACCATGCAGGGACAAGAATGGCGCCGGGATTATTGAATCTCGCCGGTTTCTTCAGCCCGAGAATGTTCAAGGCAATTTCATAGTTGTTCTGCATTATCCTGCTTTTCTGCATAAAAGGTTTCATTTTATCAAGCAATGATACGATATTGATATCTTCGAGCGCAATCCCGAGTTCAGCCAATCTTTTTTCCTTTTTTAATGCCTTGGAAAAGGAATGATATTGCATAGGTCCGCAGAATACCACCACATCCTGATAACCTGATTGGGCAGCCAATACGTTCAGACCTTCAATGATATTTGAGATTTTTATTTCATCTTCTCGCATTTTATTTCCCAGGAATTCCTCGTATGCCGATACAAACCCAAGTGCATGGTCTCTTAAATTTTTAACTACGTGCTCCCTTACCTTATATTTCAGTAATCTTCCAAGCCTGCTTAAAAGTTCGCTGTAGAACTTCTCCGTTTCCTCGTATGAAACAGCCATCTGTTTATCCTGCATGGTGCTGTACCACAGGTGCTTTGGCGACTCGCGCAGTGCGGTTATCTCATTAACCACCCTCGCTATCCGTAGTACGAATTCGCCGTCTTTGTCAAGGATATCTTCATACACGGGAATTAGTTCTTCCCTGGTTTTAGTGTCCACACCATAAAAAACAACACTTAACGGGAGATGCTCTTTGCTTTCAATAAGCCTTATTTTTTTATCAATAATTCCCTTGATGTAGATGCAATAAATCGCCTGTGACGCCCCGCTCATGCTGGCTGATATTTGATAGTACTCCGACCAGAATTCAAGCGGGGATATCAACCTTTTATTGTATTTATTCTCAAGCTCAACAAAATCATTTGATATATCAAGGAAAACCGCCTGGGGATTAATGATATCAAGCAAACGCAGAACTTCGTTGTGGACGGCATCCACGCCTGCCAGGGCACGCCTGGAACTCTCTGAAAAAAACCTGTCAAGTTTAAAGGGGTACTCAAGATGAGCACGCAAGGCGCTCTCGTCAACCCTGCCAAGCCAATCCCTCACAGCGACATCGTGGACGTCAAATATGTTTATAATGGGAATCAGGAATAGCTCTGGCATCAATAAGATATTGTTTTGCGGTTATATGTTTGTTTGTGACCCCGCCGCTTTTTGCAGGACGGCTTTAATCTCCTTTCTGATATCAATTCCCGCAGAATTATCAAGATACGAAAGTCCTTCTTTTATCTTGGATAAGTCCCAGGAGTTTTTCTGGAGTTCGGACAGGGCATTAATTAAAACGCCGATATCCTGCCGCTGTGTTGTTCCTGTTATGAATACGAATGAATCGCCCTGCCTTTCTAATCGTACCATGGTTCACCTCCGATATATGCATCCATTACTAAATTATACTTAATAGTTTATATAATTTTTGTTCAATGAACTATCAAATCGCCTTGATAAAAAAATAAGGGTAAACGCATCAGCGCTTACCTTATATTGTCCCGGATAATGAAATATCCATACTTGAGTCGTTAACCAGCGAATCCATTGCAGTGATGTCGCTCTCGGTCCCGAAAAGGTCTTCAGCGGATGTGGGGACGGGAGTCGCTGCAGGAGTTGTCTGTACAGGCGCGGGAGTTCCGGCTGTAGATACGGGCGCTTCAGCCAGCTTATTGCCAACGCAGCCCAAAGCCGATGCAGTTACCACGAGCACAATCAGTATATAAATCCATTTCATATTTTAAACCTCCTTTTAACTGCTGTTAGCGCTGGTGTTGCCGGCTGGCGTTGCAGTCGTTGTTACCGTTGGCGTCGCTGTAACGGTAACATTCGTTGTTGCCGTGGCAGTGCCTTCAGCTTCCAGTTCGCCCTTTTCGCTAACCCTTGCTTTTCCACCTGAGTGTTTCCTGAAATCCTTTACGAAATCCAGCACTTTCTTGCTTGCAGCCCTCAGGTCTTTGAGGGTTTCCCTTTGCGATTTATCCACCTGGAGCACGAATGCCTCTGCATCCTTATTATTTGTCACCGTGCCATTATCTGCAAATCCTGCATGGCTTGTAAATAAGCCAGCGGTTGCCTGTTGGCTGTCCCTGGCTTTTTTCAGCAGTTCGTTATAATTTGCAGCATCCTTCTTAAGTTCAGAAGCGTCTTTGCCCTGGGCGGTAGCTTTCTGAATTGCTGCATCCAATCTTGCTGAAACATTATCGCCCTTTGTTATGAATGTATCTATTTTATTTTTAAGTACTATCTCGAAATCGTAGCGTGTTTCAAGCCTTATCTTAACCCATAAATCTTTTAACTCCTTATGGGCATCCCTGAATTCCTGGGTTGTGTTAGCCTGCTGCACTCTTGTCCTGATTTGTTCAAGCTGCGCTATACGGGCATCAATGTTCTTAGAAGCGTCGAATGGGATAATCCCTTTATTTTCAGGAAGTTCCACCCTGCTCTTCAGGACTTCAAGACTCGAAATTGCCTGGTCTGTCGTTCTTTCGATATATTCCCGGGTTTTGAGTGCTAATTCGTCCTTTGATTTCTTATCTTTTGCATCCTTGAACTGCTTACTGGCTTTCTCGAACTGGTCTTTTGCATCCTCAAATTTCTTCTTTGTTTCTTCGTATCTTTCCTTATGTTGCTGATATTGTTCTTTTGCCTTTTCGTACTGTTCTGTTTGGTTTTGCGCCATCGCAATCCCGGCAAAAAGGCTCAGTATGAATAATGCCGCAACAAGCGACGTTAATATAGTGAGCCCTTTTCTATTTTTCATTTTAGTTCCTCCTTCTTTTGTTTTCAACCGTCTGGATTCGGCGATTGCATACCCAATACTATCATCTCTGAATAGATAAGCATACTTTTATACGTTAAAAAAATTAAGCTTTATTAGGGTAAATAATCCTTTACAACCCTTTATAAATGCTCTTTTAACTTTATAATAAGGTATATATATGATATTCTGAGATTACTATCCGTGTTTACAAAAAGATGGTTGGTCATTGTATTCGTACTTGTAACCAGCCTCGCTGCCGTAGCGCAGGCGGCGACCCTGCACGGCACTATTTACGAATGGTCGGATTTTGAAAAGCCTCTTAAGAACGTGATAGTCGAAATCGGGGATAACTCAACAAGAGTTCAGTACAAGATTTCAACAACGGGCGAATATAACTTCACCCTTTCCCCGGGAAATTATTCAATCAAGGCAAAATATTATCGCAATAATATCCTCGAATTAACCGGTGAAGAGAATATCCAGATAGAGAAAGCAGATGAGTCCAGAGAGTTCGACATCCTGCTTTTCCCGCCAACTGAGCAAGAATATCAATATCTTGGAGATATAAACCTGACCCGCGAAATGGATATAAAAAGCGAATATGATATGAATTATTACATGACTATCTTAATTTTAGCGCTCTTGGCTATCGTTATTTTCTATTTGTTTAAGAAGAAAAAAAATACGGCAAACAAAACAATTACAAATGAACTATATCCGCAACCGCCTGAAAAAACAATTGAAAACCCGGGAGAGCTTCCCGAAGACCTCAATGAGATTTACGAGCTGATACTGAAAAAAGGCGGGAGAATAACCCAGAAGGAGCTAAGGAAAGAAGTGAAATACGGGGAGGCGAAGGTCAGTCTGATGCTGGACGACCTGGGGGAAAGGGGTTTGATCAAGAAAATAAAAAAAGGACGCGCTAACATTATAATTGCTGAAGTCAAAAAATAATAGGAAAAGAAGTAATTTCAAAATCGTAACATTCATAGACGTATAAGACTTACTGGTGAACATGATTGAAAGGAAGGAAATAATCGAAGTATTATCTGAATACGATCTCAGTGAAACTACCATAGGAGTGCTGGCATCGCACTCTGCGCTGGACGTATGCGACGGGGCTGTGGAAGAAGGATTCAGGACACATGCGGTATGCGAGAAAGGTCGAGAGAAGACCTACACGGAATATTTCAGGGCGCAAAGGCACAACGGGAACCCAATCCGTGGGATTGTGGACAGCGCCGATGTTTATAACAAATTCAACGAGATAATGAAACCCGGGAACCAGAAGAAACTGCGGGATAAAAATACTGTTTTCATCCCGAACCGCTCGTTTACCTCATATTGCGGGATAGATGAAATAGAAGATGATTTCAAAGTCCCGATGTTCGGGAGCCGAAACCTCCTCCGCAGCGAAGAGCGCGGCATCGAGCGCGATTATTACTGGCTGCTTGAAAAAGCGGGTCTCCCATTCCCTGAAAAAATCAAAAAACCCGAAGATATCGACAGCCTTGTCATGGTAAAACTTCCTCATGCAGTAAAGAAACTTGAGCGCGGCTTCTTCACGGCATCCTCGTATGCGGAATTCAAACAAAAATCGGGGGCTTTCCTGAAGCAGGGTGTAATCACGCAGGACGCGCTGGCTGATGCAAGAATCGAGCGATATATAATAGGACCTGTTTTTAACCTTGACTTTTTTTACTCACCCATTGAAGATAATATGAGCAGGATTGAACTGCTGGGCATAGACTGGCGCTTTGAAACAAGCCTCGACGGACATGTGCGATTACCCGCGCCGCAGCAGATGACGCTGAATGAGCGCCAGATCACGCCCGAATACACGGTATGCGGGCACAATTCAGCAACGCTTCGCGAATCCTTGCTGGAAGATGCTTTTGAGCTTGCTGAAAAATACGTCAAAGCCACGCAAAAATACTATAAACCAGGGATTATAGGACCTTTCTGTCTCCAGACCTGCGTGGACAAAGACCTGAACTTCTATGTATATGACGTGGCGCCGCGCGTGGGCGGAGGCACGAACGTGCATGTCTCGGTTGGACATCCGTACGGCAATACACTCTGGCGCAAGCCTGTGAGCACCGGGCGAAGAATGGCTATGGAGATAAGGCGGGCTATTGAGCAGGAAAGGGTGGAAGAGATTGTTACATGATTACAGATAAAAAGGAGATGCAAACATAAAATCCATAATTCTTGCAGGTGGTTCGGGCACGCGCCTCTGGCCGCTTAGCCGTGAGCAATACCCGAAACAGTTTTTGAAATTGGGCAAGACCTCGCTTTTCCAGGACACCGTGCTGCGATGCCTCATGGTGTCTGAGCTATCCGGGATATTTGTGGTTACAAATGAAGCCCAGAAGTTCTTTGTGACAGGACAGATGGAGGAACTCGGGATTGATATTCCAGAGGAAAACGTACTCATTGAACCCCATGGAAAGAATACGCTGCCTGCAATCTGTTTTGGGATGCGCGAGATACAAAAACGATTCGGTACGTGTGCTGTGGGAGTATTTCCTTCAGACCACATACTGGACATGGAAGCGATGCGCACAATCGCGCAAGCGGAAAAACTGGCATCAAGGTATCTTGTTACCTTCGGCATAAAGCCGGCTGCGCCTCACACAGGCTACGGGTACATAAAACCCGGGGAAAGCCTGGAAAACGGCTTTGAGGTCATCGAGTTCCGGGAGAAGCCAAAACTTAAAGAAGCAATGAAATACATTGAAGAGGGATGCCTCTGGAACAGCGGCATGTTCATGCTCTCTACCGCAATATTTTTTGAAGAGTTAAAAACCCATGCCCCGCAAATATTCGGCGCATTCGCAAAATCTGCGGATATTGAGCAAATATACCGCGATATTCCATCCATCTCCATTGACTACGGAATAATGGAGAAATCTGACAGGGCTGCGGTTGTAAGGCTCGAATACAGGTGGAGCGACCTGGGAGACTTCGATTCGTTTTATGCCGAGGCTGAAAAGAACGGACAGGGGAACGCAGTCTATAATTGCGATAATGTCTCACTGGATTCCGGTTCAAACTTGATATATTCAAAAATGGATAAATTAGTATCGCTGATTGATGTCAATGATATGGCAGTGGTGGACACGGCTGATGCGCTTCTTGTATGCCCCAGGAAAAGCAGCCAGAAAGTGAAGGAAATAGTGGCTGAGCTGAAAAAAAAGAAGGACGAAAGGGCGCTCTTGCACCAGACCGTTTACAGACCCTGGGGCTCATACACCGTACTTGAACATTCTAAGAGACACAAGATAAAAAATATACTGGTCACGCCGGGGAAGAAACTCAGCCTCCAGCTTCATAAATACAGGAGCGAGCACTGGGTAGTTGTGAAGGGAAACGCATGTGTTCATGTTGATGGCAAAGAATTCCATTTACATGAAGGGGAAAGTACATTTATAAAACCGGATACAAAACACAGGCTGTCAAATCCCGGAACCATTCCGCTTGAAATCATTGAGGTGCAGCTTGGGGATTATGTTGGAGAGGATGATATTGTAAGGTTCGAGGACGAATACGGAAGGGTGTAATTACCACGACACCACTTTATCATATTCAAACAACATCTCTACAATCCTGTCGTATCCAACACACTCATGTCCTGTAACCCCTCTTGCCCCGGCATCCTCGGCGCAGGCATAGGTCGTCAAATCTGATTTTGCGTAAACGGCATCGTGCAGCAGCAATATTGCAACCTCGTTGTCCCTGCTCTGCGCTTTTGCTACCTCTATAGGGGTTTTATCATTCGGGTTCCGGATAATGTGGAGGATTTTCATAATTAAAAAGGTATCACAATATCAGATTCTGTTATTGTTTTCACAATCTCTTCACGACCCGCTGCCTTTACATTTGCGAGCAGGTTCGATATTCCCCTTTTTTCCATGGAAAATTTATCAGCCAGCAAAGAACATTTCAGCATGGAAAGCGCCTCGAATTCCTTATTCAACGGCTTAAGATTAACCAGCTCGGGTTTAATTGGAGTTGCCGTATAAACGCCGTCGTCCATGAAAATAACCGTTACCTTATCCTCACGCAGCGTCAGCCCCACGCTCATACGCAGAGCCTCGGCATTTCTTCGTGTATTCAGTGGAAGGTTTCGCACAATTACGGTTATTTTTTTCATAATCACCCGAAAGAAATGAACCTGTCAACATCGCCCGCCATGCATGCATGGTCATACTGGCTTCCGAACAAAATCCCATCTACCCTGCTCACACCGCGCTGTTCCACATTGAGCGCGCAGACGGCGATATTAACACCTTTTTTGACAAGTTCTGTAAACTCTTTTTTATGAATATTGTACACGCCATCGTACATCAAGAAAATTGATACTTCATGACCCTGTTCCCTTGCTGCCGAGCTTATTGAAATAACCGTATCGGTATTCTCATTTTCAGGGCTTGTGGTCAGAAGTATCCCGAGTTTCATGCCTTGCGTATCCTCACTTTCCAGAGTTTATCGCCCTTCTGCTCGATTCCCATTATCTTATGCCCCTCGTTTTTCAGGCTGCGCGGCACATTTTCCACAGCCGGGGCGTGGTCAAATGTCACGAATAATTCCTCGCCGCTGTCAAGTTCTTCAAGTTTGAGTTTTGTCTTTACAAAGGTATAGGGGCACACTTCGCCCCTCAAATCCAGTTCGATTGCCATATTCATCATATCCTGCATGTTTCTCCGTATATTTCTTCCTGTATCGAAGTTATCTTGGGTTCTTCGCCGCATACGGGGCACTGCTTATTCCAGCGCATTTTAATCTCATCGAAAGTCATGTTGAGCGCATCGTAGTATATAAGCCGCCCTGTGAGCAACTCGCCTATGCCGAGAAGGTATTTCACCACTTCGGTAGCCTGGATTACTCCTATTATGCCCGGCAGCACGCCAAGCACTCCCGCTTCCTGGCAGCTCGGCACCATTCCGGGGGGAGGCGCATGTTCAAAGAGGCACCTGTAGCATGGTCCCTTGTGCGGTATTATGGTGGTAACCTGTCCTTCGAACCGGTATATGCTGCCGTGGGAGAGGGGTTTGTTTGTGAGGACGCATGCATCGTTCACGAGATAGCGGGTTGCGAAATTATCAGAGCCGTCAACCACGATATCATATTCCTTGAAAATGTCGATGACGTTATTTGCGTTCAGCCTCTCGATATAAGTTTTTACCTCGATATCGGGATTGAGGTTATTGACGAACTGTTTTGCGGATTCAACCTTTGGTTTTCCCACGTTCCCGCCGTGGATTACCTGTCGCTGGAGATTGCTCAGGTCAACGGTGTCGTCGTCGATAATACCGAGCGTTCCCACGCCTGCGGCTGCAAGGTATTCGATTATTGGCGCCCCAAGACCGCCTGCGCCTATGCATAATACCTTTGAGTTTAACAGTTTCTTTTGTCCTTTCCCGCCAACCTCTGGTAAGATGATGTGGCGCGAGTATCTTCTTATCTGTTCTTCGCTGAATCCGCCTAACATTGTATCACCATATTATTACTGGGAGTATTATTTAGGCTCATAAAGTATTACTGCCATATATAATTTGTGGTAATCACAACTGCAATGCGTAGTTTCTGTATTAAGGATTTTCCACATGCTCGCAAGTGTGAAAGACGGTAAATCGTATTATATGCTCTCAGATAAGAGACGTCTTCCTGACATTTCCATAGCTTTCTTTTTCACATCCAGTTCAAAAAAAGAGACCGTTTTCGTTCCCATCTTCTTTCGCGTGTACATCAACTGCCCTCCATTTTCAAGGAATAAGCTATAAACCTCCTCGAACTGGGCTTTCTCTTCATCCGTAAGTTCGATTGTCGATGTTTTTCCGGACAAATGATTAACCGCTACCATCACATTTACTTCCCTCACCCTTTTGAGCTTTTGTCTCTCTCCTTCATTCTCGATATACACGCTTCTTTTTAACTCCGGCGACCAGCCCACGAGCTTCCGCAGGAACTCGATGAAAGTAATGGGTACGTATTCCCCTTCCTTGGGTTTTGAAAACTGTTTGACTAAATGATACTCTTCCATTTACTTAAATCTCGCAAGTGTTTCACAAATCATATTTACAGTATCCTTCACCGTCTTTAAACCAACCTCATCCGATTCAACAGGCTTCACGGCAATCCCGCCAAAATGCGCCATGTCGCCCGCAACCAGCATACCGTGTATGTGCATCCATGAATGTATCGCGTTGATAGTAAATTCCTGCCCTCCGTTGCGGCTTCCGCCTACGGCAATGGCTCCGCCCACCTTGCCCTTCAGCAGGAAGCCGTTCCTTCTGAGCAATATCGTGCGGTCAAACAGTGCTTTAAGCTGCGCAGACATGCTGCCGAAGAACACTGGCGAGGTTACTATGAAAGCGTCGCTTGTTTCAAGTTTTTCGTAAATATCGGTCATGTCATCGTCGATAGGGCATTCTTTCGCAGTCCTGCATGTCCCGCAGTCGGTGCAGGGCAATATCTTAAGTTTGGACAATAAAATCTTATCTGTTTCGTATCCTTTTTCCTCTGCTATGGAAAGGGCAAGTTCAATTATCCTCTCGTTATTGCCTCTGGCATTCGGGCTTCCGGAGATGCCTGTTATTTTCATGGACATCACAACGACTTTAAGCGATTTAATAATTCCGCGACGCTGGTGCAAAGAATTACAGACCGCTCTATCATCAGGTTTACCGTGCCTTCAATGCCCAGCGTGCGAAAATCCGTTCTCAGCCCGATTAGGGGTTTCCCCTTTGCGAAAGCATACCCGATTTCCCATGCAGTGCCTGAATCCACATCCGCTCCGTCAATCACAGCCGCTATTATATCAGAGCGTTCGATTGCAGCCGCGTTTTTATTGAAAATAATCTCCTGCCTGTTTTTCTCATCCTTGATGTTATTTGAGTCTTCCTGCGGCAGGAAAACCTTAAAGCCAGCACTTTTTATCTCATCCCTGAGCTTGCGGTTAAAATCACGCTCTGCTTCCGAGAAAAGCGGGGCTGCGAGATAGACGGTTTTCATATAAGCTGAATAGTTCTGATGGGCAAATAAGTTTTCTTAAGCGATGTGAAAGTGTTGAGCTTATTACCCTTATATTCGGTAGTATTAAATCAAGTAATTACAATGGTGAACCGGTGAAACCGACAGACGTAATTTTAGTAAGATACGACGAACTCGCCCTGAAAAGCAAGAACGTCAGGGCAAGGTATGAGCAGATACTTGTAAAGAACATAAAAGCCATGCTCAAGGCTGACGGATGCTCATATTCAGGAATCAGCAAGGAGATGGGCAGGATTTTCATACATTCCAGCGATGCCTGCGCCCTTAATAGCGCAGCAAAAGTATTCGGCGCGGTTTCAGCAAGCCCTGCTTATACCTGTGAACCAACATTGGAATCAACAGCGCAACTGTGCGCCGAGGTAGCAGGGGGCATCATCCGGGAAGGGCAGTCCTTCGCGATAAGGGCGCGGCGGGCTGGCACTCACGGCTTCACATCGCGCGATATAGCCATTGCCTGCGGGGATGCGGTATTTGAAAAAGCCGATAAAAACATAAAAGTAAATCTGGATAACCCCGATGTTGAGATTTTCGTGGAAGTCAGGCAGGAAAAGGCATATGTTTTCACCGAATCGTTAAAAGGCGTGGGCGGTCTTCCCATGGGGACCCAGGGAAAGATGGTAGCTCTCATCTCAGGAGGCATTGATTCGCCCGTGGCAGCCTGGCTGATGATGAAACGCGGCTGCGAGATAATACCCCTGTATCTGAATAATGAGCCTTTTTCGGATGAAACCACGCGCGAAAGGGCTATGGCGTGCATTGAAGTTCTCCAGAAATGGTCTCCGCACAAGAAATTCACCATATATGAAGCGCCGCACGGCAACAACCTGCTCGCCTTCCTTGAGAATTGCAGCAACAGGCTTAACTGCGTACTGTGCAGGCGGATGATGTATCGGATAGCTGGGGAAGTTTTAAAGATTGAAGAGGCGCACGGGATAATCACAGGTTCATCTCTTGGGCAGGTTGCGTCCCAGACCTCGCAGAACATGCTGGCTGAGAATTACGGCATGGAATACCCTATATACCATCCTCTTATCGGGCTTGACAAGCTTGAGATTACGGATATAGCAAGAAAAATAGGCACGTTTGAATCATCGACAAAGCCTGCGACCTGCTGCATGGCAGTCCCCGAATATCCCTCCACTGCGGCTAAACCGCAAGAGATGATTGAAGCCGAGGCGCGGATAGATGTTACTGACCTCGTTGAATCTGCCATGAAGAATATTAAGAAATTCATCCTTTGAACTTTCTGTGCAACAGAATAAGCACAAGCAATACTGCCATAGCCTCAAACCCCGGCGTTTCTTTTGGCACTTTTACGCGCGATTGTTTTATCTCGTCCACCATCTCTTGCGGCCCCAGGTAGCCGATGTGTCTTGAAACCTCTTTGCCTTTCGAATCAAGGAACACGACCGTGGGATAATAAGCTATACCGTACTTGCTTTCAATATCGATTCTTTTCTGGGTATCCACTTTTATTGCGACGAAATCCCTCATTTCCGAAACAACGCGTGTGTCGGGGTATGTTTCTTCTTCCATTGCCACACACGGAGGGCACCAGTCGGCATAAAAATCAATAATAACAGGCTTTTCCGTCGAGCCTGCCGTAAGCATGCCATCCTCATAGCTGTACCATCGGGTGGATTCAGCGTTTGCCGGAATAGCAATTGAAAGGAAGAATACTATTATCAGCATTGTGAACTTCATCATAGGAGAATTGGCTTTTAGCTATAAATCTTATTCGAAAAATGCTGCATGTGTTATAATTTCTATGAGTGACGCTGGGAAATGTTTTTAAACAAAGAAACCATTCACAGAATCGGTGATTTGATGAACAAAATGCCTCTCATCGTATTTCTAATCCTGATTGTAGCTTTATCGGGATGTACTAGCCCAAAAGAAACTGGTACTACAATAACAGGTCCGGCGGTTGTGCAAAGGTTCGAACGCGCTAATACCAATCTTGACGCCACAATCACTGAATTGAAATTTGACAGGAATGATGTTAGAGCCGGGGAAAAGCTTACTGCTGAGATTTTTCTTGTAAATACCGGCACTGAAAAAATCACCAAAGAAACTGTTGAAATAAAAGCTGTAGTAAAGACTCTTGATGATACACTTGCGAATCTGGCGCTAAAAACCATGAGTGACGAAAAGAAAACCCGTGATTTTACAATGGACTTTGATACCGGGATAGAGCCCGGGAAAAAAGAAAAGATTAGCGCTGTCTTTACAACAGTTAAGGAAATGGAAGGCAGAAGCCTGGCAGGCACCTATGATGTCACTATTACGTTATATGTAAATGGACAGAAGATAGAAGCGAGGGTTCTCCCGATAATGCTTCGGGGTGGGGAACCCAGAGTGTTCACACCAACGCCAACTCCGACACCCGCTCCGTCGCCTACCCCTACAATGACTTCGACTCCCACGCCGACTCCAACGCCCGAAGTCACTGAAACCGAAACTCCCACGCCAACTCCAACGCCTGAACCTGTGGTGGTAGCCACACCTACGGGCAGGGTAGTTTATACTAAAATATATAATTCGTTTTTTTCAGACCCTGTTCTAAAAATCAATGCAGGAGATAAAGTAGAATGGAACAACATGGATGATATAACATATACGCTTGTCGAAAAAGAGAGTAGATTATCAAATATCACAATAAAAGATGGGAAAAGAGTCCCTAATATATTTAACCAAACTGGAGACTACCATTTTAAGATGATATATTCCGGATTGCGAACAACACCGAAAGAACAGAATGTCAGCGTAAGGGTTAATGCAAGCAATTCAAGCAAATAACTTGCATTAATTCACAATCTTTTTAATGTTGAAAAACAAATACACATCGGTGAGATTATGGTATCCAATAAAATCCTTATCAGTATCTGCGTGATACTACTGAGCATAGAATTTGCAAGCGCAGCCACACTTAACGTGGGGCAGGGTCAGACCTACACCACCATCCAGTCTGCCATTGATGCGGCAAATACAGGCGATGTTATCTCGGTCAGCGAGGGCACATACTCTGAGAACCTCGTTGTAAAAAAGAATGGGATTTCAATCATAGGAAGTAACAAAGAAAAGACCGTTATCGACGGGAAAAAAACCGGCAGCGGCATCAGGGTAGATGGGGCAAACAACGTGAAAATCAGCGGATTCACTGTACAGAATAGCGGGGGAAGCGGCAAGGAGGATGGCGGGATAACCCTGTACTCTGCCAACAACAATTTCATTGCAAATGTAATTCTGGTAAACAATGTTGTGGGTATTTCAATTTACTCCGAGAGCAACAGTAACATTGTTTCGGGAAATGACCTAAAATCAAGCGGCAGGTACGGTATTTCTATTTTTAAATCCAACGATAATAAAATCTACAACAATAACATCCAGAACAATAAAATAGGGATTTATGCCGATTCGGCGCGTACAAACAGTATTTATTCGAATAATTTCATCGACAACAGCGACCAGGCTTATGATAACAGCGGCAAGAATTCGTGGGACGATGGGAAATCGGGAAATTACTGGAGTAAATATGCTATTTTAGGCGGCGCCAATGCAAAGGATAATTACCCCCTTTCAAAACCCGTAACAATAAAAGAAGAGGAAGTGCCTGCTCCCGCAGAACAAAAGAAGGCAGAAGGTGAAACCGGAAAACCCTCGCCGGGTTTTACGGGAATGGCGGCTCTGGGTTTGTTAGTGATGGTCTGGGTATTGGTCGCAAGAAGAAGGTAAATTGTTTTTTTTGAGGATAATCAGCAATCCTCTGTTGTTTCCTAACATCACTCCCATATTGACTTCAGGTACCGCCTCTCACCGATTAATTCCCTGACTTTATCCTCCCTCGACAAATGCCTGGAATATACCTTATCATCAATCTCAATGGTAAGTTCACCATCATAACCAGAGCCACGCAATCTTCTCAATACCGCCTCCATCTTTTTCTCGCGGTGCGCCGGATAATGCGGCTTCCCGTTGTGCGGAGCGCCCACATGCACATTGATAATCCTATCGCCGAGTTCCTCGATAAAAGAAATTGCA
>JAQUQX010000015.1 GCA_028715885.1 Candidatus Methanoperedens sp.
TAACAGGATGGAACGGCTCGGAATATTTCTGGAATGTAACGGGTTACACAGAGAAATACGGGACGAACAGTCTCAACAACAACCTTACGGTGCTCTTGAATGCTACTTTTGCGGCGCAGGGCATTGCCCATAATGTGGAGGTAACTTTTCTTACAGATAACGGGGCAAATGTTTCCAGCCGGAGAATGATATACAACGGCGAACCGTCTGATAATGCTGTGATAGTATCAAGGAGAATATCGCTTCATGATGGCGAAATTCGCCAGACAGACAATCCAATCAGGGATATTGATTCTTCTACCAGCCTTTATAACATAGTTGAAGTTAAACTTATTTTATGGAGAATGTGATGGACATAATAGAAAACAGGGACGCCCAGTTTGTGCTGCTGGCAGGCTTTATTATTGCTGTGGGACTTGTGATAACCACGCTGCTGCTTAACAGCATCGCATTTGAGGGGAACATGGCTGTTGATGCGGGAAGCAGTCCCATAAAATATGATATAGCGAACCTGATGCGGATTACTGCTGATGAAATGAAAAGCGCATACAGGAATGCAACGGCTCCGGGAGGATATGCTATTGACAACTTCAACAGACAGATGCGAAATTTTAACGGGAATGTTTCAAAGATTTATGCGCTGCGCGGAGAGGGGGTTAACGTGAGCTGGGATTTGAATAATTGGCAGAATATGCAAAATGCAAGTTTCACGGATAACGGGACTGCAAGCGGTGCAAGTAACTGGACTGTGATTGAAAATGTTAGCCGCACCAATATTACGGTGAATGTTGTTAGCGTCGGCGGCGGCACATTTCAAATCGGACTGATAAATGCATCCGGGCAAAGCTGGACAAATGTATCCGCAACCCAAACTGTCAAAAATGTTAACGTTATTCCGATTACACCGTCTTCAATTGTTTTTAGAAACGGCAGCACTACGTCTGGCAACTATAGCATCAACGGCACAGCCTCAGGCAGGAGCTTCACCCGCGCCCGCGATTACATCCTGAACGCCACGCTCACCCTGTCCACAAGCAGGGTTCGCGCCAACATAACTATCCCGGTATCAGTGCCGTGGTGATTATATGAATTCAAAAAACTTCCTGAAAAATGAAGAGGCAACATCCGTCACTATCGGCTTTATTATGATGGCAACAATAACCGTGATTGTTTTTATAGCGATTATTCTCTCGTTTTACACACTCATGCAGCAATCGAAAAATACAGCCATGCGTGAAAGCTTTGACATCCTCGGAGGCGGACTTGCTTCCAGAATTACCACGGTTGATACGCTGGTAAATATTACAAGTTATTATGGCGGCACTGTTAATTCGCTTGAATACGAATTCTCGCTTCCTTTAACCATAGCAAATGAGGGATATTCAATTGAAATAGCCAACACCACCAGACAGATAATACTACAATCGGATATCGGCGCAAAGGCGTGGATTCCATTGAATGCTTCATCAAACCTGATGGGGAAAACAATATACAGCAGCGCCGGGGATTATAAATTAACATATAACCAGACTAACAATATTATTAACATCGAAGGGCAATGAAAATAATAAAGTTTCTTTTTTCGGAAGATGCAGTCTCGGAAGTACTGGATTTTATCACAGTCCTTTCAATCTTAGTGATTTCCATTGGTATCATAGGAGTTACAGGCTACCCACTGGTCAAGACTGCGCAGGAGGTAAATAACATAGAGACCACAAAGCAGAGTTTTATTGTGCTTGCGGCGAACATAAATAAAGTGGCGCTGGGACAGGCGCCCTCGCAGAGCGTGGAGCTTAAGATGTACGGCGGTTCGCTGACCATTACAGGGAGCAGCACGATTAATATAACCGCGAATAATTCAAACGGTAATAGAATAACACTTGTCAACAGCACGATGCGCAGTATTGAAAGCGTGGTAGGCGAGAACGTAATCGCATACGAGGGTACAGGGGTGTGGATAAAGTATCCTGACGGCAATACGTTCCTTGTCTATAAGCCGCTTATTACCAACCAGAGCAATGTGCTTGTTATCCCTGTTGTTAGTATAAACGGCTCATCATCCACCGGAGGCAGCGGCATGAGCAGGGTTACGGTGAAAGGGACGCCGCGTGCTACTTATTATAATAACGTGAGCGATGTAATAGTGAGAATCAACAGCAGTTACTCAAAAGGCTGGGAGGGCTATTCTAAAAAGACAATGTCATGGAGTTTTTGTTTTTCAGGCGGCGCATCAGGGGATTGCACAGGGTCGCTTAATACTGCGGAGAATATCGATGTATATATACTCAATGTCCAGCTTGACGCAGAGGTCGTATGAATTTCCTGAGGTCTGAAACCGCGGCTTCTGAAGCCATAGGTCATGCAATCTTACTGGGTATTACAGTTACCGGGGTAAGCATGATTTTGCTGTACGGCGTGCCTGCAATCTTAAGCTTAGAGGACATGGCGAATATCAAGAATGCGGAGCAGACTTTTACGCTTCTGGATTCCCGCGCAAGCATAGCAGCGCTTGGCGACTCGCCGCTTCAGATAACCAATATCAATCTCGGAGGCGGCGCACTTGCGGTTAAACCCAACAGTGGCGCCAGCAATAGCTATATTTGGATAAATAGCAGCAGTTTTAATTTTATGATACCAATGGGTAAGATAGAATACCAGTTTGACGACAGGATAATAGCATACGAGGGCGGAGGCGTGTGGTCAAAATACCCTTCGGGCTCTGTGATGCTTTCGCCGCCCGCTTTCCATTACAACGGGGTAACGCTGACGCTTCCGGTAACCAATATCAGCGGCAATGCTTCTGTGGGGGGGAAGGGGACTGCGTCGGTTTCTTTTAAGAAAACTGCAACGATTGTGCAATACCCTAACACAAGCTTCGTGAACAGGACAAACCCGATAAATTATAACATTGCGGGGAAGGTTTATGTGAATATTACGAGCGATTTCTATGATGCGTGGTATTATTATGCCAGAACTCTCCCATATACGAAGGTCAGCAAGAATTCTACAACAAAAACAACAAGCGTGGAGTTTGCGGTTATACCTGTCAATTTAGAGAAAAATTCATCAATACCTGATAATATTGTTTTCAGGGGGCTTGGCGTAAATCCAAACCCGCTGAGGAATTTTAGTTTCAGGATAAACAGCATTTCAAACATGAATGACTTTGACTGGCAGATGTCTACAAAATCTGGGTCAAAAACACTGGTCATCCAGTTAAAAGAGAGAAATAACAACGAGATAAAGATTCGTGTTGGATATAAAGATACAAGCGTCGCCGGGCAAAATGCAGAAACATGGAGAACAGACGATGGGGATGGTTTTCTTATAATTTCTGGAAATTATGCAGATATAGATATGCTAAATAAGACTATCAATATTGAGTATAATAGTGAAGACGTTCCTTCAGGAACTGCATGTGGACTCTCTATCGATCACACTTATTTTAATGATACTTCTGCATTTTCATGGTTGCCTGAAAAAAAAATCAATCTCACAACAAATACTACACAAAGCCTCTATAACGTCACACAGCACTATTTTCAATTAATGATGCAGGATGTTCCTTTGAACAATTGCTTGGAAGATGGCAATATCAATTATGCCACCTCCTCCATGCTCATCAACTACACAGGCAACCTCAGCTACCTCCACATCACGGAAAACAGGGCGGATGCGGAGATAAGCTAATCGTCACGGCTTCCAGACCTTAACCCAGTCCACTCTCTCGAAATCGCTATCGTTGGTAGCTATTTCATTAAGCCCGTTAGCCTTCATAACACATAAGTTCAATGAATCGTTTGTCAACATGTTATACTTTTTTCGTAAATTTTTACTTTGAAATATCGTTTCTGGCGATATTGATAAAATTTTGACCCTGAATTCCGGTATTTCCTTAATTGCAATTTCACATTTTTCAAGTGCAGGAATGATCTCTGGTTTTTCTTTCAGATATTTTATGGCACGACCGGGTTTAACATCATATTTTTCAACTACCTCTGCAATCATCAGCCTATGTAAAACTTCTGCCAGTACAACTGTAGAGGTATAAGCCTCTATCTCTTTCAATTCTATTCTTTCCAAGAAATCTGTACAATATTCTGAAACATCTAAGAAGTGATAAATAAAAATATTTGAATCGACGAATACTATACTGTTTAAAGGGATTTTTTCTAACATCTATGCATTCAAAACAGATAGTTCATCGCTTTCTGCAATTTCTTTGGCTAATTCATGGTCTATCCTGATAATACCCTTTGTTTTCCGTGCCATGCTGCTGATTTCAATCTCAACCTCTTCCCCTTCCATTAAATCCAGCTTCTGTAATGGTTTTAAAACCTCATGCCGATATATCGCCCTTACTCGCATCTTCATCATAACAAATAGATTAGTTTTTGAACTTTAAAAAGATGTTGCTTGGAATAACATTCATGCCCGAGCTTCCATCATGCACATCAACTACACAGCCACCTCAGCTACTCCACATCACCGAGAACAGGGCAGATGTAGGGATAAGCTGAGGCGCAAAAGCTTTTATCCTCAAAGTTCTAAAAGAATATTATGAGTTCAGAGATTGAAAACGAAGTCCTGACAGAATTTAAACATATCGCCAAGCCGTTAATGGAACTCGGTTTATACGATTCCACCGGAGAATTCATCAGGGATGTTGCTAAGGATTTCATCAAGCATAAGGTAGAAATTTACAAAAAACAGCTCAAAGCATTCGAGCAAAAATACCGCATGTCCTTTGATGCCTTTTCAAAGAAATTAGAAAAAGGCGCATCTATCGCACAAGAAGATGAATGGATGGAATGGGAAGCTTCCGAAAATATGCTAAAAGCCTGGAAGCAAGCAGCCAAAGAGACTGGTGTAAGTGCATAGGACTGTTAAAATTTTAAAAGAATCCGGCATCGTCGAGTCTATTCTTTACATCGATTCAGATGCATTTGGAGAATACTATAAATTAAAAATAGAGGCGCGCCTGGTAAATGGCTGGGGGCTTCATATCTGGGAACACACGGCGCCGCAACTTCGAAGATATGCATATCATGTATTAAAGGGGTCAGAACTTGTTATCAGGTGGGATAACGCGCCGCATCACAGGCAAATCAAGACTTTTCCCCACCACAAGCATATCAAGGATGCTATTCTTGAATCGAAAGAAGTAACGATAGAGAATGTTATGGAAGAACTGGAAAGGATGATTAAATGAGAATTACCAGTGCTATCATTTACCTCCACATCACGGAGAACAGGGCGGATGTGGGGATAAGCTGAACAACTAATTGTTATTAAAAAAAAAGACTTGTAACAGGTAAAAAAATTACATCGGCTCGGAAAGCTCCGAGTCGAATTTGCCGCTATTTATAGCCACTATGGCTTCCTTGGGCTTTAATCCCTCGAAAGTCACACCCAGCGGAACGCATGAACCCACGACCTCTTTCACCGCATTCTTCAGCGATTTCGCAAGAGTATCGCTCTTCTTCATGCGCGCAATCTTTACAGCCTGTTTAGCAGTAAGATTGCCCACTGTATTCGTGTTAGGAGTACCCGAGCCAGTCTCAACCCCAACCTCTTTCTTTATCAGGGCTGAAGTCGGCGGGGTTCCAACCTGTACCGTGAATTGCTTCTTATCATCCACGATGACTTTAACAGGGACCTGCATTCCGCTGAACGCTTTTGTCTGTTCATTGATTTTGTCTATGATTGCCTTTACATTCACGCCAAGCGGACCGAGCGACGGACCCAGTGGCGGACCCGGGGTAGCTGAACCGCCGGAAACTAATGCTTCTACAACGCTTACCATTTTTGATATCTCCTTAATCCCCCGAATGAATTCGGGGGTCTTTTACTTCTCTTGTTCCTCACGTTTCAATATTCTAACATTATCGCCGCGAACTGTAACCGGGATGGGTACCATCGCCTCAAACAGTTCTACCGTAATTTCTTCATGAGTGGTATCAATCCTTTTCACCCTCGCTTTTTCTCCTTTGAAAGGACCTGATATAAGTTCCACTATACTTCCTTCGGTAATACCAGTCACTGTAAGTTTGGGTACCAGGAAATGCGCTATCTCGGTGAAACTTGACTGACCTTTCACCAGGGTGCGGGCATGCGGCACGTTCTGGATGACCTGGTCAACCACTTCCGGACCTTCAGCCTCGACAAGGACGTATCCTTTCAACTCATCCGGTGCGAGGACGGCATGAACAGCCAGATGCTCTTTTTTTGCCACTTTTTCGATAAGATTCGCCACAGTTCTTTCCTGGTTAGCAGTCGTCTTGACCACATAGATTGCTGCATCGGTTTTTACTTCCTCGTTCATTTGAACCAACCCGGCATTACGGTTATCAACAGATATATAATGAACCCGATAAACCCGACTAAAAGTATCCCTGCCCCCGCTACTTTTGCAATTACGGTAAACTCTTCTCTTGAAGGCTTCCTTGTCAACTTCAGCACCCTGAGATATTCGCCAAATCTAAGGGGAATATTACCAAGCGCTTCTTTATCTTCGAACAATATGTTTCACATCCATGATTTTAATGATAGTAATAATTTATATAAAAGCTATCCCAAAATAATAGCAGTCTATAATTATACTCAACATAAAAATAGTTTTCGCTTTAACTTTTTAAATATTTTTTATATATTTTTTGGAATCACGGTCCCGCATCGAGCTACAATATACACGGGTCATATCTGTATATTCCCTTCCTCGAAAGGAGTGGCTGCGGGAGGTTCATTGTTTTGGAAACGTGAATTTAGCTTTGTTATTTTTCTGTAACCCTTCGCTCGAATCAGGAAAGAATATGTATTACAATAAGCCATCTATACTAATATGGAAAAGCCCGGCAACAAATTTAAATGCCATCTGGTAAGCTGGGATGAATCACACCGGCTTGCAAAAATCTTAGCCAGCAAAATAAAAAGCTCAGGATTCAAAGCAGACCTTGTTATAGGGATAGCGAGAGGCGGGCTTGTGCCGGCGCGTGTTGTGTGCGATTATCTTCTCCAGAAAGACCTTGCAGCCATAAAAGTTGAACACTGGGGAATAGCTGCAACCCTCGGAAAAGCCAAAATAAAATTCCCTCTCCCCATAGACATTTCCGGAAAGAAAATACTGGTTGTGGACGATGTTGCAGATACAGGCGATACCTTTTCCGTGATTAGGGATTACCTAAAGGAAAAGAATCCCTCTGAAGTTAAAACCGCAGTTCTGCATTACAAGACCTGTTCAACCAGCGTTCCTGATTACTGGGCAGAAATGCAGGAAAAATGGATGTGGATAATATACCCGTGGGCTGTTTACGAAGATTTGACAGGTTTTGTTAAAAAAGTGCTTGTCAAGCCCATGACGCATGAGAAGATACGAAAATCCCTGAAGAACAACTACGGCATAAAAATATCAAGAAAAGACCTTTCGGAAATTCTAAATGATATGCAAGCGGCTGGAGACCTGCGGAAAATGAAAAAAGGTATTTATGTTGAATCGGGTTGATATGAAAATCAGGTCGCAGAAATTAACAAAAATTTGAATCCTACCTCTCCCACAAGCCCTTTTCCTTAAGCTTTTCAATCACATCTTTCTTTTTTTCAAACTCCATCATCCGCAGCTCCCTGCGCTTGATTTTGCCGCTGATGGTTTTGGGAAGCTCCCTGACAAATTCAACAGCTCTCGGATACTTGTATGGAGCGGTTATCTTCTTGACATGCTGCTGGATATCCATGACAAGTTCCTCGGAAGGCTTGTATTTCTCCTTCAAGACCACAAAAACCTTGACAATCTCCCCTCGCAAAATGTCTGGGCTCGGAACCATCGCGCATTCAAGGACTGCCGGATGCGAATTAACCGCGCTCTCTACTTCAAACGGACCAATCCTGTATCCTGAACTTTTACAAATATCGTCAGCCCTTGAATCAAACCAGATGTATCCGGCTTCGTCCATCATTGCAATGTCCCCGGTCAGATACCAGTTACCCACGAAGCATTCGGCGGTTTTTTCCGGTTTGTTGTAATATCCTTTGAACAGCATGGGATGATTCCTGACAACCGCGATTACTCCTTTCTCGCCTGCCTTTACCTGTTCTCCAGTTTCAGGTTTCACAATCGCTCCCTCGACTCCGGGCGTAAACTTACCCATTGAACCCGGTTTTATCTCCATTCCAGGCAGATTGCACGCCACTACACAGGTTTCGGTCTGCCCGTAACCTTCCCTGACAGATATGCCAAACTTCTCATTGAAGAACCTTATAATCCCTGGCGTGCAGGGCTCCCCGGCAGTCAGCATGACCTTCAGCTCTTCCAGGTTGTATCTTTTGCCAGCGTCATCGAGCGTCGCCATAGCCCGCAGTTCCGTGGCTGTCATGCACGCCCTGTTTATTTTCCATTTATCAAGAAGCTCAAACCATTTCTCCGGGTTAAACCTGCCCATGTAATGGAAGTTTGCTGCGCCGCCGTTTAAAATCGCCCCGAAAGGCGCCCAGTACCATTTAGCCCATCCGGGTTCTGTGGTCGCCCAGCACAGCTCGTCAGGCTGTGTATTCCACCAGTAATACCTGTTCAGCCTGTAAAAACAATACATCAATGAATGAGTATGCACGACTCCTTTTGGCGCGCCCGTAGTCCCCGATGTGTAGGTCAGGACTAAAGGATCGCTTTGCTTAATTTTTTCAAGTTCTAATTTCCTTGAGGCTGAATTGATTTCCCGGTGCAGGTTTCTCCATCCATCCCTCTCGCCAAAAAAGAAAAGGCTGCTAATTGAGGTTCTGTCTTTTATCGCGTCCACTTCATCGGCTATTGTTGAGTCGCCTGTAATTAAAGCTTTGACCCCGGCATCCGTGCTCCTGTATTCTATATCCCCTCTCCGCAGCATTATCGTTCCGGGAATGACAACGCCCCCGACTGCCCAGATGCCGATGCTTGCAGTATAAATGTCTATGCCCCTTGGAAGTATTACCAGAACCCTGTCGCCTTTCCGGATGCCGGAATCTCTCAGGATATTACCCAGTCTCATGGCGTTATCCCACACTTCCCAGTATGCCGCTTTTTCAACCAGCCCGTCCGGATGTTCGGTGATTGCCATCAGCTTTGTCCTGTCTTTTGCCCATTTTCCTATAGTATCGACGAAATTGTAATCCTGAGGGACATCCCACCTAAATTTTTTTCTCTCCTCTTCGTAATCGAATGCAGACGTTTCTATTCCCATTTAATTACCTCATCATCCGAAGTCCTGCTGCAGGCAGCGTATCAACCCCGTTTTCCAGTATTATCAACGCTGTCAGGGTAATTAAAGTTTTATGGTAGAATTCTATTGGGCACGATAGGCATCTTTATTCTTTTCTTGTCCGGGTTCTGTCAACTAGATTTTTTGACCTGGTATTTCTTCAGTACTGCATTTAATTCGTATCTCGGCAAATCTTCTACGAGTTCAGCCAGCGTATCCGCTGTGAGATGCTGCACATCGTACTTAGTGCCTTCGATTACGATATGTGATACTTTCGCCATAACCCTCCTGTGTATTTTCCTTTTAACGCATTACATTCCATTTATGTGTTGATTTCGATGAACACTGCACAGTGGTCTGATGCCTCCGTGCCCTTTTGACCAACTCCAGGGAACCTGGGGCCATTATATGCCTTGGCATAATTGGCAAGACCCCGCCGCTCGATTTTCGGAAGAACCTTTGGATTTTTCTTTGATAACGCCCTAGATAGAAGAATATAGTCAAACTGGTTTATCTCATGTTTAGCCTCCCAGTAATGTGTCCACTGCTCATTCTTTGGCAGGCGCGCTACAACATTCTCTACCATTGAACCATCAAGAATCGGCTTAAGGCATCTGGCATCGGGCGTGTCGTTAAAATCTCCAAGTACAGCAAAATTTGCATTTTTTACATTGCTTCCAAAGCGTTCATGTATAATCTCGGCAATTCTGGTTGCCTGTCGCTCACGTTTCTCCGCTGTTTCCGCTTCTCCGCCGAGCCTGGATTTCAGGTGATTGACAAACAATGTCAAACTCTTATTTCCTTTTTTATCAAGGAGGATATCTGCTTCGAGGCAGTCGCGGGAGAAAATCGCACCTTTCCCGTCCTTATCGAACTGGTGTGTCTGCACTCCTCCGATTTCAAGCTTGCTGAGAATCCCGACATCAATCTGCCGGGGATCATTGGCATCAATCAGCATGGCATATGGATACTTCCTATTCAGGTAATTGCTGTTGAACTGCTTCAATGTCTCAATGTTCTCCACTTCCTGGAGGCAGATTATATCCGGGTTGTTCTCAAGGATTACCCGTGCAGTGTTCTTTCTCTGCCCCTCGTCAAGTATCTCGAATCCCATCATGTTTATATGCCCGCCCTCCTTGATGAATTTGTTTGGATCGACCTTCTTTTTTCCCATGCTTCCTCTTTCACTCGCTAGGAACTTGTAGCGAAGGAACAGGTTCTCTGCATTAAACGTGCCTATTTTGATACCCATATTTCATACCACCTTTAATTAATAAGACCTATTGCTCGTATATATTTGTCCAGCCTTAATTCCAATACACCCCGGCCTCAGGGCAGAGGTGCATGGAATCAGTTCGACCCGCTTATTTAAGAGATCCTGTTTTACTTTCTTTTCAGAATCTTTTCAAATTCATCGAGAATTTTCTTATGCGGTACATCTGATACTTCACGTTTCAGATCTAACTCTTTTTCCGAGAACCGTTCGATTTTTTCTTCGGGGACTGTCTTGGCTATTTTCTCAAGAAGGTCTACCATTTCCTTAATTTTCACTTCAGGTATTTTTGCCTCTCTGGCATGGTTTACAAGGCTTGTAAGTCGCCTAATCGGAGCACCGGCATATTCCCTGATCAGATTAGCACAGGCTGTATCTCCGCAACCAACAATAATCACAGTTTCCTTGGCTGTACCGCAACAACCCGGTTTCCAGCTTGCATCTACCACATAGCATCCGGGTGGCACTTCTATCTCTGCATGCCCTTTTTTAAGGGGAGCCTGGTAGATCTGGGGATTCTTGGTGCAACATGGTCGAGCCCATGCATATCCATCCATTTCTGAAACTGTGCAATCATTTGGTTCTCTTATCCAAACATTAATTTTTGCTGTTCCCATTTTGTTACCTCCATTTGTAAGGATACTTCCTTTCAGACAAGTCTAGTTTGCTTTTAGACAAATCCGGTTTTGACCATGCATTCATATTATTTATTACTACCCATGTATAATATTAAATAAATCATATAATGTTATAACACTAAACTAAAATGACACTATAGTGACTATTTAAATAGAATCAATGCCCAGGACGGGATCCGAACCCGTGACCTCCAGATTTCTCAGGAGGCATGCGCCTCATCAAAATACCCTATGAGTCTGGCGCCCTAACCGACTAGGCCACCTGGGCACAACCCTCCCTACATGCAAAGATGGTATTAAAACATATCGTCTTTCGATTGTGAAATCATGGACGGCAGATAAACACGGATTTATAGCGGCGTATCTGCGGTTTCAACAACAGCGCCTGTCTTTTTAAGCTCCTCGAAAAACCCGGGATACGAAATGCTCACAGATTCAACCGTATCAATCGTGGTTTCGCCCGCCACCATACCCGCAACCGCAAGCGCCATCACAATCCTGTGGTCGTCCCAGCCGTGCACCTTTGCGCCTTTTATCGTCCCGCTTTTGATAACCAGCCTGTCCTTCTCCTCTGTGATATCCACGCCCATTTTTTGAAGTTCAACAGTCATCGCATGTAACCTGTCTGTCTCTTTATACCTTACATGCTCGGCGTTCTCGATCAACATTGTTCCTTCAGCGGCAGCTCCAAGCACTGCAAGCGTAGGCACAAGGTCGGGTGTTTTCCCAACATCAACAGTAATGCCTTTTAGCCTGCTCTTGCTCACCTTGATTTCCCCTTTTTTCTGGTTCCATGAGATTTGAGCGCCCATTTTTCCGAGTATATCAACGAGGGCAGAGTCACCCTGCTCTGAAGGGAACATGTTTTTGATAGTTACCTCGCCGCAAAGCGCTCCCGCAGCCATCATATACGAAGCTGATGAGAAATCCCCGGGAACGTTGTAAGACTTCATGTCATATTCCTGTTCAGGCGGGATGGTGAAAGAATTTGGCGTATCTGCGATAATTTTGGCGCCTGCATCTTTCAGCATGTCGATTGTAATATTTACATAGGGTCGGGATTTCAATTCCCCTTTTATCATTATGTCAGTCCTGTTCTTCGCAAACGGACATGCAATCAGCAGGGCGGAAATGAACTGGGAACTTATGGAGCCGTCGATATACACGCGCCCACCTCTCATTTTCCCCCTCACCACAAGCGGCGCCATGCCGTTGTTGCGCGTGGAGAATGCTTCGGCGCCGAGGTCGTTAAGCGCATTCAGGAGCGGTGTGTTTGGTCGCGTTCGTATGCTGGCATCGCCTGTAAGAACGGTGGCGCCGTCAGCCAGCGATGCCACGGCTGTCATTATGCGAAGCGTGGTGCCGGAGTTTGCAATGTCGATTACGTTGTCGGGGATTTTTGGTTTCCCGTCAAATCCTTTGATTAGGAGTGAGTCTTTCTTTGTTTCCACCACGGCGCCGAAGGCTTCCGAGGCTCTAATTGTGGCTTTTGTGTCTTCCGATATAAGCGGGTTATTGACGGTTGCTTTTTTGGAGAGGGCGGCTATTGCGACAGCCCTATGCGTGTAGCTTTTTGAGGGCGGGGCGTTTACAACGCCTTTTATATCGGATTTCTGGAGCGTGAGTTTCATTGTGTCGAATTTGCTAATTGATGATGAAACTATTTATAATTGCGCTGTGGGAGCATGGGGTGTTTTGAAATCGGTAGCTATGAACCTGATAAAAGTTATGGGATAAAATGGTTTTAACTAACATGAGGTATAAGATGCAGGGCAAAAGTCACGGATTCCGCTTTGAATAAATGGGGCATCTGTGCAGATGCGAAAGAGAAGAGCTTTAGCGTAAGTAAAAAGAACATCTTTAATTATCTGACGACTGGATAAGTAATATGAATCAAGAATTTTCTGAGAAATGCATCGATATAATAAAAAAGCACATTCCAGACGGTTGTGTAGTTCAGTCGGAGCGCGATTTAGTCAGAAGAAAGGACGGTAGTGATTACACTGATGTCGATTTCTATTATTATAAGGACTTTATATCTCCAGACATCGCCTCAAGGGTTATTTTCGTATTCGAGTTTGTAAGATTGTCTAAAGACTGGGTAGAACTCAAACCCGATAAACTGGTAAGAGGAACACCGAGTGCGATATTAGCGGATTATGAGAACGGGCAACTGAGATTTAATTCAAATAATAACGAAAACATGCCTTTTGATAATGAATCTTCTTATACGGAGTGTAAATTCTATAAGAAGAATTTCAAAACAAAGGAATTTGAGCTGGATGGGGATTATGTCAACGAAGACATCCGAAAAGTAGTTGCAAGCTCTTTGAAATTATTAACTGATACTATAAGTGAGATTAATTGTCCAAGCATTTCATTGACGGTTATCCCGATCGTTGTTACAGAACAAAAAATAAAGGCAGAGCTTCCCGCGTTCAATTACACTCTTGGTGATGATGTAAAAGATTTACCTTTTTTAGATGGGGTCTCCCGCAAGGATCTTGAGCCTGTTACCGTTCATATTTTAAATGTTTCTGAATTAGCTATTACGTTACCCGCCCTAAATATGATTTTTAAAAGTACAGAAATGTGGCATTATGCAGGTACGGACGTAATGAGAATGTTGTTAGACCCTCTTGTTAAAGAAATGAAACAAAATGATAAGAATTATAGAGACATATAATATCGGCGCAGATGCTCAAGGGTTCTTTTATAGGACGGTTTTATCTAGAACTACTGTGAATATATCCATATTTTAGCTCATAAACTACCTCATAAATCAATAGCTTGCGGCTTTATATATGATAGTCGCATATTCCGTGGCAGTCATGAACTCAATCCACATTTACCTTGATGAAAGCGGTGATCTTGGTTTTAATCCAACTTCATCAAGAAATATTGTAATTGCCCTGCTCATCACAAAAATGCCTCTGCATATCGGAAGATGCATTAAAAAGATCAGGCAGAGAAAGCTAAAAAAGAAACTCAGGGAACTGCCGGAAATCAAGTTTAACAAATCCGATGACCATATCAGAGAGCTAACCCTTACCTGCATAGCCAAAGAACCAATCGAGATCGCTTATATCGTTCTTGATAAGAAGCAGGTGAACCCTGTCAGGCACAACCATAAACAAGAGATTTACAACTTTATTACAGGTTATCTAATGCACTGCCTACCATTTGATAATGCAACTCATTCAAAATTGATAGTAGATAAGAGAATCGCAAAAAAGGTTCTCAGAGCCGACTTTGACCAATATGTTAAACAAAAGGCAGCCTTCAAAGTGGATATAACCCATGAGAACTCAATGTATAATCAATGCCTGCAAGCTACTGATTTTGTCGCTGGCGCAATCTTTCAGAAATATGAATTTGAAGACAGCAGGTTTTACGACATAATCAAGGATCGAATAAAGGTCTCTAAGCAGTTATGATAAAAAATGAGAAGAAGCGAACCCTGTGTACTTGGAATCCATGCACCTCAAGGTGCATAACTATTTCCACAGGACTTACTCGCTTAGTTAGTAAGTTAGTTGTCTCTTAATTTATAGTTTACGCATCTTGGCTTGCCTTTAGTGGATTTGATGGGCTGCGCTCCTCAAAGATAAAATAAAGCCACTTACCAAATTTCAGCAATACTTACAGCCCCATTTTCCCCATACCCATGCCTGCCTTAACCCCGCCCGCATCCTTCGCCATATAGTATTTCACAGAATCATTCTTTACAGTAATCTCCACAATCTTATCCTTGTTTTTCAGCTCACAGATTGCGCTTGAAAAAGCAACCGAGGAAAGAAACGTCTCAATAATATCCTCCCTGGGTTTTATCTCGAAGGCTTTGATTATATCAGTCAAAGAATATGCTGGAGTATCCGTATTCTTTGCCTTCTCCAAAAACTCTAATATCTTCTGTTCCAGAGACCCTTTATCCAATGCTTTTACTCCCTTTTTGATTTCATCTTTTGAAAGGGGCATATATTTTAACATGCGATGATGCTTTATAAGAATAACTGTGCGCATTTCTTCACAATTCTTTAGCAATGCTAAAACCGGAAGATTTTACGCCCGCGCCCTAACAAAAGGCTTAAATGCAACGAAACCCTTTATGCGAATCCCCAAAAGTCCGGATAGTGTAGCGGCCTATCATGGAGGCCTGTCGAGTCTCCGACCCGGGTTCAAATCCCGGTCCGGACGTTTTTTATTTTTAAAGGGAAAATCACAAATTATATTACTTCATCCCCTAATTTCAGTATCCCATGGGAACCGAGAAATCAAGAAAATTATTCGAGGAAGCAAAAAAACTCCTTCCCGGAGGCGTAAGCAGCCCGGTACGAGCCATAAAACCATATCCGTTTTACACGAAGCGCGCAAACGGCTCAAAAATTACAGATATCGACGGCAACGAGTATATCGACTACGTTATGGGTTACGGTCCGCTGCTTCTGGGTCACAACCATCCTGCAATCAGGGATGCGGTAATAAAACAGCTCTCAGACGGCTGGTTATACGGTACGCCCACAGAGCTTGAGGTGGCTCTTGCAAAGGAGATAATAAAATTATACGCAAGTATAGACATGGTGCGCTTTGTTTCCACGGGAACAGAAGCCACGATGGGAGCGCTGCGGGCAGCCAGAGGATTCACAGGGAAGAACAAGTTCATAAAAATCGAAGGAGGATTCCACGGCGCCCACGACGCGGCGCTTGTGAAAGCAGGCTCAGGCGCCACTACGCTTGGCACTCCCGACTCAGCCGGTGTCCCGAAGGATTTTACGAAAAACACGCTCCAGGTGCCATATAACGACATCGGGGCAATGACAGAAGCGATTGAAGCTTATAAAAAAGATTTGGCAGCGGTTATCATCGAGCCCGTTCTTGGCAATATCGGCCCCATCCTCCCCAGAAAAGGCTACTTAAAAGAAGTCCGCGCCGTGACACATGAGAATGATGTGGTGCTGATTTTCGATGAGGTAATTACAGGATTCCGTCTCGCAATGGGCGGCGCGCAGGAATATTACGGCGTTACTCCCGACATGACCACGCTTGGCAAAATCCTGGGCGGCGGCTTCCATATCGGCGTCATAGGAGGAAAGCGTGAGATAATGGAAAACATATCGCCGGCAGGAGCGGTGTACCAGGCAGGCACATTCAACGGCAGCCCTGTATCGATGGCAGCCGGGCTTTCTGTCATCAGCACGCTTAAAAAGGAAAAAGTACATGAAAAAGTGAACAAAGCAGGCGACTTTATACGCGCCGCGCTTCATGACGCAATCTCCGACCTCGGTCTTGATTACAGCGTAAGCGGCATCGGAAGCATGTTCAAGGTGTTCTTCGGCGATATGCCGTACAATTACCAGGATGCGTTAAAATGCGATAAAGAGAAGTTTAATTCGTTCTTCAAGAAAATGCTCGCAGACGGTATATTCCTCCCGCCATCACAATATGAGACCAACTTTTTGTCGCTGGCTCATTCACAGGACGATATAGATAAGACCATAGAGGCTTATCGAAGGAATTTGAAATGAAGCTTTCCGGGATGCCCCTTCGGATAGGAACGAGAGGCAGCAAACTTGCGCTTGCCCAGGCAAACCTCGTTTCAGGACTTCTTTTAAAAAACGGCGTTAAAACCGAAATAAAAATCATAAAGACATGCGGTGATACCTTTACAGACAGACCGCTTCATGAAGTGCAGGGATTCGGGGTTTTCGTGAGGGAAATAGATGACTCGATGCTGGCAGATGATATCGATATCGCGGTGCACAGCATGAAAGACGTCCCAACCGAGCGCCCTCCCGAACTCACGATTGCGGCTGTTATGAAACGCGATTCTCCGTATGATTTCCTGCTCACGCGAGACGGGATAAAATTAAAAGACCTGCCCGAAGGCGCGATTATAGGAACCACGAGCCTGCGGCGCCGGGCGCAGCTTATGCGATTCCGCAATGACCTTATTATAAAAGAACTGCGGGGAAATATCGATACGCGCCTTCGTAAACTAAAGGAAGGGCAGTACGACGGCATATTCCTCGCCGAAGCGGGTCTTGAGAGGATGAAATGGGCTCTTCCTGGTGAACGCCTCAATCCTGATGATTTCGTCCCATCCGCAAACCAGGGTACTGTGGTCATAGTCACGAAAAAGGACTCCGATGCAAAGCGAGCCGTGAAGGCGCTGGACGATGAAAAAACACGGTTGGAAACAAGAATCGAGCGCATCATTATAGGTATTCTTGGCGGCGGCTGCCTCGTGCCGATAGGCGCTTTTGCGCAGACTGAGGGCAATAAGATTCATGTTCGCTGCGAGGTTCTCTCGGTGGATGGAAAACGCTGCGTAAAAATAGATGAATTTATAAACCCTGCCGAATATGAGCAGAAATCTCTGACCATCGGGAACGAGTTGAAACGAAAAGGCGGAGGAGAACTCGTTGAAGAAGCAGTGAAAACGTTTGCAGCAAAAAGAGGAAAACATGACCGGGAAAGTTTATCTTGTGGGCTCAGGTCCTGGTGACCCCGAGCTTCTGACAATAAAAGCAAAACGACTCATCGAAAGTGCCGAGGTAATCCTTTACGACCAGCTTCCCGGCGAGGCGATTCTTGCCATGATGCCGGAATCCGCTGAAAAAATCGATGTGGGGAAATACGCCGGGAACCACAAGCTATCCCAGTGGCAGATAAATGAACTGCTTGTCAAGCGGGCAAAGGAGGACAAGATTGTGGTGCGCCTCAAGGGTGGAGACCCTTATCTTTTCGGGCGCGGGGGCGAGGAAGCCCAGACTCTTGCGGCAGAAGGTATTAAGGTGGAGGTCGTGCCCGGAATCACATCAGCAATTGCAGTGCCGGCTTATGCAGGAATACCTGTGACTCATCGCGATTACGCTTCCATGGTAACCTTTATCACGGGTCATGAAGACCCTGATAAAGAAGAAACCGGACTCGATTGGGAACTTCTGGCGCGGTTTGAAGGAACGCTTGTTATCCTCATGGGCGTGAGCATGCTTGCGCGCAATGTGAAAGAGCTGATAAGACACGGGAAATCCATCGATACTCCTGTGGCGGTTATCGAGAGGGGCACGCGCCCCGACCAGCGTGTCACGGTTGGGACACTTGCGGATATTGTGGGCTTGTGCAAACAGCGAAAAGTTAAAGCGCCAGCTATAACTGTTATTGGCGATGTGGTTAAACTCCATCACGAACTTGCCTGGTAAAAAAGAGATAACAATGAAAGTAATCGCTATAATGAGACCTGCAAGCTATCTTGCAGAGTCGGTTAAACTCGCACATTCCATGGGATTCGCTGTAGTCACCGCGCCCATGATTGATGTGGTGGACAAGACTGACGCCAATTTTTTTGGATTCGTGGAGCGTATCATGAAAGGGGAGGTGGATTATGTGATATTTACAAGCGCCAATGGCGTTGAGTTCACACTTTTAAAACTGGACGATCCTGAGGGGTTTATCGAACAGCTCAATAAGACCCATGTGGTAGCGATTGGTCCTGAGACTGAAAAAGCTCTTTTGAAAAACAAAATCCGGGTAGGTATCATACCAGAGTCTTACAGTTCGCAGGGACTGGTGGAACACGTTACCGGAGTAGAAGCGGCGGTTATCGAGATTGCCCGAAGCAGCCACGGGGCGCCTGAGCTTATTGATGGGCTCAGGAAAAAAGGGGCAATTGTGCATGAAACGCAGGTGTACCAGATAATTAGCCCGAGGGATGAGAGGCATGCTGTGCTGATGAAGAAGGCGCTGGCGGGTGAAGTGGATATATTTGCATTCACAAGCTCGATGATGGTGAGGAATTTCATGGCGCTTGCCGATGAAATGGGAATGAAGGATGAGCTTGTTGGGATAATGAACGAAAAGACCGTTGCTGCTATCGGGAAGCCCACGGCTGATACTTTATCGGGATACGGGGTAAATGTTAAGGTAATACCTGAAAGATACACTTTTGAGGAACTGCTTCGTGAGTGCAGGGAGCATGACTGTTAAATCCGAAGTGTACATTATCTGTCAGTGAACATGAAAAAACAGCCACATTTCCTCCCCATGTCCCTGCGTGAAGCCGCAGAGCTTGGAATCAGGGAATTCGACATTATCCTCGTAACAGGCGACGCTTATGTTGACCATCCCTCATTCGGCGCGGCTGTAATCGGCAGAGTGCTGTGGGATGCAGGCTACAGCGTTGGCATCATAGCCCAGCCTGACTGGAAGAGCGATACTGATTTTAAGAAACTCGGAAAACCCCGGCTATTTTTCGGCGTTACCTCAGGAAATGTGGATTCCATGGTGAATAATTATACCGCCAACCTGAAAATACGAAGCGATGATGTTTATTCACCGGGCGGGATTCCAAAACGACCAAACCGCGCTGCGATAGTCTATTCAGATAAGCTGCACTCCATTTTCCCCGATACTCCCATAGTGCTGGGCGGCATCGAGGCAAGTCTGCGCCGGTTTGCGCATTACGATTACTGGCAGGATTCCGTGCGCCAGTCCATTCTTGCAGATGCGCCTGCGGATATGATTGTTTTTGGAATGGGAGAAAGGCAGGTGGTTGAGATTGCTTCACGATTATCAAAAGGCGAGGACATTAAGAACATCACCGATATTCCCGGCACGACCATCAAAATGGAAATAAGTAAGTGGCGCTCGGCGGTGCATGAGGATTATGTGGAGATACCTTCGTTCACCGACGTCGCGCAGGATAAAACTCTCTATGCAAAAGCTTTCAACCTGCATTATAAGGAGCAAGACCCTGTCAGAGGAATGACAGTAGCGCAGCCGCACCCGAAAACCGTAATTATACAGAACAAGCCCGCCATGCCTTTGAGTACGCAGGAACTTGACAGTGTGTATGAACTCCCGTTCTCAAGAAAAGCGCACCCTTCTTACAAGAAACCCATACCTGCGCTGGCTCCTGTCAGGTTTTCGATAGTAAGCCACCGCGGATGTTTTGCTTCATGCTCTTTTTGCGCCCTGACGCACCATCAGGGAAGGATAGTGCAGAGCCGGAGCATTGAATCTATTGTGCGCGAGGTTAAAAGAATGACACATATGCCTGATTTCAAAGGCATCGTGCAGGACGTGGGAGGACCAACTGCAAATATGTATATGCTGCATTGCGCGCGCTGGGATACGCTGGGCGCATGTACAGATAAAATATGCACTTTTTGCAAAAGCCTTGATGCAGGTCATGAAAAACAGGTTGAACTCCTGCGGTGCCTGCACGAGATTCCGGGCGTGAAAAAGGTGTTCATAGGTTCGGGAATACGTTACGACCTTGCGCTTTCCGATACTTCCGATTACCTTCGCGAGCTTTGCGCGCATCATGTGAGCGGGCATCTCAAGGTCGCACCTGAGCACATAACGCAGCACGTCACTGATATCATGCACAAACCATCGAGGGAAGTATTTGAGGAATTCAGGAAGAAATTTGACAGTTTAAATAAAGAACTCGGGAAAAAACAATATCTTCTCCCGTATTTTATGTCAGGTCATCCCGGCTGTACTGTGGAGGACATGGTTGAACTTGCTGAGTACATTCGCGATAATAATCTCTATACAGAGCAGGTTCAGGATTTCACGCCCACACCGATGACCGCATCAACGTGCATGTATTATACTGGCATCAATCCTTTCACGATGGAAAAGGTGCATGTTGCGAAAGGGCGGGAAAAGAGGATACAGCGCGCCCTCTTGCGGTATAAGGACGAAAGGAATTACGGGCTGGTGTATGAAGGGCTGAAGATGGCGGGGCGGGAGGAACTGATTGGAGATGGGTGGAAATGTTTAATAGGGAGAAAAAGGTAGTTTAAAAAAAATATGTTTCGTTCATATCTGGATTTGATTTAAATCCATTGTATTTAATATAAATTTCTCCAACGTTCATTTTAAGTTTAGAATAGAATTCTTCTTGTAATTTGTTAAGTTCTTCACAAACTTCTTCCATAATATAAAATCTATGCTCGTCAAACCAGTTCATAATTGGCCTAAAAGTATCGTAATCCACAGAAGGTTGGCTTATATGATTTCTTAGAATAGCCAGTCGTTCTTCGATATCTGACTTTTTTATTTGTGGCTTTAAGTTAGGGTACAAATCAACCATTCCATCCTCTGAAATTATTATGGCAACAGCTTTATTTTCTGGAATATCGACATATCTTATAGCCGAATTGTATCGAGCGCCTCTGGAAGGTGTGCCATGCTGTGTAGCCATCCCATCAAGAATTACGCCAATAGAATGACAGACACCTGAAGTATCTAATAATACAGCCCCATCGATTGATGTAATACTTTTTATAAGACCTTCATCAGGCATCAGTGGTTCGATTAATATTGACTGATTTTTTAGTCTCCACGCTTCTTTTGCGGCATCTTCGGATACAATAATAAGCGTTCCATGCTTTTGTTCGGTTGCTGAAGTAACTATTTTCCAAAGACATTGCAATGCTTCATCCGAGATTTTAGTAAATATTCTCTTTAATATAGAGTGAAAATTATCTTTATCCAATTTATTAGTGGGAAGATGTGGAATCGTATATTTAACTATCATCATTGTTTGAGAGTTATGTGATAACTCCCAGACATGGTCGCCCATAAAATTAATTATAAACAAATCTTCATTTGAAGGATTATATTCTCCTTCCAATTTTGCAAAACCAATTATATTATTTCCATCTGTGTATAATGCTAATTTTTCAGAAGCTATTTCTAAAAGTTTCCTAACTATTCTATGATTTTTTAACGGTATAGGTTCGGCTAATTTTATTAGAATATTTAGATTAGGGTGATTTTGTCTTGAAAGTATCAGTTTGCCAATACCAGAATCTCCTTCATATTTTAGAGCGGAAATATAATTACATATATCAAAAAGATCATAAGTTCCTCTGTAATCACTGGCTGCGGATATAGCTGTACCAATAAAATGTGCACCGACTACTCTAAGTAACTCACTTTTGTCAGTCTTGATCATTCTTAGACCCACTCCAGGATAAGGTTTGTAAAGAGGATTAATTGCTTCATTTAGAAAAATGTGTACTAATGCGTCGATAAGAGATTTATCCACTCTTAATATATTTGTTTTACTGATAACAATTTCAGATCTCTGAAGAGAATAGAATCTCTCGTAAACAGTCTTCTCAAACTGTAAAATTACAAATACTTCATAATTATCTAATATCACTGGACGAGAAACAAAAGACATTTTCCCCGCTCTTTCAAAATGTGTATTGATTATTTCTTGTACAGCTTTTTGTAGACATTCGACCTTCAAATCATCATGATACCTTTTATGATACTCTGCATTTGTATGAAATATTTTACTCCGTGAGTCGTTAGCATGTATTTTCTTAGCTAATTCATCTACATCCTTGAAAGCTGCAACATCAATTCCACATTCTTCAGGCTCTACACAAATGGGATGAGAGCCATTTGTAGGTTTACACAAAATTCCAACTAAAAAAACACTGGGATTTAACTTATCAGACAATTCATGAAAAATTTCTTTAGCTTCTCTTTCAAGTCCCATTTGAAAATGAGGTTGATATCCCCACATGTAATATTTAAGAAGGGTTCTCATTTATTCTCCTTCCACCTCAAACGGCTCCGTCCTCAGTTCGCCATTCTCCTCGATCAACTGCTCCACTTTCTGCTGGGCGCTCTTCAGCTTGTCATTGCATTCCCTCACAAGCTTTATCCCCCTCTCGAATAGCATAAGGCTCTCATCAAGCGAAAGCTGCCCCTTTTCCAGTTTCTCCACTATACCCTCAAGTTCAGCCAGTGATTCCTCAAAACTCATTTCCATGTGCATACCTCTTTGTCATTTACTTTGCATTTGATTTTTCCATCATTAACTATTATCGAAAGCTCATCCTTTTTCTCAACATCACCTATGCTGCGCACATGTGTTTCTTCAGGCAATTTCAATGTTATGCTGTAACCCCTCAAAAGCGTCCCGAGCGGACTGACTGCATCAAGTTTGCCCGCATGCGCATTGAGCAAAGACCTCTTAACCTCTAAGAGCCTCTGGATATTCAAGCTCTGCCGCTGGGTCAGCTCGTCAGTAAATTGCATATAATCAGCCAGCCGCTCAAGGAACAGGCGCGGCTCGACTCCAGCCTTTAATTCTGAAATATGAACCATCACATCTTTAATACTGCGCCTCTTGTTCTCGATTAACCTCTCGCCCAGCCTGTTTATGTGATTGGCAAGCTCAGCCCTGTCCGGAACCGCTATCTCCGCTGCAGCCGATGGAGTCGGCGCGCGGACATCAGCCACAAAGTCCGTTATCGTGTAATCGGTTTCATGCCCTACTGCTGATATGATTGGGATTCTTGAATTGAAAACAGCCAGCGCCACAATTTCTTCGTTGAAAGCCCAGAGGTCTTCTATCGAGCCGCCGCCCCTGCCAAGGATTATCACGTCGGCGTCGGTTTTATTCAGCAATCCAATCGAACGGGCAATGCTTTCCGCAGCATATTCTCCCTGCACTATCGTAGGGATAAAAAGCAGGTTTGCGGGATAGCGCCGCTTTATAACCGTCATGATGTCGTGCAGGACAGCGCCTGTCGGCGATGTTGCGATGCCGATTTTTTTGGGGAATTTCGGCAGGGGTTTTTTATGCTCAGGCGAGAACAAGCCCTCCATTGCCAGTTTGTTTTTTAACTGCTCAAACGCTTTGTAGAGTTCCCCGATGCCGTCGGGTCGTATATCCCTGACCTTTAACTGGTAAATGCCCCTTTGCTCATAAACATCCAGGTCCCCCATGACAAGAACTTTCATGCCATGCTCTGGTTCAAACCGCAGGTTCTTGCCGTACCATTTGAACATAACGCACTGCAATGAGCTGCTTTTATCCTTCAGGGTAAAATATCGGTGACCTGAGTTATGGTTTGTGAAATTTGATATCTCACCCCTTATCCAGACATCATTGAACCTGCCGCTTGTAAGAATACTCTTAACCGCCAAGGTGAACTCATGCACGGTATAGATGCCCTTCTCTTCAAAAACCATAGTGGTTATATTAAATCCCTGTACGTATCTGCTTTACGATAGCGATGTGAAAGTATTAGTCAGTCCCCGTATTTAAATACGGTTTTTATACGGGGCCTTTAGAAGTAGTTGTCAATCGACAGGATATTCTCAAGCTCTTCTTTATGAATTACTGCATCGGAAAGTACGCTTTCTCTAACATTAATAGGCGCGCCGCAACGAAGAGCTATAGCTATGCTATCGCTCGGTCTTGCATCTAACTCGAAATGCTTCCCGTCCATCGAAACAGACATCCTTGCGTAATAAACACCCTCATTCAATTCATCTATAAGGATACTGTCTATCTTTGAACCCAGGCGTTCAAGCAGCGAGATAAACAGGTCGTGTGTCATTGGTCTTGGCGGGATTTCATGATTCAAGGCTGAATTAATGGATATCGCTTCTGGTAGTCCGATGTATATGGGCATTATGCGTTTTGTATTGTCCTCCAGAAGTACAAGCGGTACCGGAGGCGGGGGTTTTTTCTCAAGCAGATATACGCCTTTTATGGCGACCTGCAAAATTGTACCGTTCATTACGGTATTATTAATAAATGAGATAATAAGTTTTCCGATGGCTGGATAAAAAAACTTAATATGGGATAAAAGAATTAAGCATGGGTGAATAACATGTCTTCAGCAGGTAATATAGTAAAAATGTTGATTGGTATAGTTGTATTGGTTATTGGCGTTGTATGGTATACCGGAATACCAGGACTTTTTGTTGGATTCAAAAGTCAACTTCTCGCTTTAATCGAAGCTACAGTCGGTCTCTTCCTCCTCTTTGTAGGATTAATCGTCGCATGGATGGGCTACGATGACTACAAGATGGACAAAGAGATGGCTAAAGAAGAGAAAAAAGAATAAATAAATACAAGCCGGTAATACCGGCGCAATCTTTTTTTGTGCAATAATATCTATACGTCTTTCAACATTTCTTCGATTTGAGAGCAAATAGCCTGCGCTTTATCATTTACCGGGACCACATCTATTTCATCCGGCGCAGAAGCCCCAAGACCCAATTCTACTGCCCTTGCTATCTGTTCCTGCCTGAATATCCCTCCCCCGGATACCTCGCCTGTGGTGCCGTATATCCGTAGCACTGCCACGCCCGCGGCGTCCAGGGCTACCCTGTCCCTGCTTGCCATCATGATGCCCGGCTCAATCAGCGTTCCAGTATCAGGACCCCCTTTTGAGAAACCGGCAATTGCATCCATAATTACAAACTCCGGCGTATAGGCTGTATTTATTTCAGCTATCATCTGCCTCTGGTACCGCGAAGAGTGAAGCTCAGCCATGTAGTTGTAGCCGTCTTCAGGATCGTACTTCGCCGCCATGCCAACGCTGTTCTTGAGGGACATGGTGAAGTGCCCCCCATACCTGTGGGTCTTGAGGCAGCATGTCTGCGCTATGGCATCCGCCTCCCGGAATACCTTTGGAAACAGGAATCCTCTTTTCCAGCGGCTTCCCTGCGGTTTTTCCTTGCTCCACTCGCTGCTTTTCAGCTCGCCCAGCACCACTACATCAAATCCCTGTTTTTTTGCGAGTTCCATGACACCCGTCTTTTCCAGCACTTCTCTGGTATTTCCCATGCCGCTTCTCTCGGCAAGAACCACGCTCGCTCCATATTCTTTAAGAGCGGAAACCAAAGCCGAGAGGGTATCGGGATGCGTGGAAGCCGGAAAGGGGTCGGCGCTGTTGTAGTTGGCTTTGAGCGCAACTCTTTTGCCTTTCAAGCCTGCAAGGTCAAGATGGTTCAGCAGCTCCTTAATTGCCGAAGCCCTGTCATTGGTTTTTATCACATACACTTTTGATTTAATGGCTTTTTTCACAGGCAAACCCTCCTCAACTGCTTTTGGTTTTTCACTCTCTTTATAAAGGCAGCCTGATAGAATAATAGAGAACAACGCTGCTAATAATTTGATAAACTCCCTTCTTTTTACCATATTATAGAGTGAAACTCATACCATATTAAATTTATTTCATCCCGCCCTGATAGTGAACTGGCGCTCAATAATCAACGAGCGTTTTCTGGCTCTTATTGAATTTCTCAAGCAGCCTATGTGCGGTTTCCCACGAACTTCGCGCAAAATCCGGAAGCTTCCCATGTTCCCGAATCCAGTTTTCAAGGAACTTTATGGTCTTTGGGTCTGCCGGGTAACCGCTCCCGATTTCAACACCAACTTCGTTCTCCAATTTTTTTACCAGTGCGTCCCTCTGCACTTTTGCAAGTATTGAGGCGGCTGAAACAATCGGGTATTTCTTATCAGCCTCGTGTTCAGAGGTAATTTCTATTTCGTGGCAATATTTTTTCTTGATATTCTCCCCGAAGCGCGCTGCAATAACATCCGCAGCATCCACAAAAGCGCAGTCGGGTTTGAGTTCATCAAGGACTTTCGCATAGCATACCACCATTATTTCATTCATGGTCATTATTTTGCGAAGTTCATCTATCTGGGCTGGACTGATTTCCAGGATAAAATACCTGTCAGCCAGCTTCTTTATCTCAACAGCAAGAGCCTCCCGTTTTTTTGCGGTAAGTTGTTTGGAATCTTTCACTCCGATTTTAGAAAGCGCATGCAGTTTTTTTTCATCCATCATCACTCCTGCAACGCACATGGGACCAAGCACTGGACCTTTTCCCGCTTCATCTATTCCGGCGATCATCAAATTGCCCAAATCCTACAACACTTTATCCGAGGTTGTTATTTCCGCGCCATAGATATTTTTCATGTATTTAAGGGACTGCTCGTATGATTCTTCGTCTATGGAAGCCGTGCAATCACGCGGCACAATTATCCCGTAGCCTGAGAAATAAGCATCAGCAACATTATTCTGGACGCAGATATCCGTACTCACGCCTGTAAAAACCAGAGTGTCGGCGCCCAGTTTTTTAAGAACAGCGGGCAATTCTGTATCCACGAATCCGCTGTACCATTTCTTTTCGAGAACCATATCATTCTTTTCCGGTTTGAGTTGGGGTATTATCTCGGAAGCGGAAGTTCCTTTCATGGCATGTTCACCCCAGATTGCCAGTTCTTTGTCGTCAGGGGAATGGGCATCACGGAGGTACACTATCGGAATACCCAGTTTTCGTGCTTTTTTTATGAGGGATGCGATATTCGGCACGATTTTTTGGGCGCGGGGGCTTCCCAGTTTCCCGGTGACGAAATCATTAATCATGTCCACGATTATGAGAGTTTTTTTCATGTATGAACACCATAATCAATGTAAGCACGCATTTATTTAAGAGTTTGGTGCATTTAATATTGAGTGCGATTATGGAATTGAAGTTTGATAAAAAACAAAACCTGAAAGAAAGGCTGCAATTTCTCCGCTTTTACACCCGGTGGGTTAAATCCGTGCCTAACGAAGTCTGGAGCGGACAGCAGGCTGAATATATCAACAGTCTTTTTGAGAACGCTAAGAATTTTTCATTGAAACCTGAAAAATACCTGAAATCTATAAAGAGATGAACTCATTCAGTTGCCACAGCAGCAGGCTCTTCAGTGGCTGTTCTCGGCGGATTATCCTGAATATCCGGTCTTTCCTTCCTGTAATCCCGAAGCCTCCTGATTATTACCTCGGCTAAGAACAACCCGAGCGCTGCAAGAAGGAAGGGCTCTTTCTGGCTCTTGGGCTCCTGCACAGTCCTGACCGCTTTTTCTTTTATGTCAAGAAGCAGCAAGCCTTCAACCTCATCTTCATTGTAAACTTTCCCGCCGTTTGATTCGATAACAGTGTTGAGCTTCTCGTTGAAGCCCACTTCCCTGTATTCAAGCGGGTAATTTACAGCAATGCCGTATCCTGAGAGGTCGTGGAAGTTGTCCTTCTCAAGGTTTATCGAGGCTTCGTAAGTCGTCGGTCCGGTTCTTGAAAGGTCAAGCGCCTTGCCGTCAAGCTTCACCTGCGGCAGCGTGTTCGAGGTGACAACCACCCTTCCGGGCGTCCCTCCCCAGATGTCCTCTGCCTGTATCACCACGCCTTCCCTGGGGCGCGGGTCTCCGATTGCCCAGTTTATCATAGCAGCGATGAGGCGCGAGTTCTCGCCGCTATAGACCTGCGGAGCCCACATCGTATTGCCTGCGCCGTTATCCGTGGTGAATGAAGCAACCCTGCCCAGCCCGAAGCCCCATGTGGTTATAATGGGCTTTCCTTTCGTGGTTGCTACGAGGCGGTCTCCTCCGAGCTTGGGCGTTACGTCGTTGTATCCTGTAACCGAGGCTGTGAGGTTGATGTATTTTGTGATGAAGTGGTTTGCATCCACGGCTGCGAGGGGGTATTCATAACTGATTTCAGGTGTGGGTGTTGGGGTTGGCACGGCGGTCTCACCGGGCTTTGTTTCAATCAAAGTGCTGGCGCGTTCATCCGGGTTCAGAACGATTGCCTGTCCGTCAGAAGCTTTAGCTATTTCATTATACAATCGATTTGGCTCCTTGACTGTTTCATATGACAGGCGTACCTGTATGAAATGGATTTTTATTTCTTCATTTTTTAAATCCGCCACTGTCTTTTTTATCTGGTCAAAACCTTCAGGCGGCATCATGCCGTCAGATAAAACTATTATTTCTTTTGTGCCGCTCACTGAATTTAATAATTTTTCTGCTTCCCGGAGTCCTTTATCGATGTCTGTCGGGTTATCTCCCCCTTTTGGACCTATATCCTTTATGAACGTTTCAAGCACAGCCTTGTTAGCTTCGCTATTCATCGGCATTATGTCTGTCTTGGCTGTGACTCCCCCAAACGCCACAACGGCAAGGCGGCTGTCGCGTGCTATATTCTGGACGATATTCAAAGCGTTAGCGTCAATAAGACCGATAAAAGAAAGCCCTGTAGTCGGGTCTTCTCCTGCCGTACTTCCCGAAGCATCCATAACAATAACCAAATTCCTCCCGCCCTTATACTCAGCCGCCCTCGAAATTATCGGCAGCAAGCCCTCAACAGGCGAGTTATTGTAATTCCCCTTATCATACGAGGCATCCCCGCCCACGACAACCATACTTCCCCCGCCAGCCACATACGTCCTCAGCGTATCCGCGCTCAACTGCCCCGCCCCTTTGTTATCTATAATCACAGCCTTGTACTGCGAAAGATCGTCAGGCACAGAGTTAAGGGTCGTGACTGCATACAGGCTGCTTGCGACTTTATAAAGCGGCGACGTGGTATCCTCAGTAACAGCCAGCACCTTCGGCTTTGGCACCACGAACACGGCTTTATAGAAAACATTGTTGAGTTTGAACCAGTCCTCGCCGCCTGGGGTTATGGTGGCAGTTATCTTGTGCGTTCCCAGTGAATTGAAGGTAGCAGATACAGGAATCACTTTGGTGCGCTCCGTCTGCATAAAAGTCTCGCTTTTCACAGGCTTGCCGTCTATCTCCACATCGAGCTTGTAAGAAGTCTCGTTTCCCGCCTGCCTCACCACGATATTGAAGGTATTCTCATTCCCGATAATCAGGTTCTTGGCGCTCTCTATCTCCACGCCTGCATCATTGTGTATGGGCTTTTGCTTCACGGCGAACACTTTTGTTCCTGTCTTTGATACAAAAGAGATGGCATCGAACAGGTCTTTCCCGTGGTTATTGTTCCCGTCGCTCACAAGCACGATATTGTTATTCTCGGCGTCCTGTATCACCTCATCCCCTATTGGAGAGCTAATCCCCAAGAACTGCCTGTATGTTGTAGGCGTCTTTGGTTTTATGGATTCGAATATTTTCGTGCCGGTATCCTTATTAAATAAGTCCATGCTCATCGTCTGGTCGGAAACCACAGTAATCCTGGGCGCCTCATCCCGCACCGTGCTTGTGCCCAGCGTAAATGGCGAGGCGAGCGCGATTATCAAAAGGCTCAGGATAATTATGCGGGAGATTATAAGCGCCCTCGGGATGCCTTTCCTGATGGCATACCATCCTGCAAGCACCACAGGGCTGATGAGCAGGAGAATAAGGGGATTTGCAAGCTGCGGTATATCCATTACAGCTCCCCCCTCCATCGCAGGTAAACCAGTTCGAGGAACACGAGGAACATCGCCCCGATTATCAGGTAAATATCAAGGTTTTTTGGCTTGCGTATCGTCTGGACATTATACGGGATTTCCTTCCCCGGCGTCCCGGCTGCCTGTGGAATGACGGCGCCTGCAAGGTTTGATTCCCGCTCATCAAAAAGATTCACTGCGATATACTTATCAGGCAGTTCGTAAATCCCCACTTCATCAAGCAGCAAAAGGTCGGTAGTAACCTTATCAGAAGGTGTTTTCACTGCATAGGTCGCAGGCATTTTGATGAACTGTCCCGTCTTTGCGTTGTATTCGCTCACGTCAAGGCTTCCGCTTATCCATTCCAACATCTGTTTCCAGAAAAGAGGATAAGCCGGGTTCGCATGGAAATCATTCCAGATTTTCTCATTGAGAGGGTCGTAGATATTAGTTCCCTGAGGGTCAGCCAGTCCCGAATAGATGACCAGCCCCTTCCCGAACTTCCAGTAAGCCAGCATAACAGACTTGTCCCCTCCCTCTGCCAGCGATACCGCCCCTCTTTTTAGCCGCGCCTTGAAATGTTTCTTAACATCTGTTTTTTCAATGTCAATACCGGATGTAATCCTGCCTGGCTGGACTATGTTCAGCGAGGTCTTGTTTGAAATGGTGTCAAGTTCAACCGGCAGCATCTCCATATCCTTCAGTTCAGGCGATGCGATTATCACCGCATTCCCGCCTTTGCTCACATAATCGGACAGGGTTTTCACCGCTTCGGGGGAAGGCTGGGCGCTTACAAAGACAACCGAATAATCAGAAAGCGAAGGGATGTTTTTCGTATCTGTTTTTTTGACCGTGGTATATGGCACAAGACCCAGAGCCACGGCTGAAGGTGATTTTTCGTTATCTGTTATATAGAGAAGGCCTCGTTTTACCGAGCCTGGTATGATTACATAGGCGTTGTTGTCCACCGAAAGCGCATCATCAACATTCAGGGAGATTTTTGTCGTTCCCGGGGCGAGGCTGCTTATCGAAAAATACTCGCTTGACTGACCTTTGAGGCTGAGGGAACTTGAAAGCACGCTCTTGTCATCAGTTGTAACGTCAATTTTGACGTCTTTTGCCTCAGTATTGAAGTTCTTGATGATTATCCTGTAATCGCCGTTGGATTCAAACCAGCCGTTCACGATTCCAATATTATCAGTTCTTCCGGAAATAGTCACAAATTCCGTGTTGATGCCGTTTGCTTCTGCCAGTTTCTTTGCGATTGCGGGGTCGTCGCCGCTCCAGCTTATAAAGTCAGAAAGAACCACAATCCTTCCCCCTTCCGGCAGCATTCTTCTCCCCAGCAGGATGGCGCTTGATATATCAACGCTTGTGGCTTTTGCCTTCAGTTTTTTCAATGCGTCCGATGCGCTGCTTGAAGGCGCTTCTTTCATCACCATCACAGGCACGCTTTCAGCAAGAATTATTGTGTTCTTTGCCGAGACGAACTTATTTGCTTCCGCAACTGCCCTCCCAAACTTTCCGTCAGCCTGCATGCTGGCTGAGGCGTCGAGGATAATTACGGTGTGCCCTCCTCCTGCTTCCTCGTTTGCCATTATAAAAGGCGCAGCTACCGCAAGCGACACAATCGTAAGCACAAGCAGTTGAATCAGGAACAGGGGGTCTTTCAGGAATTTTCTGAAAATATTAAGCCGTTTCTTTTTTTCAATGTCAAAAAGGAACATCAGCGAAGGGATTTTTATCTTGAGCGGTCTCGGGCGCAGTAAATAGATTATTATAAGCGGGATAATAGAAAGAAGAGCATAGAGTCCAATCTCGTTTGCGAATTGCACAGGATTGGCGTATAATACATCGAGCAGGCTCATTTTTTATCCTCTATTTCTCTTTAACATTTCTCTTGCTTATGACCTCGAATATGGAGTCAAAGACCGGCTTATCCGTGGTAACAGTGTGAAAATCCGCCCCTACCTGAAGGCTTGTATCTTTTATCTTCGCGATATGGTCATTCAGGCGCTTCTCATATTCGGAACGTAAGCGCGGGCTTGTATAAATATCCATTTTTTTATCAGTCTCAAGGTCTATCAGCCTTGCCTCCCCGCCCAGGTCAAGTTTTCTCTCTACAGGGTCAAGCACCTGAATAAGCACTAACTCATTGTCCCCGAGCCTGAATATCGAGTTCCTTATACCATCAGCCTCTGCCATGAAATCCGAGATAATGAAAACAAGCGACCTTGATTTTATAATGCTTGCATACTTTTCCATACAGTAATCGAACCGGGTTTTTCCAAGAAGCGCTGTGCTGTTGAGAAGGTCGATTGTCTGGGAGAGATACTTCCTGCCGCGTTTTGGCTTCGTGATATTAATTTCCTCTGCAAAAGTGGACACGCCAAACTTCTCATTGTCCTTGGTCACAAGATACGCAAAGCCCAGAGCAAGCATCGCCGCATACTCGAACTTGTTGCGAAAATCCATGCTCTTGCTTGTATCAAGCAGTATGTGCGTTGTGAGGCTTTTTTCCTCCTCGAATTCCTTGACGTAGAGTTTCTCGGTGCGCCCGTACACTTTCCAGTCAATAATCTTGAAATCGTCCCCCTGCGTGTATTCGCGGTAGCTCACAGGCTCCATGCCCCTGCCTTTCAGGATAGAGCGGCGGCTTCCGCTATAGGCTGTGGATACGCGCTTTCGCACCATGAACGAGAAGCGGTCAAGCTCCTTGAAAAACGAGGTATCTATCATAAAGCGACACCTCGCTTTATCCGGTGTCCACGTATGGCAGAGCCATACGTGTTGAATTTAATAAACTTTTCTAAAAGTTTAGCGACACCTCGCTTTATCCGGTGTTCAGGTATGCTTCGCATACCTGTCGTTTTATAAATCTTTCTTAAAGGTTTACATATGGCTTCGCCATACGTTTCTGTGAAGTAAAGCGGCGCAACGTTTTTCATTTATTTCACTTTTTTCAGGATATCAGAAACCACCTGGTCGGTTGTCATGCCCTTGCGCTCTGATTCAAACGTAAGAATAACGCGGTGGCGCAGTACGGGATAAGCCATAGCATCGATATCTTCTGCGCTCACGTAATTCCTATCCCTCATCAGCGCCCTGGCTTTTGCAGCCAGAATAATGCCGATGGACGCTCGCGGCGAGGCGCCGTATTCGATATGCTCGCTCTTTGCCCTCGTTGCCGCCACAATCTTAATGGCTCTCTGCTTAATATCCTCTGCTATGGGAACGTCGCGCGTAAGTTTCTGGAGTTCAATGACTTCGTTCTTTGAAACCACCTGTTTTACCGAAGGAGTAATGTTTTTCGTGTACCTGTTAACAATCTCGTTCTCATCCTCAAACGTGGGATAGTCCATTAAAATCTTGAGCAGGAACCTGTCCAGTTGCGCCTCTGGCAGCGGGTATGTGCCTTCCATCTCAATCGGGTTCTGGGTGGCAAGGATAAAAAATGGCTTATCCAGGGGATAGGTCTTATTGCCTATGGTGACCTGTTTTTCCTGCATAGCCTCAAGGAGAGCGCTCTGTGTCTTGGGCGAAGCCCTGTTTATTTCATCAGCCAGCACGATATTCGCGAACACAGGTCCTGGCTCGAACCGGTACTGTTTTTTTCCACCCACATCCTCGATTATATAGGTGCCTGTGATGTCGGAAGGCATGAGGTCAGGGGTGCACTGTATCCTGTTGAATTTCAGGTCGAGAGCCTTTGAAATCGTGCTGATGGTAAGCGTCTTTGCAAGCCCGGGATTGCTCTCCACAAGCGCATGGCTGTTGCAGAGGATTGCAATCATCATCTGCTCTATTGCTTCATGCTGCCCTACGATAACTTTACTTATTTCATCAAGAAGTTCCTTGAAAATCCCTTTTGAACTTTTATATGTCTCGTTACTCATGTTTTAACCTCGTTCATATCTTACTCCGTTCAACTGCATATTTACTAATCAATTCTTTTTCGGGTTCGGTTTTTTTCATGAGGATGCCGTATCCTCCATCTGAAACATTAGAACCGAGAACGTCCACGGGAAACGCTGCCGATTTGATAAACTTGGACTGTGTCTGGCTTGCATCCCGTACTTCAAAACCGGTTCCCATGCCTGAATATAGTGTCAGGTCGATATTCTTGCCCTCAATGGATGCGATTTTGGGTTTTCCGAAGATGTCTCCGCCGCCTTTGATTCCCACTTTGGTATCGATGTTCTCGGGGCGACCTACGACTTCGATGGATTCGTTTGTTCCCGGTGTTTCGCCTGTTATGGTTTTGGATATGTTTGTGAAAGTATCGGTCAAAGTTTCAGGCGGGATTCTATAATCGGGGTTCATCGAAACGATGGCTGCGCCGGATATAAATATAATCACAAATATGATTTTTGTGACCACTACACTTGTTGCTAAAAGTGTTGATGCAGAAACAACAGTCAATGCACTCAAAACAAGGCTTTTCAATGACTCAACAATAACATTAGTTTCAGTCCTATTATCATAAGCAGTCCTGAGTTTTTCTCTCAACTCTGGATACTTATTTTCGACCAACAGGTTAACATTTATTTTATGATCTTTTCTATGCAATAAAAAAGCAACGATTATGGCCAGAATGAATGCCAAAACAGGAGGAGTGATTTTAATAATAAAATTTGGTAAAAATAATAGTAATGACGAAAGCCCCAAAAAATACTCAATTTGAAAGATTTCAAAAGTCGCATAAAAAATGCTAAAAAATGAGATTATATCCAAGATAAAAAGTAACTGCCTACGTCTAAAATATTCTGACTGGATTTTTAAGAGTTCCTCCATGAAATCGTTCATTCAGCCACCTTCTACGGCTTTATTGGCATTGATTATATTAAGTCTTAGGTAGGCAAAATCTTAAAAAGCATGTATAATAAAATTATTACTCCTTTTATCACTCCAAACACTAACCTTATAATCTTGTCGAACATCTTAGTTTCATTACCCTATATTTTATATAAAATTACAATCACACCTGATTATGATATTTGAAAAGCTCCCCACAGTTCCGACAGCAGATGAACTCCTTGACAAATCCTTCCGCCGCGCTACACGAGCCAAGCGTGGAAAGCAAATCCTTGACCGCGATTCCAAGCTGAAAGCCGAGGAATCCATGCTTCTGACGGCTGCCAATATACTCACCGATAATCTTGTGAGCATAGTCAGGAAATTCCCGAGTTTTGACCAGATGCCTCCGTTTTACCTCGAACTTGCCGAGATACTCGTGGGTGTCGAGGAGATGAAAATGAACCTCGCATCCGTCCAGTGGGCGGGGAGCAAAATTCACGAGCTGGCAAGGAAGTACGTTGGCATGATGCGCGATGCCGAGGATTCAAAGGTGGTGCGCAAGCAGGCTTTCGGCAGGATTTCTTCTATCGTGGACAGCATCGACGGCAACCTGCGCTTCCTGAACGATGCGCGCAATAAGCTTAGAAAACTGCCTGCCATTGATGATTCCCCGGCGCTTGTGATTGCAGGTTACCCCAATGTGGGCAAATCCAGTTTCGTGGCGCTTGTGAGCAGCGCGCGACCTGAGATAGCCCCGTATCCATTTACCACGAAAGGCTTGGCTGTGGGGCATTTCACAAGGAACGGGATACGGTACCAGGTTATCGATACCCCCGGGTTACTTGACAGACCTCTTGAGGAGAGGAATGAGATAGAGCTTCAGGCGATATCGGCGCTGAAGCATGTGGGGAAGGTGATTCTTTATATCATAGACCCCTCAGAGACCTGCGGTTATACGCTGGAAAAACAGATGCATCTTCTTGGGGAGATAAAAACTGAGTTTGCTGTGTCCACACTGGTTGTGGCGAATAAGACCGATATTTCAAAAACATTTGAGGGCGCCGATATGAGCATGTCCACGCTTACAGGAGAAGGAGTGGATGTGGTGCTTGAGCGACTGGTTGGGATGGCTAATAAAATACCGATTGAGGAAAAAAGTAATATATAAAGAAACAAGATATCTACTTAAATTGGAGTGGATATTATGGATAAACTTTACGAGGAATCTGAAACCGGCTGCTGCCCGAGATTTGAACCCGTGCCGTGGGATGAAAAAGAAATCACCTGGCAGGATAAATTATTCCTCAAAGACCATGTGAAAAGCTTTTTGCATATCCCGTTGAACATGAATAAAATCATGGTAAAAAACATGGAAAGAATTAAAGAAGCAAATGCCCTTGCCACCGAGCCGCTTATGTTTACGGACGAAAACTCCCTGTGGGGAGCCGATATTTATATTTCGGTCAGCAAGGAAGTTCCCGGGTCAGAAATGGAAAGATTATCAGGGACTTTTTTGAGTAAGGTTTTTGAAGGGCCGTATAAGAATGCAGGAAAATGGGCAAACGAAATGAAGAAGTACGTACTTTCAAAAGGCAAAGACCTCAAGAATATGTATTTTTTCTATACAACATGCCCGAAATGCGCTGAATTTTACGGTAAGAATTATGTAGTTCTTCTGGCGAAGGTTTAGTAGACAAGGTAAAACTATTTATTTTCTGCATCTTTTTCTTGCATTTACGCATGCTTTTTCATCATACTATAGTATTATATATCATACGATAGTATTATATATCATACGATAGTATGATTAAATATGCTTTCTGAATGGAGAAAATTCAAAGGATGGTGCGTTTTAGAGTTTTTCCTTTCAAAGCCTGGGAACAAAATCCATATCAAGAGGCTTGCAAGAGAACTGGGCATCAGCCCGCAAACGTCGAACAGGTACCTAAGGCTTTACGAGGCTGAAGGACTTCTGATATCAGAAACCGCGGGAAATGTGGTGCAGTTTTATCTGGATAACGAGCATCCGCTGGTGAAGGATTTGAAAAAATTGTATTTTGATATGCAACTGCATGAGGGTAAATCAATGAAAGAAGCTCTGCAATCCGATTTTAATGTAAAGAATGACAAAATAGATTATGTCTATGAAGAAGAATAAATACGCTGCTGCTTCGCATCGGTGGCACCATTCCCTTAGATGCGGGGAACTCCATTCTCACTTCTTCATAACTTCCCGCATCATCTTAATCGAGCAAAGCTCCCCGCACATGCTGCACGTATCCACGTTCCTGCTCCGTGCATGAATCTCCCGCGCCTTCTCGCTGTCGAGCGCAAGCCCGAACTGCCTGCTCCAATCCAGTTCTTTGCGCGCAAGCGCCATCTCGCGGTCAGATGCGCGCGCCCTCTCGCGGACGCCTTCTTTCACAAGGTCTGCTGCATGCGCCGCTATCTTAGTGACAATTGTTCCTTCCTTGATGTCCTCAACATTTGGCAGCGCGAGATGCTCGGCAGGCGTGGTCATGCACAGGAAATCCGCGCCGTGCATCCCTGCCACTGCGCCGCCTATCGCGGCAGTGATATGGTCGTACCCCGGCGCGATATCTGTGACCAGAGGTCCGAGAAGGTAAATCGGCGCATTGCCTGTGAGATGCTTCATCGCGCTGACGGATAATCCAATCTCGTCAATCGGAACATGCCCCGGACCTTCAACTATTGTCTGTATTCCGGCTGTGCGCGCTTTTTTCACAAGCTCGCCAAGTGTGATGAACTCCTCGAACTTGGCTCTGTCCGAAGCGTCGTTGATGCACCCCGGGCGCATGCCGTCGCCGAGGCTTATGGTAAGGTCGTATTCCCGTGCAATTTCGAGCAGGTAATCGTATTCGGAATAAAACGGGTTCTCCCTGCCATTGTGCTTCATCCACGCGATTGTGAAAGCGCCGCCGCGGCTCACCACATCAAGTATCCTGTCGCTTGATTTCAGGCGCTCAAAAGCGCTCTGCGTAACGCCTGCATGTATGGTGACAAAATCAATACCGTCTTCTGCATGCTTTCTCACTGCATTGAACATATCGTCGGAGGTCATGCTCTCGATGCCGTTGCTTGCAGCCTGGTATATGGGTACAGAGCCTACCGGCACGCTCACAGCATCAACAATGCGCCTGCGTATCATGTCAAGGTCGCCGCCTGTGGATAAGTCCATTACAGTATCTGCGCCGTATTTTTCCGCGGTTTCGGCTTTTTTTACCTCAGCATCGATATCAACGTAATCCCTCGACGTGCCCACGTTGGCGTTGATTTTAGTGCGCATTAATTTACCGATACCGAGTGGTTTGGATTTGCTATTGATATTCTTGGGGATAACGAGCAGCCCCTGCGACACAAGCTTTTTTATTGCATCGGCATTGACCCCTTCTTTTGCCGCAACCGATTTCATCTCTTTTGCCACGATTCCGGCGTGAGCCATCTCCATTAACGTCGTCATGTATTCCTCGACCCGAACATTTTATGATACCATTTCATTTCACGTTTTGCCCGGGATTTTTTGGGAACTTCTTTCACAGGTTCAACTTTTGGTTCGGTTTTGCCCCCTCCCTCCTTTTCCATATCCTGCGCCGGCTGGGGCTCTTTTTTCTTATCTTCGGCAGGGGCTTTAACCACAGGCACGCTTGCACCCCCGTGTTTGCTCTTTCGCGTCCTGATATCAACAAGTATCGGGCGCTCGATATATGTGCTTACTATCATCGCGACGCCGGGGGAGAGACCTTTTATGTCTTCTTCGACGTCCGAGCTTATGCCTTCAAGACCTTTGCTTATGGCTTTTAAGTCGTTGGGATTTGTGACCTTCATTATTATCTGGGTATTGCACTGCGAGAGAACGTTCTTATCCACCCGTGCCGGGCGCTGCGAAATGACCATGAGCCCGAGACCGAATTTCCTTCCCTCGGACGCGATGGTACGCAGGATATCCGTGCTCACCGTCCTATCAAATCCCTTTTCAGGACAGAAATTGTGCGCCTCCTCAAGCACAAGCATACATGGGGGAATCGTGGCAAGCTTTCGTGCCTCGAAAATATCAGTGCACAGCTTGGACACTATCATCGCCTGGAGGTCGGGATTCACGCCTCTCATGTCGATTATCGAGGCTCTGCCTTCCTGCACCAGTTCGTTGATCGATGTGGCTTTATCTGATAGTATGCCCGTCTCCCTCAATGCCTCAAGCTTATTGATAACGTTCCATTTGACTTTGCTTTTGTTCTGCCCCACTTCAAAGATTATGTCGTCTATTGTATATTTCTCTTTTTCAGCCTTGAGTTTTGAGACCGCTTCAAACAGTATCCCGGTCTCGTTCTGCGACCTGTCTTCAGAGAAGAACTGCACGAACTCCTTTATTCCAAGGTTTATGCCGTTAAGTCTGAAAAGCATGTCCGCAGCCGGATTTAGCAATTTATTCGCAGGCGTATAAACTGTTATCTGAGCGGCATAACCTTTTGGTGTTATTCCGTATCTCTCAAAGGATGCGGGTTTATCCTCATTTGGGAATTTCAACGTGGCGTATTCCCCGTGCGGGTCGATGATCAGTAGCGGGACGTTCTTATCGAGAAGTTCTTCCAGTATGACGCCGCCTGTATAGGATTTTCCCGCGCCGGTCTTGGCAAGGATGCTGCAGTGCTTCTGGACAAGGTTATTGGCGTCAAGGTTGACATGGACGTTCTGCCCGTCCAGCAGCCCGATATACACATCGCAGCGCATCAAGCCGAGTGTCTGCTTGATAAGTAACTCATCAGCTTTGAAGACCTTGTCCCCCGGACTGAAAGGGGATTTGGGAACGCGAAGTATCCCTTCCTTGTCGCGAACTCCTATCACAGTGGCGTCTGCTATAATCTGCTCATCCATGTCGCCTATCTTCGATGAACCTTCTGCTACATCCACCGCTTCTTCAACTGAGAAATCCTCGTTTGAGCTTGTGATTGTTGAGACCTGAGCGAGCGTCCAGCCGTCGCTTTCGTGCCAGGCTTTGATGTAATCCGACCTTTTGGTAGCAGTGCTGTCAGAGACAGCGAACCGAAAGTTCAGGGAGCTAGTTTTCCCGAATATTACGCCGATTGAGTCCTTCGCCATGGTATATCAAAATTACTTCCATGCAGTATTATACTTTCTCCATCAAATACTTTTAAAGAAACAGCGGATAAAAGAAAATGAAGTTTCTATCATGGTATCTGCATTTATCCGCGTTTTTTTAATACCAGCTCACAAAAGTTATCACCAGCGCTCCGTCTTTTCGTGCAAATATGTAATATATTTTTATCAATTCCTTCGGTCAATCCTCTCTCATAGCCATCGATTGATGCACATACTTCAGGAGTCCAATCTTTTTTATTCTTCCACATGCACTCGGTTGCACGAATTTTTACTTCGTTAGCGTTTTCCTCAACAATATGGCTTTTTATCCCGAAGATGCGATGCATTCCCATCAATGCAATTGCGCATCCGTGCAGGTTTCTTTCTATCTTCAAAGTTTCAACAACTTCGGCTGCATCTTCAAGACCCCATGAATGCATCATTGTTGTCAATTTGACTCTTTCATTTTTGTCGAGTACATGAAAAACATCATTAAACATTCTACCGATCCCGCTTGCACTTTTTCTCCATCTTACTCGCATGGGGACAAAGTCATGTACTATCATGAATTCGATTAATTTACCCCTAAGGTTCATTCTTTCACCTTAATTAATTAAATCTTGAATTTATAACTATTAGTTTTTCACATGAACCTTATCCCCTTCGGCATTTCCCCTACCTTCTCCCTGAACTTCTCAGGCCAGTTCTCAGGGTCAAGTCCCTTCTGCGCAAGGAACGTGCTTGCCCACCTCTCAAGCCCGATGCCGGAGCAGCCGCTCCATACCTCCTTCCCTGACTGCGACTTCACGTTAAAGCCTTTGGGATACTTATCGCCGTTCACGCTCAGGTTCTGGAACTCAAGCCACTCGCCGTCCTTTCCGCGATAGGGTAGCGGCGCCTCAAAATCAATAGTGCCCACCTCTTTTTGCCCGGCAAGACCGGTCAATCCTTCCTGCGCCATGAACCAGGGCGTGACCCACGCCATTCTCCATTCAAGGTCGAGTATGTCGTTAAATACATGTTTGTAGCACTCCTGCATCTCCTTTGAGTGTGCAAGAATCTGCTCAGGCGTGCCAATGAAAACAAGCTCTATCCTGTGGAATTCATCCACCC
>JAQUQX010000016.1 GCA_028715885.1 Candidatus Methanoperedens sp.
TTCCTTAGCATGGTCTATATAGTTGAGTCCTACGCAGATTATTTTGCTGGGTTGCGTTGGCGGCAGCAACTGGAGTTCTGAAAGCAAAAACGTATCACAGTAAAGGTCATTTTTAACAATGACCCGCATACCCTTAACCTCGCCGTAGAATATTTCATTCCCGCATTTGAATCTTCCAATCATAATACATTTAGCCTGTTATCCTGTGCCCTCTGTTTGTTCATGTGCATCTTTCCCTATTAATATTTTGATGCGGCATGAACATATAATTTCCCAAAATGAAGCTCCCCACAGCAAGCTGTGGGGTATCTCATGGCTCCTCGACTGTTGTTGCTCTTCCAATCGGCTGTACCCAACCGCAGCAAGCTGCGGGGTATTCCGATAAAATAAACATCTTAAAAGCAAAACCCAGCCTGACTTCAAGACGCATCACCCTTGATAGCACACAAAAGCTATTTGATAAATCGAGACCATTTCAATCAAAGGTGAATATCGTGGGCGAAAATATCAGACTATTCGGGATTTCGGGAAGCCCGAGAAAAGGCGCAACGGATTATATCGTACTGGAAGCGTTGAAATACGCAGAGGAGAAATACAGCGCAGAGACCGGATACTTCCCTGCGATGGGCAAGAAAATAAACTTCTGCATACACTGTGACTACTGCATTCGTGAGAAAAAAGGGTGTATTCATAACGATGACATGCAGGAGGTCTATACTAAACTCAAATGGGCGGACGCGCTAATAATCGCAACGCCGGTATATCAGGGCATGGTGAGCGGGCAGACAAAAGTTATCATGGACAGGTGCAGGGCGGCTGCAGCGCAGAATCCACATTTTATCCTGAACAAGCCCGGCGCAGCTTTTGCAGTCGGGGGCGACAGAATCGGGGGGCAGGAACCCTCGATACAGGCAATACTCAATTTTTATATCATAAATGAGGCGCTACCTGTGGGCGGGGGCTCATTCGGCGCAAACCTGGGCGGGACATTCTGGTCAAAAGATATGGGCGCAGAGGGCGCAAAGGAAGACGAGGAAGGGTTGAAAAGTATGCGCAAGACCATCGACAGGTTAATGAAACTGACTTTGGTTGTAAAGAAAACCGGGAAACTTAATAAAAACCGATGAACTTAAAACGTTTTGGCAATATTAAAATAGACCTGTAACTTATTGACAATAATTATGGGAGATACTCCAGCGCTTAAACCTTTGGAAATCAATAACATTACTATACCTAACCGCATCGTTTTCCCGGCTGTCCAAACAAATTTCGCTACAAGAGAAGGGTTTGTCACAGAAAGATTGCTCAGGATGTACGGGAAAATAGCACACGGGGGATGCGGCTTGATAATAGCCGGATGTATCGCGGTTTCGGACGACGGCGCCCCGAGTACCAATGTTTTGAGAATAAACAGTGATAAACATATTGCTTCCCTTAAAGAGCTATTTGCAATCATCAGGGAAAATGGCGCAGTACCGGCAGCCCAGTTGATGCATGCGGGGCGGCAGACCCTATCCGCGATGACCGGTCATTCGCTCGTAGCGCCATCTGCCATTCCCTGTCCGGTCATGAAAGAGACACCGCTCGAACTTGACAATAGCGGGATAAAGAGGATTCAGGGTGATTTTGCAAAGGCTGCGGGCAGGGCGAAAAAAGCCGGGGCGGAATTGATTGAACTTCATGGCGCTTTTGGATACCTGATTGGCGGATTCCTTTCGCCATATTCGAATAAACGCACGGATGAATACGGCACGGATAAGGCGCTATTCTTTACCGAGATAATCGAAAAAGTCAAAACAAAAGTCGGGGAGACACCTGTTTCATGCCGCATCAGCGCGGATGAATTCGTTGATGGCGGGCTGACTCTCGATGAGACCGGAAAAATCGCTCCCCGCCTTGTTAAAGCCGGGGCAGATGTCATCAGCGTCGGCGCGGGAACGTATGCAAGCATGAACCACATGGCGCCCACAATGGACATGGGCGAGGGCGTACATGTTCATCTGGCTAAAGGAATTCGCGATTCTGTGGATGCGCCTGTGATATGCGCGGGAAATATACGAAGCATGTCATATGCAAATGACATAATTTCAGGAAAGAAAGCAGACCTTGTCGCGATATGCAGACCGCAGGTGGCAGACCCGTTCTTTGTCAAAAAATCCATAAATAACGAATCTGTTGTGCAATGTACGGACTGCGGCACATGCTTATTCTTCTTGCATGGCGCGAGTGCTGTTTCATGCCCGCAAAACCCGGAGCTTTAGGATTATGGTTTGTGATGAAAAATCAAAACTCAAGGCGCTGTCTGATATAGCGTCCATAGATATCACGCATGAATTTGGTTCTATCCTGCAAAACATCCTCAAAATAACATACGAAACGATGAATGCACATTCATGCACAATGATGCTGATCGAAGAAAATAACAAACTCAAGATGATGGCATCATACGGATTGGCGCCTGATTATCCTGAAAGGGTGCATGAAGCTGCAAAAAAAGCGGGCGTGCCTTTGACATTCAGTCCGTCTGGAGTGGTTTTAGAGACTGGTAAGTGTTACATCGTCCCGAATGTATTCGACGAACCAAGATGTAAACCGTGGGATAATTTAGCTAAAGAATTTGGATTTTCATCCCAGATATTTACTCCGATGAAAACTGGTTTGAAGATTATAGGGCTATTAAATGTTTATATGGTAGACCCTCACCAATTCACGGAAGAAGAGATTAATTTTGTAGCCATAGCCGCATCCCAGGCTTCATACGTGATCGAAAATGCCAGAATGTGCCGCACATTGAAAAACAATATTTCGGAACTTAATGATTATAAGGAAAATCTCGAAAAGAAAATAAAGGAAACGCATAAGAGATTATATGAATCCGAGGCAAAATTCCGCGACCTTTTCGAGAATGCCAGTGATTTCATCTGGGCATCGGATGCTGAGGGTTACCTGATTACGATTAACAATGCAGGACTCAAGATATTTGGATGCAAAATGGACGAAATAATAGGCACTCATTTTACAAAATGGTTCACGCCCGATAGCATTAAAATCGTACAGGATGATTTGAAAAAACATATCTCTGGGGAAAAGGTAGAACAATCGATAACAGTTGAGATTGTTAGTAAGAACGGGGAACATAGATGGCTGGAGATACGCACCGGGGCGATCAACGAGGAAAACGGCGTGAAAGGACTCCATGGCATAGGCAGGGACATAACTGAAAAAAGAAGGCTGGAGCAGGAGCTCAGGGAATACAATGAAAAATTACAGGAATCCTATGAAGAGCTCAAGGAAGCTGACAGGATAAAAACCGAGTTCATATCAAATATAACCCATGAATTATTCACGCCCATGACGTCCATTAAAGGATTTGCGGAATTACTAAGGGACGAAACGATGGGAAATATTAATGATGAACAACAAAAGAGCCTGGAAATTATTCTGCGGAACTCGGACAGGTTAATCAGGCTTATTAAGGAATTACTGGACGCTGCACACCTCAAAAAAAATAGAATGGGGCTGCAATTTGGTCTGGTTTCGCTAAACAGCATTCTCTCAAAATCAATACAGGACATACATCCCCAGGCTAAAGATAAACATATTACCATAATCCAGGATATCCAACCGCTTCCCCGTGTATGGGGGGATGAAGAAAGACTTATGGAGGTTATGACGAATTTACTTTCCAATGCGATAAAATTCACGCCGCAAAAAGGTAAAATAACAGTAGCCGCAGGCGAGGACACGAATCACGTTAATATCAGTGTAGCCGATACAGGTATCGGTATTCCGGCTGAAAAACTTTCATGCATATTCGACAGGTTCTACCAGGTGGACGGTTCAACAAGCAGAAAATACGGCGGCGTCGGACTCGGGCTTTCGATATGCAAAGGCATACTAGAAAAACACAAAGGCTCCATCCGGGCTGAAAGCAATGGAAATGGCAGTACTTTTCACATAACGCTGCCCAAATTGGCGCCGTTTGAAGGAGAATGGAATGTTCAACCCGGCTCTTGAAGCAAGCATGACAGGAATATGGTAATCTTCGTTTTCATAGGGCGGTCGCCTTCAGCTTAGCACAGGTCTGAATATCTATCCTGGCATTCGGGCAGCATGATGAAGCGGCTGCATGGGCAATGACAGGCATAATGGTATTTGCGGTTTTTAACAGCCCAGATACTCTCCCTGTATCTTCACAACCTCGGTGCTGTCCTTTGCCTTGGAATACCTTTCCAGAGGTTCCTGGTTTAGTTCCAAAAAAATCGGCCCCCATTTGAACTTGTTGAGGATGAGCGCAGCCTGCTCTTTCTCACCGAGTATGTAGAGCGCAGCAGCAAAAGCCTCAACAGTGCTGAGCTTGAAAGGCTTGCCGAAGTTCACGGCATTGGCAGCGAGCAGGTAGGGAAGGGCGCGGTGTCTCAGCCTGAGTTTTTGCAGCATCGGGAATACGCGCTCCACCTCCACCCACGAGCAGTCGAGCACAACGATGCCCCTGCCTGCATTATCAGAGGGAGAGAGAGCCTGCTCGGAAAACGGGTCAAGAAATATGGCTTCCGGGGGAAGTGTTCTGGGAGAATCATGCAGCGTTGCGAGCTTGAATCTGGCGAGCTTTTTTCCTGTGCACTTCTTGGGGTCGCACTGGTTGGCATGATAGAGGTGAAGGGGAATCATACGGTATAATTGATACTGCAGGGTATTATCCACTATTTTCATTAGAAATTCTAAATAATTCCGAAGCTTGGTTAATCAATTTATCATTTCTAGCTTGTATATCTTTAATAGTCCATGTATCTTTATTGCACAATTCTTTGTTAAGGTATAATCCATTTTTATAACCAACATAATCACCTTTATTATCTTGTCTATCTCGTTTCTTTTCAAATGATAGATTACCCAGAGTTGGATTATAACCAGTAAGTGTTAAATTACCTAATTTATGAGCCCAATCTGTCTTTAATTTTTTTGCTTCTTCATAATTTCCATTTGATATCATATCAACCCATGGTTTTGGAATGTTGTCTCCCTCTGGAAATATATGTTCTATTGTCCATGCATATTTATTATCATCTTTTTTCCATAAATCCGTATAAATTTCTTTTGTTTGATGAGTTTCTTCCATTTTGCAAAGTATAAAGCGGGCAACATCTACATTTTCTTCATAGATATGTCCCCTTAATTTTTCTTCAAATATTTCTAAACGAGCAAATCTATTAGGCTGAGTCAAGTAATTGATAATTATTTGTGATGAAAGATTGTTTTTATTTTTTTCACATTCATCTACTAATCCTATGAATATAGAATCAAGGTCTCGTGTACCTGGGATGTCCGTTAGATTTCTTCTCACAAAATATTTTACAAGAAAATCTATGGATTCTTCGATTAATTCAATATTATCCTTATGCTCACAAAACAAATAAAGTAAAAAAGTATAGGATGGCGCGGCTTGAATATGCAATAAATCAGTTAATTTTTTAGAATAGGCATTATGATTTTCATTATTTTGAGGTTTTATAAAACAACTATACATTTTTGATTTTTCTACTAATTCGTTGAAAATAAGATTAACATCTGTTTTTATTAACTCTTCATATATTTTAATTAAATTTGATTTAGTTGCCTTTGGAATTCCTTTTATTTTTATTTCATTTCTATATCTAAAAGCGTTGTAATATTGCCTTAGAAATCTTTCTTGAATTGGATAATCAGATAAATTCTCAACTAATTTTATCCATTCACTAAAAGCATCTTCTATTGATTTGATTTCTCTGTTTTCTAACTCGGATAAAACATTATTTTTTATTAAATCAATTGGCGATAATGGTTCCCCTCGATTATTTAAACTTTCAAAAAGAACATAAGCATCTGAATGACTATTCACATCGATTTTGACGACCACAGCAGAATCAATTTTTTCTAATATTTCAATAATTTTTTCAAACTCATAATCTGAAATCCGCTTTTTGAAATATTGGTATGCTCTATATATCTTTCTATTACCTAAATTGGATGGCTTATTTGCATTATTAAGAATTTTTATTTCATTTAATACAGAAATATAATCTATTAAATTTTGATTTTGTTCCGAAAGTTGAAGTTTCAATTCATTCGTATGTTTTTGTATTAATTTATATTTGAGATTAGTTCTCTGAGCTATAAAATCGTCATCTGTTCTAGTCTCTTTCGCATATCTTTCGTAAATTGCAGCATATAACAAAGAAATAGTAATGAGTCTCTGTTGCCCATCTATAATTTCATGTTCAGTGTTACCTAAAACTTGAGATATTATTTTTGGAATTGAGATAACAGTACCAAGAAAATATCCTTTTTCATTATCTAATAAATCATTAAATAAATTTTCCCAATGTTCTCTTCTCCAGACATATTCTCTCTGAAATCTTGGAATAACATATTTTACCGTATCAATACCAAAAATATTTGATATAGGATGTTGATAAGCGGACTGTATCATTTTAATTCCATCTCCATATTTTTTGAATCGGTTAAATACTTGATTTGGTCTTATATTAACTTGGCGTTATCACATCCATTTCTTTGCGTCCTTTGCGCTCTTTGCGGTGTGTATCTAATATCTACTCTCATGTTTAAACCCAAAAATCCCTTAAACCCTTAAATACAAGTTTCCACATTATTCCCTTCAATGAAAAGCTCCGAAATACTCACCTGTTTCCAGTGCGGCACATGCACAGGCAGTTGCCCCTCAGGCAGGTACACAAGCCTGAACGTCAGGAGGATTGTCAAGGATTCGGTAAAGAAAGACATCTCGGGCGAGCCTGACCTCTGGATGTGCACCACCTGCTACAACTGCCAGGAAAGATGCCCGCGCAGCATAAAGGTTACAGACGCCATACTCCAACTTCGAAGCGAAGCAGTGAAAAAAGGCAGGATACTTCCTGCCCACAGGAAAGTGTGCAGGTTCCTCATTAAAACCGGACATGCCATCCCGATTGACGATGTCCACAGCGCCATACGGAAAAAAATCGGGCTTGGCGCCCCTGAAACAGTCCACAAATACCCCGAAGCCTTAAAAGAAGTGAAAAAAATTCTCAAATCAACAGGATTCGATGAGCTGGTAAAATAATGAAAGAATTATCCCTTTTCCTGGGATGCCTCATCCCCAACCGTTATCCGGGCATAGAAAAAGCCACAAAACTCGTCCTTGACAGGCTCGGAATTAAATGGAGCGAACTGAAAGAAGCTTCGTGCTGCCCTGCGCCCGGGGTTTTCCGCTCGTTTGATAAAATTACATGGCTTACCGTTGCCTCAAGGAACCTTGCGCTGGCTGAGGAAAAGGATACGGATATACTCACGATATGCAACGGCTGCTTCAGTTCTTTGATGGACGCAAACAACATCCTGAAAAACGATGCCGTGCTTCGAGATGAAGTGAACAGCCATCTTAAAAAGATAGGTAAGGAATATACCGGAACTGTCGAGGTCAGGCACATAATCGATTTTCTCTATAAGGATATAGGCGCTCATAAAGTAAGAAATGCAATCGAGAAGCCTCTTGAAGTCAGGGCTGCCGTGCATTACGGATGCCATCTCCTGAAACCCACGAAGGACAGGAAACTTGGAGGTGCAGAATGCCCGGTGTTTTTCGACGAACTTGTGGAGGCAACAGGCGCGGTGAGCGTGCCGTACGAAGGCAAAACGAGCTGCTGCGGCGCAGGCGGAGGCGTTCGGTCTGCAATGCTTGAAACCTCGCTGAAGATGACTGAATACAAGCTTGAACGCATGAAAAAAGCTGGCGTTGACTGCATCGTGGACGCATGTCCTTTCTGCCACCTGCAGTACGACGGGGGGCAGGTGGAACTGGCAAAAGCCGGCAAAACATATAACCTGCCTGTGATTCATTATAGCCAGTTCCTGGGGCTTGCATTTGGATATACGCCCGAAGAGGTGGGGCTTCACCTGAATGCAATAGTAAGCCCTGGATTTGAAGAGAAAATAGCAAGCATACAAAAAGGGAACAAGCTTCTTGAATGATTTTTAAAAGGGATTAGTGGGCAGGAGGGTTGATGGTGGTTGCAAAAAAGTTATTTTCTGCCCACTATAGTTCGTATATATACGAACATAATATTTATAGTTTATGCATGGACAGGATTTGTATCGTCTCTCCAATTAACATTAACACATGGGACAAATTTTAAAATAAGGATTTATTGTGCCCCATTTTCTCTGGTGCTCAACACTTTTCTGCATCATTTTCATCCATATATTGCGCCCAAGCTTCAAATCAATCCCTGCTGTCTGTGCTGGTGTCCTGCCGTCTAAGGCAAATCTATTTCAACAATTTTAAAAACATTTTTCCATTATCTGTCAGATAGTACAATTTCTTTCTTCCAGATACCTTTTGCTCAACTAAATTATGTTCTTGAAGGTCTTTTAGATGCTCATAAGCAGTCGAAAATGGAATACCAAGATTAATAGCAAGTAGATAACCGTGCACTGGTCTTTTATTGATTTCTTCCAAGATTTGCTTTTTGGTTTTGCCTATGATACCCATAATCTGGGTATATCAATAGGAGTATTACTGACAAAAAGTATATAACTGAAAAATCCGATATAGTCAAACGCATAATATGGTGGTTTGATATGAATTTAAAGACGGTTTGTTTACTTGCAGCAGTTATAGGGTTAGCGATTAGTGTTTCGGGTTGTACTGGCGGTCAGGATGTTACACCAGTGTTCAAAGCTTTACCTGAAGTTCAACAATTTATGAAAGAACACCCGAACGCTAAAATAACAGTTACCTATTGGTCAAAAGAAGAAGTAGCACAGTCTTCACAAGAAATCAGCCAGCAGTGCGATAAGCCGATAACGCCTGTGGCTATGTATAAAGCAACCGTCAGCGAGGGGGATTTAAAAATTGTTTCATGGATTAATGCTGAAAATCAGATAGTAATATGTTCTGTAACAGAAGGACAAAAAACAACCACAACCGTAACAACAACTCCGATTACAACGATTACACCTACACCAATAGTTACACCAGTCATAGCGACACAAACTCCAATACCGACAGCAACAGGAACAGCAGTAGTAACAGGAACAGCATCGCCAACGGTGGCAGCGCCCGGTAAATTCCGCGTTGGTCCGTCAGTTACGCTAAGACCGGTAATCGATGTGATAGATACCAACCAGGATGGTATTGTTGAGTTGTTTATGAATAACCCGTCTTTAAACGATGTGACGCTTAATGTGGATGCACGCGTCGGCGTACCCTCTGGCATACATGTTTACGGCGAGAGTTTCGGACAGGCGGCAGGCGCCGGAGTGGTAGCCGGTACGTTCAGTGTTCCGCCGGGCACAGCAAGAACTATAACAATAGTCATAAAAGCGGATAAATCAGCAAGGATTGGTTCTCATACTCTCCAGTTCACAGGATTGTATTGGCCAAGCGATGATAAAAACAATTTCCAGCCAATGAGTCTTACATACTATGTAACAGTCAAAGAACCATCAAAGAATCCAGAGAGTGCAGAACCTTCGACTCCAACACCTACAATAACCCCAACTCCACCACCAGCAACACCAATAGCAACAGGAACAGCGAAAGCAACCGGAACAGGAACAGCAATAGCAACTGCAACAGTAACAGCAGTAGTAACCCCTGGCGTGACACCAGGCATAACTCCACTTACTTATAAAACATTAGGTGAAAGAGAAGTATGGGACCTGGGAAACGGATATAGTCTGAAAGCGTCTTCAATATGTGTTAAATGTATTCCAAAGCAGGCAGGAATTGAATTGCTCAGAAATGGCAATTACCTTGATAGTTGGATTATCAACGAGGGAGATTTTAACATAAAAGAGCTGACCAGGGATGCCATACGTTTTAAAGTTAATAGTATTTTTTCTTCTGCATCAAGTAACATGGTTCAAATCACAGATTTCACGGTGGGGTAAACAACATGAACAGCAATAGCAACAGGAGTTGCAACACCGACTCCAAAGAAATCCGTACCTTTGAGTTTTATTGTTAAAGATAATGGAAATTATATCTCTTGGGTTGATGAGTATGTCGAATATGTAACTGTTCAAAATACTGATACGATTGGCGGGTATTTTAGTGTAACCATAACAGCAACAACGACTAAGGGAACATATACAAAACAAAGTGAACAGAGGTATTTATCACCATAAAAAAGAGGAAAATTCTAAAAGATATGTATTTATAGTGATAAACTCACGTATTAACAAAACGATTAATAGAGTTATATAAGAGGAATAAAATATGGTTCAAGATGATATGGTTCGTGCAGAATTTGACCGGTCAGTGGATATGGAAAACAATTGTGATGAATTTTTAGACCTAAAAGATTGTGTTAATACCGCACGTCATGAGAAAGAGCGATATGATGGGCTTATTGAGGGAGTTAATATAGCATGTAAAAAAAGGCTGCGGTTGGAACTTGTTAGAGCACGGGAAGAAGAAAAAAATATAACAGATTATTGGATTAAACAAAAGAATTTAAGCTAATGGAATAAATTTAACTTTCTTATTTCAGCCGACCGATAATGAAATGTGTTTATACTTTCCTATACATGAAGTTAAGCGAAGATAAAAATGAATGAAGAAGAGATAGAATGTGTACGAGGAAAAACAGCAGAAGGAAAATTAAAAATATTAGTTGATGAAAATAGATTGGATAATAATCTTATCAAGTCCCTTGAAAAAAAATTTAATGTAAATATGGCTGTTAAGAACAGGGGATTAGACGATAAACACGTGCATATACAAGCAATTACAGAATCCAGAGCAATTCTAACTAATGACGGGCATTTCTGGGATAATAAAAAATGTCCGATGCAAGAAACCAAAGGAATTATAATTATTCCTCCAAATGATACCGATGAAACTATCAAGACTTTGGATACTTTTTTTAAAAATTTATACAAGCTATTTGGTATATGTAGGTACTGCAATGGATGGTGGATGGGAAAAAAAGTTAAAGTTCAAAAAACAGGATTTACTTGGAAATATATCACCTACGATGGTAATATTTCTCATGAAGAAAGAATTGAATATGAACTATAAATGAACTCAAAAACATCAATTTTTCGGATTGAGATTCAGCCGCAAGATAGGGATATGTGTTTATACTTTCCTATACGTTAAATAATCAAAAAAAAATTGAGCCCACAACGCAGGATTAAAAACATATGAACATCGGAAAACTAAGGCTTGACGGGAATCTCCTTTTAGCCCCCATGTCAGGCGTCACCAATCTTCCCTTCAGGCTGCTGTGCAAAAAATATGGCGCGAAATTAGTATATTCGGAGATGACTTTTTCCGAGGCGATTGTCCGGGAAAACCGAAAGAGCATGAAAAGAGGATTTACCTGCACTGAGGAAAGACCGCTTGGCATCCAGTTGCTGGGTTCCAATCCCGATACGATGGCAAGGTCTGCGGTAATCCTCCAGGAAAGATTCATGCCCGACCTCATCGACATAAATCTTGGCTGCCCTGCCAAGAACATTATAAAAAACGAATGCGGTTCAGCCCTTTTAAAAAAGCCGGAACTGATAGGGGAAATTGTAGAAAAACTTACCCAATCCCTGGATACTCCGCTTACTGCGAAGATGCGGGTGCTGGACAACCCTGAAAAGACGCTGGAAATTGCGCGTATTATTGAAAAAGCAGGCGCTTCCGCGCTCGTAGTCCACGGAAGGACGCCAAAGCAGGGTTATTCCGGCACATCCAGCCATGCCATCATTAAAAGCATCAAAAACGGGCTTTCCATTCCCGTGATTGCGAACGGGGATATCCGCGATGAAAAGACAGCTATGCATGTGCTTGAATATACGCAGTGCGACGGGCTTATGATAGGGCGGGCTGCGATAGGGAATCCCTACATATTCAGGAGGATTTCGCATTATCTTGATACCGGGGAAATATTGCCTGAAAGGACTTTCGGGGAAAGACTGGATGATTTTTTTGAGTATGCCGCATTATGCCGCAAATATGATGTGCTGGCTTACAGCGACCTGAAACTCAAAGCGCAGCGGTTCCTTAGAAATAAGGAGAATATAAAACCTGTGAGAGAGAAGATAAATTATGCGAGGGATATTGATTCGATAATGGGGACTATGGAGGGACTGAGGAGTGGGAAGCTCGGATAAGGAGAAAGATAGAGGATGCAATGGGATTAACGAAATTTGAGGAGTTGGAAGATTAAAGCTTTATTTTATCGTATCAAGGATTCTTGATATTTTTGCATCTTGTTTTCTTGCTAATTTCATTGCGTTTTCTATAGTCATTACATTGCTTTTTTCGGTATCAAAATAAATAATAGATACGATATTATTTTTTCTAAATATTAGTTTTATGATTAAGTTAACATCGTTATTTTTAATTGTATTTAAATCTTCAATAGTATATATAGTTCCTGCATCACCGATAGCGATTTCATTTTGTTTGTAATGATAATATTTGCTATCTTGGGAATCTATTGCTCTATCCTTTGAGTAAAATCTTTTTGTCCTTTCAATATCAGTAAAAACTAAGGTTTTGATAGTAACTGGTTTTGCAAAATTTTCTCCTCTACCTCCAGATATATCATAAAATATTATTTTATAAAATGGTTCTTCATCGTAAATTACCTCAACCCCTTCTGCAGCGTCGATTCCGTCATCTTGCCATACACCTATCCCACCAGAGTCTACATTTTTCCAACTACTTCCTAATACTTCTTTTATCTCAGTATCATCAAGAATGATTTGTTGAGCATGTAAGTTAATGATTTTATGTTCATCTTGTGGGTATGTTTTTTCAGTTGCTACAATGCCTATAGGTTCGTATTGTGGTTGTATTTTTTGAGTTGATTTATTGGAATTTAAACATCCCGAAACGATAACCAACAAGCCTATGACTGCTATTAATAATATAGTTGGATTATATTTCGCCACAGTGCCACCAAAGTTTAAACCACGTACTCTTAAATAAAACTACCGATGATTAACTTTATAAAGGTTACTATCTGCAAATACCCCTTAACTTTACAGTTTCCGTAACACCAAATTATTTATAGAACTACAAACACTAAGAAACATCTCACTTTGGAGGTAATTCATTATGGCAGGACAATTAACAGGACAGCCTATTATCATACTGGACAGGGATAAAACAAGGTCTCAAGGGAGAGACGCACTCGGATTCAATATCTCAGCCGCAAAGGCGGTAGCAGATGCGGTCAGGACCACGCTGGGTCCCAAAGGCATGGACAAAATGCTTGTGAACCCGGTCGGGGATGTGGTAATCACCAATGACGGAGCCACGATTTTACGGGAAATGGACATACAGCACCCTGCTGGAAAAATGATGGTAGAAGTGGCGCGGACACAGGAAGACAAAGCCGGCGATGGAACCACAAGCGCGGTCGTGCTTGCCGGGGAACTCCTTAGCAAAGCGCATGCGCTGGTAGAACAGGGCGTTCACCCCACAACTATCACGCGGGGCTATGGTCTTGCTTCCGAGGAAGCGCTGAAAATACTGGACGAACTGGCTATTGAAGCGTCGGATGAGCAACTGGAAAATATCGTAAGGACCGCCCTCACCGGAAAAAGCGCAGACCTCGCCCTTGAGTCGCTGGTACAACTATGCGTGCAGACCGCAAAGGCGATTAAAGAAGGCGGCAAGGTGAACGTAAAGGAGAACATCAATATCATCCACCAGCGCGGCGGAAGCATTAAAGATACAAAATTCATTCGCGGGCTTGTGATTGACAAAGCCAGGGCGCATAAAAACATGCCAAGGAAGGTTGAGAATGCAAAAATTGCCATTCTTGATACAGGGATCGAAATTGAAAAAACGCAGGTTAAATCAAAGCTCAAAATATCAAATCCTGAACTTATCTCCGAGGCAAGGCTTGAAGAAAGCAAACTTGTGGAAGAGAGAGTGGAAGCTCTTGCAAAAAGCGGCGCCAATGTTGTATTTACAGAAAAAGGCATCGATGATGCCGGAATTCATTACCTTGCAAAAAAGGGTATATTCGCAGTCAGGAGATGCAAGGAGGAAGAAATTAATAAACTGGTAAAAGCAACAGGCGCACGCATAGTTTCTAAAGTTGATGGGGTTTCCGAGGAAGACCTGGGGAGCGCCGAATTAGTCGAGGAGCGCGGCGTTGGCAATTACAAGATGGTCTATGTGGAAGGGTGCAAGAATCCAAAAGCCGTCTCAATCCTGATATACAGCGGGGCGGAACACGTAGCAGATGAGGTTGAGCGCGCTCTTGACGATGCGCTGCGCGTTGCGGGCGTGGTGCTTGAAGACGGGAAGATAGTAGCAGGCGGCGGCTCGCCTGAAATCGAGATGGCGACAAGACTCAGGAAATTTGCAACCACCCATGGCGGCAGGGAACAGCTCGCGATAATGGCTTATGCAGATGCACTTGAGGAAATCCCAAAAGGTATCGCCGAAAACGCAGGACTTGATGCTATAAATATAATCGTCGAACTCAGGAATAAGCACAATAAAGGTATCAAAACAGCAGGATTAAATGTTTTCACAGGCAAAGCCGAGGATATGCTTGAACTCGGGGTCGTTGAACCCCTGCGCGTAAAGACGCAGGAAATCAAATCCGCAACCGATGTGGCTGTAATGATTCTGCGCATAAATGATGTCCTGATGGCTAAGGAAACAGGCATGATGGATGTCAGACCTGAGCATACGGCGGATTATTATGATGGTATCCAGGCTCCTTCAGGTGAAGAAGACTAACATTAAATAGAAAAAAGTATAAAATGATACGTTAGTATCCATGTCGAAGGTGTTAGTAAGTATGCTGCATGATTTGGAGATTTAATTTTTTTGAGGTTAACAGGGAGTTGTTTACGATTGAACAAAGAAGACATGAAAAGGGGAAAAAAACAAATTAATGAAGAGGAAAATACATCCTCCGATGCCGGAGAGGGCGAAGAAGAATTTGGTGTTTCAGAACTCCATGAAATGGACTTCCAGAAAGAACTGGACAGCGTTAAAAAACAACTTGAAGAGGAAAAAGACAGATGCCTTCGCCTGAATGCCGAGTTTGAGAATTCCAGGAAAAGAATCCTGAAGGACAGGGAAGAATTCATAAAATATGCAAATGAGAAACTGATATTAGAGCTAATTGATGTATTGGAATCTCTCGAGCGCGGTATTGAAACTACAAAGAAGGCAGGCGATAAAGATAAGTTAATCGAGGGCATGGAGTTAGTATATAAGCAATTCAAAAACGTTCTGGAAAAAAATGGTTTGACTCCCATTAAGGCTCTCGGGGAAAAATTCGACCACTATAAACACGAAGCGATGATGCAGACGATTACGGATGAATGTGATGAAGGGACCATTCTTGAAGAGTTTGCACGAGGTTATATGTTATACGGAAAAGTCATTCGTTATTCTAAAGTAAGAGTATCGAAAAATAAAGAATCAGAGGATAAAATAGAACATGAGGTGAGTTAATGGCAAAGATAATAGGAATAGATCTGGGTACAAGCAATTCAGCCGCTGCGGTTATGCAGGGAAATAGACCTGTGATAATACCGAGCGCTGAAGGGGTATCGCTTGGAGGGAAAGCATTCCCGTCATACGTGGCATTTACAAAAGACGGGCAGAGGTTGACCGGGGAAGCGGCAAGGAGACAGAATGTGACAAATCCGGAAGGTACAGCCTATGCTTTTAAGAGAAAAATGGGTACCGATTATAAGTATAACCTTCGCGGGAAAGAATACAGACCGCAGGAGCTTTCAGCTTTCCTGCTGCAAAAGATAAAACAGGATGCTGAGGCATTCCTTGGAGATAAGGTCGAAAAAGCGGTAATCACCGTTCCTGCGTATTTCAACGATAACCAGAGGCAGGCGACCAAGGATGCGGGAGAAATCGCAGGACTTGAAGTGGTAAGGATTATAAATGAACCCACTGCGGCTTCGCTGGCTTATGGTCTTGATAAAACAGGCGACCAGAAAATCATGGTATTTGACCTCGGGGGAGGCACACTCGACGTGACCATTATGGAAATGGGCGGCGGGGTATTTGAAGTCAAAGCCACTGCTGGCGATACGCAGCTTGGCGGCACCGATATGGATAATAAACTTGTTGATTACATCGCAGAGGAATTCAAAAAAGAACACGGCATTGACCTGCGAAAAGACAGGGTGGCAAACCAGAGGCTGCGCGATGCGGCAGAGAAGGCGAAAATCGAACTTTCCACATCGCTGACCACGGAGATTAACCAGCCATTTATAACAGCAGACGTAAGCGGTCCGAAACACCTGACCATGACGCTGACACGCACTAAACTGGAGGAAGTGATACGCCCCGTAATAGACAGGTGCCGCGCCCCCATGGAGCAGGCGTTGTCTGATGCAAAATTGACAAAAGACACTATTGGTAAAGTAATCCTTGTCGGAGGACCTACACGTATGCCTGTAGTGCAGAAGTTCGTCGAGGGGTATGTCGGGAAAAAAGTAGAAGGTGGCGTTGACCCGATGGAATGCGTTGCAATGGGTGCAGCCATACAGGCAGGCGTGCTCTCAGGCGAGGTGAAAGATATCCTGCTGCTTGACGTTACACCGCTCACACTTGGTATCGAGACGCTCGGGCATGTAATGACAAAGCTCATCGACAGGAACACCACAATACCGACGCGGAAAAGCCAGATATTCTCCACCGCCGCAGATTCCCAGACCACCGTGGAAATCCACACTCTACAGGGTGAGAGAGCGATGGCTTATGACAATGTAACGCTTGGCAGGTTCAACCTCGTGGGCATACCTCCAGCGCCGCGCGGCATTCCGCAGATAGAGGTTACGTTTGATATCGATGCAAACGGCATCCTTCACGTAACGGCAAAAGATCTGGGAACAGGCAAAGAGCAGAAGATGACCATCACTGCGCCGCTCAAGATGGCTTCCGATGAACTCGACAGGAAGATAAAAGACGCTGAGAAATACGCCGAGGAAGACAAGAAACGGAAGGAGAAAGTCGAGGCACAGAACCAGGCTGATACGCTGATATATACAACCGAGAAGACGCTCAAGGAACTTGGCGACAAAGTCACCGCAGACCAGAAAGCAAAGGTTGAAAAAGCAATTGAATATGCAAAAGAAGCGCTAAAGAGCGATGATGTGGGCAGGATTAAATCCGCCATCGAGGACCTCACGAAAGAGATGCACGCGATAAGCACCATACTCTACCAGCAGCAGGCACAGCAGGGCGGGCAGTCGGGACAGCAGGAAGAGGGGAAAGAAGAGAAAAAAGATGAAAAAGTAACAGATGCGGAATATAAGGTAGTGGATGAGGATAAGAAATAATACAACGCATCATGAACTCGGGGTATTTTCGAATACTCCGTCCCTCTCATTTTTGTTTTACCGTTATACTTAATGTTTAAGGGAGCATGAGAATCGCAATTTATGGCTACTAAAAGGGATTATTACGAGATTCTCGGCGTTGAGAAAAAAGCATCAGCCGACGACATCAAGACGGCATACCGCAAACTTGCAATGCAGTACCATCCGGACAGGAACAAGGCCCCTGACGCCGAGGAGAAATTTAAGGAAATATCAGAAGCCTATGCCGTACTGGAAGACCAGACCAAGCGCCAACAGTACGACCAGTATGGTCATGCAGGCATTGATATGAGGTATTCGCAGGAAGATATATTCAGGGGTGCTGCTCCTGACATTGAAGATATTTTAAGAGATTTCGGAGGCGCTGGCGGAGGTTTCGGCAGGGGCGGCGGCATTTTTGATATATTCTTCGGCGGCGGTGGAAGGCGCGAGGGTCCAAGGCGCGGGTCGGATGTCCTTTACGAGCTGGCTATTAACCTGGAAGATACCGCAACCGGAAAAACTGTTGAGCTGGAAGTACCAAGGACGGAAACCTGCGATACATGCAGCGGAAGCGGAGCCAAACCCGGGACATCCCCGAAGACCTGCCCGGCATGCCGCGGGAGCGGTCAGGTGAACAGGGCGCAGAATACACCTTTTGGAAGGTTCATGACAACCTCAACGTGCGGAACGTGCCGCGGACAGGGACAGATCATCGAGTCTCCGTGTACTTCATGCCACGGCTCGGGCACGGTGCAAAGACGCCGCAAACTGGAAGTAAAGATTCCTCCCGGCGTTGATACGGGTTCAAGGCTCAGGGTGCACGGAGAAGGAGAAGCGGGAGAGAAGGGCGGACCTCCGGGCGACCTGTATGTGGAGGTGCATGTAAGACCACATAGTATTTTCACCCGTTCCGAAGATGATATAATACTTGAAGCCACGGTCAGTTTTACGCAGGCTGCGCTCGGTGATGAGATAGTCGTGCCAACGCTGGACGGCAAGGCAAAGATGAAAATTCCGCCAGGGACGCAGAACGGACAGGTGTTCCGCCTGCGGGGAAAAGGCGTTCCGAGCCTTCACATATCGGGGAAAGGCGACCAGCTTGTGAAAATTAAGGTGGAAGTTCCGACTAAATTGAATGATAAGCAGAAGCAGATATTGCGTGAGTTTGCGGAGATAAGCGGTGAAAAATCAAGAAGCAAGGGCATTTTTGATAAGGTAAGGGAACATATCTGAAATCCAGCCTGAGAAAAAAGGCTAAAACATTATTCTGACCGCAAAATTAATTAACGTTTAAATCTTTCTTCACGCTCAAACAATGGAGAGGCAGGTATAAAATGCAAAAACTAATCGTAATTTCTCTGGTATTGCTGGCATTAACAAGTGTAGCGGCAGCCCAGCCAGTTGTGGATTATTTAAACATCAACGCGGATGTGAACAACGGTTATGCCATAACCACCGTGGAAGAAAAACTGACAAATCCTCTGGACATTGCAACCGAGGATGAATTTAAGTTCATGATTCCTGAGGAGGCGTTCATATCCGGTTTTACTTTAATCATAGATGGCAAGGAATACATCGCAGATGTGCTTCCAAAGCAAGAGGCAAAAGAAAAATTTGAACAGGCAGCTTCCCAGGGCAAATCAGCCGGATTGCTTGAAACAAAAAAGCAAAACATGTTCTCTTATTCCCTGAGCTTCGCGCCGCGCCAGAGCATAATAGCCCGCCTGAAATACGAGCAGGCAGTGAAAAAAAGCCTGGGCGAATATGAATATGCGGTGTTCCTGAGCCGCACGGATCAGGCGCACATCGTGAATACCCTTTCAGTGAATCTGAACATCTCATCACTGAACGATATCACTACCCTTGAAACCCCGGGTTTTACAGGAGCAAGTGTAAAATACCTTTCCACAACGAAAGGGCAGGTGAAATACAGCGCTAATGCACTTCCTGATAAGGATCTTACGGTGGTCTATACCACAAATAACCCTCCCCTGAACGGTGACATGCTCTTTTACAACACAGGCGGCAAGGGATACATGATGCACGTATTCTCGCCTTCGGAAGCTGACCTCGGTACCACTGCTTTGAGCAAGGATATTATTTTTGTAGTAGATAAGTCAGGCTCTATGGGCGGCGAAAAGCTTGCGCAGGTGAAGAGAGTATTCACCGGCATAATTTCCGATTTGCCGCCTGATGATTATTTCAACGTAATATTTTTCGATGATGCTGTCCGGGCTTTTTCACCCACGCTCATGGAAGCAAACACAAAGAACAAAGCAGATGCTGCAAACTTTGTGAACAGCCTTGAAGCCGGAAGCGGCACAAACATAAACCAGGCTCTGCTGGATGCCATCGCCATGTTCGGAAAAAGCTCGCGCGTTCCTATAATCGTGTTCCTCACGGATGGCGAACCTACGGAGGGTATTACCTCTCCTTATGTTATCCGCAAGAATGTCAGGGATGCCAATAAGCTAAAGGTGTCGATATTCACTATCGCCTTCGGGATTGAGGACGAGAGCAACTACGATTTCCTCAAGGCGCTGAGCCTTGAAAATTACGGTAAAGCGCAACGGTTTTACCTGGAAGGAGGTGTCGAGGAGGAAATGAAGAATTTCTACAAAACCATCTCTACCCCGTTAATCACAAACATGAGCTTTACTTATAATGCAGTTTCGGATGTGGTGAACACCGGACAAAATAATCTTTTTGCTGGTTCGGATGCCATCGTGCTGGGTAAGTACAGCCCCGGCGCAAGTACAATAACTTCCGATGTTGATGCAATTACGCGTACAGGAAGCCGTAATTTCAAGAATTCGTTTAATGTTGCCTCCATGCCGGAAAATGCCTTCATCCCAAGGCTCTGGGCATATACGACGATTCGAAAACTGATGGATAGGATAGATGTGGAGGGCGAGACAGAACCCCTAAAATCCGGGATTACACAGTTTTCCCTTGAGTTCAAGTTCGTGACGCCTTACACCTCGCTTTTCGTGGAAGTGCCAGTGAACAATACTAAGACTGCCGCTACATCCATAGATGCAAAGGCTGAGACAAAAGCAGCTACTGCAGCAACAGCAGCAGCTACCGTCATGGCTACACAGGCTGCAATGAAACCGGGGGTAACAGCAACACCAGCGGCGGCAGCAACCGCGCGGTCGGCAGTTTCAACACAAGCTGCCTATTCTACGCCTGACCGTAGCACTTCCGAGGTTGGTAAACCGGCAGCTTCACCTCCTGCCGCAACTTCAACCCCGGCGCCTAAAGAACCTGGATTTGAGTCTGTATTTGCAATAATCGGATTGCTTTTCTTGGTACTGCGCAAACGCAGGTAAGGAGAAGCATTACCGCTTTTTGATTAAAAACAGCGCCAATAATCCGATAAGAGCGGACTGCGCTTCAAAACCAGGTAGCCACATTCTACTGCCTGGCGTGTTCGTGGCGGTTGGCTGCCCTGCACCCGCTCTTACCTTGATTGGAAGTTTTAGCGTGTGATCCTCAGAGTTTGTACTGTCGTCATTAAAGTAATAAACTATCCTTCCCTGCACTTCAAACTCGCCGATCTGGTTCGACTTTATCCTGACCTCGATGTCCCTTCCTTTGCCGGGCGGAATCTCGTACGTAGTTGTAAACTGACCTCCGCCGGACTCGACGAACTCGGACGAGGTAACGCTCATCCCGGAGGGAGGAAGGATGATGACCTGCACATGCATCACTGGCTTATTAATGAGATTGACGGCAGAAAGCTTGAGAAAAACGTCTTCCCCAAGCACAACATCTGTTTTCTCGCCGTGCAACTGGACGCTGGCGTTGGAAATTTGTGAAGGGGTTGGTGTTGCATTGGATGGGATGACCTGAACTGTGATGATGTTGGATTTGCCTGTGTTTGATGAGCCGTCTTTATCATAATAAGAGACGGTTGCAGGCTCCAGGTTGAATGTGCCTGTCTCGGATGGCTGTATAACATACTGGAAACTCCTGGAATCTTTCGGTTTCAATAGCTCGTAGTTCTTGTCAGGTTTACCGCTTACCAGGGTGAAAACGGGCGTGAGAGTATCTATTACTGTAATGTTTCTCAGTTCGGTGGTTCCCGTATTTGTAAAAGTAAGGGTTACGGTTGCGGTCTGTCCCTGTTCTATGGACTGGGGTGAAACGGCTTTTGTGAGAGAGATTGTATCAAGCCTGTATATCTCAACTTTTAAAAAGCCGGCATTGTTATCGTAATCCCCCCTCTCGCCTGTGGTATAGGTGTCGTATATACTGAACCTGATTTTCTTGCCATTACCTTTTCTGTAGAATGTGTATGTGTGGTTATCTACGTCACTCAGGTCAGCGGAAATCCTCTCCCCATCGAATTCAATGGAATTGAACGGCTGATTATAATTTCTGCCAGCGCCCATGCGGTACTGCGCATCCGCATAGCCCCAATCAGCGCCTGCTTTAAACTGGTATGTGCCTGAGACCACTATCTTATATTCCGAATCGTTTTCAAGAACCACAGATGAATTTACAGAAGAGCCTGTATCCTTTGGTCCGAATGCCGGAACGTTGAAGGTATCAAGCGCCGCGTTCTGGGCTGAGGCTGCGCCAGTGCCTGCAAGTATGGCAATCACCAGTGCCGCAAGCACCCCTATCACCATTACACTTTTTTTTATCATGTTCTAATCCTCATCAAGTTCCATAATATAAACACCTAAATTTGTATGTATTACCGCTTTCTTTTTAAAAGTATGGCTAACAACATGCCGCTTGTGCCCATAACCATTCCAAATCCGGGAACGGGCTTTTGCATAGGAATTTGCGTGCTTGTTGATATCGTGGTCGGCTTAGTTTTTGGTTTAACAACCAGCATCAGTGTTTCATACCGTGTTGGCGACCTCTGACCGCCTTCATACTGGTAGTATACTTCAGCATCTATCTGGTATTCTCCAGCCCTGTCCGCTTTCATGCGTATTGATACAGACCTCACGCTATCCCCGGGTTCGATTTCAAACTTACCTGTGCACTGACCAGAATAACCCTTGCAATCGCTCTCGTATGTGGAAACTCCATTGCCTGGAGGTTTCAGGATTAGCAACGCCTCCATCTTGGGATTGCCGATAGGATTAACAGCAGATAAAACAACGTTAACATCTTCCCCTTCGTTTACTTCGTACCTTGATTTCGGGAAGTAAACACTTGGGCCTGCACGTGCTGCATTAATCTTGAGTTCTTCCTTATTCTTATTCCCATTCGTGTCTATTGCCTCAACTACTATGGAGTGTTCGCCTACCGACAAGGCATCTGTTGTAACGGTGTAAACGCCTTCATTGTTGCGCAGGTCTATCATGTTTCCATCTAATAGTAATTTTATAGACTTTACGCGGATATCGTCATTTGCCCCGTAAGTGATAACTAATTTTTCGCCTTCGTCCAATTGACCGTTTTTGTTTAAATCCACAGTCTGCTTGCTCAGAGAAATGGATGGGGGAGAATCTGTTGGCGCTGGAGTCGTAATGGTCGGGGTAATTGTTTCTGTGGCTGTGGGTGTCAGCGGCGCTGAAACGGTTACAGTCTGTCCAGCCACCACATCGACGGTAGTTGACCAGTCTTGGTAGTCGCTGAGTTTCAAAGTTATTGTGTGGCTGTCAGCAGGCACATTATTGATGGTGTAGGGCGTGGTTGATTGATATGAGCCATCGAGATAAATACCGGCGCCTGAGGGAGAGGAGGAAACTGAGATTGAGCCTGTTGTCTGAATTGGGGTATATGTCCCGCTAAATGTTATGCTTCCGCCTGCTGAGAGAGTTTTAGTCTCAGACGGCGGCGCATTGTAGCCTGTTACTGCTCCATAGGTAATAGTATATGTGCCAGCGGGAGCAGTAGCTGGACCCCAAGAAGTTCCACTTCCAGAATAAGAAGCAGTGCCGGATATCATGAAACTTGCGCTTGCGAGATTTGTATTAACGGTTATTGCCCCCGTCGGTTGCAGCGGTTGGGTTACGGTTAGTGCGTAGGCTGAAGAATGCGTTTTTCCTCCGCCGGTGCCCGTGATTGTTAAAGAATAGGTTCCTAGCGGTGCAGTAGAATATGTCCCAATCCCAAAGCTAATAGAACATGGCGGAGAACAGGTATCAGCGGGTAAGCCTTCGAGGTCGTGTGTTCCAACATTCGAGGGGAGACCTGAAAGCAATAAAGTCACAGGCTGGGTAGAACCGCTAAGAAGGTTTAAAGTCACTGTTCCTGCCGGAGTTAAAGCATTACCTGCTGCACCAGAACCTGAGTTTGGTGAGACAGAAATTGAAAAATCAAAAGCAGGAGGTTGTTGATAACTTACGGTCACTGAAGCTTCTGCAATGTTCCCAGAAGTATCTGTTGCTCTGGCATAAATTGTATTTGAGCCTGAAGATAAGGTCACCTGTGCGCTCCATGATATTGTACCTGATGCAAGCTGCCAGCTTCCGGCGCCAACTTTGACTTCGACTTTGCTGAGGGCAACATTATCCGATGCTGTTCCGCTAACGATTATGGTGCTTGTGGTGAGAGTCTGACCATTGGAGTGGGACAAGAAGGAAATGGTTGGTGGAGTTGTATCAATGACCATAAGTACTCCGGATTTCCAGCCACTTGTAGCATATTGTGTCCCCGTGCCCGGTGTACCTGACCAGATTGCCTGAGCAACATCATAGCTGCCAGCAGAAGTACTCGAAGGAACTGTAAAGGTTCTTGAATAGGTATTCGTCCCGGGAGCAGCAGAAATTACCAAGTCATTTGATGTATCCACGATCTCGCCGTATGTACCTGAGGGTCTTATGCTCAGTCCCAAGCCAACATTCATACTGTTTGAATTCGGATTGTTGATAACATAATATCCCGTGAATGATTGTCCTGCTGGAACACTTGAGGGGGAGATGTAGGTATTCGAAAGAGTCGGATTAGCAGTGACTGTAAGTACTCCGGATTTCCAGCCACTTGTAGCATATTGTGTCCCCGTGCCCGGTGTACCTGACCAGATTGCCTGAGCAACATCATAGCTGCCAGCAGAAGTACTGGAAAGAACTGTAAAGGTTCTTGAATAGGTATTCGTCCCGGGAGCAGCAGAAATTACCAAGTCATTTGATGTATCCACGATCTCGCCGTATGTACCTGAGCGTCTTATGCTCAGTCCCAAGCCAACATTAATACTGTTTGAATTCGGATTGTTGATAACATAATATCCTGTGAATGATTGACCTGCTGGAACACTTGAGGGGGAGATGTAGGTATTCGAAAGAGTAGGGTTAACTGCCGCACCCGTTTCCGCAAACCCTATGAAAACCAGCGCCGCCGCAAGCAGCCATACCGCCATTCTGCCCATGTTTCTCAAGTTTTTAGTCCTCCTTTTGTTTCGATTTTAGATAATACCCATGTGATTTTCCTGTAATGCTTACCCACCAAAGAATTTAAAGCTGCCGATACACAGCAAGGAATCGTATGTTGAAATCCGCCAGAAGAGGGGCAAGCATTATATATTTACATGGTCTATAATCATATTGCATGAAAAGCAAAACCCTGGTAATATTCTCGATTCTCCTCCTGGTAATAGCAGCAGGATGTCTGGGCAAACAGGAAACCCCTGTACAGGAAAAATATACATCTTCTTTAAAATCAGCACCTTCACTGGATACGGAATCGGTCAGCTACGAAAACAAGGCAGTTACTCCTGACAGGAAGATTATTTCCACCGCAAGCCTCACAATAGAAGTAAAAAGCGTCCAGGCGGCTTTTGATAGCATTGCGAAGATAGTGCAGGCAAACCAGGGTTTTATATCGAGTTCATCAACATACGATACGGCAGGACGCAAGAACGGTCAGATGACCGTCAGGGTTCCCCAGAAGAATTTCAATCCAGCCCTTGAACAGGTAGAAGTGCTGGGAACGGTAAAGTCCAGGCAGATTTCAGGGCAGGATGTTACCGAGGAATTCATAGACCTTGGCGCCCGCCTCGGCAACCTGAAAAAACAGGAAACAAGACTTGCGGAAATCCTGAAGAACGCTACAACTGTAAAAGACGTACTTGAAGTGGAGCGGGAACTTGAACGCGTGCGCGGCGAGATAGAGCGCCTTACAGGCAGGCTGAATTACCTCAACCAGAGCGTGGAGATGTCAACCATCTCGGTAAGCGCAAGCGAACCTACGCCAATCGGCGGGCAGGGATGGGGCATAACCGACGCGCTGAGTGAAGCAGTAACGGGATTCATCGACAGCATAAAAGGTATAATTGTTTTCGTCGGGATTATCCTGCCGGTAGTGGTATTCATTGCAATAGTGTATTATATTGCACTGGCAATTAAAAGGAAAGTCCTTCCGAAGCCGAAAACATAGAAAAATCAGGTAATCGTCACAATGTATGGAAAAATAATCCTCCTGATAATTGTATTTTTTATATCAGGCTGCATTGACTCTAATCAGATTAGTCCTTCTGGCAAAATAAACACGTCAGCCAATGAGACTCCGGTAACGAAAGAACCTGAAGTAACAACAACTCCTTTAACAACAACTCCTGTTCCCACCCCTTTGCCTCTGGATAACAGTAGTACTACAGAAACCGCACCAAAAGTAAAACCGGATAGGTTGCTGATAGACAATATATCCGAAGATATGACCTCTTTTTATAATAAGAAATGGTACAATCTTTACATGGGAAATGAGCTTGACTGTTCCAGGATGTCTACATATTTCTGGAAATATATCAGGGATAAATACCATGTGGCTCCAAAGATAATCGTTTCCTACCAGAGACAGCATGCATGGCTGGCGCTGAAGGTCAAAGACGTGGGGAATTCCAGCTACTACAGGCACTGGAAACACAGCAACGTAGAATATTATTACCTTGAAGCTACGATACCAAAGATTGTAGTTGATGACAACCAAAGGTTTTTGATTAACGACCAGGAATACACATCCGCTGAATTCTATAATGCCACGATATATGTTTTTGACACACCGCAGGAGGCGGGTGATTTCCATGCGGATTATTCAATAATTCGCGGATTTAACCAGGAATTCGTATTGAAAAAGAACGACCTTGATAAGATTGAGCTGTTTTTGAAATAGCTAACACTCGCTCAAGAGCCTTGCCACCGCATATGCAGGGAATACTTTTGATATTTCCTTTCCATATTTTTCCGAGATAAGAACAACATCAAATCCCAGTTCTTCTGCTGCCTTTTTTGCCAGGAATTCACCAAGACCGCATGCAACTATACTTCTAATGCTGTGTCTCTCTGCAACCTCACGCAAAGCCCCCACGACCGCTCTTACCTGTGTTTCCATGACCTGCTGCGCTATCAAAACCAGCTCATCGTCTCCTATCTCGGAGAGGTCTGCGCATACCACGCGCGCAAGCCTTCTTCTGGCATCGGGCAGTGATTTCCCCGCGCCGTCCGGGGTTTCGCATGTATATTCATCCTCTTGAATCATGCCCAGTACCATATAGGCGTCAGCAGTTATGGCAAATAGCTCGGAGGAGATGCGACAGGCTGCGCCGCCAAGCATGACTTTGTCAAGAATTGCAGCGATGTTTGTGCGCAAAACCCCTGTATAAACAAGCTCGCTGTTTTTGAGGCGGTTAAAGTCTGTCCTGCCCGCGCAGGGCATGCCTTTACGTATGGGGATTATATCCGTAGTGGTTGAGCCTATATCCACGAATATGCAATCCGTATATTCCTTTCCAACAAGAAGCGCCGATGCCATCCAGTTGGCGGCTGCCAGCTCGCGTTTTTTTTCTTTTGTAAAAATCCCGCTGCTGTCAAGGAAATAAGCATCGGAAAAGGCATTGTTTACAGCGTCGATAATGTAAGAGATGCCGGAATCCTTATCCGGGAAACAGTCTGCAAGCTCGCCTGTTATCACTACTCCTGCTTTTTCAGGTCTCAGGCGCGCCGATATATCAAGGAGCAGTTCGGGCAGTTTTGTGTTTTTCCAGAGAGGAATGTAATGCAGTTCTATGAGTTTGCCGTCGCTGGATGCCACCTTGGTGTTTGCGCCGCCAATGTCGATGCCGAGAATCATGAGATATGGTTTGGTTAAGGTAGTTAAAAAGACTTTTGAAAATGTATTCATTCTCATGGCATAACCTTTTTATTGTATAACGTTATACGTATAACTATGACCGAAGTAAAAGTCCACGACAAATACCTGATAGTAATCCCGAAAGACGTGCGCGATGCCCTGGGAATAAAAATCGGGGAGACAGTAGAGTTTGTAATTGAGAAGGGCAAGGCTGTGCTGTATCCTCACCGTGGGAACGCAGCATCTGTAGGGCGTGTTCATGGAATCATCAGGCATAAAGGCACGATAGACGAAGGCATAGAAGAAGGGTATGCGGTTATGGGAGCAGAATGAGGTACGTTGATTCCAACATATTCATCAGCAACCTTATCGGGGATAATCGGCTGGGCGAAGCTGCTAAGAAGTACCTCGAAGCCGTTGCTTCCGGAAAAGAGGCGGCGGTAACCTCTGTCCACACCATGATTGAGATATATGCTTTCCTGAAAGGCAAAAAACTATCAGAACAGAAAATAGCAGGAATATTGAATGATATCATGTCGCACGGCGTAACCCTGCTGCCTTTTGAGCCGATATTTTTCAAGGAGGCGCTTACTATGACAAAAAAAGGCTGGAAACTGGGCGACGCTATCCATTATGCGACGATGATGAAACATAACATAAAAGAGATTGTTACCGACGATGCTCACTTTGACGGCTTAAAAAATATAGAGAGGATAGATATCCTCAAAACCAGTTTTTAAAAATTATTTCTTATCAATCAAATAGCTGGCGGCAGCAATCACAATCAAAGATACCACGCTTATCGGTATACTTTTACCAACCGCTCCTTCCACGCCGCCTATTATTCCAACTGCATACAGTATATAACCTGCCATTTTTGCTGTACAGCACATAATATCACCTGATTTGTCATGTTTATTATAACATTTATACCTTTCTTTTAGCCAATTTCAATCTCGAAGCTGTTTTTCACGCCGCAGGACGAATAATTTAAAAACATGTAAACTAATAGTTTGATTATCAAGTGATTTCAGTGGTAAAAAAAGAAACTAATCCCTATGTAACCCTCATCTGCACCCACTGCGAATTCTTCAAGGAAGACGACATCGAGCTAGAATGTGCGGCATTCAAGGTACTGAAAGAAATGCTCAATAAAGGCAGGATTACACAGGAAGAAATAAAAGATGCCTTCAAATGAATTGCCTGTTCTGGCGCAGGGTTATGTCCTGAGGAAACTTGAGGCGCCTTATGTCTATAACATCCCCGAAGACCAGTTGTATGAACTGGATGACGAGGCGTTTGGATTCTTAAAAAAATGCAACGGGAGAAATCCCCTGGCAAAACTGCTTGAAAATGCCGGAATGGACAGCCGGGAATTCCTTGAATACCTGTTAAACGAGGGTATAATCAGTATTCAGAAAGGAGCGAGGAAAATAAAAGTGAGGGAATCACCCATCCCATCCCTCCGGTATCTTCTTCTGAATATCACTGACAAATGCAATCTTGCATGCAGGCACTGCTATCTTGGAAGCCCGGGCAATACTAACATTGACCTTCACGTTTTTCAAAAGGCGGTTTCACAGTTTGAAGACATGGGAGGGCTGAAACTCATGGTCTCAGGGGGAGAACCCCTTCTTCATCCTGAATTCCGGGCTCTTATGGAAATTCTCCCCTCCTATGAACTCAGGGTTGTGCTTCTGTCCAACGGGACGTTAATCGATAAGAAAGCGGCGAAAAAACTCTCGTGTTTCGTACATGAGGTACAGGTGAGCATTGACGGCATCAACTCGCATGACCTGCTGCGCGGGAAAGGTTCTTTTGACAAAGCAATGCATGGGATTTCCAATCTTATAGATGCCGGGGTACCGGTTTCAATCGCCACAATGGTACACAAATACAATGCGGAGGAATTCGATGGGATGCAAAAGCTTTTCTCTGACCTTGAAGTGGCTTCCTGGAGCGTGGATGTACCCTGTGTGACTGGAGAGCTTGCTGGAAATAAGGATTTTATCCTTAATATGAAAGATGCGGCGCTGTTATTGAAATACGGCTCCGGCGCCGGAGGACATGAAAGCTCAGGCGATTACACATGCGGCTCTCACCTGTGTGCCGTATCACCGGATGGTACGGTCAGCAAATGCGGGTTTTTTGCTGGTGAACCGGTCGGGGATGCCGCAGATTTGCGATCTGCATGGGCGGAAATTTGTAAAAAATATCTGTGGACTCTTGATAAACTTGATTGCCGTGATTGCAAAGTACTACACGATTGCAGGGGAGGATGCAGGTTCAGGGCAAGACAATACAAAGGGATTTTCGCACCCGACCCTGTTTTATGCCATGTCAATGGCGTTACGGAATTCCTATGATACCTTGGGAAGCGGTACTTCAGCCTCAGGAAACAACTTTTTGGTTTTCATGAACTCGCGCGCCTTCTTAATCGCAGTTGAATAGACAAACATCCATCCTTCATTAATGAAGATAGTCCCATCCCGGATGGTTTGTTTGTCCAGCGTTCCGACCCCGAACTCCAGAAGCAACTGGATAGTAGCCACACATGCGGCGGAATATTCATCCCTGTCCTTTGATTCGGTTGTAATATCATGAAGCAGCATTTTAAAAAGGCTTCTGAATTTATTGGAGGGTATGTACTGTTTATCCCCGGTTTTTAAAAGAGCGTTGATTTCAATAAGGTCGCTTATCAGTTTGTTGATCTTGCTTTCACTCCAGTGTTCTGTAGGGGTATCCGTTGTTTCATACGCCGCCCATACATCACGCAGGATTTCTTCTATTTCGTCCTTATTTTCAATCCTTCTTATAGCATACTCGGATGATTTTAATTCAGGTATGGTGGATATGTAAAGCCTCAAAAGATTCCTGAGTTTCTCACCGTCATTCCCTTCAACGATTTTCACTTTTTTAAGAATCTCGTATTCAAGGTCGCTCAGGGTTACTGTCAAATCTTTTGGCATTTCACACCTTTAAAATAAAAACATGATTGGAGAGTTGGCAGCAGTCCCATCAAAGTAGAGTATATGATTAATATAATTCATTCAATCAGCTCCGCAACGAAAATACACTGGCTTCCCCCCTCAAGTATGCATTCGCCGCCTTTTTTGCAATAATACCGGGTATCGATATGTTTTCGCGCCAATCCTCCAAAGAATCCTCTTAATATATCGCACAACGTACATTTTTTACCTTTAAAAGGCAGGTTTTTTACATGAAATGTAACTTTTTTTTCGGATATCTCAATTGATGTTATAATGTCTTCTTTTTCAAACTCTTTTTGAATATCCTCGATTTTCAAGGTTTTAATATCCATTGCCGCCTGCTCCCCGGCTTCGAACATCAACACGGAATTTGCTGCTTCTGTTACGATATTATTGCACACATCAATATAAGATTCCAAAAATTTCCTGAACACTTATTCACACCCTTTATTGATTTATAACAGTCGAATTGCATCCGTAATAAGCCTTTCTCTTGTGATAGGAATTATACGTGTACAGAAAATTAAGCAAAAGTGAAACCTAAGAATAAGTTTTAATATCCGTATCCACATTTTACCACCGATGCTCAAACGTGAAAACATCTTAATCGAAGCGCTGCCCTACATCCGCGATTTCTATGATTCAATCATGGTAATCAAGATGGGGGGACACGCCATAGTTGACCCTGGCATAATGGAGAAGATAGTGCAGGACATAGTGCTTTTAAAATTTGTGGGAATACATCCTGTAATCGTGCACGGGGGAGGACCTGAAATCACTGACAAGATGGAACGCATGGGAAAGAAGCCTGAGTTCGTGGCAGGATTGCGCGTCACGGACGATGAGACGCTTGAGATAGCACGGATGGTGCTGGTGGGCAATGTCAACAGCAAGATAGTGTCGCTGATAAACAAGCACGGCGGCAAAGGCATAGGTCTTTCAGGCAGCGACGGAAGGCTTATCGTGGCAAAAAAACTTGCGCCGCAGCGTGTGACGGTGGAGGGGGTCGAGAAAGAGATAGACCTTGGCTGGGTTGGCGAAACCGAGGTCATCAATCCCGAGATAGTAATGATACTTGCAGGCAAGGGATACATACCCGTAATATCCCCTATCGCAACGGATGAAAAAGGGAACGACCTGAACGTGAATGCAGACACTGTTGCCGGGGATATAGCAGCCGCTCTCGGAGCCAGAAAGTTAATAGCCCTTACAGACGTGCCCGGGGTTCTGCGCGACCCGAAAGACCCCAGTACCCGCATTTCCAGGATAGCGTTTGATGATATTGAAACGCTTATAGCAGACAGCATTATCAGCGGCGGAATGATACCGAAGGTCAAATCAAGCGCTGCCGCAATAGAGGGCGGCGTGGGACAGGTTCATATCATCGATGGGAGCATGCCGCATTCCCTGCTGCTTGAACTGTTTACGGATGAAGGTATTGGAACAATGATATACAGGAAAGAGTGAAATCGTGAAAGAGAACGTGGAAAAGGAAAAGAAAACTGAGACAGAACCTGTTGTTAAGAGCATTACACCGGATGAGCGAAAGCGGTTATTGATCGAGGGAATCAAAAAAACAGTGCTTCCTGCATTTATCAGCGCGGCTTTTGCGATTGCGTTTTTCATGAAATTTGGAGCTGCAAAAGAGGGAGTTTCATGGTTTTCTGTTCTTCTCCTGGTAGCCCTTCTCTCCTATTACATCCAGAGGTTTTTGTATCCTTTAGTTGGCGTCAGGGTGAAGGAATTTGAGACAAAAGACTGGTTGTATGTGGAATTCCTGACCATAATATACTTGCTGGTTATCTGGACACTCTTGATAAATATCGGAACACTGAATATAACCGCGAGTCCTACTACAATAACTTCCGGCGTACCAAGAGATGTGATTGCCAATGTTTACAGCAACGATCAGATAATAGTCGGAGCCATGGTAAATCTGAGTGGTGCTGGTGTTAACATGAGTGCTATAACAGGAAGCGATGGTATAGCACACTTTTATAATGCAAATGCCACCAGTGCTGGAAACATAACACTGACCGCACGGATGAAGGGTTATGGCGGCGGAAGAACGAATATAACATCCATAGAATGATAAGGGTGTCTAATGCGACTTGCGATTTTAGACCGTGATAGATGCCAGCCCAAAATGTGCGGGCTTCAATGCATAAAGTTCTGCCCGAGAGTGAGAACCGGCGATGAAACGATAATAATTGGCGATGATGAAAAACCCGTAATCTCGGAAGAATTATGCGTGGGCTGCGGTATCTGCGTCAACCGTTGCCCTTTCGGGTCAATTATGATTATCGGTCTGCCTGAGAAACTCAAAGAGACCACGCACAGGTACGGTAAAAACGGGTTTGCATTATACGGGCTTCCCGTCCCTATCGTGGGGAAAGTAACAGGCATACTTGGACCAAACGGCATAGGAAAAAGTACTGCCATCAATATACTATCAGGCACACTGAAGCCCAACCTGGGGCGCGGCAGGATCGGATGGGAGGAGATACTTGAATATTACGCAGGCACCGCACTTGCAGATTACCTTGAAGGCGTTTCAAAAGGAAAGGTGAAGACCTCCCAGAAGCCGCAGTACGTGGACATGATTCCAAAAAAATTCAAGGGTAAGGTGTCGCAGCTATTATCAAAAACAGATGATAGGGGAATACTTAAGGAACTTGTATCCAGGCTTGACATAGCAGACATTATTGACCGCAAAATCGATGAATTAAGCGGCGGCGAGCTTCAGAGGGTGGCGCTGGCTGCATGCGTGGCAAAGGAAGCGGATTTCTATTTCATTGACGAGATAAGCCCGTATCTTGATATTTACCAGAGAATAAAAGCTGCTCAGATTATCAGGGAACTTGCACAGGATAAAGCCGTTATGGTAGTGGAGCACGACCTTGCCATACTTGATTTGCTCGCCGACGTGGTTCATCTCGCATACGGCACGCCCGGAGGTTTCGGCGTCATTACCCATCCCAAAGGCATCCGGGTGGGAATAAACGAATATCTCAAGGGTTTCCTGCGCGAAGAGAATGTAAGGATACGCACGGAAGCCATAAAGTTCGATGTTCATGCGCCGCAGCTCACGAAGGAGGTCTCGTCTCTTTTAACTTTCGGGGAGTTCTCTAAAAAGTATGACGGGGGTTTTGAGCTTGCGGCGGAGGGCGGTGAGATTCGCAAAAGCGAAGTGACAGGCATCGTGGGACCAAACGGTATCGGGAAATCCACTTTTGTGAAGATACTGGCTGGGGAGATAGAACCCACGACCGGAAAGCTGGAGCTGAATGTAAAGGTATCTTACAAACCCCAGTATATCAAAGCAGAAGAGCCTGTCAAAGTCTCGGATTACCTGCGCTCGATTACCAACCAGGTGGATACGAGTTATTACCAGACCGAGATTTTAAGACCGCTCCAGCTTGAGAGGCTCATGAACCAGAAGCTTGATGACGTAAGCGGCGGGGAACTCCAGAGGGTGGCGATTGCAGCCTGCCTCTCCCGAACGGCAGACCTGTATCTCTTAGACGAGCCTTCGGCGCATCTTGATGTGGAGCAGAGGGTGCTGGCTACGAAGGTCATAAGGCGCTTTGCCGAGAACAATAAGGTGACAGCGATGGTGGTTGACCATGATATTTACATGATAGACATGCTGAGCGACAGGCTTCTTGTGTTTGAGGGCGAGCCGATGAAGAGGGGCGAAGTTCACGGACCGTTTGACATGAGGCAGGGGATGAACAGGTTCCTGAAAGGCATCGGGATTACATTCAGGCGGGATGAGGAGACCAAGAGACCGAGGGTGAATAAGCTTGATTCGCAGCTTGACAGGACGCAGAAGGCTGAGGGGGAGTATTATTATAGCGTGGAGGGGAGCTGAAGCAGCGCGTAATGATTCAAGTATAGGCTCAAATCATTCTATCCAACGGTAGCTTCGCAATTTGTTCCGTCAATTTACATTTTATTACCAAAACGATTAAGTAATACTAAAATAAATGTATTACTATTATGAAATCAAGACAAAGAATTGTTGGTATTACATCAAAAGGTCAGGCAACAATTCCTGCTGAAATGAGAAGGCGGTATAAGTTAGAAAATCGGGCACTCATAGTTGATACCGATAAAGGTCTGCTGATATTGCCCCCTCCAAAACCTGAGGATGAAATGGGAAGTCTTAAGGGACTATTCAATAAAAAGGCTGGGGAACTGCTGAAGGAAGCTCGCAGAAAGGATAAAATAAGGGAAAGGGCGCTGGAGGAGCTTTGAAGTACGTCTTTGATACCGAAGTGATATTGAAATTTTATCTCGGTGAAGATGGCGCACCAAAGGTGCTGAAGTTGCTTGAACGCGTTCAGGACAAAAAAGAAAAAGGCTATATCAGTGTGATAAATCTCACTGAATTTTATTACATTCTTTACCGCAAAAGCCCTGAAATCGCAAAGCAAAAAGTTGAAAATCTACTCTCTTTCGGATTGGTGCCCTCTGAAATAAAAGACAATGACCTGTGGAGAGAAGCCGGAAAACTGAAAGCGCTCCACAACATCCCGCTGGCTGACGCATTCGCAGCGGCTACCGCGAACCACCTCAAAGCTACCCTTGTGGCAGGGAAGGATGCTGATTTTGAAGGGGTAGATGTGGATATTATGAGGGTGTGAGGCTTACTCGTACTGTTTTTTTAACAACGAACTCAGTACGAACTCTCGTCGTCGAGTTCGTATACGTTCTCTGTTTTTGATGCACGATTTCCGCTTTTCACTACAGAAACCATTTTAACCTTCCGAATAAAATTAACATCTAATGGCAATCGACCCAATCTGCAAAAAAATCATAGACGAAACAACACCATTCAAATCCATTTACAAAAACAAAGAATACTATTTCTGCTCCG
>JAQUQX010000017.1 GCA_028715885.1 Candidatus Methanoperedens sp.
CCCTTCGGATACCCGAATATCAACGGCGCAACAGCCTTATATCCCGCAGGCGCGCCCAGTTCTTTCAATAATCCCTCATCCATAAGCGCAGGCAGCACGCCCCCTATCCAGCAGCTTCCGATGCCCTTTGAATGCGCCGCAAGCATCATATTCTGCGCCGCCATGGCGCAGTCCCAGTCAGCAGTCGCAGCATTTTTATTCGCAAGAATAATCACAAGCACCGGGGCATTATAGAACATATCCGTGCCTTTTGTCTTGAGATAAACAAGGAAATCCGCCGCTTTCTTGGAGGTATTTTTGACAGGCTCAAGCAAGGGAATCATGGATTTCTTGCCCTGCTCGGATATTTTCCGCATAACGTCTTTATTCTTAATGACCAAGAAACTCCACGGCTGCATGTTGAAACCTGAGGGAGCGTATCTCGCGCAATCGATAAGGAATTTTATATCTTCATCAGGAATATGGTCTTCCTTATATTCACGCACAGAGCGTCTTGTTTTGATTAGTTCAATAATGTCTTTCAAAATATATCACCCATATCAGGATATTCCTCGTTCTTAATTATACTTTCCTTAAGGCTCCATACCGCCCTCTAAATCAACTTCATACTCTTGCCCACCCTCTCGAAAATAGATATCGCATCGTCCAGGTCTTTCCTTGTGTGCTGGGCTGTCACGATGATTCTTACCCTGGCTTTGTCCTTCGCAACCAGCGGGAACACAATCGGTTTTGCAAACAGCCCTTCATGGAACAACTGCCTGGATAGTTCCATGGCAGTTTTGCTCTCCCCTGCCATAACAGGCGTTATCGGCGTCTGGCTTCTTCCGATATCGAATCCCATGCCGCCCATGGCTTTTTTGAAATACCGCGTATTGTCCCAGAGATTCCTCAGGTGCTGCGGTTCGTCCTGTATCATCCGCAGGGCTTCCATGGTAGCCGCAGCCACAGCGGGCGGTTGGGCGGTTGTAAAAATAAAACTGCGGGCTGAATTGATGAGATACTCCCTCAACTCCAGACGCCCTGCGATATAACCCCCAAGGCAGCCGAAAGCCTTGCTCAGCGTGCCCATGTCGATATCCACTTTGCCCTCCAGCCCGAAATGGTCTATTATGCCCCTGCCGTCCTTTCCAAGCACCCCGTCGCCGTGCGCGTCGTCCACCATTACCATTGCATCATGCTTCTCAGCCAGCTCCACTATCCGGTCAAGCGGCGCAATGTCCCCGTCCATGCTGAACACGCCATCTGTTACAATGAGCCGCCGCCGTGCATCTTTTGTCTCCAGCAGGGCTTTCTTCAAGCCGTCCATATCCATGTGCGGATAGATTTTCCGCGCGGATTTGGTCAGCCTTACGCCGTCGATGATGCTGCCGTGGTTAAGCTCGTCGCTGATTATGGCATCCTCTTCTCCCATTATTGCCTGTATAGTGCCCCTGTTCGCGGCGATGCCGGCGACAAATACCAGCGCGGCTTCCGTGCGTTTGTATTCAGCCAGCATCTCCTCAAGCCGGATATGTATTTCCATGGTACCCGCTATCTGGCGCACGGCTCCCGTGCCGAACCCCCATTTATCGATAGCAGCTTTAGCAGCATTCCTCAGTCTAGGGTGGTTCGCAAACCCGAGGTAGTTGTTGCTGCACATCATAATGACATCTTTTCCATTCAGCACCACCCGGTTCTTCTGTTCAGTACCCAGCACCGGGAGTTCGATATACAGGTTCTGCTCCTTCAGTTCCTGAATCATATCCTTTAAAAAATCCATTCTTCCTGCCATAAACTCACCCCATTTAGTGTTCAGTTTTAACAAACTATATATATTGTACAGCCGCAAAACTAATTATAGTTTTTCGGTGGGTTAATCATGAATATGATGAAAGCAGTAAGAAAGATGAAAGAGGGTGCGGGGCTTGAACTTGTCACTGCACCTATTCCCGAACCAGAGGACAACGAGGTATTGGTGAAGGTCAGAGCCTGCTCTTTATGCGGCACCGACGTGCATATCTATGACTGGGAGCATCCGTGGTCTGAAGGCAGGATAACGCCTCCAAGAACTCTGGGTCATGAGGTATGCGGGGAGGTTGTGCAGGCTGGAAGCGATGTTACCCTTGTGCAGGAAGGCGACCTGGTATCTGCGGAATCCCATATCTTTGACGGGAAATGCCTGCAGTGCAGGATGGGTAATATGCACATCTGCTCGAACCTAAAATTCTTCGGCGTGGATGTTGACGGCTTTTTTGCAGAGTATGCGGTCATACCCGAAACCAATGTCTGGAAGAACCCGCCTGACATGCCTGTGGAGATTGCCTCATTGCAGGAATCCATAGGCAACAGCGTTTATACCGTGTTCAGCCAGGATGTGGCTGCAAAGACTGTCGCTGTGTTCGGGGGAGGACCGACTGCCCAGTTCGCTGTCGGACTCCTGCGCGCTGCAGGGGCTGCAAGTATCATAGTTGTGGCAGGCTCAATGCTGCACCTTGACCTTGCAAGGAAGATGGGCGCGGATGTTGTTATAAACCGGCACGAATCAGACCCTGTGAAGGAAATCATGGAACTGACATCGGGTCAGGGCACGGACGTGTTCCTTGAGATGTCAGGAAATGGCAGCGCTTTTAACCAGGGTCTGAAAACGTTGCGACCCACCGGCAGAGCAGCAGTACTGGGACTGCCCACGAAGGATGTATGTATGGATATGTCCAGAGACTTCGTTATGAAAGATATTACAGTGCGCGGGGTATATGGCAGGAAAATATGGGATACATGGCTCACCACGTCAAGACTGCTCTCCACAGGTAAGTTCGATCCTTCTCCCGTGATAACCCACAGGCTCAAGATGGATGACTTCGAGAAGGGGTTTGACGCTATGAAAAAAGGGGAGGCTGGAAAGGTTGTGATGTTCCCGTAAAATGAAAAGGAGGTTTTAACCCCCCTTTAATGTTTAAAAAAGCCCTTTCAGGTTGAACTTGTACGGACCCAGCGTGCCGCCGTAGTTCCCCGCGCTAATCTTCTTGACTCCGGGGATTTTCACAGCAGCCTCGATACCTGCTTTCATGGAGCTGCTGATTGCCTCCACGCTCAAGCCATTGATTACGATTTCGTAAATGGCATTGACGTCTGCTGGTACCTTCGTGTCTTTTATTTTAGCCTTAATAGAAGGGCAATACTTCTCGTTTGTTGTAGCCTTCATGAATTTATAGTTTGTAAAACCCACTTTTGAGCCGCTTGCCACTATACCTCCGGGGAAAGGAGTGATTGTCCCTTCAAGCTGCGCTATCGCATCCACCGCATTCTCTGCTGCTGCAAGTGCTGCCATCTGGTTGTCAGCCATTATAAAGAAATTTCCTTCAGCAATGCCGTCCTGCGCCCCGACATTGTGCTCCGCAACGAAATCCCCCTGCATCATGGGTATCTTATACGCTTTTCTTCCGCCGATACTTGTCTCTGATTCAAACCCGTCGCCGAAGAATTTAAGCTTGAACCCTGTGTCGAACTGTTTCTCGGCTTTGGGAAGCCCGTTCCACATCGCAGCCGTGGGCGCTGTCAGGACGCACTGCCCGAGGCGTTTTAACAACTGCTCCTCCAGAGCCTTGAAACCGAATGTGCATATCTGGATATATGCGCCCGGTCTCCCATCGGGTGTCTCGTTGCCGTTTACCACCTTTTCAATGCCTGCCTCCGCAGGGCACATTATAACAGACGTCCCGAAGCCGGTTGCTTCCTGCGCCGCTACCAGTGCCCATTTCTTGGTGGCTCCTGTTATCAATACTCTTGCTATTTTTATCGGAAACGCTTCCGCAAATGTATCTTCTATCTGTACTCCATTGAGTTCCATGTATATCCCTCACTTTGATGAATCCAAAAATTATCCATCATTATACGGATTCATCAAACGAATAACTGTTCTTTACTGTAGTGCCTAATATATGCTTCGAAATGTTTCGAGGCATTAAAAAAATAGAATCGTTTTAATCGTTTTTAGTGCATCATTTCATCCACAGCGCGGCTTGCAAGTTCCTGCATTCGCACCTGGGTTCTTCCGGGACCGGAGAATTCATCGTGCGCCATTATGGATGCAATCTCTTTGCCGAGGACGAAGATGGCGTGTTTGTGTTCGGCTTTGCTGCGATGTACATGGATGGGGCTTATCTTAAGGGATTGGTAATGGGAAAATTCTCCATTTCCGTTTTCCTCGAAAAATTTCTTCATTTGCACCATCAGTGTATGTAGCTGAATCAATTCTTCCTTGTGTATAATACCGCCTCCTGACTGTGGGACACTGTTTACTGCAGACGCAGTAACTCTGAGCTATTGACATTTATCCAATACTAAAACGATTGTGCCGGAAGTATATTTCCCACATCTTAAAGTTAAAGTTTGCGATTTAATTTTAACGATTCTTCGTGACTATTTCATTGTTTATATTTTTTATTTGGAAACAACAATCTTCTGGTGTGTAAGCCTTGGATACTCATGAATATATACGCCGTAAGTTCCGGGTTTTGTGAATGTATAGTTGATTTTCTGGTAGTTCCACCGCAACTTGGCGCTCGTATTGCTCCATAACCCCTGTTCGCTTACGATAGTAAGTATCTCATCAGGATCAGCATCATTTATCCATAATACAGTATCCCCTACATGGATATTCAGTGTAAGATTTTCATACGCAAATTGCGTATAATTGGACTCAACGACCCTCTTGAATCCATAATACTGGTCCACAAAGGACTTGTAAACGCGAGGGATACTTTCCGGTGTTGGAGAAGGAGTGGTAATGGGAGTTGTCGGAACAACGGTTGGCTTTTCTGTCGCTGTAACAGTTGGCGTTGCTGTGGGAGTCGGAGTGCTAATTGGCGGCTGGGGCTGGATGCATCCCAGAAAAATCAATGTTAAGGTAATAACCATCAGGATTAATTTTATATTTGTCATACCATCACTATGACAATAATTGTACTGTTCATAAATAATGTTATCGATTTGCTCTCGGATAGCGATTTATTAGAGAGATTTATTATTAATGCATTACATCAATTCCTCCTATGCATGAAAGCGCAAAAAAAGAGATGAAATGGATTTACGAGGAAATCGTGGGCAGGATACCACCATTTTCCATGCTTTCATACCAGTATAGCATCCTTTTGCAATTGTTTTTTCTTCTGGTAATCGGTCTTATCCTCGGCTTCATATTCAACCTGGGAACGATTTCACTACTATATGGTTCGCTGGCTATCCTTGTCGCAGTATCATGGAGCCTGTTGATTCTTCAGCTTGGACCCACGCTTCGCAAATTCAGGGCGCCGTTAAGCAAAGATGAAAACGAGTTGCTTGAACAGTATAAAGGGATACTTTTTCACAGGAACCATTATGAAGCTATACCCGGGCTTGCTATTTTCATTACGTTTATGCTGTATCTTTTCTATTACGGCCCAAACCTGCTTGAGAGCTGGCTTGGGAAAAACCCGCATATTCTACTCCTGTTGTTTGTCAGTCTCCTGATATGGGATATATGTTACAGGATGGGACTTGGATTGTGGACGTCCGTTCTTGCCCTGTGGCGGTCTCTCCGGCTTAAAAAGCTCTCCGAAAAAAGAACCGAACTTGAACATACGCCATACACGGAACTGCGCTCGCTGCGGAGGCTGGATATTAATAACGCATTCTTCGGGATAATTTCGCTTCTTTTAATACCACTGCTCCAGACCGACAGGCTTCTCGTCACCATAATATTCACGTTCATGGTTTTTGTAACGCTAATCTCGGCGGTTTCAGCCTATATCGTATCAAAAGTGCCCTGGCTTCCGCCTGACATATACAATCTTGTAAACGAATCCAGTTTTGCATATATAGGAGTTTCTTTTAAAGGCGTTACACATGTCACTCCGGTTGTATATGTTTTTGACGGGCAGGAGATTTTTTTTAATACCTCGAAAGAATCAAAAAAATTGAAAATAATGCAAAAAAACAATAAAGTCGCTTTCCTGATCGATAAAAGGGATATGAGCAACATTTATGAGAACAAAGCGGTCATGTTTACGGGTGTAGTAAAAATATACGGTCTGCGGGATGTCCCGCTTCAGCTTAAACAGATGCTTGAGGTACGAAAACTTTTCATTAAAAAATATCCCGAATATACCAGGAAGTATTCAACCTCGGAATTACCAAGGGCATGGCAGTTAACGCCAATTATAGCAAGAATACTGGTAGAAGTAAAGCCTGCCAAAATCATATACTGGAGAGGAGCCAAGCAAATTAGCGTGCCGGTGTGATTATGATATTCCCTGACGAGATGCGAAATATATTATATGGTAATTATTTCGGGTACGTCTGCACAAGCGACAGGCATGACCAGCCGCACCTGACGCCGGTATTTTTCGTATATGACGAGCATTCAAGGAAAATATTTTTCATAACCAATGACAGGTCAAAAAAGGTCCGGAACATATCGGAAAATCCGAATGTGAGCATAACTATCGATATAAGAGACCCTGTAAATCCTTTCAATAATGAAGGCGTTATGGCTCAGGGAAAAGCCAGGATAACAGAGAAAGCGCCTATTTATTTCATGTCTGAGGAGACGTTGCAGTTATACTACGACATCTATATGGAATTTAAAAGCAAATACCAGCAGGTAATCGAGAACAAGCCGCTGGGGGAGAACGATGTGATTGTCCAGATTAATATTGAAAAAATGGTTTACTGGAGAGGACCGCATTTCAAGTCAGTGCGTATTGACGCGGAAGGTAAAATAATATAAATTATGTACATAGATACCTATACCTCACGCTGCAAAATATTCGAGTTAATACCATCCGGCTCAAAAGTGCTGGAAATCGGCTGCGGCTCGGGAAGGCTCGCCAATCTTCTCTCAATAAAGAAAAAATGCCGCGTCTATTGTGTTGATAAAGAGCCCAAAATGGCAGGCATTGCCAGGAACAAATGCGTGGAAATGTTGAATATCGATATCGAGAGAACAGAATTGCCGTATGAAAACGGATATTTCGATTGCATCATTCTTGGAAATGTCCTCGAACACACGAAAGACCCGCCCGGAATATTAACCAGCCTTAAAAAATATCTTTCAGACGATGGGTTTTTAATATATTCTGTCCCGAACATTGTCAACTGGCATTCGAGAATGACCATCTTTTTTGGAAAATTTGAATACGCGGATAGCGGCATTTTTGATAAGACCCATCTGAGGTTTTACAATCTTAACTCGGCGAAAAAGCTCGCGCAGTATGCAGGATACAGGATTATAGGGCTGGATGTTACGCCCAGCATCTATATTTTCAAGGAGAAATTGAATTTCCTGTGGTATGGGCTTGCGAAGCTTTGGAAGAATCTTTTTGCAGACGAGTTTATAATCCGGGCGAAAAAAGCTTAAGAATACATTGGATTATATCCCTTGACAAGTGCAAGAGTTATCTGCTGTAGAAATACCTCGGGCGGCTGCGCCCCTACGAATGATGTGTCCTCGTTGATTACGATGTGTGGGGTGCTCATCACCGCGTACCTCTGGACAAGATACGGGAATTCTGTCATCTCGATAACATCCGACCTGATAAACTCGCTCTCGATGGCGAACTGGTAAGCAACCTTTACTGCTACCGGACAATAGGGGCATGTTGGTGAAACAAATACCTGTATATGCACTGGTTTTCTAATCTCTGCCAGTTTATTCTTGATAGTATCAGGCAAAGACGTCGCGCCTTTTGAAACATCGAGAATAGCATCCACAAGAACAGAGAATTCATAACCTGCGGGAACGCCGTAATACCTGATACCATAGTCGGATTTCCCGACAATAGCTATGGCGGGGATTTTTTTTATGTCATATTTCAGGTCTTCATCGCCATTTTTTACGAAGTCATAGACTTTTGTTTTTATCTTTGGGGATAAAGCTCCCAGTTCAAGCGCAATCTCCCTTGTTTCCTTGCAGAACTGGCATTCATTTTCCTGCGTGAAAACAATGAGTTCAACATCTTCCGTGAGTTCGGCAAGGTGTTTTTTCAAATGCTCTTTCAGGCTATCCGGAATCGCCATAACTTTTTACTCAACCGACTCAAGAACCTTTCCAACCCTTTCCAGCGCGCGTCTCATTTCTTTCAGTTCCACAAGAATCATATAACTCAAATAGATAGATATTAATCCAAGAATAGCCGCCACTATTATAAGACTATATATAGGTCCCTGCGCAGTAGAGCCGAACGCCCAGTCCATCATTTGCATATATTTTCCTCCTATTTTACTATCTCTTTAATCCTACTTAATGACAATACTAATTCAAAATTCTTTGCTTTGTAAAATTTCTTCGTATAAGGCGGTTCCTCAAAATGCCGTATCTCGCTTTCCACAAGACCTGCGTTTTCAAGTTTTTTAAGGTGCAGGTAAAGAAGCGGGCGGGAAATCCCTACAATCTTAGCCAGTTCTGAAACATAGCACTCTCCTCCCGCAAGAATTGCCATGATGGCGAGGCTGTGCTCATTGCCGAGGGCGTTTAAGAGTTCAGCCAGGGATTTTTTATCCACCTTTTCACCGTGTTACTAAAAGATGCTGAATATATTTAAAATAAAAGGGGGTTTACCGGAAATTTACTGAACTTCCAGTATTTTTACAAAAGCCCCATGCCAGTTGTGGTACCATACGGTGCCTGTGTTGCTGTTGACGCTGAGCATTCCATATACCTTGCCGTCTTTTGTTACCTCTATGGTGTAGTAGCCGTAGAACGCATCGACATCAGCCGTCCGGGTTCCGGGGAGCGAACTGTCCAGGAACTTCTGTGCATTTTCAATCGCCTGCTTCTCTGTTACAGTAGCCTGCGCCGCGCCTGTACCCATGTGTCCGTATTTGGTATTCCACATCATATTCGGACCCATCTCAGGGGTTATAGCGCCCGTATATTTATTTACAAGCACCTCGAAGGCGTGGATGCCCGTACTCTTTTCCTTGACGCCTGCATAGAAATGGTTGTCGAATTCTATGACCTCTGTAAGCGCAAGGTCTGAGTTACCTGTGGAGATAAGATATTGCCCAGCAGCTTCTTTTGCCTTCTCGATGGTTATGGGGCTTGTATTTGCCCCATAACCTGTGTCATAGCCTGCGCCGCAGTGACCGGGACCGAAGCCGCCGTTTGCGCTGTAGCCTCCCATCATGCCGCCGCTATAACCCATCATGCCTCCGTTGCCGTTCATCATTCCGTTTCCATATCCATAGCCATTGCCGTAGCCCATCATGCCGTTCCAGAAGCCGCCGTTAGCCGGTCCTGCCAGGGCATAGCCGGCTCCCAGCACTACAAGAACTGCTGCTATTGCCACAATTGTTTTTGTTTTCATGTTTTTCTCCGTTTAAGTTTTTATTTATTTCATGTGTAAGTTTTACTTACATACTATACTTTATATTACTATGGTATAAAGATTTCGCATGGAAAAAACTATGGTTTTTAGCCGTGAACTGATTGTATTTACTTCCCTACAGGCTCGATTATTTTAAACAACCCACATCAACCAGCCCCATATCTCCAAAATTCGTGCCCACAAGAACGACATTGTGCGAATTATGCCATGCTGCTTATTGCGTGGGTGTGGTCGTGGTAATTTGCCCTATTTTTCCGAGCCTTAAGCATTTCTATAAACAACAATGATTTTGTATGGACATCGGGTAAAATATCAGATTTTGGTTTTTCTATATAATAATCTATTCCTTCCGCATATTTAGCCATCACTGAGCTGACTTTTTCGCTAATCCAGCCAATTTCAACATAATAATCCAGCATATCTTCTAAATTATTTCGCCCTACTTTTTCCATAAGGAATTTGATCCAGTTCACTAAAATTATGAAAGTCTCTGGTGTATTATCCAGGAAGGACAGCCTTACTATCTTCTTTCTTCCGTATAGGGATTCTTCAGGTGTTTTTTGCATAAATTGAGATATTGATGGAATTTTTGGCATAGATACATGCTCGGCAGGCTTGATGTTGTTCAAAACTTGCCCGGCAGCTTTTTCAGCCATAATGTTTTTCGAATCCACCAGTTTTCTTAGCTCTTTTATATTCTCTTCAATAGCCCTGGTTTTATTATCGTAGTCCTGTGTAAGACTTGGAGGCATTTCAGAGATTTTCATTCCAAGTTCTTCGATTTTTTTCTCGATATCAATCAGCTTTTCAGTTACAACGTCTTCAGCCATAACGTTTTTCGAGTTCACAAATTCTCTTAGCTCTTTTATATTCTCTTCAATAGCTCTGGTTTTAGTATCATAATCATGTGTGAGATTTGGGGGCATTTCAGAGATTTTCATTCCAAGTTCTTCGATTTTTTTCTCGATATCAATCAGCTTTTCAGTTACAACGTCTTCAGCCCGGATGTTTTTTGAATCCACCAATTCTCTTAGCTCTTTTATGTTCTCTTCAATAGCTCTGGTTTTAGTATCATAATCCTGTGTAAGACTTGCAGGCATCTTGGAGATTTTCATTCCAAGTTCTTCTTCCTTTTTCTCGATATCTGTTAGCTTTTCACTCACAGCTTTTTCAGCCATAACGTTTTTTGAATCCACCAGTTTTCTTAGCTCTTGTATGTTCTCTTCAATAGCTCTGGTTTTAGTATCATAATCCTGTGTAAGACTTGCAGGCATCTCAGAGATTTTCTTGCCCTGTTCTTCAACCCGTTTCTCGATATCTGTCAACTTGTCAGCTATAAAATTTTCTATCTTTATAACATTAAAAACCCTGTTTTGGATATCTGCCTCGATTGGGAGTTGCCCCAATCCCCTAATCTCCCGATCTTTTTTCTGTGTCACGTTCCCGATGTTCTCTTCACGGCTCTCAGGACGAGCCAGTTTTTCCCCCTCTATTCTTGTTTGTATTGTAAATTCTTGAATTTTCCTGAGAACATCCAGGGCAAGATGCGCTACCTCATCATTTTCATGCAGCAAAACTTTCTGTAAATCCTTATAATCTCCTACAATCCCACGATCAACCAAGACATTAAGCGTTTTTAATGATTCCATTGCAAAACTTGGCGCGGACAATGCCTGATTGCAAAAAAGGGGATACATGGATTTCCAGGCATCAGCTTTTACTTCAACCGTCTCATCCTTTTGCTTCTGAAACTTACCCAGGAATTTATTTGCTACCGATTTAATGGTTTTTCCATTGAAAATCATACTTTATCGAAATGTGAATCTTTTTATCTATAGAAACATCTGTCAGTCTCCATATTTATATTATAGATGCCCTTTTAAGATATAAATTTATCATTAAATATAAGATAAATTAAAGAATTCAGGAACAAAATTATTTTTTTAAATGATTTCCAGTGGATTAAATTGCCGTGAACATACAATATTTCATAAGTCCGACATTGCTATTAAATACTCCTAAAGTAATATATTACTGTTGATTACCTGAAAGGGGATTCAGATTGGCGCGAAATAAACCGGAAAATATTGGAAACGGCATCCTGAAAATGAGGGACGACCTTATGAAGCTCGTCATCGAGGAGGAAGCTGCTGCCAAGAATGCAAGAAAAGCGAGAATCTCTGCCCTGAAAGCCAGATATGCCGCAATAAGCTCTGAGAACATTGTTTCAGAATTGCCACATCGGTGGATTTTTTTCAATAAACTGCTACAGAAAAACCATAGCTACAGGAAAAGCCGTGCGGAAAAACTTGAGACTAAATGCAGGGAATCGGACGATACGTTAAAAAGACTGACAGGGTCAAGAAGAGCGCTTACGGCAAGTCTTGCACAGGCGCTTGGAGTTGAACCTCCGGCAAACGTATCAGAACAGGATATAGAAGAATACCTTACAAAAGAGAAATTGCAGCTCCAGACTATATCAAAAGAACTGGAAGAAGCGGAAGCTGCTTTGAAAGAAGCGGCGTTGGAAAAAGAAAAGAAAGAGCAGAAGCCTGAAAAACCGCAAGAACCTGTTGCGATAAAGGCAAGAACTGAAACTGCTGATGAGGAACGTGAACGCCAGAAGAAGGCAGAAGCTGCTTTGAAAGAAGCGGCGTTAGAAAGAGAAAAAAAAGAGCAGAAGCCTGAAAAACCGCAAGAACCTGTTGCGATAAAGGCAAGAACTGAAACTGCTGATGAGGAACGTGAACGCCAGAAGAAGGCAGAAGCTGCTTTGAAAGAAGCGGCGCTGGAAAAAGAAAAGAAAGAGCAGAAGCCTGAAAAACCGCAAGAACCTGCCAGAATAAAAGCGGCTGAAATCACAGATGAGGAGCGGGAGCGCTTAAAGACGGCAGAGGCAGAATATCTGAAAGCTGTTGAGAAAGAAAAAATCATTCTAAATGCGGCTCAAAAAAAGAGGGAACTTATCGGGGAACAAAAAAAAGAAAAAAAGGCTCTCCAGACCAAATCAAAAAAATTAGAAGAGGCAGAGGCGGCTTTAAAAGAAGCAATTTTAAATCGGGGGCTACTCGAGCAGGAACTCCAGAACCTGAAAAAATCCATAGAGACAAGCGTGAAAACTGAACTAACAGATGAGGAACAGGTGCGTCTGGAAAAAGCAAAAGCAGAGCACCATAATGCTGTTGAGATGGAAAAAAGCATTGAGAGCGTAGTTAAGAAAAAGAAGGAACATATTAGTGGTCAGCCGGAAAAATATAAACCGCTTATCCAGTTCATGTTAAAAGAATTAGAGGAAGCAGAATCTGCTTTAAAGGAAGCTGCTTTAGAGAGAGAACGAAAAGAAAATGAGTTAAACAACCTGGTAGAAAACCTGGTAGAATCGATTGAAACAAGAGTTAAAGCCAATATTTCGGAAGAAAAGCTGGGACGTTTAAAGAAAACTGAGGTTGAATATCTCAATGCTCTGGAAAAGGAAAAAAGCATTGAGAGCGAGTTTATAAAAAAGAAACAACTTGAGGAAAAAAATCAAGAAAAAGATAAAACAGTTTTCCAATCATTATTAATAGAATTAGAGGAAGCAGAATCTGCTTTAAAGGAATCTGCTCTGGAGAGAGAGCAAAAAGAGTGTGAATTCCAGAACCTGAAAAAAGCTCTCGATATAAAAGCAAAACCCGAATCCACGGAGAAGGAGGTTTAAAGAATGCAGGAACAAAAATATGAACATCCGGATGCTATAAAAAAGGAAAACCAGCTAAAGGAACTCGTTCATAAAAAGAAGGTTCTTGCCGAACTTGCTGATTTGAATTACAGGAACGCCGTTGAAAAGGCTGTTATAAAAAAAGAATCGGAAATTCTGAAACCATTGCTCCTTGAGCCTGCTGCATCAGGTTTTAAGAAAGTTATTCTCACGGTTAAAATGGTTTTTGAAGTGATACATAGCAAGTTCGTGAAAAAGGAACTTACCGAGGTACCAGCCTATGATACGATGAGGTATGGCGATATTGTCGGTTTTGCGCCGCCAAAGGATTTTGATGTGGTTGAGCAGACATGGATCTCTAAACCATACACTATGGTCACTATACTCTACAATAAACAAACACACAAGAATATCTATTATATTTCAGAACCGGAACTCAATTCTTTTGAAGAGTCTCTTTTGCAGCGTGTGAATAATACTCTCAAAGTATTTCTTGTAGAGCAAGAGATTGATTTCAGTCACATGAATAAAGAGATAGTTCTTTATAATAATTTTATTAAGATATTAAGCATATATGGTATCGACCTTGACCCAAGATCTCAGTATAAAATATGGTACCATATAAAGAGGGACTACGTCGGTTACGGAAAACTTGATACGCTTTTGAAAGACCCTATGATTGAGGATATATCCTGCGTCGGAGCTGATACGGCTGTGTATCTTTATCACAGGAAATATACCAACATCGAAACCAACACAGTCTTTGAAGAAGAAGAGCTTAACGAGATGATAATGAAACTTGCCCAGATATCCGGCAAATCAATCTCGGTTGGATATCCTATAATGAATGCCCGCCTGCCGGAAGGCTCCCGACTTGAGGCAACCCTGGGCAGGGAAGTGACCACGCGCGGCGGCACTATCACGATACGAAAATTCAGGGAAGAACCCTTCACTCCCACAGACCTTATAAAATACGGGACGTTCAATAAGGAAATAATGGCGTATTTCTGGCTTGCCGTAGAGAATAACAAGAGTATAATATTCGTGGGTGAAACCGCATCGGGCAAGACCACAACCCTTAACGTGATATCCCTTTTTATCCCTTCCGAATCAAAAGTAATATCCATAGAAGATACCAGAGAAATCACCTTATATCATAAGAACTGGATTCCCGGCGTTGTCAGGGAAGCGTTCACGGGACAGGAAGCCGCTACAATAGATATGTTCGAGCTTCTTCGCTCGGCGCTGCGGCAGCGTCCCGAGTATTTGATAGTGGGAGAAGTAAGAGGCAAGGAAGCATATACTTTATTCCAGGCGATGAGCACCGGGCACACGACATTCTCTACCATGCATGCAGGCAGCGTCCAACTGGCGGTAAACAGGCTGCTTAACGAGCCCATAAACGTCCCTCTCATGATGTTAAACGCCCTCGATATAATGGTTATACAGGTACTTCGTTATGTAGGACAAAAAAGATTGAGAAGAATGGAAGTACTCTCGGAGTTCGTGGGTGTAGATGCAACAACCGGGAACATCAGCACCCGGGAACTATATGTATGGAACCCTTTGCAGGATAAAATGGAGCAAACAGGTTCATCAAAAGTTCTTGAAGACATAACTAATGCACGGGGATGGAGCAGGGAGCAGCTTAGAAAAGAAATTGATAACAGGGAAACTGTGCTGCAATATATGATTGATAACAATATGAGTGATTACAGGGATGTATCTTTAATCATAAGGATGTATGCATCAGACCCGGCAAATGTCCTTGAATTAATAAAGCAGGGGAAATCCATTCTGAGTGAGAGCAAATGGGCATAAGTACGGTTGACCTGGTATCATACAGGATATTTGGAAAATGGGTTGAGTCAAGAATCTGGGAATATCTTGAGCTCTCGCATAAACTGGTTCAGGCTCGCATAGGAGTCCCATTAGAGGTCTATATTTCAAGGGCATATTTTGTATCAATACTTGCGTCGCTGCCTCTGGGCATGGGGGTGTATATGCTCATGCAGGACTATTTCAACCTGCTTCTCGGGAGCTACTCTTTCTTGATAATACCTTTTTTGTCGTTTTTATTTGGTTACATGTTTTTTAGCGTTTTTTTGGCTTACCCTTCAATTACAGCCAGGCTCCGGGGACGCAAGATAGATATTGTTATGCCTCACACAGTTGCGCTTATGCATGCTTTAAGCAAGGGGAGCAGCAATATTATAAATTTTTTTGAAATCATCGGCAATAATAAGGAGATATACGGAGAGGTTTCGGCTGAGGTCAAAGGCGCGCTTATAGAAACAAAAATCTTTCACAAAGACCTCAAAACTGCCCTGAAAAACATGGCTGAAGACACGCCGTCTGAGAGTTTTAAGAATTTCATTGAAAGCCTTTCAACTATAATTACAAGCGGAAGCGACATCGTAGCATTTTTCCTTGCAAAATCCGAGCAATACAGGGTGAAGGCGCTTAATGAGAACAAGGCGTTCATGGATACCCTGGGTTTACTCTCAGAAGTGTATGTTATATGTTTTGTGGCTGGTCCTCTGTTTATTATTGTTCTTCTTGTGGTGCTGGGATTGGTTGGCGGTACAAAATATTTTCTTCTTTTGATGATAGTTTATATCTGGATTCCAGGCGGTTCGCTACTTTTTTTGGTTTTATTAGACACGCTGGCAGAAGGTGCGGGTTCGGGATTCATTAAAATTAAAGAAAGCTCAAAAGAAGGCGAAAACCTCCTTATCCAGAAGGGAATAATGCGGATGCAGATTTACGGGTTCTTCAAACATCCATTGAAAAAATTGGTTGAAGTGCCGGAAAAAGTGTTATATTTTTCGATACCGATTGCTTTGATATTTTTTATCTTAACAACCTATGGTTATTATAACCTTGAGTATAATGAAATGATTTATAAAATTGACGACTACATTATTTTTGCAGTCCTCATTGCTCTTATTCCTTACTCGTTGTTTGTGGAAGCGCATTTCAGGAGAATTAATCAGATTTCCAGGGAGTTTCCTGAATTTCTAAACAGGCTGGTCAGTCTTCATGAATCGGGTCTGACACTTGCAGCATCTATTAAACGGCTCACCACATCCAAACTCGGTGTGTTGACATCCGAGATAAATAAAATAAACACCGACATTGAGTTAAAAGGTAACTTTGCGGAGGCTTTCCAGGATTTCGGGAAGCGCGTAAATACTGTTGCTGTACAGAGGTTTGTTATTCTTATTGAGAACGCTATACGGATGACGGGCAACATTAAAGACACACTTGCAATAGCGGCTTCTGATGCTACAACAGCAAGGGCGCTCGAAGAGGAGAGAATGAGTTCAACAAAGATGAATGTAGTTGTAATATATATATCGTTTTTTGTTTTTCTTTATGTGGCATGGTCATTGGTCACCGGTTTTTTCCCCCAGCTGCCTGAGGTCCCAATAGCAAGTCTCGAAAATATTGCGGGTGAGGGGATTGCTTTTTCCGGCATTGATAAGCCGCTGTACGTTAGGCTTTTTTTCCATGCCTCTGTTTTTGGGTTTTTTTCCGGTCTTGTTGCAGGACAGATGGGTGAAGGTGATGCAAGGCTGGGGTTAAAACACGGTATAATAATGACGGCAATAGCGTATCTCCTCTTTGCGTTTATCACGTAAGGATTGGTTATGTTCTTCACACTATATTTGCCTGTTATACAGTACCTTCTTTGAGCCGTCTTTGTATGTTGCGACGATTATTATCCTCGATAGGTTGCTACTGCTGCTGGTATTAATTTCTATATTGTCCCCGACATTAGCATAAGTTATGTTTGTGTAATTTACGTATAACCCCTGGCTCCAGTTTTGATATGAGATATTCAGTAATGGTATGGGCGCCGAGCTTGGCGGGTCTATAGACGTTATCACTGTTGTGATATTAGTTCCAATACGTTCAATATCCAGACCGACAGTCGTGGGCGTGGTGGGAGCCCTTATCCCGGAACTCCACGAAGCAACGATAGCAGCCATTATCACTGTTATTGCCACCATCAGGATAACGCCAACAACTGGAGATACGCCAGCATCATTTTTATCAGGTCCCCCCTGTTTCTTATCCCTGTTATTCATAACTAAACACCATTTATTAATCACTAGATAATATTATTAGTGAATATAACATACTCGGTACTGTTTATATTTTTCCACTAAATATTTTTATTGTTTTCGTATCATTGATCGCAGCCGTGATTTCAACATATTCATCGTAACCTGAAACAGGAACAATACCGTATTCTCCCGCATCCCGCAGCGGTTCAAATGGACTGGCGGAACTGTTGATAACTCCCCTTCCCCTTGTTGTGGCGTATGTTAGATGCCTGATTGTTGTACCACTTTCCATATATATTATCATAACTTCGACCTCGTTCTCGTTCAGTCTTGTCAATGAGACTTCTATCTTCTGCTGAACTGCTGGAGGTTTTACTCCTGTTGCCCAATTTAGTACAAACACTGCAAGCATAACGCAGATTGCAGTTAAGATAATCACTCCGGTTGTGGGACGGAAATAGTTTTCCGAATATTTTGCAAGGGTCTGTTCAAACCTGCGTTTTGCAAGCCTGAAGCCTGTATCCTTGGCTGTGGGCTTTTTTGCCGTAACCATACCTCTACGCAGGATTAATAGCAAACAGTGAACACTTTTTACGCATCAAGGATGTGCAAAAGTACGATGAGAAATGCGTTCTAGGTCGCCTGAGAGTACAGCACTTTCTTTGAGCCATCTTTATACGTTGCCGTAAGGATTAACAGTCTCGGCGTGGTACCGTTTGTAACTATGGTGTTTGAATTTCCAACATCGGCATTGGTAAAAAGTCCTGAACTATTTGTGTAAACACCTGAATTAGAGAGAAGATACACATATTCAGTAGTGGAATTCTGATACGTGAAATTTATGGATGGTATGGGCGCTGCGCTGGGGGGGTCTATGGAGGTTATAACTATGGTAATATTCTGAGTATTGCGTTCAATGTCCATTCCTACGGTCGTTGGCGTGGTCGGCGCCTTAATTCCTGAACTCCATGAAGCTACAATGGCAGCCATAATTACAGTTATTGCAACCATCAGTATGACTCCCACAACAGCGGATACAGCTATCTCATCTTCAGTTATTTTTTTATTGAATGCCATCTTATTTTTCGACCGCATATTTTTTCATCCTAAATTATTGCCTGTAACTTAATATATTTATACTTTAGTATGACTCAATATATTTATACTCTACTATTTTTAAACATCCAAAAATTATTTACTTAATTAAATTACACCAGAATGATAGATATTCACTGAAAATCAGGATGCAAAAATTTTTACATGATAACATCGTTTGTGATACTATGAGAAGTGGATTCCTGCAAAATGAGACCGCAGTATCTCCAATTCTCGGCGCTATTCTAATTCTGGCTGTCAGCACTGCTATAATCACGAATATCCAGATAAATTTTGTTCCGGTGTGGAACACACAGGAGGAATTAAATCATCTGGAAAAGATGAATGACGATTTCAGGGAACTTAAATCAAGTATAGAGGAGGGGGCTTCAATTGGTACGCCCTTCGCCTCGCCTCTGAGGATGGGTTTTAAATATACCCCAAAAATCATTGCATATAATCCAAAAGAGAGCGCCCCTGCCACGTTGAGTATCCAGGAGGACATGTGGGCTGAAGTACGGTACAATGAGGTGCTGCCAGAGGGTATGAACGATGCCACGACTGTCAAGAACATTAGCACCGCCACAATTACCTATTCCCTGCAGGGTACCCGGAACATGAGCTATTTCATCTATGAGTACGGATTGTTAAGACGCAGCGGCTCAAATTACACAAGCAGCGCCCAGACATTTTTGGTTAATGGCAGCCTGTATCTGCTCAGCGTAAATGCAACAGAGCCGGAAACCACAAGCGGCGTGGAAAGACGGGTGGTAAATATCTATCCCACATCGCAGGCAAAGAACTCGGTAATTGGAAAAAATGTCTGGCTGATAATGCATACGAGGTATGTTGACTGGTGGACGGACCCAAACAACCCATCAAGCCTGCAGAACCAGGGAGCGACAATAAAAAAGAAAGACCTTGCCAACGGAACTATTATTGCGTATTTCAATAGCATCGTGATCAGAATGGGTGAGACGCAGGTCACTTCTGCTTCTAAAAAACCGCCTTCGCGCTTAACGCCTGCAAGGCTTGTCAGGATAACTCCTCAGGACGTTATGATGCCTGTAATGGGAATAAACAATTTTCAAGTAGAAGTGCAGGATTTTTATAACAATCCCGTACCGAACGTACCTGTGAATTTCAGTGTCAACAGCACCGGAAAACCCAACAATGCTTATAAGAATGCCACCCTGCTTCAGACCTCGGCGATATCAGGTGCTGACGGGAGAGTGAACATACAGATGAGGACGAACGGCTCAGGCATTTATTTTATTGATGCCAATTTTGCAGGTTATACAACCACTTTCACTTATCCCGCTTCATCGCAGGGGGCGTTCATCTCCCTTGCATATACCGGTTCTGAACCCACATATCCAGTGACGGCTACATTAACCGATGGGTTCGGAAATCCTGGAAGTGGAACGATATATTTTTCGACCAGCGAAGGTACGGTAACCCCCCCCCAACAAACCGCGGACGGAAACGGGAATGCCGCCACAACATTGAATACCAGTACTGCAACCGGTTTAAAGCTGACAAATGTCCAGACCGATAATGTAACCAATAATTCTGCACGAATAACGTGGGACACCACAAATACAATAACAGTCGCGGCTAATCGCACTCCGGGAGGAGTTGTTTTTAATTCCATCGATATTCCCACAAGCGTCAGTAGCAATGGCTGCGTGCGCTACGGGACAGCGCCGGGAAATTATCCAAATATTAATTGCAGCGCTCCCGGTTCTTCGCACACTGTTACCCTCTCGGGCTTGCTGCCATATACGGTTTACTATTTCATAGTGAACAGCAGCCGCACGGGCGGGGCGAGCGTGAACAGCAGTGAGTATATGTTTGTCACCGAACCTACTGTGGATATCATTCCACCGGCAAGCGTAACAAATCTCATCAATGTTACCTATGAGCCGCTATACATCAGGTGGACATGGACTGACCCTGCAGATTCGGACTTTGACCATGTAAATGTGTACATCGACGGCGTATCCAATGGCACTGTTGCCAGGGGCGTACAGTCCTTCAATTCCAGCTACTTCAGACCTGATTCAACGCACACAATAAGTACGCACACCGTGGATACCTCTGGAAATGTGAATGCTACATGGGTGAACTGGACTGCTACTACCCCCTCATTATTCACCTACCTGATTGGTTTCCTGAATACTACAGGCACCGTGACCAATTTCCCTGCGGCACAGAATGCCAGCGACAGAGGGAACTCTGCTTTGTTTAATGAGTCTATTAGCGGGGGAACGGCAGAATCGAATAACTACACCAATGTTACAGACTACACCGCTGCAAACGGTACTGTAACAAACTTTGCAAATATGCAGAGCGCTATAGACGGGGGAGCATATGCGACGTTAAACGAGAGTGCAGTTGTCGACATATACGCGCGTTACAATTGGTCTTTCACTCCTCCAATCGTCAATAACGGGTCGTGGACATTTTCTTATACTTATACTACAGCTACTGGAAATACTATTGTGAAAGGAGGGAGCAACATCACTGATGGTGTTCCTCCTGGTTCGCTTTTTGCCAGCCTTTCCGCCACAACAAATAGTGATAGGAATGTAATAACTTCATGGCGCTCGCCTAACTTCACCTGGACAAATGGAACGCCAACGTCAGCCACTCTAAACTTCAGCTTCAGGGTTACGCAGCTCACTCTGGCATTAACTACTGCTACTTCTGCGGTATTTCTTATAGATCCGAATGGAGTTCAAAAACAGATAAACCAATCAACAACGTACACCGCACAAGGTGTTTGGGGCAATTTTTCTAATAGTTCTATCGTTTTATCAGATTTCAGCGCATCAGGAAATTACAGCATTCTGTTAAATGCAACTCTATTCACAACCAACAATGGCGCCGTAGTCAACGTAAGCTGGGACAATCCAACCATCACGCTCAATCGCACTTTATACTCACTTAACATAACCACGAACACAACATCGGTTCCTGTCGATACAAATTACTACCTTGAAATAAACTACAGCCGCGATGCCAATGAGGCGGGTTATGACGTTTATGTTTTCAATGGCACTGCATGGAATAACAGGGGCAGCCTGACCTCTCTTTCGTGGGCAGTGTCCAATATCACGTTAAACGTGGGCGAATATAATTCAGGAACCCCGAGAATCAGGTATATCGACCAGACGCCAACGGGCTCAACTCAGGGCAACCTCTACATCGATTACCAGCGCATCCACGGCTATACTCCCGCGATTCCGGCAGCTTACCGGCTGGATGTCACTACCAATACCACTTCTATACCCGATGCAAGCACACAGGTGCTTCAGCTCAGATACAATGTTTCCAGCGACAATTTCACGCTGCAAGTCTGGAACGGCTCGGCATGGGACTACAGAACAACGCTTAACGATACTGTCATGTCATACCGCAACATCACACTGCTCTCTGGTGATTTGCAGCCTGATGGAGCTTTTACGGGCGGGATTGTGGACTTGAACAAATATTATGTGTCTGTTCGGTATGTGGGCATTACCGCAAGCCCCACACAGCAGGGCAAATTGTATCTGGATTACCAGCGGGTGTACTCAAGCTGATTAATAAGGGGCAACCCCGTACAACCAGAAAACGCTGCGGGTGGAATATCTAACACCCGAAAAATATAAATACTATAAATGTATAAACTATTATTGAGAGTATAATACCGGAAAGATTATGATGGCAAATAATATAGGAACCGTACAGACTCTGGTTAAACTGGACCGGGTACCTACGGGTATCTCATCTTTTGACCCTATAATACGCGGCGGTTTCCCTTCGGGTTCCCTGGTATTGCTGGTTGGAGAGGCGGGGTCGGGCAAGACTGAATTTGCCTATTCTTCAATGGGCATGCTCTCTTTAATGAGAGGCGAGCCTGAGAAATACAAAGCCGTGAAAGAACAACTGCAAGGTCTATTGTTGAAAGAGGAGAGCCTGAAGCTCCCCGATAACATTTGCTACGTATCATTCGCGCGCTCAAAGGAAAGTATCATCAAGGAGCTTGAACGTGCTTATCCGCCTGAGTTTGCAAGAAGCCTTTCCACCAGCATGGTTTTCAAAGATTTAAGTTCAATGCCTGTTGTATATTCTAAAGAATGGCAGAGCATGAAAACGCTGGGAAGCGCGGAGATAGAGAAAGAGATTTTCAAGGAGTTTGTTTCGATACTGGATTCCCAGGCGCCCAACAGCATTGTTATTATCGATTCCCTGAACCATCTCGTAAATCTATGTAAAAAATTCATGGACTGGACTGAGATTATCTCCTTTGTCAAAGACCTCCAGAGGCAAGCCAAGAAATGGGACGGGGTAGTGTATCTGCTTCTTGGCAGGGGAGTAATGGAGAGCATGAAGGAAGAGGAGGTAATGGGTATGGTTGATGGGGTGCTGGTATTTGAGTGGGTGCAGGAAGGCTTCTTGAGACAGCAGGCGATGTACATGAAAAAATTCAGGGGGCTTATGCCGCTCATATCCAGGGACAATATAGCAAGGTTCGATACCCTTGTGACAAGCGCCGACGGTTTTGTGGTGACAAATGTAAAGCGCATCTCAGGGCGCAGGTAAGTTTAAGGTTAAGCAGGCTGTTTTTTCTGCTGTTCATTTTAAAACTACAAAAATATAAGTCATATGAGTGCTAATATTCTGCAGTGATAGAGGGAATAATACCCATGCGGGAATCTCTGTGGATAAGGGGAAATATGAACTCAATTCTTAAAGTGTTGCTACTAAAACAGAAAAAGAAGGAATAAGTGCTATGAAACTTTCCCCGGAAAAAATAAACCAAAAAGGTTCAAATGCACTGAAAGACCTGATCATTATAGCTGTCATTACTGTTATTGTGTTTATACTGGCGTCTGTTTTTAATGTATTTGAGATACTTGCAGGATTCTCCAAAAAGTATGAAAAATGGCAGGTCGATGAAATTATTACTGTTTTTATGATATTGTCGCTCGCTTTTGGCGTTTTCTCTATGCGAAGATGGAGTGAACTCAGGGCTGAAATTTCCAGGCACGAAAAAACACGGCACGAAAACGAGCGCCTTATTCTTGCAAACCAGCTAAAGTCTGAGTTTCTTGCAATTATGAGCCATGAACTCCGTACTCCTATGAACGCAATCATCGGGTTTTCAGAGCTCTTACAGCGAAAGAAAGCCGGGGAGCTAAATGAAAAACAGGAAACTTATCTGGATTATATAATTTCAAGCGGGCAACACCTGCTTAACCTTATCAGCGACGTTCTTGACATGTCCAAGATAGAAGCGGGAAGGATGGAACTGGCGGTTGAGAGGGTGTCAGTGCCAGAAGCTATTTACGAGGTGCAAACCCTTATAAAAACAAGCGCGGAAAAACGCAATGTCATTCTTAAAAAAGAAATTGAGCCGCAGTTGGAGTTTATAGAGGCTGATAAGAGGAAGTTCAAACAGGTGCTTTTCAACCTGCTGAGCAATGCAGTAAAATTCAGCAAGGAAGAAGGGGGAACTGTAACAATAATGGCGAAGAGGAGAGGAGACATGGCTGAATTCTCAGTCTCGGACACTGGCATAGGCGTTAAGGAAGAGAATATGGGTAAATTATTTACGGTGTTCCAGCAGCTTGACTCCGGTATTACCAGAAAATACGGAGGCACGGGGCTCGGGCTTGCGATTACAAAACAATTGGTGGAATTGCACGGGGGCACTATAAGCGTTGTGAGCAAATACGGCGAGGGGACAACGTTTACTTTTGTTCTGCCTTTGAGCGCTGACAAACCGGTGGAAAAATGAATAAAATCTATTCAGCATATGCGTTGGCACCATGCTTTACAACCGCGGGCGGTTAACAAACATGGGCATTGAAATAAGTACGTATCTCGACGCTACCGAAAACGAGATGCGTGATGGTCTTATAGTTCTCAACAAAAGTGGAGTAATCGAGTCCTTAAACTCCGCTGCTGAATCTATCTTTGGTTATTCATCAGATGAAGTCACAGGCAAGAGCGCCAATATGCTGATTTTTGAAAACTACCAGGATAAGCCCGGTGAAAATCTCATGAACATTTGCGCCAACGAAAATGGTATCAATGGCATCAGGCGCAGGGTTTCGGGGCGCAGAAAAAATGGCTCTACTTTTCCTGTTGATCTCTCGGTAAGCGAGATGCAAGTGGAAAAGAAACAACTGTTTTTAGGCATCATACGTGATATCACCATGCGAGCGTGTATTGAGGAAGCTCTTATTTCTGCCAGGGAAGACGCCGAACGCGCAAACCTGGCTAAATCCGAGTTCATGTCAAGAATGAGCCATGAACTGCGCACTCCTCTGAACGCAATCATCGGTTTTTCGGAAGTCATGAAGCAGAAGATAGGAGGGGAGCTGAACGAAAAACAGGAGCATTACGTGGATAATATTCTTATGCAAAGCCAGCACCTGCTTACCCGTATTAACGACGTTCTCGATATGACAAGGATAGAATCAGGGAAGATGGAAATGCTCATTGAGAAAATGCCTGTACAAATAGCTATAAATGAGATTTTGATTGTTATAAAAGAAAGAGCACAGAAGCGTAACGTTGTCATTAAAGAAGAAATAGAGCCTCAACTTGATTATATATACGCTGATAAACAGAAATTCAAACAGGTATTATTAAATCTTCTTGATAATGCAGTGAAATTCAGCAAGCCGGAGGGAGGAACTGTAACGATAAAAGCAAAGAAAGTTGAAGACACGGCAGAGTTCTCGGTTTCTGATAACGGTATAGGCATTAAGGAAGAATATACGGGAAATATATTTAATATGTTCCAGCAGGTTGATTCCGGCGTTGTCAGGAAATATGGGGGCACCGGACTCGGGCTTGCAATATCAAAGAGGCTGGTTGAGATGCATGGCGGGAAAATCCGCGTAAAGAGCAGATACGGCGAGGGAAGTAACTTTACATTTACGCTGCCTTTGAAAGCAAAAATAAAAAAATTATGAGGAATAACGAGGTTTTGAGGAATGGAACATCAAGCAAAAAAATATAAAGTCCTTGTGGTGGACGATGAAGAAGTAAACGTAGAACTTATTTCAGTTCTTCTCGAAACAGATTATCACGTAATCCCGGCATACAGCGGGAAAGAAGCACTTGAAAAAATAGCTAAAGAAGAACCCGATATTGTGCTGCTGGATATCATGATGCCGGAGATGAGCGGATACGAGGTGTGCGAAAAAATAAAGCAGCAGGATGTTACCCGTTTCACGCCTGTTGTGATTGTTACAGCCCTTTCCGAATTAAAAGATAAAGTAAAAGCTATAGAGGCGGGAGCTGACGATTTTCTTACAAAACCCGTAAACACCATAGAACTTATTACCCGTGTAAAATCCCTGCTTAAGTCCAAATACTTTCATGATCAGCTCATAAAAAGCAAGGAAAAGATAGAGGCGCAAAACGAATTCAAGACAATAATGGCTAACCTTCTCCCGCTTATGATTGAGAGTATCCCGCCGGATAAAAAAACGGAGGTTATAAAAGAAATGAGCAAGCGTGTAGAGGAAGTTATCTCTAAAAAGTATATTTATGACTCGCCGCTGGATATGCCCCGGGCCGCTCATCTCTCATGCTATATTATGAACCTGCTGGGGGGAAATTTCTCGGAGGAAATAGTGGATGGGAAAGGCTGTACTGTAAAAAATCTCGTATGCCCGTGGGGAGAACCGGGCAGCATAAATCCCATGCTCTGCATGCTGACAAAATCCATCTTCTCCAGAGTTGGAGTCCGGGTGGACAGGAACGTCAATGTCGATATTAAAAAAACCATAGCAGGCGGCGATGGTTTCTGCCTGATTGAAGTATATAAGGGAGAGTATTGAAAGTATAATCCCCGCATACAAAACATATTTATCTCTTGAAAAACATATATTACGTCATGGAGCGAGTGCGCACAGGTATTGAAGAATTTGACAAAAAAATAGGGGGTGGCTATCCAAAAGGACGCACGATGCTGGTAACAGGCACCACTGGCACGGCAAAAACCATTTTAGGTATTCATTTTATTTACCAGGGCTGTCTTGAAGGCAAGAAATGCAGGATTATAGCCACAGAAGAGATTCCGGAGGATATACTGGACCAGGCGGAATCTCTCGGCATGCATCTTGGGGACTACTATGAAAACGGCTCACTGTCTATAGACAAGGTCTATGAGGAACGTACAGGGCATGCGGGGGAGGTAATGTCTTTCGGGATAGAAAAAATTGATGAACTGCAATTCAATCTTCTCGGGTTACAGGAAAGAATACCAGATGGTACCGATATTGTCTTACTGGATAACATCGGGGTTTTTACCCTGAATATGTCAGCCAATGAATTCCGGGCGCAATTTGACACTTTAATCTTCGGTCTTTCCAGAAAGAACATCACAGTTATGGTGATAATGGACAGTGAAGCCAATGAACGTACGGGCGGCGTAGCTGCGTATTCTGTCTACGGGATTATAAAGACTTCAATAAAAGATAACCCATATAAAGATGAAAGGGAGCGATTTTTGGAAGTATTGAAAATCAGGAATACAACAATTTCCCTCAATCCAGTCAAGTTTGAAATCACTTCAAAAGGCATAGTTCTCTTGAAAAAAGAAAAGAAATGACTTCCGAAAAATTGCTTTCTACAGGATTACCTGCGCTGGATATCGAACTTGAGGGCGGGCTGTTTCCGGGTTCTCTGGTTTATATTAAAGCCGACCCTATGGCAATGGGAGATATGTTCCTGTATCATTTTATCAGGCAGAGACCAACCTATTATGTAAATACTGAACGCAAACCGGAATTCATTATACGTAACCTGGAACATCTGGATTTTGAGACAGAAGGTATAAAATTTATTGACGTGCACCAAAAGTATTATGAAAAAGTGGAGAAACTGTTAGACCACGGCGGGGAAATCAGGGATTATAAAATTCTGGATTATTTGAAAAGGCAGTTGGAAGCCATAGAAGTTACAGATGCAAACCTTATAGTGGATACCATTACCTTTTTCCTGTATCTTGATGTGAAAATAGATATAATACGGGAATTGGTGGATACCATATATAATACCACAAAAAGGATGGGGGGACTTGGATATCTTTACGGTCTTAAAGGAGACACATCTTCCCCCGTTGAAAACGAAGTAATGAGCCTTTGCGACGCCGTCTTTGAGATATCTATGATACGAAAGAGTGATAAAACAATTTCCGAGCTTATTGTACCCAAAGCAAGGGACCGTCCTGTTCGCGGAAATGTCCTGAAATTCAGGATAGAACGCGGCGTTATCATGGATACGTCAAGAGAGATTGCATGAAGGCTGGAACAAATGAGCAGTGAAGGTATCGATACGCAATTTCTCAAAACATTCGCAACGTTTATATGCGATGCGCTCGCTTACGAACTGGGATTATGAAATCAGGCAATTTACTTGTGATAGTGCTGGCATCGATATTGATTTTGGCTTTTGCTATTGTTATCATTAAAGGCGATGTTGTCCTTGAATCCGGTTACAAGTCCCCTCCTTCCGTTTCGTCGCTTTCCATCCTTGATGTGGATGTCAAGCCTGTTGAGGTAACAAGTGCCATGATAGAGGCGAATGTTACAGCTTATATAAACCATCGTGGGGATAAGACAAAGAATGCAACCATGCTCATAAGAGCCATAAGCAGCGATACGAGGCTTCTGGAAACGCAGGTTTCAGCGCCGATACCTGAAACCGAATCGGAAAAAACGCTGTCGATATCAACAAATATAAAAGTTGAGCGAACTGGCGGCTATGAACTGAACATCCTGCTTTTTGACAACGGCAGCATCCGCGACAGCGGCTCTGTGAATATACAGGGATTGAATGCGCTCACGCCCCAATCAAAGCGTAGCGGTGTGGTTTTGAGCAATATCGATTTTACGGTCGGCAGCGTTTCGGCTGGAAAAGTTTCCATTAAATCCGACATATACCTTGAAAATAAGGGCACGGAAGCTTCCGAAAACCTGACAATGACCGTTAAAGCGCGTGAGGCGACTTCCAACCTGCTTGCAGATAAAGTCGGCACCGAAACAGGCATGATTGCAAGCGAGGCTACAGCCGTTAAAAGCGTTCAGGTTGTAGTGCCCGAAGGGTACAATTACATGGTTGTAGTGGAACTCTGGAAAGGCGATACTTTAATAAACACATGGGAGAAGCCCGTGCTTCTGGCTCCCACAAAGACAGTTCCCAAGGAAAGCGTGGAGAAAAAGGTAAATATCGAAGTTTCCAAATTCGTGCGTGAAGGCGCGCCAGATGTATCCGAAAAAGAGGGAAAGTATTATCCTGCGGCAACTCCCGCCCCTGCGTATGCCGGTATGCCCAAGGAGCCGGGATTTGAAACACTTGTTGCAATTTCAGTGCTATTGGTTGTGTTTACTCTAAGAAGGAGGTTATAAAATGGTAGATCGAGAAAAGATGGAGAATTATTTTTATCTTGGGATTTTCCTGATAGCCATGTTATTTGCATTGATTTCCGTATTCGGCCTTTATTCTGCAATCAGCAGACTCATCTCTAACTGGTTTAATTACAGATACCAGCCCATATTCGATGCGCTTTTTAATCTGGCTATACTGGCAATCAGTATTTATTTGATAAGAGAAAGAATGATTAAAAAATAAAAGCATCCATTTTTTGCAATTGTTCATGACCCGGTGATTCAACCAGATACGTAGTTTTTCATCAACCTTGATATACCCCCACGCAAATATTATCTCCTGAGGTTTTCCCATGCAACAGACAAAAATACTTTTAGATGAAAACGACATCCCGAAGAAATGGTACAACATCCTTCCCGATATGCCCACGCCTCTTTCTCCTCCTTTGAACCCCGCCACGAACGAACCTGTAGGTCCGAAAGACTTAGCACCTATTTTTCCTATGGAACTTATCAGGCAGGAGGTAAGCCGGGACAGGTTCATACCAATACCCGATGAGGTTCGGGACATCTATGCGTTATGGCGTCCCTCTCCGCTTTACAGGGCGCATCGCCTCGAAGCAGCGCTCAAAACCCCGGCTAAGATTTATTACAAATACGAAGGCGTAAGCCCGGCAGGCAGCCACAAACCCAATACCGCGATAGCCCAGGCTTATTATAACATGAAAGAGGGGATGCAGAGGTTAGCCACGGAAACAGGCGCAGGGCAGTGGGGAAGCGCGCTGGCTCTCGCTACCAATTATTTCGGTCTTAAGTGCACGGTCTATATGGTGAAAATAAGCTACCAGCAGAAACCGTACCGCAAATCCCTGATGCACCTGTGGGGCGCGGATGTGATACCATCACCAAGCAAACTTACAAACTCCGGGAAAAAAATACTGGAAAAAAACCCAGATTCCCCGGGCAGTCTCGGAATTGCCATAAGCGAGGCTATAGAGGATGCTGCGACCCATGATGATACGCATTATTCCCTGGGAAGCGTTCTTAACCATGTGATGCTTCACCAGACAGTGATAGGTCAGGAAGCGAAGGAGCAGCTTGCAGAGGTTGAGGAATATCCTGATTATATCATCGGATGCGTAGGCGGGGGCAGTAATTTTGCAGGAATAAGTTTTCCTTTCCTGATGGATAAGCTTGCAGGTAAAAAGGACGTAAACGTGGTTGCTGTTGAACCAACCGCATGCCCCAGCCTCACAGGCGGAGAGTTCAGGTACGATTTCGGTGACACCGTCGGCTTGACTCCGCTTTTGAAGATGTACACCATGGGGCATGAATACGTGCCGCCCGCAATCCATGCAGGAGGTCTGCGGTACCATGGTGATTCCCCTATCGTGAGCCAGTTATACGCCGATAAAGTGATAGACGCCGTGGCATACCACCAGACCGCAGTGTTTAAGGCTGCGGTGACATTTGCACGAAGCGAGGGCATTGTCCCTGCGCCGGAATCCTCACATGCCATAAAATGCGCAATAGATAAAGCGCTGGAATGCAGGAAGAGCGGCGAAAAGAAGACGATTCTCTTCAACCTGAGCGGGCACGGGCATTTTGACATGGGCGCATACGACAGCTATTTTAGCGGGACTATGAAGGATTCGGATTGAACTGGATTGACAGGCTGTTTGGGAAAAAGGAATCCTCGCCCCGGATAAAATTTGAGGAGCTTCCTCTCTGGCTTGAAGCGAAGTCGAAGAAAATATCCGAAGGAATCGGCAGGCAGGCTTCTTCTATATATTCCGACATCGATGGGGCGCTTTCGAAGATAAAAGAAAGCACAACATTACTTGAAGAAGCAGAGCCTGAGGGAAGATTTCATCTCAAAATGGTGAAGGTCGCCACGACTAACAGGGATAACATGGCGCGGCAGGTCAGGATGCTTCTTGAGAACATAACCATCCCGCAGGCTGCTGATGTGAAAAGTGTGGCGGGTTTCCATGAAAATGCTATCCAGACGCTGACAGTATGCCTTGAAAACATGATGAAGAGCTACCAGTACACCAAATTAGTGTTTATTGAAGAATCAAAGCAGGTTATTGCTGATGTAAATGCGCTTGGAAGACTTTTGAATGAGCTTATAGAACCGGTTAATACCCAAAAAAATGTGCTGGATGCCATTGAAAATGCCCGCAGCATCATAAAAAACATCAAAAATATAAGTTCGGATATTGAAATTGGGGAAAAAGCGATAACAGAATACGGGGAAAGAATTGCCCTCCTGAATAAAGAGCTGGAAGGTAAGCAAACTGCCCTCACCCGCCTCAGGGACAGCGAATCCTGGAAACAATATAACAATTATAAAGATGAACTTGTTTTGCTTGAAATCAATGCCGGAAAAAAGGAAGCCGAAATTAAAGGGCTTATTTCGCCTCTTAATAAAGCTCTGGGCAGGCTCAAGCAGTTAAGCGATAGCGGCAGATATACCTTAAAACCTGAAATTAAGGAAGGATTAAATTTATGCTTATTATCTCCTCTAAATGTCGCTTCCGGGTTTTTTATTGAGTTCCAGAATATCGCTGCAAGCGGTGTTCTGAACATGAATACTGAAAGAACAAATAAATTAATGGAACAGATACAAAATGTCGTGTCATCGTTGAATTCATCTAAAGAGGAATATCTGGCTCTTGTAAAGGATATTGAGCGGAAAAAAGATGAAATTTCAGGAATGAACATAGCTTTTGAAGAGACAGACATGACAAAGGGAATATCAGCCATGCAGGAGAAACTTGCAGGTCTGGAAATCGAACTGGAAATATCGAAAAATCATGTTTCAGCTCTTAAAAACAATCTTGAATTAAAAATGCAGGACCTGCAGCGGAACATTTTCATCATTGATGACAAAATAAAGATATCCTGAAATATCATTTCCTGAAAGGAAAAGTGTATCTATCATTAATCATAATATCATACCGGGAGAAAAATAATGACAAACCTTCTATATGTCCAGACAAGCGGAATCGATACGCCAGAACGCCTTTATTCGCCGTTTATCCTCGCCCAGACTGCAAAAGCGATGGGTATAGACGCTATCATCTATTTCCTCGGCATGGGTATAACGGTCGTGAAAAAAGGGAATGCTGAAAAGATAAAAATAGGTAAATTCCCCTCACTCAAGGAAGTAATGGACCAGACAGTAAAAGCTGGTGTTAAACTCATGGTCTGCGAACAGAGCACGCAGCTTATAAACCTTTCAAGGGGGGATTTTATCCCTGCGGCAGAGATAGTAGGAGCTGCCACGCTCAACGACCTGGTGCTTGAAGCAGATGGAACGATGTGGTTTTAGGAGGAATTATGAAAATCCAGTGGAAATGTTCCCTGTGCGGATACCAGTTTGAGGGAGAACCCACGCCGCCAAAAAAGTGTCCTTCGTGTAAAGAAGCCTGCACTTTTATTGATGCCACCTGCTACATACCTGAATGCGAGGGACCAGAAGGCAGGGACAGACGGATATAAGAAAAAGAGAGAAAAATGAGACCGGTTTACATGGATCATGGCTCAGCTTCGCCCGTTGATAGCTGGGTGCTTGAAGCCATGATGCCCTATTTTGATAAAGATATTGGGAATCCCTCCTCTCTTCACTCTTCAGGGAGGAAAGCCAAACGAGAGCTTGAAGCCGCACGCCGGAATGTCGCAAACCTTATCGGCGCGCCGAACCCCAAAAGCATAATATTCACATCCTGCGCCACAGAATCGAACAATCTTGCGCTGCGCGGCGCTGCAATGCGCTACAAAGATAAGGGAAATCATATAATCACGACTTCCATCGAGCACATGTCCGTGATGAACTCCTTAAAAGACCTGCAGAGAAGCGGGTTTGAGGTCACTTATATCCCGGTGGATAAAGACGGGCTTGTGAGCGCAGAGCAAATCAAGAACGCGATAACTGAAAAGACCATTCTCATCTCAGTGATGTACGCAAACGGGGAAGTGGGAACCGTGCAGCCGATACGGGAAATAGGGGAGATAGCATCCGATAAAAAAATATTATTCCATGTTGACGGGACGGCTGCTGTTGGCAAAGTGCCTGTAAATGTCGAAAATGAACATATCGACCTTCTTGCGATTTCATCGAATGATATATACGGTCCCAAAGGCGCTGGCGCGCTCTATGTCAGGCAGGGTGTGAGAATACTCCCGTCCATGTTGGGAGGAGGGCAGGAATCCGGTATGAGGAGCGGCTCTGAGAATATCCCGGGAATTGTTGGCATGGGAAAAGCCGCTGAGCTTGCTATGGCGGAAATGGTTGATAACGGCGCGCGGCTTATCAGGATGCGCGACCGGCTGATAGACAATATCCTGAAAATGGAATATACGTATCTCACAGGCAGCAGGACAAAGAGGCTTCCCAATAATGCGAGCTTCCGTTTCAGTTTCATTGAAGGGGAAAGCATCATACTACAGCTTAACGACCTTGGAATTACGGCGAGCACCGGCTCTGCGTGCTCCACGAAAACGCTTGAGCCATCGCATGTGCTCATAGCCATGGGACTGCGGCATGAGGAGGCGCACGGTTCGCTACTGCTCACGCTTGGCAGGTCCAATACAGAAGAAGATGTGGATTACGTGCTTGGCTCCGTGCCAGCAGTTGTGGCAAAGCTCAGGGCATTGTCGCCGCTATATCCGAAAAAATAGGTGAAATTATGGAAGAACAATTCGAATATTCAGAAAAAGTCATGGAGCATTTCAGGAACCCGCGAAATGTGGGAGAAGTCAAGGACGCTGACGGGATTGGAAGGGTAGGAAATCCTGTATGCGGGGACTTGATGGAAATCCAGATAAAAGTCGAGAATAATATCCTGAAGGACGTGAAGTTCAAGACTTTCGGCTGCGGCTCGGCGATTGCCACAAGCAGCATGGTTACGGAAATGGCAAAGGGTAAGACGCTTGAGGAAGCGCTTAAAATCACTCGCAGCGATGTGGCGGCTGAACTTGACGGCCTTCCTCCAATCAAGATGCACTGTTCAAACCTTGCGGCTGATGCCCTCCATGCAGCCATAAAGGATTACATGTCGAAAAAAGAAGAGCGGGCTAAAGTCGAGGCAGAGAAATATGATTTTGATGTGGTTATCGTAGGCGGAGGACCGGGCGGGCTGACCACTGGGATTTTATGTGCTTACCGGGGGCTTAAGACAGCAATATTCGAAGCTTCAAACTGGGGCGGTATCCTTTCATGGCTGTGCCCCACCAAGATGATTGAGAACTTCCCGGGACTATGCGAAAAAACAACATGCTCAGACCTTGTTGAATCATGGGTGAATGAGGCGAAGAAACTGAAGGTCGAACTGAAAAAGGAACGAGTGAATGAAATCACTCAGGATAAGAAAGTTATTACCGATAGCGGTGAGTACAGAGGGAAGGTTATTGTCCTTGCCACAGGCAGTTCTCCATCACAGGCGGGTGTTAAGGGCGAGGAAAAATTCAGCAAGGACGAGCGTGGAGTATATTATTACGTGAGGAATCCTGAAAAGTTTGCGGGAAAGCGGGTTCTCGTTGTTGGCGGGGGCAATTCGGCTGTTGATGCGGCGCTTTCCCTGGCTGATACCGCCGACCTTATTACCATTGCGCACAGGAAGGATGAGCTGCGAGCCCTCCCGCATAAGCTTGAGCGCATGAAAGCGATGGACAAAATCAAGGTGCTGTATAATACCGAAGTTCTTGAAATAGCAGGCGCGGAAAAAGTAGAGAAGGCGGTAATGCGGAACTTGAAAGAGGATGAAACGTTCCAGCAGGTGGTGGATGTGGTCGTACTGGCTGTCGGTTTGACCCCGAATACCGAGATTTTCAAAAAGCTGGGGCTTGGGATGGATGAGAAAGGCTACATCAAGACCGATAAAACGCAAAAGACTAACATAGACGGGATTTACGCTGTGGGCGACATAGCCTCGGACCTGCAGCTTGTCGTGGTCGCGGTGGCG
>JAQUQX010000018.1 GCA_028715885.1 Candidatus Methanoperedens sp.
AAGTTCGGCAACATGTTTCATGCGCTTCCCGTCACCTACTGATGTCCCTCCGAATTTCATCACGAGTCTCATATTGGGCTTTCAATCGCTGGCAGTGCTATTAAAGTTTATGCAAATGAATTTATCACGAAGAGGCGAAACTAATAGAATTCAATAAAAAACAGTTCCTCGCCCGCAATGAATGTTTTGAAAGTAGAGTAATACTATTCTTTTTTAAGGTTATAATGAGTTTATAACATGATATATTATGATACGCACATTCATAGCCGTGGAATTGCCTGGGAAATTCTTGCCGGAGATAGAAAGAATTGAAGCTTCTCTTGACATTCCCGGCATCAAACTCGTGGAGCCAAAACAGGTGCATATAACCCTGAAATTCCTCGGTGATATCCATGAAGATAAAGTCGAGCCTGTTGCTTCCGCCCTGTCGCAGGTTGATTGCAAGCCGTTTGAGGCGAGGATTAAAGGCGTGGGCGTATTCCCGAAACTTGCCTACATCAAAGTTATCTGGCTTGGCGCCGAGGGTAATTTTGATGCGTTGCACAGTGATGTCGAGCGCGTACTTGCGCCTTTCAAGTTTGAAAAAGACCACCTGTTTTCCCCTCATGCCACGCTGGCGCGTGTAAAGATGCTGAAGGACAAAGGGGCGCTTCTTGAAAAAATACAGAAACTTGAGAATATTGATATTGGCGCTATGAATGTGGCGTCCATAAGCCTCAAGAAAAGTACGCTGACGCCGAAGGGACCGATTTACGAGACGCTGAGGGAAATAAAACTACAATGACTGACATCAACCAAATCCGCGCCTCACTCCTCTCCCGCATCAAGCCCAGCGAAGCAGAAAAAACCAGACTCGCAACTCTTGCAGAAAGCATCATCGAACGGATAAACGCCATCGCAGAAAAGGAAGGCATTAGTGCCAGCGCTCAGCTTGTAGGCTCTTCGGCGCGCGGGACATGGATATCGGGAGAGCACGACCTTGACATTTTCATCATGTTCCCGCCCGAAGCGGAACGCAGGGAGCTTGAAGAAAAAGGGCTCTACATCGCACGAAAACTGGCGGAAGAATCGCAAAGTTCCGAGGAGCGCTACGCTGAGCATCCTTACATCCATGCAATATTTGACGGTTTTGAAGTTGACCTTGTTCCCGCCTTCAATGTGGAAAGCGCGGCAGACATAAAATCCGCTGTGGACAGGACGCCGTTCCATAATATCTACGTTGCCTCCATGATAAAAGGACTTGAGGACGAGGTACTGGTGCTGAAGCAGTTCATGAAGGGCATTGGGGTTTACGGCTCTGAACTGAAGACACATGGTTTCTCGGGTTATCTCGTGGAACTTCTGGTAATCAATTACGGCTCGTTCGTAAAGGTTCTTGAGGCTGCATGCGACTGGAAAAGCGGCATAACGATTGATATCGAAAAACACGGATGCATGGCTCATAGCGACCCCATGGTCGTGGTTGACCCCACAGACCCGGCTCGCAATGTCGCAGCGGCGCTCTCGCTTGATAACCTGTGCGTCTTTATCGATAAAGCCTGCGAATTCCTGGAAAAACCGGATGAAGCATATTTCAGAGCAGAGGTTCCAGAACCCGTCGATGATAACGAATTTAAAAATATCCTCGCAGCCAGAGGCACTTCACTGCTTGCCATTGAATTTACCGCTCCCGACGTTGTAGAGGACGTATTATTCCCTCAGCTTCATAAACTCGAAGAATCGGTACGGGAAATGTTTGAAAGATACGATTTTTGCGTGTATAACAGCAGCGTGTGGGCTGATAAGAAGGCGATTGTGCTGTTTGAGCTTGAATCCGCACAACTGCCGAAGGTTAGAAAACATGCAGGTCCTTTTGTGTGGTCAAAAGAACATGCGCCTGCATTCAAATCCAAATATAAGGGTTCAAACACTTTTTCCAATGTATTTATCGAGAACGGGAAATATATGGTCGAAATTCCAAGGAAATACACGCATGCAAAGAAACTTGTTGAATCGAGGATACTGAATTGCGCCCTTGGAAAGCACCTTGCTTTAAGTATTAAAAAAGAGTTTCATGTCCTTGAAGATGTGGAGATACTGGATATCAGGGATGATGATTTCCGCAGGTTCCTTCGGAGATTTTTCGAAAAATAAAAAAGAGGGACGATAGAACCAATCATGAAATTTATACCAATATTCCTTGTTTTATTGTTCTTTACAGTTACCGGGTGTCTTGAAACCTCTCCTTATAAAGATGTCTCACCTTCACAATTATTATCAAACCCGGCTGTTTTTGAAGGAAAAACAATCTGTATAAATGGGGTTGTGGAGAATAACAGTATTTCCGGAATCCCTATTCGAAAAACCCTGAATTTTACCGGGGATTATCAAGAGTGGACGCTTTCAAACGTGTGCGGCGTTTATAAAAATATCACACTGGAAGCCGATTCTGCACAATCAATCCTGTCGATATCCACAGGGCAGGATATTTACCATTCAAATGAGACGCTGAAAGTACATTTAGAGTTAAATTCCACTTATGCCGGCAGGGGGCAGGTTGCGGTATCTGGAATAAAAAATGATTTTGGCAGGGCAATGATAAGCGAAACGCGAGACGTTGCCATTAATAAGGGCATCAACGGATTTGATTTTGTGTTCACGACGCCGTCGTGTGAGGAATGTTCGGCATTGTCGCCCGGCGTGTACATGGTCAATGCTACGGTAAATATCGGCGGAAATACCTATGATACTTACAAGAAAATAACACTCGAAAGAGAGAAATCGAATGTTTCGCAGGTGCAGGCTGGCAATTCAAAGATTAATACTACACCTGTCGATAATCTGCGCACATTCAATAACACAAATACAAATTTAGTAACGGTTGAGTACTTCTATATTCCCGGCTGCTCAAAATGTGAAAAAGCCACGCCTGTGATTGAGAATGTTATACAATCCTATGGCGGCAGGGTAAACTTTTTAAAATACAACGCCAACGAAGAAGGGCGCGAGCTTGCTATAAACTACCGGATTCCTGGGACGCCTTCTATTGTCATCGGCAAAGACAAAGAGAGGCTGATTTCGTATGAAAATTATAACGGGGACACGGTAAAACTTGAGACGCTTTTAATTGAAGCGATTGAAAAAGCCCCGGTCTTGCCTGCTGCAACCGCAGTAACGGCTGAAAAAGCAATTACCCTTACGGTGCCATCTGTCCTTGTGGTGGGCTTCCTTGCAGGTTTTAACCCCTGTCTTCTCGCAATACTTGCTTTTATTGCATCCGTAACCCTTGCAACCACGGGCAAAAGGCGCAATGTCCTTCTTATTGTCATAATGTTCAGCCTGGGTATTTTTGTGACATACCTGATAGTTGGGATAGGAATTTTAAAGATATTCCAGCAATCACCGCAATTGCAGGCTAGCATAAAGAATTTCCTTGTAGTCTTAATCGGCATTCTCGGAGTCTGGCATGTGTACGACGCCTACCATCTTCGGAAAAATACGGAGTCCTCTTTCTATACCCCGAAAGCTTTCATCCGTCTCACCGAAAGCATGACAAAAAGGGTAAGCCTTCCCGCGGCTTTTTTCATGGGCGCCCTGTTTTCCCTCATAAAAGCCCCCTGCGTGGGCGCAGTTTATTTCGTCATCCTCGACATGGTGAGAAGCGGCGAGGGCGCAGGATTTGTGTACCTTGCAGCCTATAATCTGGGCGTGGTGCTGCCTGTGCTGGTGCTTGGCGCCGCTATCGCATTCGGATTGAACCCTGAAAAAGTGGAGAAGTTCAGGAAAGAAAAGAGGGCTGCGATGCGGCTGGTTACAGGGGTGACGCTGCTCGTTATTGCGGTTTTGATGCACGCCGGAATAATTTAGCTAAGAAGCGAACCGATAACCGTATCCAGGTTTGCTATGGCGGGGTTAACATCGAGATTCCCGTTAATCACAACCGTAGGAGTCCCCTGCACGCCGTATTTATTCATAAGAGCAAGATTTGCCTGTGCTGCTTTTTTCCCATCACCGCCCTCAAGTTGTGCATTGAAATCCGCCTCAAGCCCGATGCTTGCCGCGACATCTTCCAGAGCAAGCGTGCTTTCCATTATATCCATTCCTTTTTCGAACTTCGCCCGGAACAGAGCCACACGCATCTCCTTTCCTTTCCCCATCCGCTCGGCGATGATATACGCTTCGATGCTTTTGGTAGATTGCTTTGGCCAAACAATCGGGACATAGGTAACCTTTACTTTATCGCCGTATTTTTGCAGTAGCTGCGGCATATTTTTATCAAGTTCGTAACAATGAGGACAGTCGAATTTCATGAACACCATGATTTTAACAATGCCCGGCTCATAGTTGCTCTGTTGGCTGAGTTTCAGATACTCTCCGGCGGTGGGAAGTTTTCCTGTCTTTTCAGGAGGTGTGCCCGAAGTGAAAAATATAACCAGCGCTGCAATAACAAGCGCCGCCAGTCCGGCATATACAAGAGCCGGATTTGATTTTTTCGGGGGAGGTATGTGTTTCTTTTTTGCCATTCGTCTGGTTTATTGGGCTTGCCTGTAATAACTATTGCGGTTTTTATACCGAATCATTTTTAATTGAATACTTGTTAATCGAAGAACTTATTAAATACAAAGAAAAAGTATTATTGTCATTCATGGTGAATTCTTATGAAAACAATCGATGAACTAACCCGAAAAGCCATTGAACTGCAGGCTGCAGGACTTTTAACTGGTCAGATTGCAGATGAACTCAACATTTCCCGTGAGACTGCCACATGGCTTCTGACCCATGTAAAAAAAGGAGATGTCGCACCGGCGCCCAAGGATATTTACGTCGACTGGAGCAACATCGGAAGAAGTTCTACCAGACAGAGGTTGATAGCAGGGGCATTGACTGATATGATTATTGATTGCCTTGATAAGACAGAAGAACAGGCGGATGTGGTTGTTGGCGTTGCTCTTTCAGGAATACCGCTTGCCAACCTTGTCGCCGATGAGCTGGGATGCGAATTTACCACTTACCATCCGAATAAACAGAAATGGGAGGCGGGGACAAAAGAGATAAAAGGCACCATCAGCCAGAATTTCGCGCGTGTAGGGGGAAAGAATTGCGTCCTTATAGACGATGTGGTTACATCCGGCACAACACTTTCCGAAGCCATAGCCGTGCTTTCAGGGCTGGAAGCAAAACCCGTGGCAATTGCTGTATTGGTAGATAAGAAAGGCATTGATGAGATATCCGGCGTGCCTCTGAATGCCTTATTGCGCGTGACAAGAGTGGATAAGATAGAATAACATGCCTGACTGGCCGATACACTTAATAGTCCCCCTGCTTGCCCTGTTGATTGTCAGCAAGAAAGAGAATCAAAAATATATCCTTCTACTATTACCACTTGCTGTCATATCTGATTTTGACACTTTTGTGACCCAGCACAGGGCGCTACTGCACAATATCTTTATTCCGCTTCTCCTGTTACTGTCAGGTCTGCTAATTAAAAAAGAGAGACCGCTGTTCATTATTGCCTCGGTCTATATAGCCTCCCATGTCCTGCTGGATATGTTCGGCGGGGGTGTGGTGCTTTTATATCCCCTGTATAATGGGATGGCATTTATTGACGCAAGCCTTGCTATGAGCCAAAAAAACGATTTATTATGGACATTCGATTATGGCTTCAGGCACTATGATAAAGGATGGGAAACTGCATACGGCTACATCTCAGATAGTACGGGCACCGGAGCAATGGTATTTGTATTTCTGGCAGGTGTATGCGCTGCATACAGGAACAGGCTGAGGGCTATATGACAAAGAACCTCATGGTCTTCGGAACAGCTTCCCACGTGGGAAAAAGCATACTGGTGACTGCGCTTTGCAGGATTCTGTCAAAACGGTATGATGTGGCTCCTTTTAAGGCGCAGAATATGAGCCTGAACTCATGGGTAACCCGTGACGGCAAAGAAATTGGAATCGCGCAGGCAATCCAGGCAAAAGCCGCAGGGCATGAACCTTCTGCGGATATGAATCCTGTCCTGTTAAAACCCAAAGGCGCCCATACATCGCAGGTGATTATCCTCGGGAAACCTTATGCTGATAAGGAAGCGGGCGAATATTATGATTCAATCGGCGGCATAACGTCAATCGTAAAAGGCGCATACGACCGCCTCTCCTCTGCGCACGAAGTGATAGTAATTGAAGGCGCAGGCGGTGCAGCCGAGATAAACCTGTATCATCGCGATATAGTGAACATCGGGATGGCGCGGCTGGTTAAGCCGCCGATAATACTGGTCGGGGATATCGAGCGGGGCGGGGTGTTTGCAAGCATATACGGGACTCTGGAACTGCTCCCTCCTGATGTAAGAGCGCTTGTCAGGGGAATAATCATAAACAAATTCCGGGGTGATATGAAACTGCTCGAGCCCGGGATAAAACAGGTCGAAGAACTCACCGGACTTCCGGTAATCGGGATTATCCCGCATACTGATATGAAAATCCCATCTGAGGATTCCGTTTCAATAAAAGACAAAACCCAAAACGGTCAGCCGGTCAGGATTTCAGTGGTAAGGCTTCGCCACATCTCAAACTTCACGGATTTTGAGCCGCTTGAACGCCATGCAGACATCAGGTATGTCGAGCCGGGCGAAGAGCTGGGTGAACCGGATGCGATTATACTGCCTGGAACAAAAAACACCATTGACGACCTTAAAGAATTGATGTCAAAAGGAATGGGAGAAAAAATAATAAATGAAGCGCAAAAAGGGATGCCTGTTATCGGGATATGCGGCGGATACCAGATGCTTGGCGGGGAAATTACAGACAGCGGGATAGAAGGAACCAGCGGCGCATGTTCTATAAAGGGTCTTGGTCTTCTAAATGTTACAACGCGATTCGGAAAATACGAGAAGCACACCAGACAGGTTGAAAAATACGTTACGGGAAATGGGAAAATTCTTGGTTCGATAAAGGGTGAAAAAGTTACAGGATATGAAATACACATGGGTGAATCTGTAGGTGGGGAACCTGCTTTCGAAGATGACGGGAGCGTGAGTGAAAACGGGCTTGTGATCGGGACGTATCTTCACGGGCTCTTTGAAAATGAAAACATACGGAATTCCTTCATGGGCTATTTATATAAACGCAAAGGACTTACCTATACTGACGTAAAAATGGACGATTGTCTGGAAGAACTTGCAAAATTCGTGGGAGAGCATGTGGATATGAACCTGGTATACAGGATGCTGGAGGAACAATGAAACAGCTTAAGGAAACTGCGCAAAAAATTAAAAGCATGGAAATACGGGGCGCGGGTAGGATTGCACGGACTGCGGCGGCAGAGCTTCGCGACTATGCAGGTAGGTTAAAAACTTCCGACCTCGTCGAGTTCAATAAAATGATGGAACATGCCGCCGGGCTTCTTGTCAGCACGCGCCCGACTGCGGTGTCACTTCCGAATGCTGTCAGGGCTGTGATGCGGTATGAGGGCGGGACTGTGGATGAGGCAAAGGCTGATATTAAAAAACTGGCAGGCGATTTTATCGCGAACTCCGAAAACGCTGTGAAGAGGATTGGCGAGATAGGCGCTCGAAGGGTGCGCGAGGGTGATACCATAATGACGCATTGCAATTCATCTGCTGCTATTTCCATTATGGCTGCGGCGCATGCGCAGGGAAAAAATATCAATGTCATTGCCACGGAATCGCGACCGAGGATGCAGGGGCACCTGACAATAAAGCAGCTTGATACACTCGGGATAAAAACCTCGCTCATTGTGGATTCCGCGGTGCGTTATTTCATGAAGGATGTTGACCTTGTGGTTATGGGAGCTGATGCCGTGACGGTAAATGGCTCGGTTATCAACAAGATAGGGACATCCCAGGTGGCGCTTGCGGCTCATGAAGCGCGAAAAAACGTGATAATAGCGGCTGAAACCTATAAATTCAGCCCACGAACGATATTAGGCGAGCTTGTCGAGATAGAGGAACGGGACAGCTCCGAGGTGCTCGGCGCGGAAAAGCTGCGTGGATTTCCGAATGTGGACGTGAAAAACCCGGCGTTTGACGTGACGCCGCGCGAGTATATTGACCTTATATGCACAGAAGTCGGGGCGATACCGCCTGAAATGGCATACGTTATTATCAAGGACCACCTTGGGTGGGAGATAAAGGAGATGAATTCGGCGATAGGAAATAGAACTAACCATCAAAAACATTAAGTATGATACTAATAATATTAAATCCATCACTGAGGAGCTATTATGACATTGACACTATTTGAAACAATATTATTAATCTTAGACGTTATTTTACTAATAGTTGCGATTTTTTTGTTTATCCGCCTTAGAAAATCAGGAAAGAAAAGTGAACCTGAAAAAAAACAGGAACTTTCACCGTCACAAACTGATATCCTTCCCCCACAGGATTTAACTCCTTTGGAATTTAAACCAGAGAGGTTTAATCTAATGCCCGAGGATATTGTGGCGCCTATAAACCCATCTGCGGATGTTAGTATGGAACCTAAACTAGAGTTTCATGAACAGACTGGACTCATGCTTGAAGACGAGCCAATAAGAAAAGAGGCTGCTGGAAAAAAGAAGGTTGCTAAAAAAGAGCCGAAAAAATCAATTGTATCGCCTGTAAAGGTTAAAACTTCACCTGCTGTGAAACCTGTAATTACTGAAGCAAAGGAAGAGAAACCAGCGAAGAAAAAAGCTAAAAAGGAAAAACCTGCTAAAAAAGAGCCGGAAAAATCAATTGTATCACCTGTAAAGGTTAAAACTTCACCTGCTGTGAAACCGGCAATTACTGAAACAAAGGAAGAGAAACCAGCGAAGAAAGTAGCTAAAAAGAAGAAAGCCACTAAACAAAAATAAAGCAATATAATATTTATTCTTTTAACATATCATTTTTTTGAAAAAATAGCATTGTTCCACTGGTATGCTAAAAAAGCCATCACAAATGTGGTGATTGGCAGTGTTAAGGCATAAAGTAGCTGGGCACCCCGCGAAAACGAAATTAAAATATTTATGAACCCATACTCAAAAAATTCTAAAATTGTGTGGAGAAAAACAAAAAAGCACATAATAAATACGAAAACAAAGTTATTGCGCAAAAAATTTTTGGTAAGAAAGATTTTCGCTCTGAGTAAATCATCAGGCATATTTTTAAACGATATAAATGCTTTTATGGCATAATAGAAACCAAAAATTGAAAAAAAGGCTGCGATCTCAAATATAAGTTCAACTAGTACCAAATCCATTTTTACACGACGCTTATAAACCAATTTGGAACTTCCATGACTTATAGTTTCTGGTTTTTTTCAATATATAATTGTTTTAAGCATAAAAAATCCGGTAGTATTCCACGCCTTTTGCATACGAATGATTCTTTTTTTATCATTTAGGCTTATAATATTCCCATTTCTCAAGCGCCTGCCGTAATTCCCTGTTCTTCGCTGCGTACTCGCCAAGGTCAACCCCTTCCATTGTTGCTTCTATAGCCTGCATCACTGCCTTTGCGCCTGCGCGCGTTCCCTTGGGATGCCCGTGTATGCCTCCGCTCACAAGCAGCGTGCAATCATTCCCGAGGATACCCATCACCGACGGTATTAAGCCCGGGTGAAGACCGCCTGAAGAAACAGGAAGCGCGGGTTTTATCGAACCCCATTCCTGAGGCATGGGCGCTGTTATACTGGATTCCCGGAGCACGCTTGCGATTTGAAGCACATCCTTTTTACTCCCCACCAATTTCCCTATCGCAGTGCCGGAATGAATTTCATCCACGCCTATCAATCGCATGAGTTTTGCTATGAAATACATCGTAATCCCGTGCTTTGGATTCCTGTCAAACGCTGCATGCATGGCGCGGTGGGCATGTATCGCCAGACCAAGGTCGCCGCATTCTTCGCGCAGCGTTTGGACAGCCGCAGTCCCGCAGGTTACAACATCTATCATGGCAAACCGAAAGCCGGAATCGTGAACCAATTTCGCCCTGCGTATCATTTCTTTTGTTTCACCGGTGATATTCAGCAGGGCGTCCTTCTCTTCGCCTGTTTGCTTCTGCGCTTTATCTCTCAATGTTGCCATTCGCTCTACGCGCTCCTCGAAGCGATTAAAAGAAGTGGATGTCAGGTTTTCATCGTCTTTTACAAGGTCAAACCCGCCCATCCATGTTTCGTATGCAACCTCTGCGTGTTCAGCCGCGCTGAAACCTATTTTCGGTTTGGGCACTGCGCCTGTCAGGGGTCTTTCTTTTACCTTTAATAGCGACCTGATTCCTGAAATACCGTGATGCGGTCCTTTGAAGGAGCTGATATACTTTGCAGGAAGGGAGGCATCCATTAATCTTAAGTTCCGCAAAGCTTTCATGCCAAAAATATTGCCTGCTATGCCGCTCAGCAACTGCGGCGCATTTCCGGGCTCCCACAGGTCGAGCGGATAAGCCACTTTTACGTATTTGCCTTTTAATTCAAAGGCGCGCGCCTTAATCTTAGCCACTCTTGCGGGCAATTCGTGAAGCGTTGTCCATGTGCCTGCAGAACTTTCAGAGGCGATTCTCCCGATGGCTTCTTTTGCGCTGATTCCTTTTGCAGGTTCAAAATAGTAAAGGCATATCAGGTCGTCTTTTGCCGGTGTGTAGTTAAAATCAACGAATTCATCGTACCAGTCAATTTTGGACATTTGATCACATCTTCAAATTTTTGAATTTTTTTATTTTTTCCATAGCCTCTTCTATAATACCCGGCTCTATCCAAAAAACCTGCGGGTTATCTCCGAATTTCAAAAGAATACCTAAAGCCTCTCCTTCATTAATTAACCCTGCCTTCAATGCATCAAACAAAACCCCTATGCTGCCCTTAACCCTGAGTCCTTCCCTTTTAGCAGCATTTCTTCCTTCTCTTTCATTCATGAGTATAAGCTGGGCGCCCGTCTCCAAAGCAAGCTGAATCGAATCCGCCTCGCCTCTATGGATGAGGTATTTTTCAACCAGGTGCTGAGAAGATGATTTCGGATTTTTGACATGAATACTCCTGCCAATGTAATTTTGAACAACTCCAGCGTCCTCTTTTTCAAGAAGATTTCCTTCCACAACCACCTCTCTGTAAACCTCATTTGTGATTAAAATTTCCTTATACAGGGAGAAGAGAATTTCAATCTGACCTACTTTAGCAAGGTGAATTAGAGGCGTTGAATCGCTCACTACAATCATGCAGTGTCCTCAATAAGTTCCTCTTTGCCGTAGCGGATATATACACCTCTTTTTCCAAACTCATCCAGAGTCTCCCTCAGGGTAAGTTCCATGAGGTCTGCAGCCTGCCGGATGGTTATTTTCCCTTTTGTGTAAAGTTCAGCAGCCCTATCTACAGATTCCTTCCTGCCATACTCTTTAAGAACCTTCCTTATGCCATCCCTTATTACCTCGGACAGGTTGGAGTAATGCCTGCCTATAAGGTATTTTTCCACATCCTTTTCAAGTTCAATTGGAAGGGTTATGGTTTTTTTGATGTACATCTTTTATACCTCTTTATGAGGTATATGGAATTCGATATATATTATGACTTCGCTGACCAGTCGAGGCAAATGGTCCTTAATCGGATAAAGCATTTTTAGGCGCCACATATTTATTACTTTACAAATATTTAATCTCGGCGGCTAAACAAATACTTTTCCGACAATATTTTTTTTCTTTACGCACGAATCCACATAAAATATAATTGTTTCTGGATTAATCTCTTTTCCAACATAATTTTCTTTGAGATATATTCCTAGTGTTTCATAAAAAGAAAGAGAAGCCTTATTTTGTAGTGTAACTTCTCTTTTTAAATTCCCATATGTGTATTTACCAATCTCGCTATAGTTTCCGATAGTTGCGTCCCCTTTACGCAGTACTAATATTGTATCGTCTGAAATCTCGTTTTTGTCAGCATCTTTGAGCGTCAGTTTTATTCTATTCACATTTATTCGTTGATCCGTTGAAATTGGTTTAAGTGTAATTATTGCGTTTATTCCGAAACACTTAGAATTTGTCTTAACATAATCACCGTCATCCTTGGTCAGAATATCGTCTCTACAATCCCATTCTTTAGGTTTTCCAATATTTTTCACGTCTATCTCGATTATGTCACCTTGATTTATTCCCTCTGTTACTCTTAGCTCTTCAGGAATAGTTATTCTGAAATTCTTATCCGTCACAATTATTGTGGTTTTTGTCATTTATCTTATTATAACCATCACTATATTTATAGTTATTGGTTGTATTGGTTGGTTATATAGGTTTTATAACCAATAACTATATAATGGGTAACAGCAATACAATAAAATGTGAGGTCAAACCGATGAAAACAAAGAATTATGTCAGGTATTAGAAGAGAGGAACATTCAAATTAGCAAGGAAGTTGTTGAGGAATACCATCAAACTCATAGTTATTACGGAGAGGATATTTTTGTGTGTGGGGATATGGCGAATGATGTCTGGAATATGTTAAAAACCAAAGGAATTAATGCAAAAATTCAAATTGGTAATGTCGATAAAGATAATGCAACGCTATTTGAATCTAATCATGCATGGGTTTTAGCAGAAATATCCGCAGATAAATGGTTAGCTTTAGAAACAACAGGAGGATATTTAGTTTCCTTCGAAGATAATCCCCGTTATTATAGAGGATGGTATTTTTATACTCCCAAACAATTTAAGAAATATCTACAACTTTTAACACAATATAATGATCTGCTATCTAAATATAATGATGCACAAACACAATGTGATCAATTACTATCACAATATAATCAAGCAGATAATATAAAAAAAGGTGGCTTGGTTTTTGACTTGAGTAGGGAGTTAGTTGAATGTAATCAAAGACTCAAAGATTTAAGGGAAGTAATATCAAAAATGACGGCATTATTAACGTATTAAATAAAAAATCATCGAACTAAATAATAATTTAAAAACTATTTACTAAATAAATCGATGTATTTTCTTAACCAAAAAAGATAAAAATCTATAAGCCTTATTTTTAATAGGGTTTTAGGTTAATCCTTTAAGATATATTGCACATTAGGACAACCCCCACCACAAACCGAAACCCTCCCACTTTTCCGAAACTCACCCCTTCACGAAACCTCTATCCGTCGCCCTCGCTCCTGCAAAAGGTCAATAAAATCGTCTTTATCATCTAACTTTTTCAATTCCTTCTCTTCCACAAGCACGGTTTTTTCAATATTCCGTGTCCTGCTTGCCCCGTTTACTATCAGGACAGACTGTGTGAGAGTGACCTCGGATATGCTGCTCATGAGATGCGCCTTTTTTACCATGGTTTTTGTATATTCGCCCACGCCAGTCAGTATCGTGGTTTCATCACGGCGGTTTGAAGACTGGGATACCGCATCAAACGGAGCCTGTGAAATGGGCATTACATCGAATCCCATATTTTTCAGGCACGAGAAAACATTTGAATTTTCTTTTGTCACATTTTCCTGTTTCTGCTGCTCCTTCATATGAAGTTTTTCAAACAGGTCAACTGCTACTGTAAATCCCCTGTCCAGTATTTCTTCAAGCCGAAGCGCCACATCGACGCTCGCTGCCATCTCGCCTTCTTCGTACTTGCTTATTGTCCTTCTGGAAACCCCAAGCAGAGATGCAAGCGCGCCCAGGGATATGTTTTTCCCGGTGCGTTCCTGTTTTAAGATATTCCCGTCGAGATTGACATACAAACCGCCATGCTCGGCATAAATCAAAGGCGGTTTATCCTCTATGAAATAATCCTGCATTGTGCTTATATCAAAAGCCGGAACCCCATACCTGAAATAGACAACGCCTGTTTCCAGTGAGTGGTCACGGGTTTTTTCACCTATGACTACCGGGTATCCGTGTAAATGTTTTGAAAGGAACTGCATTTCTCCTGTGGTTTCCTCATTCAAACCGTCAATGTTGGAGATTACTTTAATCAGGAGCAGTACGTTGTCCCGCCGCGCGGCAAGGTCAAAACTTCTCGGGCGGGTATCGCAGCGGTCGGAAATTAGAAAACCAGCCTTGCTCAATATGGCAATAGCCCGGTTGATAAGCAATTCCTTGTTCATCAAATTTTGATTGTTTCTACGTCTATATAAAAGGTTTGATGAATCCGGATATACTTCTCATGCGGGTCATCATATTGCCAAGATTTATTATACCCGGAACATAGTGTGAACTTATGATTATAGGTCTCGACGACACGGATTCAAAAGAAGGCATGTGCACTACCTACTTGGCAGCCGTGCTTATCGGGAAGCTCGAAAAATACGGCACGATAAAAGAATATCCGCTTTTAATCCGCCTGAACCCGAACATAATTTACAAAACCCGTGGCAATGCGGCATTAGCCATCCAGCTTTTACTCAGGGACAGAAAAGATGCTGAAAAAGCCAAAAAACTGGTCATTGAAACCGTGGAAGAAATGGCGGTATTTTCGGCTGAAAACACCAATCCTGGAATCGTTTTTATTGAGGAGGCGCCGGAAAAGATGCGAAACGAACTCGCCCGGTTCTCCATGCGCGCCGTGAAGGACGTGCTGGAAATCCATGAGGCGAAGGAACTGCTGCTGCGCCATGGAATAAGCCATCGGGGGTTTAAGAACGAAAGGGGTCTCATCGGCGCACTTGCAGCCGCAGGTTTTGCGCTTTGCGGTCTTCCTGATTATTCATACGAGCTGATTGCATACAGGGAAAAAAACAGGTGGGGCACGCTTCGGGAAATAGACGAGGGCTCGGTATGGGCTGCCGACGCTGCCACGCATCCGGATACATGGGACACCGTGGATTACGAAAACAAGCGTATCGTCTTTGCCCCGCACTCGCCCGACCCGATTCTTTTTGGCATCCGGGGAAACTGCGAAACAGCGGTGAGGGATGCGTTTTCGATGATAAAAAGCGAGCCTGTCGAGAGATACGTTGTTTATAAAACGAACCAGAATACGGATATGCACCTGATTAATGCAAAAATTAGCGAAGTTCAAAATGACCGCTCATACATTCTTGATGGAAAGGTCAGTGGGCTTCCGAAAACGATAGAAGGCGGTCATGTTATTTTCTCAATTTCAGAAAATGGCGCCGCCCTTGAATGCGCCGCCTTTGAGCCCACGAAAGGTTTCCGCAACGTAGTCAGGCAGCTTCGCATCGGTGATGACGTAACGGTCTATGGAAGCGTAAAAGACAGGACATTGAATGTTGAGAAAATCTATATTAAGGCTCTGAACCTGCACGAATACCGAAATCCCATGTGTTGCGGCAAACGGATGAAATCCATGGGTAAAGGGCAGGGCTACAGGTGTGAAAAATGCGGTGCAGTGAACAAAGAAAAGGTAATTGAGACGCTAAAGAGAAACATATCACCGGGATTCTATGAAGTCCCGCCCAGCGCACGAAGGCACCTTGCAAAACCTCTCGTCAGAGGTCACACGATAGGGGCGGTATCCTCTTGTGCTCATTTGCATGGAGAAGCGCAACCAGCCTGTCAACATGGGCAGGGGAAAATACTTTCCTGACAGCGGAAAGTTCCTTTTTTTCATCCACCAGCATGGCGAGTATTTTGTCTGCTGTTTCATATGGCACCCCAAGCTCTCCTTCATCGGTCTGCCCTTTCCATAAGCCTGCCGTGGGTGTTTTATCAATAATTCCTGCCGGTATTCCCATGTACCGGGCAAGCCCGCGCACCTGTGTTTTATAAAGACCGCCTATTGGTTCGATATCCACGCCCCCGTCCCCGTATTTTGTGAAATACCCCAGCAGCAGTTCTGTTCTGTTCCCCGTACCTACGACCATGCGGTGCATGAGGTTTGCGTGATAATATAGTATGCACATGCGGGTGCGCGCTTTCAAATTTCCCTTTGCCGGAAGCGCAGTTTTATCAAAATCCGGTATGGCTTTTGAAAAAGACCGTATAACAGGGGATATCTCAATGACCTTATGCCCGATGCCGAGAATTTTTACGACTTCCTGCGCATCTTCGATATCCTCATCTGTTGTGATGCCTTTTTCAGGCAGCAGCAGCCCCAGAACATTCTCAGAGCCGAGCGCCTCGACAGCGAGATAGGCGGTCAGCGTTGAATCTATGCCTCCGCTTAAACCGATGACAGCACCGCTTGCACCTGATTCCTGCACTTTAGAGCTTATGAAGGCGACGATTTTGTCTTTAATGGATGGATAATTAATAGTCATCCGGTTTTAATTGGGTTATTTCTTATTAAAATATTACTTTCACCCCGCTCTGATAAGCTTTATATCCTCTCAGGATAAGGTATAATCTGCCTCTCAAACAAAAAATCAAACAAGAGGCTTGAGGAAATATATGAAAGAAATCGCAAAACAGATAGAAGCCCGATTCTTGGAACTGGGCGTTAAGGTACAGACAGGCGAAATTGAAAACAAACTGGAACAACTGGTAAATCAGTACAAGGTTCCACCCGAAGAAGCGCGGAGAAACGTAATAAACTCTTTATTAAAGAAACACAATCTCCAGAAGTCGGATTTTTTTACGCCACGTGAAACACCGCAGGTAAAAGCATCAGACATCAAGCAGGACGGGAAATGGGTTACACTGCGCGCAAAGGTTGTGCAGTTGTGGGACGCAAACCAGGAATCCATCTCGCAGGTGGGACTGCTGGGCGATGAATCAGGGACAATAAAATTCACAAAATGGGCGAAAGCTTCGGCTCTGCCGACCTTAGAGGAAGGTAAGTGTTACATATTCAAGAATATAACCACCTCGGAATGGCAGGGGCAGTTCAGCGTCAAGATCAATAAGACAAGCGAGATAATCCCCATAAGCGAGGACATCGAGGTAGGCTCAACACCCACAGAATTCAGCGGCGCCATAGTAGATATACAGAGCGGCTCAGGTCTTATCAAGCGCTGCCCCGAGTGTAATCGAGCATTAGTCAAAGGCGCATGCGGAGAGCATGGGAAGGTGGAAGGGCTCTACGACCTCAGAGTGAAAGCTGTCATGGACGACGGCGAGCGGGTGCAGGACATCCTGTTGAACAGGGAAATCACTGAAGCTCTGACAGGCATCACCCTTGAGAAAGCCAAGGAAATGGCAACCGAGGCTCTTGACCAGGCTGTTGTGCTTGACATGATAAAGAACAAGCTTGTGGGCAGGTACTATGTGGTGGCAGGAGCAAAGCTTGACAGGTTCATACTCGTGGAGACCATCAGGCAGGATGTGAAGCCGATAGAAGAGGACATAAAGAGGCTGCTTGCGACCTCTGCCGCGCCGATTGCACAGGAGGCGTAAATCATGGCAGAGAACAACGGATTCACAAGGGAAGTAGCGCACCGCATATTCGCAGCGGAGTTTAAGGAGGCAAACATGCAGGTGAAGGAAGGGAGCGACCAGTACTCGCCGCAGTACCTCATCACCCCGACGGGCGCAAAGGTAAACCGCGTGTTCATCGTGGGCACGCTGACCGAGAAGGAGGACGTAGGCTCTGAGGCTGAGTTCTGGCGCGGGCGCATTGTCGATCCAACCGGCGCATTCTTCGTGACCGCGGGGCAGTACCAGCCAGAGGCTGCGCAGGTCTTATCGAGAACCACGCCGCCGGAATTTGTAGCGGTGATTGGGAAGCCGAGCACTTACACAACGAAAGAAGGTAACGTGCTCACATCGATAAGGGCTGAGTCCATGCAGGTTGTGGATGCGGCGACACGCGACAGGTGGGTTGTGGATGCTGCAAATCACACAACGAAGAGGCTGGAGAAGCTTGCGGGAAATGAGCCCAATGCTGTGAAGGCGAAGGAGCATTACAACACGAATGCGGAAGCCTACAAAGCGATGGTGACGCAGGCGCTGGAGTCGGTGAGGGCACAATAGGGGTGCCCTTTATTTTTAGAATTTATCACAATTTAGTAGTCGAACATTAAATGAGGTGAAATAATGAATGATAATTTAACAAAGGCAAAAATAAATCTGAACGAAGGAACAATCGAATTGGAAGGTGCTGAAGGATTCGTACAAAAGAACCTTGATGTCTTTAAGGATTTTATCTCTCAACCGATAAAAACGTCTTCTAAAGAAGTAGAAGCTAATGATGCTGAAATAAAACAATCTAACGATTTCAAAACAAAACAGTCCAACAATGGTATAAAAAAATATAAACCTTCAAGATTAGATAATGTATCCCCAGAAGAATTTGACATTAGTTGCGATGGTGTCATCCCATTTAAAGATTTTTTCAACGATAAAAAACCATCTCGTACAGCCCCTGAAATGATCGCAGTGACTGGATTTTATTTGAAACATTACTTAAAAAAAGAGGAATTTTCAGAGGGTAATGTAATGTATGCATATGTAGCAGTTGGAGTTAAAAGACCTGTAAGAGTGCATAAAGCGTTCCAAGATACAAAAGATAGGCTGCACTGGGTAACAAAAGGAAGTTCTGTAGGTAAATGGATTTTATCTCAGATTGGAGAAGATTATGTGCTACATGACCTCCCCAATACAAAAAAATAAATTTGTTGTGAGGAATAAAATTGAAAGTTATAATTTCAGATTTTATTGATAAGAAACCTAATTTTTCAAGCCTTTCACAAGCAGAGCAGGTTAAATACCTTGCTTATTTTTATATTAAGACAACGAATGATGAAATTTTCACGCCACAAAATGTTAAAACTTATTTTGAACTGGCAAACTTACCAAAACCAAAAAATATTCCTGACGTCTTTAAGAAATTAAAAGAGAAAAATATATTTATTTCATCCCAAAATGGCTATATATTACACAGAGACGCCCTTAAGGAATTAGATAAAGAGTTCTCCGATTACGAAAAAGAAACTCACGAAGACAAGTATGAATGGATTTATGATAAAGGGGAAAATTACGATATTTACAAGGATATCAGAACAATTGTAAAAAAGGCTGCAACAGAAGTGTTTATTGTTGATGGTTATCCTGATGAGAACATTTATCAATTATATTTAGATGAAATTCCAAATGAAGTAAGAATAAAATTTTTGACAAATCGTCCTCAAGGAAAATTCCTAAATGTCACTCAATTATGGATGAAAAATCCAAAGAAAAAATTAGCTATTAAAAAAGGTGAAATTCATGATCGAGCAATTTTTGTTGATAATAATGAATGTTGGGTTCTTGGTGCTTCAATAAAAGACGCTGGTAACAAACCCACATACTTGATTAAAATCAGAAATAAAAATAAAATGTATTCGATTTATTCTGAAATTTTCAATAGAGGTCAAAATATTTTTCTAACCCCCTAACTTTTATGCTAGACTTTAGAGGCTATTAAAGATGCTATCAAAAGAAGAAATCATAACAATCTTAAAAAAAGAACTACCCTATTTAAGAGATATTTTCGGCGTAAAAAGAATCGGCTTATTCGGGTCTTCCGCAAAAGGAATCCAGAGAGAAGACAGCGATGTCGATCTCGTTGTGGAATTTGAGAAGCCAATAGGCTTGAAATTCATTGAACTATCGGATTATATCGAAAACGTCCTCGGGAAAAAGGTGGACATCCTGACTCCCGTAGGCATCAAAAGTATACGAGTAAAAAAAGTCGCAGAAGATATTAAAAAGAACATCGTTTATGTCTGAAATAAATAAAAAAGAGAAAGCTGCGGCGCTTTATATAGAGAAAAAAATGTCTCTTGCAAAAGCTGCCAGCATGGCTGGCGTTTCCATAACCCGAATGAAGCAAATTCTTATGGAAAAAGGAATAAATCCAAGGCTTGGGGTGGAGGACGTGAAGGAGCTTAAAGAAGACTACGAAACCCTAAAAGGGATTCATAAGAATTTTATCCAGTCAATCCTGTAAATCCTGTCTGAAATATTCGTTTTGAGTTCGCTGTTAACCACATCACCTTGCTCTCGCTGCCTCTTTAAAAAGATGGCACGCATTATCTATGAACCTCCCTGCTCATGTCAGCCGAAATGCTCATACCCGCGCGCTTCAAGCTCCTCCAATCCGCCTTCTTTTTCAAGAAACACCCCCCCGCCAATAACTTCCCCGATAACAGTCAGGGGGCAGGCTTCTCTTGCAATATCGATTTTATCCGGAGATACAGTGAACAATAGCTCAAAATCACCGCCTGTAAAAACAACCGCTTCAAGCAGCTCCCTGCCCTTGAAGAGCTTTCTAACATCCGGCAGCACAGGCAGCCTGTCCTCATATACTTTAAAACCAACGCTGCTGGCTTTGCCCAGGTCATGAAGCGACAGCGCAAGCCCATCGCTTATGTCCATCATGGACGTAACCGAGCAAGATCCTACAAGAGCAATGCCTTCGTCTATCCTTGGCATGGGTTCAAACAATGCCTTCAATATCCCCTGACCTACAGGAATTTTCTTATCCAGAGCAAACAGCGCCGCCCCTGCCGTGCCGAGATGCCCTGTAACGCATACAAGGTCGCTGATTTTCGCCCCGCTCCTGCGTATGAGTAGCTCTTTTTTCACAAGCCCCAGCGCCGTTCCAGCCATGGTCAATTCGTCGTGCGAGTCCGTATCCCCGCCTATTACCTGTGTTCCGAATCTTCCGGCGCACTCATCCATTCCCTCTACAATTTCTTCGATAAATTCGAGCTCGGTATCAGGCGGGATGCCCATCGCCATCACCACACCAACAGGTCTGGCGCCCTTGGAAGCCAGGTCGCTCAGGTTCACAGCAACCGACATCCACCCTATCTGCCAGCCGCTCATCTGGTGCGGAAAATCCGTTTTACGATGGAGCATATCTGTGGTGACGAGAAGATAATCTTCGCCGCCGATATCCAGGACTGCGCAATCATCCTCTCCGGCGCCTACTATTGTTCCATTTCCTGGTTTTGCAAGTAATTTTGCAATACGGGCAATCAATGCCCGCTCATTAAATTCGCAAGCTTTCATTTAAACACTAATTAACTTCAATCTCTATAGAACTTTTCTTTACGCACGTTTATAAATAATAAAGAATCAGTAAACTGCAATGAACCGCGTACCCGGCGACGAAGAGATGGCACTGGTGGAGCATGTCGAAGAACTGCGCTCACGAATGATGGCTGCTGCTATTCCGATTACGCTCATTACAGCAATTGCTTTTCTCTTCTCGGGCGAACTGTTGCAGGTTATATGGAAACAAACGGTGCCTGTGCCCATGACCATATATTCCCCGATGGAACTTGTTATCACAAAACTTACACTCTCACTCATGGTCGCCCTGTTTATAGGGATACCACTGCTGGTTTATGAGGGCTTTATGTTCGTGGGAAAGGGACTTTATGAGAACGAAAAACTGTTTTTTATCAGGATTGTGCCTTTTTCCTTTATCATGTTTTTAGCCGGGGCTGCGCTTGCCTATTTTGCGGCTGTGCCGCTGATATTCAAATACACGATACTTTATTCGGTTGATGTGGCAAACCCGCAGATTTCCGTTATTAAGACTATTTACACCATAACAACGCTACTCCTCGGTTTCGGGCTAGTTTTCCAGTTCCCGCTGCTGCTTGTATTTGCTATGAAGATGGGGATTTTGAAACGCGAGTCCCTGGGAGGAAAACGGAAGATAATATACGGCGCGCTTATTGCATTTGCATTCTTCGTTTCCCCTGACCCTTCAGCCATTTCGGAATTGATAGTAGCGGCGGCGTTTGTGATATTATTTGAATTCAGTCTTGTAATAGCCAGATATTTTTGACAATTTGATTCAAATCAATAATTTACGGACAGCTCAGGCTGATTTTTTATATTACCATGACAGAGTACAATTAAATTTTTCCACAAGAAATAAAGGGGTTAAATAAAGAGACCGGTATATTGAAAAAGCAAATCATATTCGGTTTATCTAAGCGTTTTTCCTTAAAATACCACATGCAAAACCTTTATACAGCATGAAACTCATTACTATGATAATAATAATAAGGAGGAGGATAAAACTTCTATAAGCGATGTAACTTCAAATGACCAAATTATAAAATTTAATAATGGAGGAATTTGAGATTTTAACGATAGAGTTTTCTGAGGTCTTCATAGAAATATTTAATGCATGCTCTGCGTTAATCTTAATCATCATTATTTGGCAGATTATCGTCAAGACAAGCAGGGTGGACAGGGGTTTATATAATGATTTATTTCTTGACAGGGAACTGCTGGAGCAAACTTGGATTTATATTTCACTTGCTGGCGCAGCATTTGCTCTAAATACACTAATCAAATTTAGGACATGGTTCGGAAATATAGCAGGAGATATGTTTGAGATTTATCATTTTGCTGACCTGACAGAGATTATCTTTCTTACAGCATATATTATAGGAGCTTACAATAATGAACTGATATTAAAATCACAGAGATATGCGGAGGAGGGGACAGAAATCTGGAAAAGAATTTTTAGAAGTAGGTGAGCGTATTTATAAAAGAAATAGGTAAAAGTAGTTCTGGGGAATTTTAAAGTAAAAGATTAAGGTAACTCTTTTATAATCGTAAAAACTATTATGGTAAAACGTGATAGAAAAAACCATTGCAGGATTGAAAGTCGGAGACGCTCAACCTGTCCGCGTAATGGGTGTAATAAATCTAAGCAGGGAGTCTTTTTATAAAGGGTCTGTGATTTCCGGGGATTCGGTTCTGGATGCTGCCCGAAGGATGATTGATGACGGCGCTGATTTTATAGATGTGGGCGCGCGTTCCACCTGGCCTCTTGCCCCTAAAATCTCAAAAGAGGAAGAACGAAAACGTCTCATTCCCGCATTAAAACTCCTGCAGGATATTGCAGTTCCGGTATCCGTGGATACGATGTTTGCGGATATTGCCGGGGAAGCGCTTGACGCCGGGGCGGATATTATCAACGATGTAAGCGGTTTTACAGCGGACGCCGGCATGGCAGACGTGGCAAAAGAGCATGGCTGCCCTGTAATACTTATGGCAAGCAACAAAGTTCCCGGCGATCCGGTGGGCATGGATGCGATAATTGATTCACTTGGAAGGATTATAAACGCGGCAGAGGAGAAAGGAATAAATCCCGACAACATAATCATTGACCCCGCTATCGGAAGATGGACGCCTGAGAAACTCCCGGTTTACGATTATGAGACCATCGACAATATCCAGCGACTTCGCTTCTTCGGGAAGCCGATACTTGCTGCAATATCCAGGAAATCCTTTATCGGCGAGACGCTTAATAAACCTGCGGATGAGAGGCTTTTCGGAAGCCTTGCAGCCACTGCAATTGCGGTGCGAAACGGGGCTCACATAATAAGGACGCATGACGTTTCCGCCACTGTGGACGCGGTCAGGGTTGCGGAAAGAGCAAAAGCAAGGATACCAACAGTCAGCACTGGCGATTATGAAGTTGAACTGCTTGATATAAGAAAACCAGATGATGCGGCAAGATTCATAACCTCTGTCGGGACTACGAAAGCAGGAAGCCAGGTCATGAAGAACAAAGCCGTTTTATTAAATATCCTGTTAAAGAACATAACCACAACAGAAGCGCTGATAATAAAACAGGAGATGCTTGCGAGGGGAGGGGATGCGGCTCTTCCTCGCGAAGCTGTATCGCATGAAGCGGATAAGGTAAACCTGATTATCATCGGTACACAATTACAGGTTGAACGCCTCATTAAAAAAATAAAACAACAGGCGAGGGAGCTGCCTTTGATTGCGGATATGCTTGCTGAATTGATAAACAAGAAAAATGACGTCATTTTTGGGTATTCGAGATAAAAATGATAATATCAAGGCAAAAAGAATTTAAAGAAATCCTGCGAAACCTGAATGAATGGAATATTTTCATAATCGGCTGCGGGAAATGCGCTGCCAAGATGCGTGTGGGCGGTGAGCCTGAAGTTATCGAAATGGGAAAAAAACTGCGTCGCGCAGGGAAAAATATTACGGGATGGACAGTTTTAAGCTCGGCGTGCAGCATACCTTCATGGGAAGATGTGCTGTCCTGCAATCCCGGGGTTAAAAAGTCGGATGCTCTCCTTGTTATGTCCTGCGGGGGCGGGGTTTCCGCCATCTCACGGTTGGCTGGAATAACTGTTTATCCAGCTCTTGATACCGAATCCCTTGGAGGGGTATGCGGCGATGAGAACCTGAAAGAACTGTGCGGCATGTGCGGGGAATGCAAAGTGTGGATCTTTGGCGGTATATGCCCTATTTCGCAGTGCTCCAAGGGCTTGCTGAACGGACCTTGCGGAGGCGCAGTGGATGGAAAATGCGAAGTTGATGAGCGCTCCTGCGCATGGGATGAAATCTATAAAAAACTGGAAAAGCTCGGGAAGCTGGAATACCTTGAAATCATACATGAGCCAAAAGACCATACAAAAAAAGAGAGGAGTGGTAAGGTTTGAACTTTGGCGATAAACTGCTTTCGGGGAAATTCATAATTACGGCAGAGGTAAGCCCACCGAAAGGCACGGACATAGAAGAGATGCTAAAAGACGCAAGCCTTGTAAAAGACTTAACAGATGCGATTAATGTTACCGATAACCAGAGGGCTCTTATGCGGATGAGCGCTCAAGCTGCATGCAGCCTTCTTCGGCAGGAAGGGTATGAAACCATAATGCACCTGACATGCAGGGACAGGAACAGGCTTGCACTCCAGTCTGAACTGCTGGGCGCATCTGCAATGGGGATAAGAAATGTACTGGTAATGTCCGGCGACCATCCCGTAAAAGGCGACCACGAAGGAGCTAAGCCTGTATATGACCTGGATTCAGTACAGCTTCTTGGATTGATTCAAAAATTAAACCGGGGATTTGATTTTTCCGGGAACCTCCTTGCGGGCGGGACGGATTTCTGTACCGGCGCTGTGACAAATACCGACACGAATGAACTTGCACTCATCAAGCTTTCAAAAAAGATAAAAATGGGTGCGAGTTTCATCCAGACGCAGGCGGTTTTTGATACTGGTAAGTTTTGCGAATTTATGGATAAAATTGAGCCAAAACATGAAGGCGGAAGAGTAAAGATAATCGCAGGAATAATCCCGTTAAAATCCGAAAAAAATGCAAAGTTCCTGAATTCGAATATAGCAGGCGTTAAAATCCCCGAGGACATTATCCACAGGATGCGGACTGCGAAAAATCCAGAAGCATGCGGGATGAAAATAGCAGCGGATTTGATTAACGAATTGCGCGATATGTGCGACGGCGTGCATATTATGCCAATCGGGAACCATGAAAATACGCGGGAAATACTTGAGATGGCGGGTATTATATGAAAACGCAGGTAGAACGGGCAAGGGATGGAACCGCAACGAAACAGATGGAAGCTGTTTCTGGCTCGGAGAATATCGATATCCGGGTTTTGCTTGAGAGAATCGCAAACGGAAGCGTTGTTATTATGAATCGGGGGAAAAAATCCGCGGGCATAGGCAAAGGCATCTCAACGAAAGTGAATGTCAATATCGGCACATCCTCTTTAAAAATCGACCCGGACGACGAGGTAAAAAAAGCCTGCATCGCGGAAAAATACGGCGCCGATACAATTTCCGATCTTTCCATGGGCGGGAACATCACCGCAATACGCGCAAGTATATTTGAAAATACCACACTTCCCCTTACCACTGTCCCCATCTACCAGACAGCGGCAGAGACAGGTCTTAAGAATATGACCGAGGGTGACATCATCGGGAATATGAAGCGGCAGGCTGAGGAAGGCGTGAGTTCTTTTGTTCTCCACTGCATTGATAATAACACCCTGAGCCTGCTGAAAAAAAGAAAAAGAATCATGGGCGTGGTATCCAAGGGCGGCTCATTAACCTGCGCTTATATGATGCTCAACAATTGCGAAAACCCTTTTATAGAAAACTTTGATGAGATTTTGAAGTTACTTAAAAAACATGACATCGTCCTCTCGCTCGGAAACGCCATGCGAAGCGGGTGCATACACGATACGCGGGATAAAGCGCAGGTCGCGGAAATTAAACTGAACGTAGAACTTGCAAAACGCGCAAATGAAGAAGGAGTGCAGGCGATTATTGAAGGAACCGGCGGGCATGTGCGCGCCGACAGGATTGCAGGGCATGTCAGATTTCATAAACGCCTCTCGGATTTCCCGCTCTTTGTGGCGGGACCATTGCCTACAGATGTGGCGGTGGGGTACGACCATATTGCCGGGTGCGTGGGAGCCAGCATAGCAAGCGGGGCTGGAGCGGATTACCTGTGTTATATTACGCCCTCAGAACATCTCGGGCTTCCATCGTCCGAACAGGTGAGGGAAGGGCTGATAGCTTTTAAGATTGCAGCGCATATAGGCGATTCCATGAAATACGGTTTAAATGAAAGGGACAGGGCTCTTGCAAGAAAAAGGGCGAACCTCGACTGGGAGGGACAGTTAAGATACGCCATTGACAGCGAGAGAGCCAGGGCACTGGCGCCGCATGAAGGACCATGCACCATGTGCGGGGATTTCTGCGCCATAAAAATAATGAAGGAGTTCGGATCATGCAATTATTCGGAATAAAAACTCCGCTCATAAAACCGGGCGATGATATGGTTCTGGTGCTTTGCAATGCGATGAAGAGCGCAGGAATAACGCCGCAGGATAACGATACAATCGTGCTTGCGGAATCAGCTGTCGCAAGTGCGGAAGGGCGGGTTGTTAATCTTGAAGATGTGATTCCATCTGAAAAAGCAATTGAACTTTCAAAGCTTTATGAAAACGACCCCAGAAAAATGGAACTTATCATGCGGGAATCCGAGGAGATACTCGGCGGGATACCCGGTGTGGTAGTGACGATTACAAAGGGTGTTCTCTCACCGAGCGCCGGGATCGATAATTCCAACGCGCCTGAGGGGCATGTTGTACTGCTGCCGGAAGACCCGAAAAGAAGCGCCATTGAAATCCGAAAAAAGCTCATGGAAGAATACCACTGCAATATTGCCGTGATTATAGGGGACAGCAGGACACAGCCGCTGCGCCTCGGCTGCGTTGGCATAGTGCTTGGCTGCGCGGGCATAGAGCCTGTCGAGGATATGAGGGGAAGAAAAGACCTTTTCGGGAAACCGCTTCTGATAACAAGGCGTGCCACGGCAGATAACCTTGTTTCTGCGGCGCAGATAATAATGGGTGAGGCGGATGAAAGTACCCCGGCAGTGCTTATAAGGGATGCGCCCGTGAGATTTATCGGGGGCAGCGAGGATATACCTGCGATTCCACGACAGGAGTGTTTGTATTTCGGGTGTTTTGGTAAAGAGAAATAAATGCAAACCAAATTTTTTATACTTACAGGATGTTAGGCATTCCAGGGAAATATTATGGGTACGTTGTTCGTAGAAAAAAATAAAAATAAATTCCTGCTGTGCATATTGCTTCTTGCGCTGATTGCCAGACTATGGGTTTTTCCGGTAGTATTTTCCGGTGGGCATATAACCTTGCTGGGAGCCGATACTTATTATCATGCAAGGCGTATTTTAGCCACCGTTTCCCATTTTCCGGACACGCTGGCATTTGATACATACATCAACTTCCCATATGGTTCAATTATTGGCTGGCCACCGCTATTTGACCAATTCATTGCGCTAATCGCGCTCCTTATAGGGTTTGGACATCCTTCACCCTATACAATAGAAGCCACAGCAGCAGTCATTCCGCCTCTTTTCGGGACACTGACAGTGCTTCTGGTTTATTTAATCGCAGAAAAAATATTTGACTGGCGCTTCGGGCTTGTGAGCGCGGGCATCTTCGCGATAACTCCTGCTCATGTTTATGTTTCTTTTATCGGGTATGCAGACCACCATGTTGCAGAGACGTTACTTTCTACCGCGGCGTATCTTTTCTTTGTTATTGCAATGAAACGTTTGCATCAAGGTAATATCAACTTTGGCAATTTCAGGACGAACATATTTAAAAATTCATTGTATCCCGCACTTTGCGGTATCACGCTTGCACTATCGATATTCACATGGGAAGGTGCTTCTATTTTTATCGGGCTCATAGGAATATATATTCTTATCCAGTTTGTGCTCGACAGGAAATTAAACCGCAATTCGGATTACCTTATTATAACAGGCAGCCTGGCATTTCTTGTTTCTCTATTGATTATAACGCCCGTAGCCCAGGGAAACGGACTTAACATTGGCACTTATTTACCGTCCCTGTTCCAGGTCGGATTCCTCTCTGTCTTTTTTTTATTATGCATCCTGCTCTGGGTGATGCAAAAACTGAACCTCAAAAAATGGTGGTATCACCCGACGATACTGGTTTTAATATTTGCCGCCGCTGTATATTCTCTTAAGATTTTTTCACTGAATTTTTATCTTGCAGCAAACAACCGGATAAGCTATCTTTTTGGCGGCGGGATACTTGCCACAATACAGGAGGCAGTGCCGCTTTTTAATAACCCCGCCGGTGCATTTACACTGGATAACGTGTGGAATGCCTTCACCATCAGCTTTTTTATCTTTTTATTGTCGTTCGTATATTTTCTATATAGAACTATACGGGAAAAATATCCCTTTGAGGCGGTATTTCTAATTGTATGGACATTAATCGTGCTTATGCTTACGGTTTTACAGAAACGTTTTATCTATTTACTTTCTGTAAATGTGGCAATATTTTCAGCATATTTTATCATCGCTTCGGCAGGGCATTTCGCGCCCGCGCAGGAGAAAGAAGCGATAACCGGTAAGAAAAAGCGAAAAGGGCAGCAAAAACCCAGACCATCACCCAATGCAGGATTAATAGTAGGATTATTTCTGCTTGTTCTTATCAGCGCCCCCAATATCACAGTAATAAAAACCATGGCAAGCGGTGCAGCTGCGCCAGACCAGGACCTGCAGGAAACATTCAAATGGCTCAAGGATAACTCCCCTCCCACGAGTTACTTTGATGCTCCTGACAAAACCCCCGAATACGGCGTTATGAGCTGGTGGGATTACGGGAACTGGATTCTGTACATCTCGCAGCGCCCGGTTGTGGCAAATAATTTCCAGACGGGTATTGATGACGCAGCGCACTTTTTAACCGAGCCCGATGAAAAAACAGCAAATGAGATTCTTGGCAAAAGGAAAGTCCGTTTCATAATAACCGATGCCCAGATGCTTAAACTGAAATTCAAATCCTTAGCAATGCTGGCAGGTAAGAACCCCGATGATTATTATAGGACTTCTGACGGGGCGCCGATAGCCAGCATCAATGCTGAAAATAAAAAATTCTTCGAAACCATGTTGTCAAGACTTCATGTTTTTGATGGGGACGGGTTGAGCCATTACCGCCTTCTTTATGAATCAAAAACAACAGCTATCAGGAGCCCGGATATAAAATATGTAAAAATTTTTGAGTATGTGCCAGGGGCTACAATCACAGGAAAATCAGAGGGGGATGTGAAGATATCATTGAGCGTAATTACCAACCAGGGCAGGACTTACGTCTATACCAATCAGGCGGCTGTTAAGAACGGAAGGTATGAAATTGTAGTCCCGTACTCTACCCGTGGAGGGGAATACTGGACCAAACCTCTCAGTGACTATATAATTCAAAATGCCAACATATCAAAAGCAGTATCGATTAATGAACAGGATGTACAGGAAGGGAGAACACTTGAAGCGGATCTGGTTTAAAAGAGAGGGCATGTCATACTGCGGAAAAGGTTTTTTAGACATTAAGGCGTCTTGGATATCATGAGCCATCCTCTTGTGTCTATTATAATCCCATGCAAGGACGAGGAAAAAACAATCGGTATCGTCATCGGGAAAGCGGTATCGACCTTAAAGCAGGAAGGACTGGAAGGGGAAATAATAGTATCGGACAATTCCACGGATAATTCGGGGGAAATCGCACAGAAACTGGGCGCAAAAATCGTGACTGCCAAAAAAAACGGATACGGCAACGCATACCTTGAAGGCATCAGGCATTCCCGGGGAACATATTTCATACTGGCTGATGCTGATGATACCTATGACCTCCGGGAAATGCCGAAATTTTTAAAGCCCCTGCTTGCAGGTGAAGCGGACTTCGTTATGGGCTCCCGATTTAAGGGGGAAATCAAAAAAAACTCAATGCCGTGGCTGCACAGGTATATCGGGAATCCATTGCTGACACGAATCCTTAATATGCTTTTTAAGACAAATATAAGCGATTCTCATTGCGGTATGCGCGCCATAACCAGAGAGGCTTATGAAAGGCTTGATTTGAAAAGCGAAGGGATGGAATTCGCAAGCGAAATGGTAATTGAAGCTGCAAGGAAAAAGCTCAGGATAACCGAGGCGCCTATTACATATTATCCAAGGCTTACGCCTTCCAAACTTCACTCATGGGGAGACGGCTGGCGCCACCTTAGATTCATGATGCTTTATAACCCAACGCCTTTTTTCTACATCCCGGGCTTATTGCTGTTCATCCTCGGCGCTTTCATGACCCTGACTCTTGCGATGCGGGGTAACGTGGAAACAACAAGCCTGCATTCTTTCGTCCTGGGCAGCATGTTTGCGATAATAGGGACACAGATGATAGCCACTGGCAGTTATATGAAGGTTTATGGGATAATCCACAATAAAATAGAAAAGACCGGGATGACTGCGAAAATCCTGGACTACCATTCTCTTGAATACGGGCTGGTTATTGGCATGTTGTTATTCTTAGCAGGAATTGTTTTGGGTTCTAACATTATCTTCAAATGGGTATCCTCGGGATACGGCTCCCTCTCGGAAGTGGGAAATGCGGTAATCTCTGTTGTGCTTGCAGCGCTGGGAATTCAGGTAATTTTTTCCACGCTCATAATCAGTGTATTCATGCTTGAGAAAAAGGATAATAATAAATGATAAACTGTTGCGTCGGTTTACACCGCACACACGTATGGCTTTGCCATACGTGGATTTTCATAAAGCGAGGTGTCGCTTTAAAACCTTTAAGAAAGGTTTATCAAAAACCGTTGCGCCGCTTTACTTCGCAGACACGTATGCCCGCAGGCATACGTGGATACCGCATAAAGCGAGGTGTCGCTTTATGAAGATAGCTTTCGTTTATGATGCTGTTTATCCCTGGATAAAGGGGGGCGCTGAGAAAAGAATATATGAACTGGGCAAAAGACTGGCAGAAAATGGGAATGACGTTCATCTTTTCGGGGTTAAATGGTGGGAAGGCTCCGATATTCTGGAGTATGAAGGCATGGTGCTGCATGGCGTTTGCAAGCCCATGGAATTATATGTTAACGGCAGGCGGTCAATCACTGAGGCGTTGATATTCTCAATTAAACTATTCCCGCACCTGGTTAAAGAGAGGTTTGATGTGATTGATGCCAGCGCGTTCCCGTATTTTTCTTGTTTTACCGTGAAACTCGTATCTGCTCTCCAGAGAACCCCGGCTGTAATCACATGGCATGAGGTCTGGGGAAATTACTGGTATGAATATATGGGATGGTATGGTTTTTTCGGGAAGCTCATCGAGTATCTTTCCTCTAAATTGACGCATGAATCAATCGCCGTGTCTGCCCTGACAAAAAAGAATCTCACGCTGCTGGGGGTTAATAGCGAAAACATCCATCTTGTGCCAAACGGTATTGATTTAAAATCAATTGCAGGCATACCGCCGTCGCCAGATGAATGCGATATAATTTTTATTGGCAGGCTTATCAGGGAGAAGAATGTGGATGTGCTGCTTGAGGCTATTGCGCATACCACGAAGGCGCTGCCGAATGTAAAATGCCACATTATAGGGGATGGGCCTGAAAAGGAGAGGCTTGCCAGGCTTGCAGCCGACCGCAGGCTTCTGGAAAACGTCAGGTTCTCCGGGTTTATGGAGTATAAGGATGTAATCGCGCGGATAAAGTCCTCAAAAATACTGGCGCTGCCTTCCAGCCGTGAAGGATTCGGGATGGTGGTTATCGAGGCGTTTGCATGCGGGGTGCCTGTTATCACGGTCAAATCCCCGGGAAACGCCGCCTCCCTCCTGGTCAATGAGAAAACTGGTCTTGTTGTGAATCCCGGCGCTGCGGAACTTGGCAGCGCCATCCGTACGCTGGTTAAGGAGCGCGCGCTCCGGGAAAAGATGGCAATGTCTGCTAAGGATGCGGCAAAGGAGTATGATTGGGAGAAGATAGCGGGTCAGTTGTCGCGCCTGTATGGGGAACTGGTTTGATAATTGTGCAGTTAGCTACGGGAAGAAGCAAAAGAGAAATTCCAGAAAAACGGGCGCGTGAGTCTTGAGGAGTTCAGGATTCTGGTGGAGAACGAGGATATTAAGCTTTGAAGCAGGTTGTTTTAAAAAGCTGGCTATAAAACGCTAATAGGATCGCTGTACCCATAAGTAGGGGGTTATTGTGGATTGTGGTTACGTTTACCCTTTTATTTTATGTCATGTACCTTTTGGGGGAAAATATTTCGATAGAATAAAGAGGATTATAGGTACAATCAATGCCATAGCCTGAGAAATTGTATCTTTGTTCCTAAGCATCCATTCCGATTGCCTTGATAATTTTTGGGATGTTAAATCAAAATTGAACTTTTTTAGATATATTATGATGTCCTCATTCAATTTTAATATCGCTGAAGTCAAACCTTTCAAATCTATTTCGTCCTTCTCTTCTAATGATTTCAACATGGTTTTAAGATTATTTTTTAAAGACCGCCTCTGTTCTATCCCACCAAATTCTATATAAAATGGCAAATAATTTAAAAATGTATATTCTAAATCTAAAATGGAACTACCATCAGACTTGTCTGAAAGTTTCAAGTTGAGTCCTTTACCAAACATCCTTTTTATATTTTTATATGTTGAGTACGATTATTATTTCGCTTCCTATCAAAAAATTTTTCCATGTTATCCACTCCATGAAAAAAATAATCCCAAAACAGCAGCAATGGGCATCTTTCTAATAAAAGCCATTCCAGGACTCT
>JAQUQX010000019.1 GCA_028715885.1 Candidatus Methanoperedens sp.
AAGGATAAAGGCTATAAAAACGAGGTTAAGAGGATAGCCAGTGTGGATACAAGCCCTATTCCTGCAACAATGCGGATTCCGGGGCTGTCAAACAACTTGATTGCGCATGCGCATAAAAATATGTAGGGCAGCAATGTGGCAATCACGGAAATGGTAGCCAGATACTGGAATTGATTGCTGAATAAGAGGAGCGATGCGCCGGCAATGGTGCTGATTATTATGGCGGCATACGGCGTTCCGCTTTTGCTGATATCGGGCAGCAGCGGCAGCCTGTTTTCAAAAGATACATTCTGCAGCACTCTCGATGCCGCAAGAAGATAAGCGTTAAGCGCAGACAGCATGGCTATTATTCCTATCACAGCCATCGCCTTTCCTGAAGTATGAAAAACCCGGGACGCTGCGAGGGCTAAAGGGGCTGGTGATGAAGCCAGCAACTGGCTGCCCACGCTGCCTATCAGGGCGATGTTCAGGAATAGATACACGATTGTGGTAATCAGTATCACAATCACCAGCGAGGTAAATACATCTTTTTTATTTCTTGTCTCATCCGCAGGTATGGCGCTTATCTCAAAACCTGTGAAAGGCCAGTACACAATAATCACTGCTTTTAAAAAATCGGTTTTACTTTCGGTAAAAAAAGGGATGAAATTATCCTTCTGTACATACGGTACCAAAATAATGGATAAAACAATCAGGGGGAGGGTTTTCAATATGGTAAGAAGGATTTCAATACTCCCTGACGGTCTCACACCTATAATGTTTATTGTACCGAACATAACAACAATAGCAATCTCCAACCAGAGGACATCGGTATAGCCGAAAAACGATACGTATTGCCCTATTCCTGCTGCAATGGTAGCAACCCCGAACACGGAGGCAATCACATAAAACAAAACCACGGTTGTTGATAGTCTTTTGCTGAATACTTTTGAAAATATGGAATAAAATGCGCCTGTGGATGGATATTTTGATGTTGCCCATGCAAGAGATAACATGACGCAGGTCGCCGAAACTGCCACGATTAGCCATGCAAGTAAGGAGCCCGGACCGGCTAATGCTGCTGCTATCCCCGGGACGACGAATATACCTGAGCCGATTGTTCCGCCTACGCCGAAACTTACAAGCTCCGCAAGACCGAGGTTTTTTCTATATTCTGGCATGAAATGTATGGTGCATCCAGTTTTCTTTTTCTGAAAAGCTCGATTTCCTTTGCCGGAAATCCAGCCTGCGCATTCCAGAGGTCGGAGAATATCGCAAAAGCTGCATCTATTGTTAGAGCTTTGAGAGCCTTTTTTTTATATGTTCTTTCCCAATTTGAAAAAGTCTTCCAGTCTTTGTTTCCCAATTCCTTATTCATTTAAACTTTACCTTCCGTATATTTCCTGATGGCTTTTCTGAGTTTATATTCCTGCGAACTATTTTTCATATCCGTGCTTTCTCAAAAAATCCTCAAATCTGATGATTTTTCCATTTTTAATATCCTGCAATCCTTCTTCTATAGCCTTCAAAGTCTCATCATCACTATGGATTTCATTTGTCTCTATTGCAGAGTCCATTTCATAATTCTTTTTTTTCATTTTTAATGAGTTCAATTTCAGCAGCTACTTCATCAGGTCTTATTCGTTTTTTTTCTGTCAGCTTATCAACAAATTTAATCATTTCTCCTGATTTTAACAATCCAATAAAGAATGGGCTTTTTAATAACGCAAACTCAGCTCCCCTATCAGCGTTTAGCGTAACGGTTGTCATAGATTTAGATATGAGGGTATGATATAAAATAGTTATTGGAATTTTTCTTAGGTATTGGAAGAGCATTTTGCATTCTTTTCTCCTGAAATACTCCCTTCCACGATTTTTACCTCATCCTCTGTCAGCCCATACAGCCTGTAAACTATCGCATCAATAAGCCCATCCGTCGCTTCAATCCTCCTCATAAGCGGCGCAAGTTCTTTTGTGGAATCATCATACCAATCTTTTAGGATTTTATAATTGTTAGGATTTTTGGGGTCGTATCCAGCCTTTAGCTTCTTCTTATTTTTGACAAGTACATCTATTAAGGTCTGGAATTCGTGGTTATAATATTCCTGAATTGCGGTCTTATTGGATAAGTCATCAATAGAAGCGCCTATTTCTCCTTTCAGGAAATCCAGAAAGCCCTTTATCTCCGCGTTCTTCTCCTTATTCATCTCTATCATCCGCTCCGCAAGATGCGCGAGCAAATCATGCACGACATCGCTCTCCTCAGGCTTGGCATCGAGGCGCACTCCCACGAAATCCCCGCATTTAAATGCGGGGTCACGGCTGTCCGGCGCCGTGCCAGAAGATGCGCCCAAAAATTCCGTGTACAGCGCCTTCGCTTCCTCATAGAGGGCGGCGCGGCGGGCGGGTGGGGTGGTGAAGGAGATGCGGCGGATGGGTAGTTGGTCGACATATTGGATTTTAAATTCATAATAGCCACCACGCCGTTGAACACCAACAGATTTAAAAATATATTCAATTACTTTGGAATTGAGGATAGTCAACAAATAAATGTCAGAGGATGGTATGACAAACCCTGTCATATCCACATACATGCCTTCGTTATCCAATGCAAAGCTGCAACCATTTGCGACATTAGGATATACGATTTTTGAGGCTTTCATTAAAGCATCGGACTTAGGTTCTCTTATTTGCCACCATTTTGCTCCATGACGTACATGATACGATTGAAAAATCTGTTCTTTAAATTGGTTAAGGTATTTAACGAGATTTGGGAATTTTTCTATATCAGGAACAGTATTATCCGTTGAGTTTATTAGATATGTTCCTTCGTGCTCGACTGAGTAACGCTTAATGTTTTTTCCATAAATTAAAGGCTTTACAGGTATTGATGGCTCTGCTATAAGTAAGTTATTTGCGGTGGCGCTATCAACGTGAAATGCTTCATTGAAACCGGTTTTAATGCCTACAAGAGGACTACATTTGATGTATTCTTTCAATTTAATAGATTGATTTTCAATTTTATCTTTTAATGCACCTGAATCAATTCCACTCAAATCCCAATAACCTGAACCAAGCGATTTTTGTGGTAATTTCTTTTTTATATTTGACAAATGGGAATGCAAATCCACAAAATTAGGCTTGACTGAGCCCAGATTAACTAAGTTATCTGCAACATTTTCCCCTTCTCTTATTGCCGTTAAAATCAAAATCAAGGGATAAGTTGTTATGCCTTCGAATACTGTTACATCCTGAAAATCATACATTTCTTGAATCTTGCATGATTTTAGTAGGAAATTTCGTAATCCTTCGCCATATTTTGTACGTGCAAATTTATTTGAACAGATAAAACCAAGTTTTGAGCCTGCAGATAATAATTTAACACCTTTTTCTATAAAATACGCATATAAATCTGTTGCAGCATAAGCAACGGTATATTTATCTTCTACATAAGTTTTTTCCAAAGGATCCAATCGCTCCTGCCTCACATAAGGCGGATTCCCCACCACAGCGTCCCACCCCGGATTCTCCTTCGGCGCGCCGCCCTCGAAGAATATTTCGGGGAATTCAAGCTCCCAGTGGAAAAAGGATTTTTCCTGCGCTATCTTCTCTGCTCCCGCGAACCAGTCCCTGTTCGTCTTCCTGCGCCACTCGCTTTCATCTCCCATGATAGCCCAGAAAAGGTCATAATAAACATTCGCTGAATCCTTATTTTCTGTTGGTTTAACTTCATTTCCGAAATACACCCCGGTGAACACGTCAGCCAGCGCCTTTGCTTTTCGATATTCAGGCAGTTGTTTGAACTCCGCGAACACCCTCTCTTTTCTCTTTATATCCTCAAGGCGCTCGTCTTTGATTTTATCAAGTTCTGCAATCTTACCGATAAGATGCGTTATGAAGAGGGGGGAAATAAAAGATGGCAGCGTGGTCTGTTCTTTATCCTTCTTTTTTGCGCCCGGATAGGTCTTCAAATCCGACAGGCGCGCCCCAATCAAACTGTTCCCCTGCTTCAGCCTGTGGTCAAGGAAAGAAAGCGGCTTCTCCTTACTGATAGTGGTCAGCCACAGCCCAACCTTCGCAAGCTCCACAGCCATTAGATTAAGGTCAACACCATAGATACAGTGCGCCACCACCTCGCGGCGCGCCCAGTCGGAAGTAAGATGGGATTCATCAGAGAATCTGCCGTTGTCGATATCTTTTTTTACAGCCAGAAGAAGTTTCTCTGAAAGGAACTCGATCGAGCCCACAAGGAAATGACCGCTTCCCATCGCAGGGTCAAGCACCTTCACTGAAAGAGTGGCATCCACAAAGCTTTTCTTATTTGCCTCAGCTTCTTTCCATTTTTCATCAACAACCGGACCCACTGTGTTCTTGACTATGTAATTAACAATATAATCAGGTGTGTAATAAGAGCCAGTGGCTTTCCTATCACCCTTATCTGTGGCAAGATAAATCTGACCTTTCCTCACCCTGTCAAATTCATCAAAATCTGAAAATACTTTCTTCTGCTTCCGGTCTTTATTAAATTCCTCAAGCTTTACCCATTCCCCTCCATTTACAACCATCTCATCTTCCGCAACCCGAAGCTTATACTCAAGAAGTCCTTCATAAATACTGCCAAGATGCCTGATTTCAAGCGTAGAATAATCCACAAAATCAAGCTTTCCTCCTTTAGCCTTGCTTCTGGACAGGAGATTGATAGCTTCTGAAAGAAAAGTATCACCTATCACCCATTTCTCAAGCTCAGGGTTCTTCTGTGGGTCAAAAAGCCCTCCGTTATATGCGGGAACGTTCAGCACGTTCTTATCAATCCCGAATGACTCGCTTCCCTGATTTATTAACCTGAACGTATCTTTCAGGCGCGACCAGAGAGTAGTGCCAACGCCAAGATATCTCTGCTCCAGAGGACCGTCCTGTTTCTCTTTGACTTCGTTTTTCAATTTGTAAAAACTGTAGGACTGATATTGCGGTTTCTTGAGGTCAAGCAATCCTTTACCTTCTGCATAAAGCAAAAACAGGAACCTGTAAAGTAAAAGCATCGTGCATTTCTGAACCGTCTCGCGCGCCGCCTCGTTCTGGACATCAAGCCCGTTCTGGCTCCATGAAAAGAATCCTTCGGCGACTTTTTTCATCGCCTTATAGACGTTATCTTTTAAGTCGTCCCCGATATCTTTTGCATAATCAGCCGAACCTTTCAAGACCTCGTCAAGAAAAATTTTGCCATCTGTTGAACGCAAGTATGCATCTCGCCTGAAAAAGTAATAAAAATACTTGAAATTCTCAATATCATTTGTAGCAAGGAGGGAGGGCAGGTCAATTTCATAATAATCATCCCGCCGCCTCTCCTTGCAATACAGCCGCCATTTAGCGCCATTGGAAAGGATGCCCCATTTTGGAGTAACATCATGGAGATAAATCCATATTTGTAAGCTTGGATTTCTTTTTCTGTCTTTTTCATCTTTTCCAAATCGGTCAAGCTCAATTCCCCATCGTTTTACCTCGCCTATCGCGAAGGCATTGTCATAAAACGAATTACCTATTTTCTTGTGAGCATCGTCAAGAGAGGCTCTATCCGGGAAAAAGGCATAATCTGGGAATTCCCTCTGCTCTGTGCCTTCATTTACCTCAACGGTATGATTGAGGATTTTAAAAATCGGCGCAAAGAACCTCTGCTCAAGCTGTTTCTCATTCAGAGTGGGAAGAAAATCTTTCTCAGTGTCGTATAACTTTTTGATCTCTGAAAAGGCAGCTTTATGCTCTTCTTTCTTCCATTCTGAATTATTCTTTATCTGGTTATCCAGATAATAATTTGAAAAGAGGTTTTTGTTATCTCTTGCTGCTATTGCCAGTTGAGTCATTCCACCACCATTTTTGAGGATGCGCTTTATTCAAATATTCAATATTCTCTATATAACATAAAGATTGTTTAATGTTTCCAAAAATAAAAGGCGAACTTATCAGATACCTCCCGCCGTGCCCCGACCGGAAGCGGTACGTCTTCGAGTCTGCGAGAAAAAAAATCTTCCATTATGTTGCTTGAGGAGTTCGGGTCTAATGGAATTATTGCTGCTTCGGGAACATATCGGCGCGCCGGAGATTAATATTTAAAGAGTGATGAATGTGTGCTTCCAACGGAACACGGATTACACAGATGAAAACCTTTGAGAAAGGTTTATCAAACAAGGGGTATGCGAAGCATACCCCAACACTGCGCAAGCCGAAGTTTCGGCTTACGGATACGCACGGATTTCGTATCCGTGAAAATCCGTCAAATCCGTGCCATCCGTGTTCTACGCCGCGATAAATCTGCGTTCATCTGCGGTTTGTCTTTTCCAACCTCTCCCTCACCAAACTCGCCGACCCCTTCGAGCTAAATGCCCTGAAGTACACAAGCGCTTCCGCATACACCATAGCCTCAATCGCCCTCTCCGTATCCTCATCCACGCTGTAAAGCCTGTCGAAGAACTGTTTTATCGCGAACTTGCAGTTGCTCCCGAAAATCTGGTTGTCCTTCTTTCCAGGATTCTTCGGGCGGTAGGTCTCAAGCGTCCAGTTCCACATGTCCTTATAAAGCTCGGGTTCGTACACCTTCAGCACATTAAACACGATGTCCTGCCAGTGCGTTGCAACATTCCCTTTTATGATATCGCCCTTGGGGAACTGCGTATTTATAAGCTCCCGCGGCGTGCCCGTGATGCCGTGCTGTGCAATCCCGACTTTCAGGTTATTGTCCCTCAATGCTTTTGCCACCGCTTTTGTCTGCGGGATATTGATGGAGACCTGCTCGATTATGTTCCCATGCTCGTCATACACATTCCCGTGCACGCTCCCGTTGGCGATGGCAATGACCTGGGGATTAACGCCGTTCTCATTCAGGGCTTTAATGAACGTGACAGCCTCTTCTGGTCTTGTGAGCACAAGACCGTGCTCGTCCTTCCTTCCTATCTCACCCACCTCGACCTCGAGCCCGAAATCCTTTCCTTTCATCCTTTTTTCGATGTATTTCGCCAGTTCGGTAGTGACCCTGATATTCTTGTCAAGCTCTTCCCTCAGGTTCTTTCCTTCAAAATTGAAAAGATGCGAGGCATCTATGGCGAACGATGTATAGCCCGCTTCTATCTGCGCGTCGATCAGTTTTTTTGTATCATCAATTTCTTTAGCATCGCCGGTCTTGATGGTGATGTGGTCTGCATGGAGCGCCCATATATCACATTCCGTATCCTGCGCAGCCTTCCTCACCCTTTCGGAAAAAGTCTTCGGTGTAAGCCCCGTGTATCCGCCCTTCAAATCGCACTCGGAGCGCGCAAGCTCCATGAACACAGCGGAATCCGTGTCCTTCGCAGCCCTGAAAATCCCGCGCGCCACTGTGGTAACCCGCGTATTTGTCGCCATGATAATCATTTTCCTGCCTGCGATGCTGTCCAGAATTGTGGAACCCGGAATCGGTGCGAAATTGCTCATAATCTTCATTCCCTGATTGTCATCGCTGTGCCATAAACTTTTCAGCAAGGCTTATTTCCTTTTTTCCTCCCGCATAAATGGGCGTGAGTTCATCGATAGCAGCAGGTTTGATAGAAAGGAGACTTGTTTTTCCGTTGCTGATTGCCCCGCCTGCTTCGGTAATTATTTTTCCCATCGGGTTTGCTTCAAACAATAACCTAAGCTTTCCTTTTTCTTTTCCACGAAATCCGGGGTACGTGAACACACCCCCTTTGTGAAGTATCTGGTGCATATCTGCCACAAAAGAGCCGGAAAAACGTAGTTTATACCCCTCCTTCTCAAGATTCTCGATAAACATGGCGTGCGGCGGGAGGTAATCCTTCCTGAGGGCGCCGGGTGCGTAGAGCTTGCCATCCGGGATTTTGATATCCTGCTGCGTGAGGTTGAACACGCCCTTTTCATCCATGACAAAATCATGCACGCCGTTGCCAGTCGTCAGCGTCAGCGTGGTAAGTGGTCCGTAAAGGATATACATTGCAGCAATCATTGTTTCCCCTTTTTCAAGGACATTTCCGGGATAAATTCCAATGATTGTCCCAACGGTAAGGTTCACATCAATCAACGAAGAACCATCGAGAGGGTCGATAACAACACCAAATTCGTTTTCAGGGCTGTCTATCTCGATTATATCCGGCTGTTCCTCAGTCGCTATGTAATGCACCAGCCTGTTTTTCTTCAATCCCCTAATTAACACATCATCCGCCCACCTGTCAAGAGCCATCTGCTCTTCGCCGTAGATGTTTTTTGTGCCGGCTTTATTCCGGCTTCGCAGGAACCCGCTCTTTATCGTTTTTGCCTGTTCGCTGAAGAATAGAATCAATTCTGTCAGTTTCGGGTTTGTATTACTTTGTGATAGAAACTCTTTAAGATTAATGATTTCACCCTCTTCGTCATTATTTATTTCATTTTAATGCAACAGGGTCTAAATACTTATCGTTTTGTGATATTTTTCGACGGGTTTAGACGTTTTCATTTCTATCAAGAAAAACCTATATACTGTGGATTTTAATAAAGAAACTGGTGTAAATATTATGGGTCTCTCTGAAATATTGAATATAAAGGAGCACAAAGCGGTTGGTTACGGTTTGCTCATAGCAGGCTTGATTATGATAATCTATTCAGTCTATTCGATGTACAATGTATATACAGGAGCGACTCCGCCGCCATCGGTAATCCAGATGAACAGCGTAACCATATCGCTTCCGACAGTCGGAAACATTCCCCCAATACAGACAGAACTGATTTCAGGGAAGGATTCAAGTAAACTTGTAAATATGGGCATCTGGTTTGGTCTCATGACCTTTATCGCCTCGGCAGGCGGCAGGATAGGGGGGCTGGGCGTCAACCTGATACGGGAAATAAAGGTCAATGTTAAGGAGAAGGTGGAACACTAATCCTGTTTTAGCCCTTTCAGCATTGTTTTACCCGTGCGCACACCCTCCATCGAAAAGACCTCAAGGTTATATACCGCATTACAATCAAGTTCTTCAAGCACCGTGAAATCGATGCATCCTTCTCCCGGAGCGCCGTGCAGGTCTCCGAAGTATTTCTCGCTATTTTTACCTGTGTTGTCATGAACATGCACATGCGCCACACTATCCCCCAGTTCCCTTGCGAAATCCCGCAGCTTTCCCGTGTCGCCGCCGCACGTAAGGTTGGCATGCCCGATATCGAAAGTGGCTTTTAAAAATGGTGAATCCACTTCTTTTATTGCGCGCAGAAGCTCCCTCGCCTCGCAGCACAGGTTGGTAGGGTCAGTCCCTTCTTTGTTTTCAAGCCCTATTATAATCCCGCAGTTCCCGGCTTTGCTGGCAAGCTTGCGAAGGTTACCGACCATGTGCCGGAAACACTTTTCCCTGTCTTCTGTAATCTTTCCGGGATGCACCACTACTACGCTTGAGCCTAATTCATCCGCAAGGCTGATACTCTCCTCCATGAGCCTAAACTGCGCCCTGCCCATATGCGCTGTATCCACCATAAGTTCAATCGGGTAATTGGATAGCTCCCCGAAGTATGGGGCGTGAATAGTTGTATGGTTCTTGACTGTGGAAAGGATGTCATACAGCTCATCCGCCTTTTCTTTCACCACTTTTCCTTTTTTATACAGCTCGAGTTTGGGGATGTATAACTCGATGCTAGCCACTTCTTTTCCAAGGTCATACAGTGATGAGGCAAATGATGAAGCCCCGATTATCATTCTTCCACCTGCCGGATTTTCGGGACTATATTCATAGGTACAGGTAACGATGGCAAAGTATTAAATAAATTCGAATGAAAAAAGGAAATATGGAGAGGAGAAAATTAATTTTATTATTTATTGGCGCTGTTTTTTTTCTCGCAGGACTGTATTATAGGCTGTACGATCCTGTTAAAAGCAATATCGCATATGAATATATCGGCATCGGGACATGGTTTGCGGGTCTGATTTACTACACGATTTTTAAGAAATACCAGGAAGTAGCATCCTTCCTGCTGGGTCTTTTATTACTGCACGCAGGCGTGATACTCCTTCTCGTCGAAAAGATCTCAAACCCAAAACTGCTGGGTTTTCTGGTATTTACTGCGGGGATTGTTATTGTGCTTGGTTCCGGTTTTTCTGATTATTTGAAAAGAAGAAAAACAGAAAAATAATCAACTCCATAATATGCTTAAGCGCTATTTTTTATCCATAAAATATACAACCTGATGTGAATGTAGAAAAATCTAATACTTATATTGTTGTTAAAGACGTTAAATTAAGAGGTTACTAAAATGAATAAATATGATTCAATTGTGGTAGGAGGAGGTATCAGTGGATTACTATCTGCTTTGGTATTATCAAAGTCTGGGAAAAAAGTTCTTGTTCTTGAGAGAAACAAGAATCTTGGTAACAATTGTAATAGCTATGTTGTTGATGGTTATCAGGTAGATACCGGTCCACACGCTATAACCCAGTTGCGCAAGGGTGGGCCGTTAACTTATTTAATGGATAACTATTTCGATTATATTCCGGTTTTTGTGGATTATGGAGAGTATTTTATTCGTACAGAGAACGGTTTGAAGAAAGTGCCTACTGACCTCAGCGGTTATCTAACAATGGATATACTGCCAAGAAAAGACCGCCTTATAATTGCACAGGCATTGACGAAAATGCTGGTAATGTGGCAGTTTGGTACAGATCTTTCAAAGACATCTGTTTATGAATGCCTTCCTTGGGACAATCTTTCATCCGACACGGCTGACTTTACAGATACATTTTGTTATTTCTTATCCGGGAGATCGATGAAAGAGACATCGGTTCAGAGGATGTTTGTTGGCGGTGGATTTGTTGAAGAGAGTATTCAAAAAGACATAGCTCATGAGAAGAATCAATATTACAATCTGTATGAGGAAGCTAAGAAAGTATCTTATGTCAGCAGATTATTAAACAATAAAAAAGTAAGCTATAATCAGTTTTATCCGAGGGACGGTCTGAAAGCCATAGTAAATGCTATATTGTATTCAATGCCAAAGACTGTAGAGATTAAAACAAATACTGCTGTAAAAGAAATTATCGTAGAAGATAATACTGTAAAAGGGGTTTCAACAAGAGAAGATTCATATTATGCTGACTCGATTATTTATTCAGCTTTTGTTAAAGATATTCCCCAATACATTAAAGATTTGCCAGCACAGTATATTTCAGATTTAAATAAAGTCAAACAATCGAAGACTTTGACAATATGGCTCGGATTAAGCGAAGAATTCAAAGAATTCAACTATGTAGGGGGCGAAGTATGGTTCAAGAAGAAGGCATTCTGGGCAATGCCTATAAGCAATTACAACAGGAATTTTGCTCCCAAAGGTAAAAAACTGGTTGGATTTATGTTTTCTGTTGATGAGAATAATGATTTAGAATCAGAAAAGCGCAATGCATACGACACTATTTTACATGTATATCCCAATATAGATAAATTTATAGATATGGTTCATTATCAGATAACGACACCAGAAAAAGCTGCTGTATCAATAAATGGATTTATTGCAGACACAGAGACTCCAATAAAAAACCTCTATATAGTCGGGACAGATGCAGATGATCGAAGTATGGGAGTGACCAGGGCTTCCTACTCTGTGGTGAAACTAATAAAAGTTTTGAAAAGAGAGGGATATATTGTTACATAAAAAGAAAAAAGCCCTTGCAAAGGGTATGTAAGCCATCTACGATGTGTGGTTGCCCCTCTACGTTCTGTCTTTTTCAAGAACAAGAACCTTTTTTTCATGCCTTGAAAGAGTCAGGGCTGACAGAAGACCGCTTATGCCTCCTTCAACCACGATTACATCATAATCTGCCATTTTACCTCTTATTCGCTACATTGGTTCATCGTTATGAAAAATCTTGCTATAAAGTTCTTTTCCAAATCTGTTAACCCGCCGGAAAACCCCGCGCACAACCTGTATACAGATAACATATAAAGGAGCGACCTGCCCTCCATGGCCTGTTCTGCCTTCCCTGATGGCTGACAGTACAGCCTCTTCATCAGGGTCTGAATCTATTTCCGTATAACCGATGCCGATTGTAGAAAGCATGTGGGAATCGCTTCCCCCGACCTGCGGTTTTCCAAGGACTTGCGCCATATCTTTTGCTTTTATGTTTTCCCCGAATATGCACCTGGAATTGAGGGTCTCGATTGCATCCACATCCAGCCCGTCCACATTGCCGATGCTCCTTATTTTGAAAGGATGCGCAGCTATAACAACTCCGCCTTTTTGGTGGGCAATCCTGATTGTCTCTTGAGGTGAAAGGTCGGGCGGGATATTTTCTCTTACGCCAAGTACGAGAAGATGTCCGTTTGTAGTTGAAACTTCTATTCCTGACAGCACAAGCAAAGAAAGGTCTAATTCCCTGGCACGCTTCTGTGCCTGAAAGCTGCCTGCTATGGTATTGTGGTCGCAAATCGCAATCCCGTCAAGCCCTTTATTCACAGCCTGTTTCAGGATTTCATCGACCGAAAGGCTGCTGTCCGATGAGTAGTTTGAATGGATATGCAGGTCAAAACGCATATGCTTAAAGTTTTCCAGGGTATAGAAAAAGTTAACTATGGTTTTTGCCGGGGCATAAATCAGCAAGTATGCATACGTCACATTTCGGCGCCACAGGTCTGCATATATCCTGCCCGAAGCGCACAAGGAGTTCGTTGATGTGGCGCCAGTGCTTTTTGGGAAGAACCTCACGCAGTTTTATCTCAGTCTCCTCAGGCGTCTTTGTGCTCACAAGCCCGAGCCTGTTTGAGATTCTGTGTACATGTGTATCCACTGCAATGGCATCCCTGCCAAAACCGTAAACAAGAACGCAGTTTGCGGTCTTTCTCCCCACGCCGGGAAGCGAGAGCAGGGCATCCATGTCGGCAGGCACTTTACCTTTGAAATCATTATTAATTATCCGCGCTATCTCTTTAATACGCGGCGCTTTCACGCGGTAAAAACCAACTTCGCGTATCAATTCCTCGATGTCCGAAACATCGGCATGTGCAAGCACTGCGGCAGTTCCATATTTTGAAAATAGTTTTTCCGATGCCCTGTCTGTAACTTCGTCGCGGGTGCGCTGCGAAAGCACGGTGGCGATGAGCGTGCGGAAAGGGTCATTTGAATGGATTTTGCCCGGTTGGTAACGTTTTTTCAGGCGTGAGATTATGCGGTTGATGGTCATGAGATAAATCCTTTGGTTTTATTAAATCAAAAAGCAAAATAACTACCGAAACACGGAGGTCACCGAATTATTATTTCTCTATGTTCTATGCGCTTCCTTGCCAAATATTTTTCGTCAAAAACCAAACTATTTTACAGCCCTGAAACGAGGATTCTGCCAGGGCTATTAAAAACACAGTTACTGTTTCAGAAAAAAATAATTTTTCAGATTTTGATGCCAGAAGGGAGGGTAAAGTTGGGTAAATTATAATTAAGGGGCTATAAGCACAGCATTAATGCTACCTTCCTGTCCGGGTCTGTTTGTTACGCGGGCACTGCCCAGTTCGGTTTTGATGATAGAACCTTTTGTCACAATGTTTCGCCTGACATAATGTACATTTGCTGGATTGCCTGTAACTGTTTCAATCTTGACCTTTTTGGATGTCTTTGTTTTAGTGTCAGTAACTATCGCAGTCTCATCTCTTAAAAGACGAACCTTCCTCTCTCCACCCATAGTTTTTACGGTTTTCCGTATAGTCTTGCCAAGATGCGTGTTTGCCGTTTCTCCGCCGAGTTCAAATTTTCTTTTGCCTCTTGCCTGTATGATTCTGCCGCCTGTGTATTTGCGTGTTGATTTGCCTTGCCATCTCATAATAATTCTCTTTAATTCTTAAATTATATCAATAATTGTTTTCTGCATTACGCAGTAATGTAATAAAAGCTTTCCTCTGGATTTTTTTCGTTATCATTTCCCGAAAAATGTCAATGAGGAGGTTCCTTCGCTGCTCAACAGGCTTGAGGCGGAGGGGTTAAGTTATGAGGTTGTGGATTTGAGGAAATTGCTGTCACAGTTTTTTATAGATGAGCACTCTAAGTTTTTCTATTGTCGCCAGAATTTCTTTCATTTTTCTTTCCAGATACTCATCGTTTACAAAAAATCCATTATAAGCAATACGATTTCTTGTCAATCTCAGGTCCCAGTGCCGTGTTTTTTAAAGTGAACATGAATCTCGTTATATGTCCTGGTAATTTCCTTCCGATTTTGCTTCAAACAGATTTTATCCGATGGTTTTTTATCTTTTACCACCTGTATAACACATAATCCATCGGTCTGAAGGAGGCTTCATGGAAATTGAATTTGCGCCCCATGTCGAAGAAATAAAAAGGGCGCTTGATAACGAAATAGACGAAAGCAACATCATTGCGGAGCTAAAAAAACTGCTCGAATACAGGGTGCCGCTTAGCGAAGCGAAGAGAAGCCTGATTAAGAAATACGGAGGCGGGGAAAAGAGCATCGTGCGGAAACTCGGGGATATTCACGTCGGAGACCGCAATATCGAAGTGACTGCGCAGGTTCTTGAGATTTCCAAAAAAACCATAAATGTTAAAAATGCTGAAAAAACTGTTTTTTCAGGGATTCTGGGCGATGAGACCGCTGCAAGAAGTTTCACCGCATGGGATGATTTCGACCTGAATGCTGGCGATGTCGTCAAAATCACACAGGCTTATGTGAGAAACTGGCAGGAGCGACCGGAGATAAATTTTGGGGGCAGGTCAAAGGTTACCAAACTTACCTCAAAAATCCAGATAAACCATGACAGCGGGATTAAAAAACTCAGGGAATTAAAGGACGGTGACATAAATATTCACACCATGTTCACGATTTTGAACATCGAATCCCATGATATCAACACAAAAGACGGCACAAAAAATATCCTTAGCGGCATTGCTGCAGATGAGGAAACAAAACTTCCATTTACCGCGTGGGTAATACTGCCCGAGCTTGCCGCCGGCAGCACTGTTGAGGTAAAAAATGCATACATACGCTCATTCAGGGGCGTTCCTACCATTAATATAAATGAAAATAGCATGGCAACAAAACTCGATAAGGAGCTTGAATACAAAGGAACAGGCAGAGCCAGTATTGGGGATATTGTCAGTAAAGATGGTGCGTATGATATTACAATCAAGGGGAACATCCTTTCTATCAGACCCGGCTCTGGATTGATAGCCCGCTGCCCCGGGTGTTCACGGGTAATCCAGAAAGGCATGTGCAGGGTGCATGGTAAAGTGGATGAAAAAATGGATATGAGGATTAAAGCCATAATCGATGACGGAACAGGCGCATTGACGCTCGTTCTTGATGCCGGGTTGACGCAAAAGATATGTGGATATACCATCGAAGAAGCGCAGCAGGTTGCAAGGGCTGCAATGTCCCAGAAAGCCGTGGAGGAGGAAATAAAAAGAAAACTTGTGGGGAAAATGCTCGCAGCCCGGGGAAATATGTCAAAAGGAGAATTCGGGATTACGCTTGTGGCGAGCAGCGTGTGGGAACCGCAGGAAACGACAGTGGAAAAGGCAAGCGAGCTTCTCGGGAGGATAGCGGTTTAAAATGGAAAAGACGGAAAAAATACTTGATAGGGAAGTTGCATGGCGCATTTTTGCCCATGAATTCAACAGGTCAAATCTCTTCACAAGCGAGGGGGATGAGAGGGCGCCGAATTACATCGTCACACCCACTGGAGTAAAATGCAACCGCCTTTTCATCGTGGGCGTGGTCACTGAAGTGGAAAACATCGGCAAGGAGAATAACCTGTGGAGGGCGCGCGTTGCAGACCCAACTGGCGTTTTTACCGTATATGCAGGGCAGTACCAGCCTGAAGCTGCAATTTTTTTATCCGAACTGCAGGTTCCTGCGTACGTAGCGGTAGTGGGAAAGGCAAGAAAATATGAACCCGAAGACGGCAGCGTGTATATATCGGTCAGACCAGAGGAAATAAACACAGCCAATGAAAAACTCAGGGACAGGTGGGTGCTGGATACGGCAGAACGCACACTGGAACGCATCAAAACCATCGAAAAAGCCTTAAGCTCGGGATTATCCGGAAATGAATTGAAGGAACTTTTGTTAAAGGAAATAACCAATCCGGTGCTTGCAGATGGCACAGCGCGGGCGATTGGGCATTATAAAAACCTGGATAAAATCATAAAAGAGCTTAAAAATGCATTAATCCATGCACTGGAAACGGTTGCGTCTGAGAGGGGAGTTCAGGAACAACCAGTTGAGAACGTGGAGAAACCGCAGGATAAACCCGATGAACGCAGATTCAATGAACCGCCAGTTGAAAAAGCCGGGCAAAGTGTTGAAGAAATAAAGGAACCTGAAACAGAGGTGGAAAAGGAGGAAATCCCGGAACCAAAAGAAATAATTGCTGCCTTAATCGACAAAATGGATACAGGCAGGGGAATTTCTTATTCTTCAGTCGTTGAAGCCGCCCAAAATGCCGCCATTAACCCTGAATCGGTAGAATCCGGTATCAAAGAGCTTATGGCTGAAGGAAGATGCTATGAGCCCAGAATCGGGGTGCTGCGGAAAGTATAGGAATGATTAACCCTTTATTAAATGAGCCTGCCCTGGTTGTTGAAAACACCTTCAAGACGCTTGTTATTGCTGATGTTCATCTCGGGATAGAGTGGGAGCTTTACCACAGCGGTTTTTCGATTCCCAGCCAGGTTGAGAAAAGAAAGGCGCGTATCCGTGGTTATATTGAAAAAATAAAGCCGGAAAGGATTGTGCTTCTGGGCGATATCAAGCATAATGTACCCGTAACGTCATGGCAGGAAAAGCAGGAAGTTCCGGCGTTCCTTGAAATGCTGGCTGCTTTTGCGCCTGTGGATATCGTACCGGGGAATCATGACGGGGATATAGAAAACCTTGTCCCGGAAAACGTGACCGTGCACGGGATGAGGGGTTTTGTGCTCGATAGAGTTGGTTATTTCCACGGTCATACATGGCCTGATGCTGAATTGCTATCCGCATCGCATGTAGTTATGTCCCATAACCATCCCACGATAAGGTTCACGGATACACTCGGGCATGCTGTTTCTGAGGAAGTATGGATAAGAACGCATTTTATCGAGAATGCAATCAGGGAATATTACGGCGATATTAAATGGGGCAGCCCTGAGGTTATAATAATGCCGGCGTTTAACGAATTATGCGGCGGGATACCTTTTAATGAATCAATGCATGAAGAACTGCTGGGACCTGTGTTTGCAAATCATGCTATTGAGCTTGAAAAAGCCAGGGCTTTTTTGCTTGACGGGACAGACCTTGGCACTATCGGAAGCATCAGGAAGCTGGGGATAACGAGGGTGCGCAGAAACAGGAAAAAGTGAAGGTCAGGTTTTTTTCAAATACCTGTCACGATGTCCACTGCCATGCATTTCTCAATTCAACTTAATCCCAGTAATACTGGACACATTGCTCTCCTGCATCGCCACCCCGACTGTCCTCTTCGCAGCCTCAATCATGGGCTTTCTCAGGGACACCACAATAAACTGCGCCTTTGAAGCTGCATTCTGGATGCGCCTTGCCACCTTCTCGGCATTCACGCCGTCAAGGAACATATCAATCTCGTCAAACGCATAAAAGGGCGCTGGTCTGTACTGCTGGATAGCGAAAAGCAGCGACAGCGCGGTGAGGCTTTTCTCCCCTCCCGACATTGCCTCAAGACGCTGCAGGGTCTTTTCCGAGGGCTGTGCTTTTATCGTCAAACCGCCGGTGAATGGTTCGTCGGGTTTTTCGAGGAAAAGCTCGCCATAGCCCTCAGACAGTTCGGCAAAAACCTGTTTGAATTGTTCATTTATCCCCTTGAAAGTATCCATGAACGTATCTTTTTTCATCTCTTCATATTTCTTTATTCGAACCAGTATCTCTTCCCTCTCATGGAACAGAGTATCGCGCCGAGATTTTAAATCCTTCTGCCTGTTCTCAACCTCGTTATACTCGTCAATCGCTCTCATATTAACAGGTTCAAGTTTTTCCATTGCCCGCGTAAGTGCGGCTATCCGCGAAGCTATTGCCTCGGAAGACGGCACATCCTCGTCCCGGTTTATACCGAGCCCTGCAATCTCGTTATCAAGCTTGATTATCTGTTCGGTCAGGGCGTCTTTTGTAGAATAGAGCGCCTGTAAATTTCTATCCATATCGTTTTGCATCCTAAGGATATCCTCAAATCTTTCCTTGACAGAGGATTGCTCTTTTTGAACCAGCGCCCGCTTATTCTGAAGTTCCAGCAGCTCCCCGCCCAGTTCCTTCTCCCTCAGGTTCTTAACATTCAGATCGGATTCGAGAGTCTTTATCTGCCCTTTCAGGTCATTTATCCTTCCCCTGTGCTCGTCTTTCTTCTTATCAAGAAGTGATAACCGCTCTTTTGTCTCGTCTATTTTTGCCTGCGCGTATTTGCGCTCAAGTGAAATGGCATTAATCCCGGCCTCAATATCCCGAAGCCTCCCCTCAAGCCTCTGTATTTCCTCCTCGATTGCCGAGGCTTTATTATTAAGCTCAGGAACCTGCGAACCGATCATTTGCTCTTCGATTTTGCTTATTTCTTCAAGAAGCGTATTAACTGCAGCGTCTTTCTCCCGTTTTTGCTCTTCGATACCATCCATGTCCTTCTTTATCAAAAGGCGGGCAGCCTCTATTTCTTTAAGTTCCCTGTTCCTTGTTTCAATTAATTCAGCCAATCGCGTGCCCCGGCTCTTGATTTCTGTCATCTGCAACTCAAGTTTTGTGAGTTCGTTATCAAGACCGGCAGAGTCAGCTCTTGAAGCTTCCAGGTGTTCTTCGAGCTTCTCGAATTTGTTCACAGAGGATTTGCGCCGCCCCTCATGTTCTGATATCTGCTCGGCGATTTTTTTAATGTTTTCTGCTTCACCTGATGCAAACGAGAGTTTTGACTTGATTGTGCCGCCCGTCATTGCGCCAGCTTTCTCGATCAATTCCCCGTCAAGCGTCACAAGCCGCCTTCCGCCCATTAGCCGCCGGGCAGTGTCCATGTTCTCCGAAACCAGCGTGTCCCTGAAAACATACCAGAACGCAGGGTCAAATTTTTTATCGAAATCGACAAGGTTAATCGCATAGTCGATTACCCCTTCTTTTTCCGCCCTGGATAGTTTTTGCATCTGCTCCATTTTGTTAAGAGGCAAAAACGTAACCCTCCCCAGGCGCCGTTCCTTCAGGTAATTGATAGCCCTGGCTGCATCCTCGTCGTTATCCACCACAACAGACTGCATGCGTGCCCCCGCAGCTATCTCAAGAGCCACGGAATATTTTTTATCCACTTTTCCGAGTTCAGCTATCGTCCCGTAAATACCCGGAAGTTCCTTGTTTTTCTTTGCGCGAAGGACGGATTCCACAGGCTCGCTGTAATTTATCTCAGCCGCCGCCCGTATTCGCGCCTCGGATTTTGCATACTCCTGCTGCAACGTGCGAAGCTGGTTCTCAATGTCAGTTATCACGCTTTTTATCTGTACCCTGTTTTTCTCAAGGTCGATTATATCCTTTACAAGTTCCTGTTTTTTGACATTGGCTTCTTCAATCGCTGCCGTTACATTATTCGCATCAAAATCTGCGGACTTCATCTTGGACTGGGCGTCCTCAATCTCAAGCTCCCTGTCCCGCGCCTCGGAGGACTTGCGCCTTATCGCATCAAGCAGGCGGTCTTCCTCGCGCATAAGTTCATTCTTTTCGTTTTTCAACGTTTCAAGTGAGAGCTTAGCCCCGTCGAGTTTATCCCGCGTTTTTGCAAACTTTGCATCCACTTCCGCAATCTTGCTTTTTATTACCAGCAACTGGGTATTTTTATCATTAATCTCATTGGAGAGCGTTTCTTTCCTGAAGGTTTCTTCATTCAGTTTATCGTTAAATTGGGTTACTTTTCCCTGGACGTCATCAATCTCAAGGAATGCTTTTCTTTTCTGGGACTCTATATCATTGATTTCATTCTCAGCCAGCTCAATGGTGCTGTTACAGCGGGAAATCTCCCCCCTTATTGATTCGATATCCTTTTTAATGGCTATCTGTTCATCCTCGCCTTTCTGGAGAATCAAAGAGTTTAAACTCGAAAGCTTATCTTCGATTTCACACAGCTCCTGTTTGCGTTCCTCGGCCTGCTTAATGAGCTCTTCTTTTTTGGTCTCTTTATCCTGCAACTCGTCCGCAAGCCTGTCCAGTTCATTCTTTGCGTCCTTTAATTTAGCCAGCAGGATGTATCCTTCGTATTTTCGCTTCTCATCCCGCAGCGACTGGTATTTCAGAGCCTGGTCTCGTTCCTGCTTGAGCTTCATAATCTGGTCGTCAACCTCTGCAAGAATAATATCCACCCGTTCTATCCGCTCCCTGACGATTTCAAGCTCGTTCATAGCCTGTTCTTTCTTATCATCGAACTCCGCCACCCCTGCAATCTCATCGATTATCTTGCGTCTCTCGGTGGCAGTCATTTCAATTATGCCTGTGACATCGCCCTGCATGACAACATTGTACCCTTCCGGCGTTATCTTGGCTTTTGAGAGGTAGTTATGGATGTCAGCCAAACCCACTGCTTTCTCATTAAAATAGTAATAACTATAATATCCGGATTCTGTTTGTCTTACTTTCCTGGTAATTACCACTTCATCAGAATCTACCGGCATCTCGCGGTCTTTGTTATCAAAGCAGATGGTCACCTGGGCGAAATCCCTTGCCCTTGTATCGCCGTTGAAAATAAGGTCTGTAAGTTTTTCAGCCCTCAAAACCCTTGAATTTGAGAGACCGAGCGCGAAAAGAATACCATCGATAATATTGGATTTTCCGCTTCCGTTTGGACCGGATATGGTGGTGAAATCATCAAAGAAAGGGATTTTTACTTTTTTACCGAACGATTTGAAGTTTTGGAGTTCTATTTCTTTGATATGCACTATTTACCTCTTTTCAAGGTTTCTACTATTTCCACCCCTTCGATTACCTTTTCACTTTTCTTTACCGCTTGTTTCTTCAATTGTTCTTTTCGTGCAAGTTTTTCATCAGCCACAATTGTCTTTTCTTCGGCTTCTATAACAGGCTGCTGTTTTCTCTTCTCTCTTGGAACATAGTTGTCGGCAATTATGTACTCGTTCTTTGGTTTCGGCTTCTCGGGCGGCTTTTCTTCTACCTTTGGTTTTATCTCTGGCTTGGCTTTTATTTCTTCTATTACCACTTTTTTGGCTGTAAGTTCCTGAATTATTGATTTCTGGTCAAGAAGCTCTTTCATGACGCCGTCATAAGAACTGTTAAGTTCTATGAGCCGCCGTTCAAGCCTGTCCATCCTGCTATCGCGCTCCCGTAATACATCGCTCTTTACCTTTTGCTGCTCGAGCAGGGAGTCCCTGAGGGATTTGTTCATCTCGATTATCTCATTTATTTTTTCGCCGAATTTCTTGCTGATTTCATCGAGTGTCGATTCACGAAGCTTGATTTTATCTGTAAACCGTTTTTCCATCTCATTGATAATAGATTCTCGTAAAGATTCCTGCATCTGTGTGAACTCTTTATCCCGGGCAGCCAGTTTTTGCTCAAGTCTCTCTATTATAATATCCCTTTCAGTGCTCATCTATATCCCTCGTACTCTAATCGGCAAAAATAACCAAATAGTTTTTGGTAATTGATTTTTTGCACATTAGACATATCGTATTAAGTTAAATAATTTATGGGGACAGGCGCTTTCTATCCCGCGGGAATAACACAACTTCGCGGATGTTATCTATACCCAGCATGGTCATGAGCAGGCGTTCTGCGCCCAGACCCCATCCCGAATGGGGCGGCATACCGTACCTGAACGCTTTGAGATAAAAGTCAAAACCGTCAGCGTTCAGCCCCTGCTCGGTGATTCTGCTTCGCAGCAATTCATACGAATGGACACGCTGCGCCCCTGAAGAAAGTTCCATGCGCGGGTGCATCATGTCAAAAGCCCGGCAGAGTTCGGGTTTATTCTCATAAGGCATGGCATAGAAGGGTTTTATCTTAGATGGCCAGTCCACTATGAAATAATGCTCGCCTATTGTTTTCCCGATGGAATGTTCAGACTCGGTTGTAAGGTCGTCGCCCCATTCTATCTGTTCGCCGTTATCGCAGGCGATTTTTATCGCCTCATCGTAGGTAATGCGCTTAAACGGGGTTTCGGGTATCTTTAGCTCCACGCCAAGTGTTTTCAGGTAGCTTCCCCCGTTCTCTGCAACATTTGAATAAACATATTTAACAAGGTTCTCAAGAATTACCATTACATCCTCGTGGTCAATGAAACTCGCCTCTATATCGATGGATGTGGCTTCGTTGAGATGTTTTCTCGTATCGTGCTCCTCAGCCCTGAAAATCGGACCTATCTCGAATACGCGGTCAAGTCCTCCCGACATCATCAACTGCTTGAACAACTGCGGGCTCTGGTTAAGAAAAGCCTCCCGTTCAAAATACGTTATCGGGAAAAGCGCCGTTCCTCCTTCAGTGGCAGTAGCAACAACTTTCGGGGTTGTTATCTCAATAAAACCTTCCCGGCCCAGGTACTCCCTGATACTCTTGAGAATAAGGTGGCGAATCCTGAAAATTGACTGCGTATATGGACGGCGAGTGTCCATGAACCGTACGTCAAGCCGTGTGTCCAGGTCTGCATCCACTTTGCCCGTTGTGTCCATGGGCAGCGGGGACTCGGCTTTTCCCAGCACTTCGACTTTTGTCGGGATGAGTTCATAGCCGTTGGGCGCCTTTGCTTCTTTCTTGATGTTTCCCGTAACCGCAACAACGGATTCGCGCGATATGTTGCGAACGGTTTCGAGCACGTTTTTATCTATTGTTTTCTTGAAAAGCGTAACCTGCACAAGCCCTTCACGGTCGCGAACTACAAGGAAGGTAATGCCGCCGAGGTCACGTATCTCATGCGCCCAGCCGCAGATGGTAACAGAGCTTCCGTTCATTTCCGGTGTTATCTGAGTCGAGTAGTGAGTTCGTATCATTGGTATCAAAGCCCTGTAATGAGTAATAGTATTATTAATCTATTGGGAATGGCACAATCCTAAAATCCAGTGATTTTTACTTTTTCGCATAAAGAACCCGGACAGATCTGGTAACAATCAATGAATTCAATTTGACTTCATTTCAATTTTGATAAAAACTCCTCTCTTTCTATCTTTGCTTGTTTGATAATCGAAATTAACGTCCCTTTAGCCAATTCTTGATGGTTCGGAACTGTTACAAGAAGTCTCCGTTCTTCATTCCATAAATGAATATGACTTCCAGTTTGGCGGACAATCTGAAATCCAAACTTGCCAAGAACTCTAATGACGTCCTTAGCTGACAGCACTGGCAGTTTGGGCATATTTCTCTATATCTATATCCAAAAAAGAGAGCTTTTTGCGCTTTGGAGCAAGTTCCATGAGAATCTGGTAATGTTCTTCAAGTCCTTTTTTTAGGTTGGCTACCGCTTCTTCTTCTGTAAGTCCCTGGTCTGCCACGTTTGTTATAAGGTCAATGGCTACGAAGTATTTTCCTTCTTTGTGGATTTGGATTATGGTTTTCATGTCACAGTTATCTTTTTACATGTTAGTATATAAGTATGTATTGTCGGTAGCAGATATTTCAAAACTGTTGTCTTGAGTGATATAGCGAATAATTAACAACATACTTCTTTCTTACGCTCCGCTTTATTTAGGTCTGGATACTCCCATAGCGCTTTATCCAGAACTCTTAACGGCGTATCTCCTCCTCTTTTTTCAATCCCCATATCCTTTACTATATCAGTACAAATATCAAAGTAACGTTCCCAGCCATCATCTGTATAAACGTTCTTAAGCCGTCCACCATACCCATTATCTTTCAAGGCTGATATTGCTCTCCAATCAATAACTGGACATTCTCCTTTGCTAAAGAAATATACCAATGTTGATGCCACAGGATAAGAAATGCCGCCCTTTTTTCCGTTGTAACTCATATTCTTTTTAGAGAAATCTACAATCTTTTTGACGGTATTTCTTGGTTCATCTTTTGAGCTTTTTATTATTTCAAACAGGTTTTCCCATTTACTTGTGTCCGAGTCAAGACAAATGTAATAAAGCTTGGTTCTCAATGCGCCTTTCCAATATAAAATTCCATATTTTCTAAATAACAAACTTTTAAGGTCTTCCCAAGTCGTTATCCCCCCTATTCTTATGTTTGTTATAATTTCATTTTCATATTTGTTCTCGTTTCCATTTTTCAGATTATATTCATCATACCACTCGATGATTTCTTTCTTTGATAAATTCATTAAAGCCTCTTTTTACAAGAATGGCAATTTAAAAGGGGAAATCAAATCCCGCTTATCCCGTACGACTCCAGTATAACCTCTCCGTTCAGATGCCCTGTATGATACGTCTTCCCGGTCTCAAGATCGTTCACCGTAATCTCAGCAGGCGCAAACACATTGGCGTCTATCTTGAAGAAATCATACCCCGCATCCTTGAATGTCTTGTAAAAGGGCTTGCCGTAATCCTTGGACGTGCTTGAAGGCACATTCCTGAACTTCTCCTCATCGAATCCTTTTATCGTCAAAAACACAGAGCCGTAGTAAATCACGCTGTCATTGGTGCTGCCCATGGCTTTCAGGTCGTCCTTCACTACTGGTGCAATGGGGGCACATCCTGTGCCGCTCACAATCTTGGTGGTATCGTATCCCAGTTCATTGAGCTTGAATATCGCAGTTTCAACAACCCGCCCTGAAACCTGCACAGAGCCCACCATGCTCGCTGTGGGGGCGACAAGGGCTACCACATTCTCAGGCTCCACATGGCATGCCTCTGCTATAACCTCAATAACCTTTTCATCAGGAAGCTGGTTTGACTCAAGCGCGATAACCGCCTGCTCGCAGTCATCCTCGTATTTAATGCGCTCGTAGGTTTTCTTGGGCTTTAGAGCAAGCGCCCTTGCAGGACCCGAACCCATTGCGAAGTACTTATCCACGCTTACCCTCCACCCCGCTTTCTGCGCGCCAAGGCATGAAATGGCAGGATGGTCTGTGGTAATGTCCACAAACGCCAGCGGTATTTCATTCACTTTGTGCACCGATATCGAAGCGGCGCCAAATCCTCCCATGCAGATCTCGGTAAATAAAAGACCTGCCTCGTATCCACCCTCGACGTTTATCCCGCAGTCTATAATCTTGCCGCCGTTCTTGAGTTCGAAAGCTTTTACTTTCAATTCATCCGACCAGTCCATCATCTCTTCCGCGATTTCCATTGCCTTTTCATTGACACTTAACAAAATAATCACCACCGAAGTATATGGTAGTAGGCAAAACAGGCTTATAAGGTTTTTGAAATATGCACGATAATGAGATAGAATTATTCACGATTGTTAACGTTGTGTATATGCTTATATACGGTGACATTCCTTAATTAATTGGGAGATTAATTATGAAATATGAGACTTTAGCATCAAAAGATGTTCTTAAAAAAACAATGGAAGCTTTGAAAGCACGAAATATTAATGTCGAATTTGTAAATACTAAAGAGGATGCTCTCAAAAGAATAAATAAATTAATTCCCCCGGGAGCAGAGGTGATGACTGGCGGTTCAACAACTCTTGACCAGATAGGTTTCACGGATATGCTCAAGTCAGGGAAACATCCATGGAGAAATTTCAAAGATGAGATCCTGGCAGAAAAAGACCCGGCAAAACAAATGGAGCTTCGCAAGAAAAGCGTAACGTCAGAATATTTCCTTGGCAGCGTGCATGCAGTTGCAGAGACAGGTGAAATATTAATCGTGAACGCCACAGGCAGCGCGATTCCTTCAAACTCTTTCTCCTCGGATAATGTAATCTGGATTGCAGGAACGCAAAAGATTGTACCAACCCTGGAAGATGGATTCAAGCGCGTTTACGAATATTGTGTTCCGCTGGAAGATAAAAGAATGAAAAGTATCGGGTACCCCGGGACTACCATTGGGAAAATTTTGATATTTGAAAGAGAAATAAACGAGAACAGGAAAGTAACTCTGATTTTTGTAAACGAGAAGCTTGGATTTTAAGAGAGCTTCATACAGGTTTTTTTTATTTTTCCTCTATCATGTCTCAGGTAAAGGTATCAGAACCCTGCCAGAAACAATATCCCGAAAAGTAGAAACATCGCGCCTGCGCCAAGCTTTATTTTCGCTAATGGCACTATTTCACACAGCTTCTTGCCAAGGAATATCCCCAGCAGGCTTATCAGTCCAAGCGCAAGCAACGCGCCTGTAAATACCAGATAAGGGGAATCGTATTTTGCCACCAAAGTGATGGCGGAAAGCTGTGTCTTGTCTCCCATCTCAGCGAGGGCTATCATGCTGAATGCGGACAGGAGAGGATTGCCTATAGGTTTTGTCTCCCCTGTTTCACAGCTTTCCTTTGATAACAGCATAAGTGCTCCAAAAACTACGAACAGTAACCCTGCGAGTATCCGTATTACGTCCTGGGGTATGAATCTAAAAAGCACATCGCCAACCAGTACACCCAGCCCCGTAACAAGGGCAAAGGCAAATATGACGCCTGTAAAAACCTTTCTCCTGTCGTATCTTGCGGATAAAGCGATAACTGCAAGCTGCGTCTTATCGCCGAATTCAGCAAGCGCGATGAGGCTGAAGGTTGTTAGAAGCGGGGTTGGGTCCAAAACTACTTTCTCCTCTCAAACTGCAGCAAATACAAATCTGGTCTCGGCATCTTCCCCTCGCCCCTCGCAAATTCAGGATAACACCTGCTGCACAGCGCACGCCAGTTAAGCGATGCGACAATCGAACTGCCAGGCACAAGCCTTGCGAACGTCACTGTGGGTTTAACCTCAAGGCTGGAAGCCATCTCCTTCACAAGCGCCATAAGTTGCGGCTCAAACACCTCAAGGTCGTCCACCTCAAGCCCTCGCATATTCGCGGTAATCCCCGAGCATCCGCAGGGAAGGGCGAACACATCAAGCTCAATCAAAAGTATGGGTCTGCCTATCAATTTTCTTAAATTCTCTTCAAATCCTGCCCTGTTTTTTAAAAGTTTTGATGTTATCATGCTTTCACCGCAAATGTTTCCCATGGCGCAAGCGCCTCGAATTCGGTTCCGCCTTTTGTATAGACCTGCGTGACTTTATTTGTAAGGGTTTTACAGTAGCCGCATTTCTTGCATACCTTCTTGCAATTCTTCCACTGCTTCTCTAAAACGCCATCAAGGCTTTTATTGGGTATGTAAAACAAATCCTTTAAATCCTTGGGGCAGTCCAGCAAGTCCATGAGATTCCCTTCATAGCTTTCATTATGGTATGCATTCACGCAGTTCAGAATCCACTCCACAAAATGAGTCCTGCCGCCAATCTTGTACACGTCAGTAATATCCTTATAAAGCTTTATATCCTCAGGTCTTATCCATCCGGATTTGATTATCAATTCAGGATTTTCGATTCGTAATTCCAGGCATTTAAGGTAATAGTAATCATCCAGTACATTGGGTCTTGGCTCGGGACCGAAAGCATGTGAGAAAAAGTTAAAATGGGCATACCTGAAGGGACAGCGGTATAAGCATCCTTCATTTACCAGCAGTTTCAATTCGCAGTCCACAGAATCCCTGATGGCATGAAGCACATCAAAATGCCTGTTGACGTTGGAATCGATAACTATTGAATCTGCGCCAAGGTTCTCGTAGAATTCGGCTTTCTGCGGCGAATCAACGAATGCAAGCACAGAGACCACAACATTGACATCAAAATCCCTTGCAATCGTTTCTACAAGGTACGGGTCTGCAACCACAATGGAGTCAATGCCCATGTCAACAAGTTTCTCGATATACCAGTGGTTTATCCTGTAACCCTCGGGCGTGAGCTGCCGTCCGCCCATGCAGCTTGAGTTCAACACAAGCTCCATTTTAACGCCGTTCTTGTGGGCATATTCGGTCTGCGCCGCGATATCCTCAAGCTGCGGAGAGGCAAGATTGCTCCTGCCTGTGCCGATATAGTCAGGCGAGCCTGCCATGAATATGGAGTATATTTTATCTTTTTCTTTCAGTAATTCCTTGAGGCTGTCAATATGTCCTGGGGATGGGACGAAGAGTTTCATTGGCTTCACCTGTTATTTGCAATAATGATAAATGTTTTGCATAATTATAGGTGTGGGTTTTAAAAAAAGTTAATATATAGTAACATAGAGCCAAATATAAATATGGTATGATACAACTTAATCAGGATAAATCATGAGCAAGCTTATTATAGACGACAAAGCAATCGGAGTTATAAAAAAAGAGTTGTTAAAAGAGAACGCCCCCGCCATGCGTATCTTTGGCGGCGGTGGATGCTGCAAGCGTTTTGAACTCTCCCCTGTGAAAAAACCGCTTGCCGGCGATGCTGCTTTTATGCAGGGCGGAATCAAAATATATGTAGAAAAAGAACTGGCGGAAAATACCTCCGCCATATATATTAAATTTGACGAACAGAAAGGATTAATAATAGAATTCCAGTAGTTATTAATTCTGGTAAATACTTAAATAAGATTAATTCGTAATAATACGAACTATATTCGGAGAATAAAAATGATAGGAATCTCAAAGCTTTACTGCGGGACTGTTGAGCCCTCGGATGCCCTGAGATACGGGCGCGACTCAAGCAAGCTCCCTTCGCACTTATTACAATTTTCAAAGGATAAAAAACCGGTAGTTGTCTGGAACATGGGAAGGCGCTGCAACCTGAGATGCGTCCACTGCTATGCGCAATCAAAGGATATCGAGTATAAAAACGAACTCACAACGCAGCAGGGAAAAGACCTCATAGACGACCTGGCACAATTCGGCGCCCCCGTCATTCTTTTCTCAGGCGGCGAACCCATTATGCGAAAAGACCTGCCCGAGCTTGCCCTGTACGCACGGCAAAAAGGAATGCGCGCCGTCATCTCCACAAACGGGACATTGATAGACAAAAAAATGGCAAAGGTGCTCAAGGATATCTGTCTTTCGTACGTGGGCGTGTCACTTGACGGCATGAGGGAAACAAACGACAAATTCCGCGGCGTGAAAGGTGCGTTTGACGCAGCGCTGGCAGGCATGCGCAATTGCCTTGCAGAAGGCGTTAAAGTCGGATTGCGCTTTACGATTAATAAAAAGAACGTTAAGGACATTCCTGCCATATTCGACCTTCTGGAAAAAGAGAAAATCCCCCGCGTCTGCTTCTATCACCTTGTTTATTCAGGGCGCGGCTCAAAACTGGTAGAACAGGAACTATCGCATGAAGAGAGCAGGAAGACGCTTGACCTTATCATGGACAGGACAAAAGTTCTGCATGAAAAAGGCTTTCCGATTGAGGTACTGACGGTTGATAACCACTGCGACGGACCTTATGTTTATTTCCGCCTGCTAAAAGAAGACCCAAAACGCGCGGCAGAGGTATTCGAACTCCTCCGGATGAACCAGGGCAATTCCTCGGGCATCGGCATCGGCTGCGTATCGTGGGACGGCTCTGTGCATGCAGACCAGTTCTGGAGGCATTATTCCTTCGGCAACGTGAAGGAGCGAAAATTCAGCGAAATCTGGACAGATACCGGCAACGAGCTTATGGCAGGGCTTAAGAACAGGAAACCTCTTATAAAGGCAAACGCAGATAGGTGCGCGCACTGCAAATGGTTCGATATTTGCAACGGGAATTTCCGCGTGCGCGCCGAAGCGATATACGGCAACGTGTGGGCTGACGACCCTGCATGCTACCTCACAAAAGAAGAGATTGGTTACGACGAAACGAAGTAGCTTTATCGTTTCTTTGGCATTGCCGAAGGCGCTTTCTCAAGCACGGTTTTTAATGATATCTTTTCCTGTCCCCTGAATAATTCCATCGCAACCCTGTCGCCCACTTTGCGCTTGTTCATGACTTTTATCAGGTCCCTGACATTGTCGATTTCAACATCATCCATGCGTATCAGGATGTCCCCTATCCTCATCCCTGATTTGTCAGCTTCGCTTTTTGGTATTACATTAGTAACCATTACCCCTTTTTCAATGGGCAGTTTGTAGTATGCCACCATTTTGGGATTGACGTCCACTGCGTTCATACTTATCCATGGTCTTATGATTTCACCGTGCTCCCGCAACTGCTGCGCTATCC
>JAQUQX010000020.1 GCA_028715885.1 Candidatus Methanoperedens sp.
CAAGGGCTGCCTGCGTTCCCGAGCCAAGACCGATATGCGAAGGATAATCTTGTTCAATGGAGATGCTTATCCCTGCGCCCTTAGGCAGAAGCATTCTTGCAGAGTTTCTCATTCGTTCAAGATGCTCGCTGTTCCCTGTTATTTCAACAGTATTTGATTTTTCCGCTTTGATGCTGATAACAGGCTCATCAAGCGTAATCCCGATGCCCCCGTCAACGCGCCCGATGCTGGCGTTCATGTCGATAAGGGTCAGGTGAAGGCGGGATGGGGTGGTTATTTGCAACATGTTCTTTATGTCAAAAAAGTATCAAGCTATCTCAATTCTATTAATTAATCCATGTGTCAATTTTTCGTTTGACTCTATCGACAATGAAGGCGGATTGTTTTCAAATAATGTTTTTTGATTCGTATAATGCTTTATTCTTTGATTTGCTAATTGCACATATTTTTCTTCAATATCATACCCTATATAGTGTCTGCCATCTTTGATAGCCGCAAGGCAAGCAGTACCGCTACCACAAAAAGGGTCTAAAACCACATCTTCTTTAAAGGTATATAATTGAATCAGTCTATGGGGCAGTTCTTCAGGAAACGGCGCTGGATGACCGATACTTTTAGCAGAAACCGCTGGAAATGTCCAAACGCTTTTTGTCAGCTCCATAAAGTCCTCACTGGTAATCGTATCTGTTTTATTCATTCGTTTTCTTGAGAAAGACTCTTTTGAAAAAACTAAAATATATTCATGAATATCTCTTAATACGGGATTAGCAGCAGACAACCAACTTCCCCATGCAGTTGATGGACTGGCACTTGATGCCTTATTCCATATTATTTCGCCCCTCATAAAAAAACCAATATCAAGCATATCTTCAATTATATAACTATGCAAAGGAATATACGGTTTCCTTCCAAGATTTGCCACATTTATACAGGCTCTACCGCCTGTAACCAATTTTTTATAAGTTTCTTTAAATACAGTTTTTAGCAATGTCCTGTATTCTTCTAAAGACAAATCTTCATCATATTCTTTTTTCACATTATAAGGAGGAGACGTTACCATTAGATGAACACTATAATCAGGAATCTCACCCATTGTTTCACTTGATTTGCAATATATTTTATCAAGATTCTCTGTGGGTATTGGATTTTCGATTAACGTTACATAATTAGGGGGCTTTTTATCAGCGTACAATTTGCTATTGTAAAATGCCGAAGAATCATGATTAATCCTTCCGGGCGTTCCGAAAGAACTTGTTTTTGTTCCGTTGCGCTTGTATCTCGAATCCATCATAATTTTCACTCGTTTATAAGTTTCAAAAATACTTCGCCTTTTTTCTCATAAGTTGTTTCTTTGTTTGCCAGTTCAATGATTCTCCCGAGTTCTTTTCTGCTTTTCATACTGGAAAAGTAATTTCTATCTTCAGATAATAGAACTTCAAGAGAATTTCGCAACTCATCAAAGGCATCAAATCGATAAAAACCATGTTTTTCTGTCTTTTTGATGTTTTCGCCGTTATTGTCTAATGGTTTAGTATTAACAGACCAGAATCCTTGTACAATTCCAGCAACCTTTAGATGATCAACTTTGGAATAATAGCTATTTGTGATAGGGGTATTGCCCATAACGATAATTGGTATTTTTGATGCCTTAAAACTTGAAACCCTTATATTGATGCTTTTACCAATTGCTTTTAACATCGAATCTGATCTCAATAAACCTGGGTTTCCCTGATGCGTTTTATAATCACCTATGCACGTTAAATTTATTCCAGACTCATCCTTCTTGAATTCCCAGTTCCAGACGACAGACATTTTTACTTCAAGAATTGCTAAAATATCCTCAGGATTCTGATTTATATTCTTCTTTTTAGAAATAACAACATCTGCGGGTGACATATTAGTTAAAGCAATTTCTTCACAAACAGCATTCTGAACCGCAAATAACCCTTTATCTTTTATAACTTTTTGAATCAAATCAGTAGTCCATTTCTCGGTAAAATTTCCAATTAATGAGTTTCTACTTTGAAGTGTACTTTTCTTGCCCGGGTAACCTTTTGGCCAGTATGCTACATATTTACCGCTATCGGTAACATAAAACAACTGTTCAGGTGTGGCAAATTTAAATGAGTTAGTGAAGAATTCTTTTTCAACGTCTTTATTCCAAAGATTTTCCATCTGATATTTTACTCCTCTCAGCTTTCTTCTCGTTTCTCTGTATTTAACATTAATCTCAGATGTACGCATAACCTGTTGATAAATCTGCGTTCATCTGTGTTTATCTGCGGTTCGTTATTTAGTGCACAATCTTTGCAATATCCATCTCAAGAATATCCTCTGCGCCGAGGCTCTTGAGTTTCGGGATAAGTATATTGATCTCACTCTTGCTCACCACGGTTTCCACGGCGTAATAATCCGACTTGTAGAGCTTTGAGACCGTGGGTTTTTTCATTGCTGGCAGCGCGCTCACAACGCTGTCCAGTTTGGACTCGGGCACATTCATAACAATATAAACCTTGCCGCGCGCTTCAAGTACAGCCTGAAGGAGGATTTTTATCTCCTCGATTTCCCTGCGCTTCACCGGGTCTTTCCAGGATTTCTTACTCGCGATGAGTTTTGTATTGGATTCAAGAATTATATCCACGATTTTTAACCCATTTTTCCGCAGCGTCGAGCCGGTCTCGGTCAAATCCACAATCACATCCACAAGCTCCGGGACTTTCGCCTCTGTGGCGCCGTAGGAGTATCGTATATCCACAGGGATTCCAAGTTTATCGAAAAATCTCTTCGTGAGTTTGGGATATTCTGTAGAGACCCTGCTTCCGGGTTTAATATCCTTTGCGCTCTTTATGTCCTTATCCATTGGCACAGCTATCACGATTTTCACGATACCTTCGCCCATTTTGCTGTAAAACATATCCGCAACTTCAACTACATCAGAATCCGATTCCATTACCCAGTCCTTTCCTGAAATTCCCAGGTCAAAATAGCCTTCCTCAACGTACTTGGGTATTTCCTGCGGGCGCAGAATCTTTACCTTTCTTATCCTGGGGTCTTTTACCGTGGGATTATATTCACGGTCGGTTTTTCTTATCTCAAGGTCTGCCTGTTTGAACAAAAGGAGAGTCTGCTCCTCAAGGCTGCCTTTAGGGAGAGCGATGTCAATCATAATAGCCTTAAAATGAATTCACGGATTAAAAGCTTTGCTGCCTACTTAACCTTCTTCCTGGCATTTTTCGGTTTATTAAAAACCACCTCAAGAATCCCGTTATTGTATGTGGTTTTAAAGGTTTTATTAACCTTTGCAGGCAGTTCAATCATTTCGTTTATTGCATTGTCGCCACTTATTGCCGTAATTTCAACAACATTTCCTGAGTCCGTGAGTTTAATTGTCTCCATATCCATATCCGGAATCCTTAAAATCGCATGAATGTTTTTTTCAGTTTCAAGAATATCCACGGGCGTTTTTCGAGCCTCCCTCACTTCAGTATTTCCTGAATACGGCATCATGACAGGAAACAGGTTTATTGAGATATTGATATTTACAGGTCTGTCTTCAGGAGTATCGATTTCATCTATAATGTTATCCACGGCTTCCTCTAATTGCCGTATAAACTCTTCAAACTCGTTTCTTTTTTTCATGGTTCATTTTTCCTTTTTCTTCGCGTCTTTATGGGTGGAGTTTGAAAAATCCACCATCGTTTCATAGTTTTTTAAATCCCATGCAGTAGGTCTCACCATACCAAAAGCTTTTTCAAAATGCCCGTTTTTAATCCTGATATTGAGCGATTTTTTCTTAACTTCCTCTCTTTCCATGCCGGGTCTGATGCAGTCCCGCAGCGCCAGCAATGCGGCTTCATGGCATATAGCCGCAATGTCAGCACCGACGTATCCTTCGGTCCTCTTTGCAAGAGCTGACACATCTACATCATTGGACAGGGGCTTGCCTTTCAGGTGAATGTTTAATATCATTATCCTTTCTTTTAAATCGGGAGGTCTTATGTAAATCATCCTGTCGAACCTGCCGGGTCGCAGCAGCGCGGGGTCAACAATATCCGGTCGGTTCGTAGCTGCCACTACCACCACGTTCTTAAGCTCTTCAAGCCCGTCAATTTCTGTGAGTATCTGGCTCACCACCCTTTCGGTCACGCCAGTGTCAAACGCAGCGCCGCGTGTGGGAACTATGGAATCTATCTCGTCAAAGAAAATGATGGTGGGCGCTGCCTGCCTTGCTTTCCGGAACGTCTCCCTTATCGCGCGCTCGGACTCTCCCACGTATTTACTCAGGAGTTCAGGACCTTTAATGCTTATGAAATTCGCCTCGCTCTCGGTAGCTATGGCTTTGGCAAGCATGGTCTTTCCAGTGCCTGGAGGTCCAAACAGCAGCACTCCCTTCGATGGGCGCGTGTTTATTGCTTCAAATGCTTCAGGGTATTTAAGCGGCCATTCAACAGCCTCGATGAGTTCCTGTTTCACTGATTCAAGCCCTCCTATATCCTTCCACTTAACAGCAGGCACTTCCACAAAAACCTCCCGCAGGGCAGATGGCTCGATAGTAACAATCGCATTAAGGAAATCCTCTTTTGTCACCACGATTTTTTCCATAATCTCAGGGGGAATCTCTTCCTGGATATTGATTTTTGGTAGTATGAGGCGAATTGCATGCATGGCTGCTTCCTTACAGAGCGACGATACGTCAGCGCCTACAAAACCATGTGTCATGTCGGCTATCTCGCGCATCCCTTTTTCCTCAGCCATGTCCTCCGATAGCGGCATCCCCCTCGTATGAACCTGGAGTACCTCAAGCCTCCCGTTTCGGTCTGGAATGCCTATCTCTATCTCGCGGTCAAACCTTCCGCCGCGGCGAAGTGCAGGGTCTATCGCATTGGGTCTGTTCGTGGCTGCAATGACTATCACCTGACCGCGTGTTTTCAGTCCGTCCATCAGCGATAATAACTGCGCTACCACTCTTCTTTCCACTTCGCCTGTGACTTCTTCTCTTTTCGGGGCAATGCTGTCAATCTCATCTATAAAAATAATGGTCGGAGCAGTCTTTTCAGCCTCATCAAATATCTCGCGAAGATGTTTTTCACTCTCACCGTAATATTTGCTCATGATTTCAGGACCGCTTATTGAAACAAAATTTGCGTCGGTCTCGTTCGCTACCGCCTTTGCTATCATGGTCTTGCCAGTTCCCGGAGGTCCGTGGAGCAGCACTCCTTTTGGCGGCTCGATGCCCAGCTTTTCGAAAAGTTCAGGATGCCGCAGGGGAAGTTCTATCATCTCCCTGATAAGCCCGATTTCACGCCGCAATCCCCCGATATCCTCATATGTAAGATGCGTGGGGCGCATTTCCAGCTCTTCTATAACCTTTTCTTTTACGACCAGGGTGGTATTTCTCGCTACGGTAACAGGTCCCGGCGGCTGTGTGGAGATGACGATGAATGAGAGAGGATTGCTTACCGTCTCCACTCTTAAGCGGTGTCCTTTCAGGAGCGGTCTTCCTTCGAGGAGGCGGAGCAGGTACTGCGGTCCTCCCACCAACCGTGTTTGCTGCATGGGAGCCAGTACCACCCTCTTTGCGGGCTGGGACGCGGATTTCTGAATATAAATTTTGTCGTCGATTCCCGCACGGACGTTCGTCCTGATGTTCCCGTCTATCCTTATAATCCCCGCGCCCTCGTCCTCAGGGTAAGCCGGTCCTGCGATGGCGCATGCTTTTTCCTTGCCCACCACCATGATTATATCCCCGCTAAGGATACCGAGTTTTTCCATAAGACTGCGCTCTATCCTTGCAATGTCCCTGCCCACATCGCGGTGATGGGCTTCTGCCACTTGCAGCATTATTTTTTCGTTCATGTTGATTCTTAGCTATTTCTTAGTGTTGATAATACTAAAGCATAACGTGGATTTCTTGAGCCGTAAGTTCACGATTCATCAAATCTGGGACATCGCGCCCTAGCCAGAATCACGGATATTCCCTTCTTTTTAAGTTTTGTTGAAAGTTTCTTTTTTAAATCAATATCCTTCGGGTCTATCGTCTCAGTATCTTTGACATAAGAACTCACAAGTCCTGCCAGGTCAGGAGCAACCTGCCCTCCTGTCATCGCTGCAACCTCATTCTGTAGCACGACTACAACAAGCTCATGTTTGTTGTGGACTGCATTAATAAGCCCGCAAATTCCTGAATGCGCAAGACCGAAATCGCCGATTATAGCAATCCCTTTCCGGTTAAACCCGCATGCGGTACCGATGGACGAACCAAGAGAGAAGGCAGCATCAAGAAGCGAGAGCGGCGGCGAAGCGGTCATGATGGAACATCCAAGGTCGCCTGCTACTGGCACGTTCAGCTCTTTTATCGCATTATAAAGAGGCAAATACGGGCAGTCATCGCAAATAAGACGGGCGCCTCTTTCCTCTATTGTCTGTGGTGTGATGTTTGACGTCACAGTTTCTTTATCGAGGTTTTTGAAAGCCTTTTTTACATCTCCCGCTGTTACAATCCCGTAGGGCATATGCCCTGTCAGTTTCCCCAGCACCTTTCCTGATAGCTGTTTTTCAATAACAGGTTCGGTTTCTTCCACAACCAGAATGCGCTCATGCTCGCTTATGAAGCGGTTGATTAATTCAAGAGGCAAGGGATTAACGATTGTGAGAGAAAGATGGGAAAAATCAGGAGGCATTATCGAATCAACTATAAATGAGGGAAAACCCGATGAAATTACTCCCATGTCTCCTCTTTTCGTATATGTGTTCAATTTCGAGTTTTCGGCATACCCGCACATGTTGGGATACGACTCCCTGTGGAATCGCTGGTGTTTGCCTCGCATCGTGAGCTGCCATATTTTCTTATCAAGCGGCGCAGTATTTGATGCGCTTTTCTTCCTTGTAATTTTACACTCTTTTTTCAGCAGCCGGTATGTGAGCCTGATGATTACAGGGGTTCTTACTTTTTCTGACAAAAGAAACGCCTCTTTAATGCAAAGGTAGGCAGTTTCGGGGGTGGAGGGATCAAATACCGGTACCTCAGCCACCATCCCGTAGAATCTTGAATCCTGCTCGTTCTGGGATTTCTCTACTCCTGGGTCGTCACCTGCAATTATCACCACGCCCGCGCCGGTGGTATGCGTGGCTGAGGTCACAAGCGGGTCTGCGAGTATGTTCATTCCTACATGCTTTGTAATCACAGCGCTGCGTTCCCCGCATACCGAAGAGCCGAGAGCGAGCTCAAGCGCTACTTTTTCGTTGACAGACCATTCGTGCTTGCATAAGTCCTCGGACTTAAGTCCGAGGTCGTTTAGGGCTTCCATAAGTTCGGTTATCGGAAAACCCGGAACTCCAGTTACCATTTTAACGCCGCTATCTGCAAGTGCGGCAACTACGGCATGCAGACCGTTCACAAAACCACCGCTTTGTCGTTGCGCGAAAACCACGGAAGCGCAGCAAGGGCGCCGATGATGCCTTTGCCGCCGATGCAAATCTCGACACCATTATCCTCTGCCGTTTTTAGGGTCAGCTCTTTCGTTATCATCCCGCTTCTGCAAAGCCTGCTGTATTCCATGAGAGAAGAAGCGTCAAAATCCGATAGGGCTACCATACCAGTTTCGGGAGATACGCTATATTTAAGAAGCCCTTTTCTTATTTCATCAAGTAATTCTTTTTTCGCGCCGTCCGTGCATGCAAATTCAAGTACGGTCGCCACGCAGTTCTGTGTCTTCTCAGGCACGGGATAAAGCTGCACAAGTGTATGGGAGATGTATTTATGGTCAAGCGAGTCAACAGCCTCGGCAATATTATGCGCCAGCGTCCAGGTCGCTCCCACTTCTTTTGAATCAGTGTTATCAATTCCCACAAGTACCCTTTCTCTTCGCGGCACTACGATTGTACCGCTTGCACGCTTTCCCCCGCCCGACTCTGAAATTTTGCACCGGAGAACCCCATTTGCATAAGCGCGGCATGTGGTTGCGCCCACGCCGCCACCGCCAAGACCGCTGTAGGTTATCGCGATTTCGTTGTCATCGACAATGACAGATTCAATGCCGGCGGCGGCTACTGATGAGCGCAGGTCAAGCGGTGAATTCCCGGCTCTTACAAGATAACGCATCATATCCCCGACAGCGCGGCTTTTGATGACAAGAGGACTTTTGGAATAATGGTATAATGCCCACGCAGAGCCCCCGTAGCATGAGGAATGCTCCATTATTTCCACATGTTCGTTTTTCCTGTCTGCTACTGCATAGATGCCTTTGTAAGTGATGTTATAAGGGTCAGATAGTTGCATAACATTGGTTTTAAGTATTTTATCTTATATATGAGTATTTGCAAAATTAATATGATAAACAAATTCCTGCTATTAATTTTAGTCTTTTTAATGGCTGTAAACGGTGTTCGTGCGCTCGATGACGGGGTTTCAGTCCCGCTTGTAGCCGACCGCAGCACTGAGAACGGAGATGAGGGCATTCTCCTTGGCGCCCAGATTATAGTCACAAACGGCACGGGTCATGTTTTTGTGGACACCAATCCTTACACACAGGTTGACCTACAGGGCTCGGCAAGACTTGCGGCAATGGTAGCTTCGGATGTGCTCGGGATTGACCAGAGGGCTTATGATTTTTACTACATTATCGATATAAGCTCACCGATTATCGGCGGACCTTCGGCTGGTGGAGCCCTGACTGTCGCAACCATCGCCGCCATAAATAAATGGTCACTCAACCCGGACGTGGTTATGACAGGCATGATAAACCCGGATGAATCAATAGGACCTGTGGGCGGAATTCCTTTTAAGCTTGAAGCTGCGGCTGCAAAAAATGCCACTCTTTTCCTGATACCCGAAGGGCAGAGCACAGTTACCGTAAAAAAAACATTTGTCAGGGCGAGAGGTGCTTTCATAATATCTGAAGAAAAGGAAGAAACCGTTGATGTGGTCGAACTCGGGAAAAAACTCAATGTCACGGTGAAAGAAGTGAGCACAATCCAGGATGCTGTGTTGGCTTTTACAGGTCATCAAATCACCAAGCCTGAATACAAAGGGACAATCCTGACGCCAAGATACCTCAGCCTGCTTGAACCACTTGCCACAAACCTGAAAAAAGAATCCGACGCCATGTACGAAGAAACCGCATCAGCAGTTCCGAAAAGCCAGTTCCTGGAAAAGGCAAAGGAAATTTTGAAACAGGCTGATAAGATGTATAAAGATAAGAAATACTACGCTGCGACATCTTCGTTTTTTAATGCAATGATTAACATGCGGTTTGTGCAGTGGAGCGATGGTTACAGCAGGGCGGCAGATAAAGAACAATATCTTACGGAGCTTGTAAATAAAGTTGAGAAACAGATACAACTTTCAGAGGCAGACCTTGACAACTTTAAATTATACGGCGTCAGCGATGTGGAAGCGGCAGGAGCGGCAGAGTCCAGGATTACGACTGCACGGGCGAAACTCGATGAGGCAAAAAAACTAAACGAAACGGGTGAAAAAATATTTTCACTGGCTTTTGCGCATGAGCGGGCGCGCACAGCACAGTGGTGGCTGACACTTGCCACGCAGGATGGAAAAGCTGTGCCTGAAAATATATTGAAAGACCGTGCCGGATGGTACCTGAGCCAGGCGCAATCAATCAATACGTACATGCAGACTCTCCTTTCTGAAAGCGGGACGCATCCGGGCATTGACATCGGCGGGGGCGAGGACATAAAACATGCCCAGAAAGAACTCGAACGCGGGTATTATGCTGGCGCGATTTTTGATTCGCTCCAGGCTACGATAAAAGCCAGCGCCATAATAGGGTTATTTGGCAAGACTGACGCAGATAAGAAAATCGAGCAGGGCGCAGACGCGGCAAGGGCGGCTATTAACGAAGCCCGTATGGCTGGAATCGAGCCAACGCTTGCGGTGAGCGCGTATGAGTATGCTGAAACCATGACAGACCCGTACGATAAGATAGCGCAGTATTCCTATGCAAAAATGATTGCAAAGACTTCGGGAGTGCTTAATTCCCATGCCGTGCCTGTGAATAAAACAGCGGTCAAACCCACGATTACACCCTTCGTAGCCAAGCCCACGCAGACGGTGACTGCGACTGCTACTGCAAAGAGGCAACCAACAAAAATAGAAGTGCCGGCTTTTGAGGCTGTGGCGGCGATTGCGGTTGTGTTAGTAGTTGCAGGATACTTCAGAAAAAAACAGTAAGTGGTAGAAGCATTGCGTTTTTCGGCGGTCCTGGGCTTGTCCCGAGGCGCGCGCAGAGGGAGGGGTTGGGGAGAGGGGGGGCGCAGGATGTTTTTTTTAATTAAAGCAATTTTAACAAATCATCCCTGCTCAAACCAGTCTGATGTAGAATGTCTATAAGTGTCCCCTTTGCAAGCTCCCGGTGCAGTGGAACAACGGTTTTATAGGTAGTATCTGAAGCGACTTTTTGAAGCGATACGTGGCTGCCCTTTTGCCGGACTTCAATAAATCCCACCCTTTTTAGCGCTGCTATAAGCTCTTTCCCTGAAATAACAGGTAGTTTAGGCATAGGCTACTTCGACCGTAGTCCAGAAAGGCTTGGACTTTTCGACTGGCAATTCTTCTATCCCGAAACTTTCAATGTAGAGCTCTATGGCTTCTTTGATGTTAGCCTGCGCTTCTTCAAGCGTTTCTCCCTGGGAGGTCACGCCAAGCTCGGGGCACCTTGCAACAAAGAATTTGTCTTCCTTTTTAATAGATACGAGGAATGTTCTCATATTTTCCTTTATTTGTTTTTTCATCTAAATATAAGCATCTAAGCACTGCACAAGCTCGCTGCCGGCGCGCCAGTGGAGGCGCTCGGAGATGAGGGGCTGGGGGTTGGTGAGGGGAGGGCGCAGAAAGGAGGTGTGATGGTGTTAGGGGGCATGATTTTCTCATTTTATTAAGGTTGGTGGGGTTTGTTATATATTCTCGCCTAAGGGGTGAAAGTATTGATTTTTTCCATTTGGAACCTTCTTTTTATCTTTTCTACAATGATTTGTTGTTTAAATGCTCGGTACGTTTCAGTAGTTCAGCAACATAACCAAGAGTTTCATTTAAATCAGGTCTATAATTACTAGGATGTGCACATTCGTTGCGTTTGGATAAAAGTCCGAGTATTATTTTTGTTTCAGATTTTGAGAGTAATTTTACATCACGAGCTACTTCAATCAACTGATACTCTGGTAAATTCTCTCGGATTTCTTCGATAGTAGTGAATTTATTCCACGCAGGTCTCACAGATTTCAGCTTGGTCAACCCATCTGAAGCAAGTTTTTGTTCAAGAAAATCCATGAATGCAGCCCATCCCATCACGTGCGCTGCGCGATAAATCTCATCTTCAATACATGCCAAAGACTGTTGGAAGAGTTCATCTTGTTGGAGTGAAAGTCCTACAAGGAACCTTCGTGTTTGGTCAAGAGAAATCACCCGAGATTTCGAGCTTTCGTGTTTTGAAAGAATCTGGTGAGCATCTTTTTCAAATGCGACACCTCTTTCTTTGAAATGGCGCAACAATTCAATCATTTTTGCCACGTTACGATAAGAGGTGCTTCTTTAAAGCTGCAAAGAATTTGTCGTACACAACTTCGTCAGTTGTATCTGGTACTGTAAGCTGAATGTTGATATTGATCGCAACGCCAGCGCCCAATCCTTGTGTTATATTTTTGGTTGTACCGAGTTCAACCTTTGTTTCTTGCCGAGGCGCTTGTTCTTGAGAAGCTTGTGGTTCTCTTGTTATATTATTAAAATCTGCCATCTCGCATAAGTTATTGAAGGTCGTAACAGTATAAGAGATAACCTGCGCTCCACCTTTAGTTCTTGTGCTAAAGAAGTTTTTTAGTTCATCCACATTTCGTTGATGGGCATCAGGGTACGTTTGAAAAAGTTCAGCATAACCTTTTTTTATCGCTTCTGCCAAGACCTTTTTGAAGCGACTCTTATCTCGATATTCAACCCATCTATCGGTCGGTTTGCCGGATTGGTCAACAAACTCGATAAACTTAAGAACAGATACAATTCTTTGATCATTGGTACCCATGAAACCGATTGAAGCAAGCCATTTTTTGTCTGCAGCTTCCGGTATGCCAACCTGATGAATCTTTTCAAAGAAAGGTTTAATCTTTCCAGTAGCATTGCTGTAAGGGAAATCGGACATTATTTTACCTCCTCTCTGTTACTAAATGTGAAATTTCTCTGCCAATACTCCGTCCGCTGACGGTCGAAAACCTTGATTTTTCTAGTGTTCATACAAATCACATCCCCCCTCCCACCCCATACCTCTTCCTGTCCTTCAGCTCCTGCTTCTTCCCCTCGTTCCACCCGCTCACAGCCTGCACATACCCAGTAACCCTGCTCAAATGCTCCACATCCTCGCTCTCGCAGTTGGGGCACTCATCCAGCAAGCCCGAAGCAACATGGAAGTCATTCATGCACACCGTCATATCCTTCGTGAAAGCAAAATAACCCACCTGCGTATTCTTCGCAATGTTCATGGCGAACTCCTTGAGCCCGTGCGGGTCAGGCGCAGCCTCTCCCATCCAGATATGCAGGATGTTGCCCCCGTCCACAATCGGGAAGAAAACCTCTTCTATCTTGATACGATGCGGAAGAGAAATATCGGCACCCGGAGGTACGTGGGTGCCGTTGGTGTAATAAACAGGCAGGTCGCGCGTCTCGTGGATGCGCGCCAGAGCAGCGGGCACGTTGCCTTTGATGATCGGCTCTGCGCACTTCCTGTATTCATTGTGCAGTATGTCAGAGACCGCAAACCTCTGCGCCGTGGTCTCAGCAGGCGTTCTTGCAAGCGCAATCTCCATGCCGTGCTTCTGCGAGAGTTCCTTGGCATAGAACTTCATCTCGAACATGGCGCGGATTGCCAGCCGCCGCGCCTCCTCGCTCTCATGTACCTGTTTCCCTGTATGGTGCTGCACCATCTCGTTGATGCCCACAACTCCAATAGTATAAACAAGTCCCCTGGTATCAACTGCAATCTCGCCGTGTGACAGTGTAAACGGGTCTTTGGGTCTCTGGGTAACAAACGGCATCCTGTTATTCTTAATCACAATCTCCATCCATTTCTTCTTGACCTTGAAAAGATCCACGCACATATCCATCATGCGTTTCAATTCCGAAAAGAGCGCCCCGTCATCCCTCTCAGCCTTGTATGCTGCGCGGGGGCAGTTAAGAGACACCACCTGCCATGCGCCCATGGAGAAATGCTTGCCCTCGTTGAAGTAAAGCTTATCCTCAAACTCGGTATCCTTCTCATGGGACGATGAGAAATTGTATGCGCAGCACTGGTAGCAACTGATGCCTTTCCCAGAGCCACGGTACTCAGGAAGCTGGTTATCAAAATAAGGCGTGCCAAACTTTGCAGCGAGTTCGAATGCTTTGGTGTAAAGCTCGTGGTAGCTCAAAAGCTCAGGATGCAAACGGTTGAACTCCTTGTCCTCTTCCATGAAATCAGGCTCTATGCTTATCTCTGGTTTGGGGAAGTTGAACGGCTTTCCCCAGTAATCGCCTTTGAGCATCACGTTCATAAGCGCCTCAAAAGCCAGCCTGACCTCGCGCTCGAATTCTCCGTATGTACGTTTTGGCGCCTGCTTTCCATCAAAAATCTTGCCTTTATAAACAACAGGCTTATCCTTCCAGAGTGAAGGGACGCCAGGGGAGAGCTGGACAGAGGAGAAAACAAGCTGTCCCCCGCGTGCCACCATCATCTGTGTCATCTCATAAACAAACATCTGCATGAGCTGTTCGACATCATCATAACTCATGCCTTCAAGGTAAGGCGCCAGGAAAGTAAGGAAATTATAGAATCCCTGCCCGCCTGCGAAATTGGTCTGCGCGCTGCCAAGAGCCTTCACTGCGTGGAGTATTGCCACCTCTGCTTTCTTTGCCGGTCCTGCCACGCTTGCTTTGGTGCCGCTGCCGTCAGGCATAAGACCATAATAAAAGAAATACCGCAAATCCCAGTCCTGGCAGAAGGCGCGCGTCCCGAGATATTCAAGGTCGTGGATATGGATATCACCGTTAAGATGCGCATCCGCAAGCTTTGGCGGAAGCATCAGGAGGTACTGCTCTTTGCTCATCTTGTCAGCTTTCTTCTTATGGCTTGTCTCTGCATTCTCCTGGAGGTTTGCATTGTCGCGAGCTTCAAAACCCGTACCCATATCGATTTTGTAAGCGTCGTAAACAGGCGTGCCCACCCTCGTAGAGATATTTCGCCATTCTGTATGCCCGCGCTCAAGAAGTATGATATTGACCAGCTCGCGCACTAAGGGACCTGAGAGGAACTTCAAATTCATCTCTTTTATTCTTTTTTCTGTTTCCTTCGCTATTTCCTTTGCCTCTTCTTCTGTGATTGATGCCTTTCCGTGTTCCCCGAATAACTGTTCACAGAGTTTTGTTTCTTTCAATAGCTGTTTGACGATTGTGTTCCTGTCCCAATCCATCAGGTGGCCATCGGTTGTCCTGACCTTGGGTACGGCTGAAACCTGCGAGCCGCCGAGCGTTTTCTGTATTGTCTGGACTTCCTTTGTTATTTGATTGGAATATTGCTCTTTTTCTTGCAGGAAAGCCTCTATTAGCTCGTCTTTATGCTCTTCTATAAGATTTAATATCTGAACCTCAATATATTTACCCATCATTCCACCTCTTTTTATTGGTCGCGCCTGCTACAGTGAATTGTCCCTTTTTTCGAAATCCAGGTTTAAGGTTAGTCTTAAACTAGCCTACCCGGCATTATTAAGGATGGATTCCAGCATACTATGGTTGATCCCGCCCTGTGTGAATAGCTCGTTGCTTGTATGGAATTTGTTGCCTATTTGCAGCACCGGCGCAGCCGTGGTGAACACACCGCTCATGCGCAGTTCGGTCAGCGCTGCAGGGGTAGCCATATCTACCTCGGTAAATGCTATATTTTTGTTTACAAGAAACTGCTTCAGTACCCTGCAATTCGGACAGTTTCTTGTAGAATATATCAGGATGCCCATTGCTGTGTCTCCTTGTAAACCATGACTATATTTCAAAGGGTTATAATGGTTTTTCAAACCATATCTGAATACCATTATTTATCATTTGTTATCATGTTATTTATCTGATATGAATAAACATAATCTAATTTATTATCATATTAGTTATCAATTAGAGTAATAATTGGTTTGTTGGTTTTTTGTTAAGAAAAAATTATGTACTAGGCTGGTGTGTTACCGTCGATTTATGTTCCTTAAATTCAAAGACGAAGTTTCATCGATATTATCCAGTGCGGCAGCCATAGCAGGATTTGAAACTGAAGATGTTGCATTAACCGAATCCTCCCATGCGGATATAGCGTCTTCAGTGGCGTTTAAGCTTGCCCCAAAATATAAGCGAAGCCCGAAAGAGATATGCGAAAACATATGTAAAAACATCAAAATACCCCCGGACTCCTATATCGACCGTGCTGAGATGGCAGGACCTTATCTTAATTTTTTTGTCAGCCGCAACTTCCTGAATGAGACTGTTCTGCGTGTCTTGCTCGACAGGGAGAACTTTGGGAACCTGAATAACCGCGGGAAAGTAATCCTCGAACACACATCAGCCAATCCCGACGGTCCTCTGCATATCGGTCATATCAGGAACTCGGTAATCGGCGACACCCTTGCCAGGATATTGAAGCGCGCAGGGTACGATGTCGAGACACAATATTATATTAACGATATGGGAAGGCAGATTGCCGTGGTGGTATGGGGACTTCTTAACTTCAAGTTCGATAAGACCAAAAAGAAAGACCATGCAATCGCAGAGGTCTATATCAATGCCAACAAGTCTCTCGTGGATGAAAAAGAGCACTCGCCGGAAGTTGACGCAATAATGAAAAAATATGAAATTTCCGATGCCGCTACCGACAAGAAATTCAAGGACGCAATAGATACAGCCATGGAGGGAATAAAAGAGACCCTCAAGCGCATGAATATCCATCATGATAGATTCATCTGGGAGTCACAGTTCGTGCGGAACGGGGAAGTCAACAGGATGATGGAACGCATTAAGGAAACCGGGCGCGCCGCGATAAAAGATGGTGCGCTCATGGTTGATTTGAATGACATGGGTATCCAGAAACCTCTTGTAATACAGCGCTCTGACGGCACCTCCCTTTATACAACCCGCGACCTTGCATATCACGAATGGAAAGCCGCGCAGTGCGAAAGGATGATTGACATACTCGGCGCAGACCACAAGCTCATCTCATCGCAACTGAAGGCGGTGCTTCGGATTCTTAAATTAAATGAACCCGAAATAGTGATTTTCGAGTTCGTGTCGCTGCCTGAAGGTTCTATGAGCACGCGGCGCGGCGTCTTCGTTTCTGCTGACGAACTGCTGGACGAGGTTGAAAAAGCTGCCCTTCTGGAAGTAAGAAAAAAGCGCCCTGATACGGATGAGGATTTTAAAAAGAAGGTCGCGAGTTTTGTGAGCATAGGCGCGGTGAGATACGATATTGTCAGGGTTTCACCTGAAAAAGCCACCACGTTTAACTGGGCTGAGGCTGTTGACTTTGAGAAACAGGGCGCACCCTTTATCCAGTATGCCCATGCCAGGGCGTGCAGCATTATCAGGAACGCACATGAGGAAGGGTTTGCCTTTGAAACTTTTGACCCAAATGTGCTTCTTGAGGAGCAGGAAATAGCGCTTATAAAAAAGTTGTCGGGGTTCGAAAATGTCATAGATAACGCAGCACGGGAATTAAAACCCAATCTACTGGCGATTTATGCGAGGGAACTCGCAGACGCCTTTAACCAGTTCTACAGGTATGTGCCAGTTCTTGCCGCCGAGCCTGAATTCAGGGCAGCGCGCCTGGCGCTTGTTGATTGTTCCCGCATCGTTCTGGCAAATGCGCTTGATACCCTGGGGATAACAGCCCCGGAATCCATGTAGTAATAATTATCGCTATGGATGCACATTGCATAAAGCAGGTTTATGAAAATTATTTCTGTGGTCGGTTATAAGAAAACAGGGAAAACCACATTAGTAGAAACGCTGGTTAAGGCTCTCAAGAAACACGGTTCCGTGGGAACAGCAAAACACCTGCATGAGCACAAAATTAACATGCCTGATACCGATACATGGAAACATGCAAATGCAGGCGCCGATGTTGTGGTGGCTGTTACCCCGGATGAGCTTGTGAAATTCTCGCGTGATAATAACCTTACAAGCGCTCTGGACGAGCTGGCGAATGCAGGAATGGATTTTGCTGTTGTTGAAGGTTTTAAGGATAGCAAACTGCCTAAAATATCTCTTGGCGAGGTTGAGGCTCCAGATATTATTAAACGACTGGATAAGCTGGAAAACGCGGATATAGAAGAACTGGTTAATATCATCCTGAAGCTGCCTGAATACCTTACTCTGGAGTCGCTTCTCCATAAAATCAAAAAGTCAAATGATATAGGAAAAGCAGGGGCTATAGGAACATTCACGGGGATTGTAAGGGCGGTCGCAAAGGAGACCCGCACCGAGTTTCTTGAATTTGAGGAATACGGCGGACTGGCGTGGCAAAAAATGAATGAAATATGCGCAGAACTTAAAGAAAAAGAAGGTATTATAGACGTGCTGATGCATCACAGGACAGGGATTATACATGCGGGAGAGGATATTGTTTACATAGTCGTTGCAGCCAGCCACAGGGAACAGCTTTTTCCTGTGCTGCGGGAAGCGATTGAGCGTTTGAAGGTTGAAGTTCCTATATGGAAGAAGGAGCATACATTAGAAGGAGAATGGTGGGTGCATGATAGAAATGCCCCTTCATAACAAAGAAAAGATTTTAGCCTGATACGGAACTTTCCTGTTCCTTCTCTTTCCAGATTTTCTCAAGTTTTTCACGGGTATCATTGAATACTTTTTTTATATTGTCCCTGTTGCATAATTCAATTTCTTTATTGCATTCAGGCCATTTTTTTTCACAATTTTCAAGAAGCTTATAGCAATTTTCTTCAAGGACGGGGAGATTATCTTCAATCGCGGTTTTAATATCTGAAGTAGTGTTTTCTTTTGCGCTCGTAAGAATTGCGGGAATAAGCTGGGTTCGGATTACTTTCAGCCGCTCGCATGGGTCATATACAACCATATAGAACCTCGTTAAAAACCAAAATACCGCTCAAGGTCTTAAAAAGCATTAAATCTATAAAAAATGAACAGTTCAAACAAACATGAATTTTTGCTCTTTTTGAATCCTCTCATCCACTTCATCCGCATACTTCCGCTTCAAAAAAGCAATCTTCTCCTGCGGCAATTTATGTACAACCGGGCAGCGCTCATCCACAGAGTCAACATCAACAACAGGGTATAATTCACATAAAGCCGGGCGGCACCTGTATATGCGGCAGCGTTTCTCTTTATTAAGGAAAATGCACTGTCCCCTTATCATCTTCACTGCATAGTAAATCCCATGCTCACCTTTAGCTTCCCTGAAATACTTTCCCGGGTCAAGTTCAAGAGCGTATTCTTTCCTGACGTCTGCTACAAGTTCTGTCAATTCGTCCGCAGTCAGCACAGCGCAGTTGCGACAGCACAGGGAATTGCAGAGTTTAATATCGCAATCCAGGGTGCCAGAGCCATTCGTTCTCATTATTCCCAGTTCTCAGCCAGCACCTCATAATACGACTGCGGATGTTTGCACGCCGGGCATTCTTTTGGCGCTTCAGCGCCCTCATGGATATAGCCGCAGTTCCGGCAGTGCCATTTTACAATCCTGTTCTTCCGAAAGACAGAACATGCCTTTACGCACATTAAAACCTCTCTGTAACGCCGTTCATGGAATTGCTCCACTTCGCCTATTTCTGTAAACGACTCTGCGATTTTTGGGAATCCTTCCTCTTTCGCAATCCTTGCAAATCCCGGGTAAAGCTTTCCCCATTCAAGTTTTTCCCCCTCTGCTGCCGCAAGTAAATTATCAGAAGTCTTTCCAGTGACACCTGCGGGATACATTGCGGTTATTTCCACATCGCCGCCCTGAAGGTGCGTGAAGAAAATCTTGGCATGTTCTTTTTCATTATCAGCAGTCTCAAGGAAAATCGCTGAAATCTGCTCGTATCCTTCGTTTCTTGCCGCGCTTGCAAAGTATGTGTAGCGGTTCCTTGCCTGGGATTCCCCGGCAAAGGCTGCAAGCAGGTTCTTTTCTGTTCTGCTTCCTTTGAAATTCATTCCGAATCCTCCTTTTTTGAACATGACCTTATTATACATCATAAGCTTTTTGAACTTATATGCTTGCAAGCAGGTAACTTATGGTAAATTCTGCCGTTACTTTTAAATACAATAATGTAGTTTCAGGATTTGCGATGGGCAGGAAAAACTTTTTTATACACTAACCCCCACTCCCCAACCTGTCCATCGTAACTAATTTCACGATTACTTAAAAATCCCTTTTTACCTTATCGCGCCCACATCCGCAAAACCCTGCCTCTGTCCGGTGCCCGCCTCGCGCTGCAATTTTTCCTGGTGGAATAAAAGCTTGATTACGTTCTGCGCATGCTCGCGGGTGCGTTTTTCCATAAGCCACGCAAGCTCTTTGTCATCTCTGGCTTCATCCTCATGCACAAAAACCTCGATGATGTGCGTATTTGTCATCAACTGCGCCTGGATTATACCCTGCGAGGCTTCGTGCGCGCACATCTTGTCTGTGGGCTGCGAACCCGGCATGCCCAGAGCCATCACGATATCGCATCCTTTCTCCTCTATCAGGAGCTTGCACGCCACAGGCAGGTCTTTCACTCCCGGAACAGTATAGCGTTCAACCTGTACGGATGCGCCTTTCTTCAGTTCATCTATTGCGATTTTTCCCATGTTGATACGGGAAAACGTGGTATCCGCGATTCCGACTTTGTGCATATTTGTTTAACTTAAAAAGCTTTAAACATATATTAAATATTGGCAAAAAATATACATGCAAGTTAGTTGTATTAGCCAAAAAAATTGGAAAATAAGGAGAACTAAATTATGAATCTTGAAAATAATCTGTTGATGATACCGGGTCCTGTGCCTGTGGCGCCAAGGATACTGCGCGCCATGTCAAAGCCCATAATCGGGCACCGCGGCAAGGAATTCGGCGACATGTATAGCGAATGCAGAACAGTACTCCAGGAGCTTTTCGGGACGAAAAATGACATGTACATCATAAGCGGTTCGGGAAGCTGCGCCATGGAAGCCGCCGTGGGCAACGTCATCGGGGAAAAAGATACTCTTGTGACCATAGAGAACGGGAAGTTCGGGGAACGCTTCAGGGAGATTGGCGAGCGCTACGGCAACGTCAAGCCTGTCAAGTTTGACTGGACAAAAGGCGAATCCATAGAGCTTGACCGTGTGGAGAGCGTACTGGCGGAAGGAGCAAAAGCCGTTACCCTTGTTCATAATGATACGTCCGTGGGCATCAAGAACCCTGCAAAAGAGGTCGGAGAGCTGGCGAAAAAATACGGCGCCCTGTTCATCATGGACGGCGTCACTACCATCGGAGGGGATGAAGTCCTCGTGGATAAATGGGGTGTGGACCTTGCTGTCGTGGGCTCACAGAAATGCATCGGCGCTCCCCCGGGATTATCCGCCATCTCCGTGAGCAAGAAGGCATGGGACTCCATCGTGGAGAAGCCGCCTTATTACATGGATTTGAAGGCATACAAAAAATCCGCAGGCAAAGAAACGGCGCAGACCCCTTATACGCCTGCTGTTCCGCTGTTTTTTGCGCTGCATGAAGCCCTGCGCATTGTAAAAGAAGAAGGGCTTGCGGCGCGCATTAAACGTCATGCCATGTACGCTGAAGCCCTGCGCGCCGCGGCTGATGCGATGAATATAGAGCTTTTCCCGCAGTTGAACCAGTACAGCAGGTACTCAAATACCGTCACTGCCATGAAAATACCCACAGGCATAGACGACAAGAAACTGCGCGGCGGGATAAAGGAGCTGGGCATACAGGTTTCAGGCGGTCAGGGACCACTTGAAGGAAAAATATTCAGGATAGGAAGCATGGGCAACATAAGTAAACTGGATATTTTAAGCACGATACAGGCTGTGGAAATAGTGCTTCACAGGAATGGCGTGGTTAAGAAGATAGGACCGGCTGTAGAGGCTGCCAGCAATATATTAAAATAAATTTGAATTACTGTTGCGGTTTTAACCGCTCAGTAACTTTTATATCGTCCAGCACCTTGCCTATCAGCTTTTTGGCATTTTCAAGATGCGCCGTTCCGCTGCCTGCGAGCCGGGTAAAGTTGTCCTGGATAAGGACTTCGTTCTCCTGTATCAGGTAGATGTAGTAAATGATGATACTCCAGTAAACAAGACCGCCCAGGAATATTGCAGCTCCGATAACGACAAGCTTGTCATAAATCAAAAAAGTTGTCATTTTAAGCGGAAGCAGTTTTCCAACGGCTATCCAGAAGTTATTGCCTATTACCAGAGCGAGGATTACCGGAACAATCCAGATTACCAAAAGGTTATTTTTGCTGAGTCTCATCTGTCCACCTGCTTATACTATGCAAATTCAATATATAAACCTGTCTGATGCATCTCACAAAAGACTAATATATAGACAATTCAAATATTATTGTGCATCCGGCGGTTCGGGGTGCGAATTATCGGAGGAAATATAAGAGGAATTTTTATGGGCATTAAAAAAGGAGATAAGGTGAAGGACTTTACATTAAAAGACCAGGACGGAAAAGATATACACATATCCGAATTTAAAGGCAAAAGAGTGTTGCTCTCATTTCATCCACTTGCCTGGACGCCTGTATGTGCTGACCAGATGAAGTCGCTTGAGGATAATTTCAGCAAGTTTGAGACACTGGATACAGTGGCGCTCGGGATAAGCGTAGATACCGTACCATCAAAAAAAGCCTGGGCAAATGAACTTGGAATCAGTAATACCAGGCTGCTTTCAGATTTCTGGCCCCACGGCAAAGTTGCGAATTTGTACGGCATATTCAGGGAAAAAGAAGGATTTTCCGAACGGGCGAATATCATTATTGATGAGAGACAGAATGTTGTGTTTGTGAAGGTTTATCCGATTTCCCAATTACCGGATATAGAAGAAATAATAACGGTTCTCGAGAGTTATTAGGCAACTATTTTAAACTATAATGCCATACTTACGCATCATAGAGGAGGAACATAAATGAGTAAAGTTGTTCTAATGGATTTTTATGCTGAATGGTGCGGTCCCTGTAAGATGCAGGACCCCATCATGGAAGAGCTCAAGAAAAAATTCGGGGACAAAGTAGAGTTCAAGAAAGTGGATGTAGATACGAACATGGAACTTGCTACCAAATACACCATACATGCCGTGCCTACGCTGATTCTTGAAAAGGACGGAACCCTGTTCAAGCGTTACGTGGGCGTGACCCGCGCAAACGTGCTGGAAATGGATATAAACACAGCCTTAAAATAACGAGGTCTGGTTGAAGCCTTTATTTGATCTCGGTGTGCTGCCCATCAGACACAGGACAAACAGGGGATTCAAACCTCATGTTTCTTTAGTTTTTAACGCCGGGAAAAGATTAACTTTTTCCGTGGATACCACAAACTCGCGGTCGCAGCAGCCTGACGCCTACCTGATAACCCATGCGCATTCAGACCATCACGGGAAATCCGCCATGCTCTCTGAAAAAGCGGTATGCTCAGAGGAGACTGCCCGTGCGCTTGAAATACTTTACGGCAGGGAATATGCGGGCAGGACTTTCCGGGTGGGAGAGACCGTTAATATCTGCGGCGTGGATGTAAAAACGTATCCCACGCATCATACCATAGGCTCATGCGCGTTTTATTGGGAAAACGATGTTGGGACGAGGATTCTGGTCACCGGTGATGTCAAGGAGGCAAAAGACCTCCCGAAATGCGATTGCCTGGTCACCGAAGCAAACTACGGAGACCCTGACGACCCGAAGTGCCATTTCAGGGATGATATCAATGCTTTTAATGAAGCCGTGGAATCCTGCGGGGATATAGCCTTCGGGGCATACGCGTTCGGGAAAGCCCAGCGCGCCGTGAGGCTGCTGCGGGAATCGGGTTATTCCGGGGAGATAGGGATGGAGCCTATGTCGCGCGCGCTTACCGAAGGATTGATGGCAAACGCCGGCGCTCTTGTCAATCTGGAGGACAATTGCGGTGTCCGCATAACCACGCCCGGTGAGATACCGGGACTTGCAGCGGCAAAGAAGTTCATCCTGACTGGCAGGCGCGACTACAAATTCCCCACAATAAACATCAGCGACCACATGGATGTGAACGGTCTTATCGGCATGGTAAAGAGTTGCGCGCCCGAGGCTGTCATAACGTACCATCCAGGCGGTCATCGTCCGCTCAAGCTTGCTGCGTACCTGAATAAATCCGGGGTTTATGCGCGGGCGCTTGATGAGATAAATACGGTTATCGGGATTTAATCGCTCAGATAAGGCACAGGCAGGCTGCACGGCAACAACTACGGCATAACGGCTTGATGAGATAAATACGGTTATCGGGATTTAATCGCTCAGATAGCCTTATGCTTCAAAAAAATATTCCTATTACAAATGCCATTTGAATTAGAGCCCATATTCATAGTAATCGGTGAAGCGGTAGTATATTTTGCGCTGTTTTTATTTGCAATCGCGGTACTGGGTTCGCTGCTGATAGCATACTCATTCAAAACCGAGAAATTTGTCTTCCCGGGTTTTATGCTCTTCTCGATTACCATACTTGAGACCCTGGTCAAGGCATTGTTCCGTCTTGTGGGGATGGATGATTCCATTGTGGATGATGTGGGCATTTCCCTTAAAAACAAGATTTCCCTCAGGAAATTCAGGGAAACGCCGGTAAATAAACGCCTGATATTTTTCCCGCAGTGCCTGAGAGCGGAAACCTGCTCATCCAAACTGAGCCAGGAAGGTATGCAGTGCACCAACTGCGGCTGCGACCTTGGAAAAGCGAAGAAAAACGCCGAGAGTATGGGTTACAAGGTGTTTATCGTGCCCGGCTCAAGTTTCATAAGAAGGCTTGTGCGAAAACATAAACCCAAAGCAATACTTGGCGTAGGCTGCATGACTGAAGTGAAGGCAGGGATTGAAATGTGCGAACGTTTAAACCTTTTCGGCGTCGGGCTTGTGCTTGAGAAGGCGGGGTGCGTTTCCACAGTGCTTGACTGGGATAAATTCTACGAATTTATTGAATTTGATGAACCTGCCTGAAAAATCCGAACCCTTTATTAAGGCGTATTCCGGTATTTAGCGCATGAACCAAAAAGGGCTTACAGAGAAAGAAGTGCTGGCATTGCTAAATAATGCCCTGCAAAAAGACACTTCATACGAGAAAGTGCTTTCTGCGATGTGCACAAGACCGCATCCCATAGCGGTGAAAGCCCACATGCAGTTCATAGCGTCAAACATGGGCGACTTTGGCTTGTTTACAGGGACAAGAGAACTTGAAGAAAAAGTAATACGGATGATGGGGGGCATGCTGGGCGACCGGAACGCCTGCGGTTATATCACAACAGGAGGCACGGAATCCAATATCCAGGCGCTTCGGACTGCAAGGAATCTGAGTAAAAAAAGGCACCCAAACGTGGTTGTTCCCGATTCAGCCCATTTTTCATTCGATAAAATTGCGAACTTACTGGGAATAGAGATAAGGAAGGCATCGCTTGACAGCGAATTCAAGGTTGAAATGGATTCTGTAAATGCCCTGATTGACGATAATACCATAGCGCTTGTGGGAATTGCAGGCTCGACAGAGTTCGGGCAGGTTGACCCGATAGGAAGGCTTGCCGAAGTAGCCCTTTCCAATAACCTGTTTTTGCATGTAGATGCGGCTTTCGGGGGTTTTGTAATACCATTCCTTGATAAAAAATACGATTTTGATTTTTCCATAAAAGGCGTGACCTCGATAACCTCAGACCCTCATAAGATGGGTTTATCAACAATTCCCGCCGGAGGTCTTCTTTTCAGGGAGAAAGCCTGTCTTTTGCCCCTTGAAATAGATACGCCTTATCTCACAATAAGGGCGCAGCATTCTCTCACGGGCACGAGGAGCGGCGCAGCCGTGGCAGCCGCTTATGCGGTGATGATGCATCTTGGCAGTGAAGGATACAGGGAAATCGTGGGCAGGTGTATGAAAATGACCCGCAGGCTTGTTTCGGGGGCAGAGGAGTTTGGAGTAGAGCCGCTCATCGAGCCGGTGATGAACATCGTGGCGCTGGATGTCCCGGATCTGGACGGGGTCAGGAAAAAACTGCGCCAAAAAGGATGGAGTACCTCGATTACACGAAACCCGAGAGCCATGAGGCTGATAATTATGCCGCACCTGAGCGAGGAAGCTCTTGAGCTGTTCATTTCCGATTTGGGCGAGTGCTTACGGTAGATTAAATCATCCATCTGGCAGAGCTTACAAGTTCTACACGATAGATATTTAACTTAAATCAAAAAATATACCCCTATGAAATGTCCCACTTGCGGCGGGGATTGCATACTTCCTGCAGAGAAGGTACTTGATGAGATATTTGGGATGTATATGGCGTGCAGTTCATGCCCGCCTGACCCTATGCTAAATAAAAGCGCCCCGGTTCCTGAAAAAATGGACAGGAACTCAGGACTGTGCGGGAAATGCGGCAAAAGGCATCTGGATTTCGTCATCGGGAACGTCCTGACAATACTGGAAGAAAGCGGTTTATTCCAGCAGGATGCCGCGCTTAAAGAAGTGGGAACCCCGCTCATCGCTTTTGGTTTCCAGGTGCCGTACCCGCCGAGGCTCGGGAATAAAAGCCTTGTTCTAATTATGGATTCGGTGACAAAAGAGATAGCCCGGGAAATAGTCGCAGAGGTGCCAGAAGTAAAAGGAGTGATTAAAAGAACAGGTTCACAATCGCAAAGCGTCGGGATACTGGATACTGACCGCGCCCCGCACACCTATGAACTGCTTGCGGGCTGCGATATGCGCTGCGATGTGGTTTCGTCGTCGTTCGGGGAACTCTGCATTTATAAGAACCAGTCCATGATACATATCGAGTTCAATAACACGAAAATAAAAAAAATGGAAGAGCTGTATCTTAAAGGGGATTTTAACCAGGCTTCCATAGTTGATGCTTTCTGCGGTCCGGGCACACTCGGGCTCCTCTGCGTTCTTGCAGGCGCGCGAACGGTGATACTTAACGATGCCTGGCTTCCTGCAATCCGGAATACCATTTTGAATATCATGGTAAATTCGGACATTCTCGGAGTAAAAATCGAGTACGAAACGAAGGATTATGATAAACCCATAAGAGATGAACCTGTCCTTATGGCAAAAGCCAGAGGCATGGCGGAAATAAGAGTATATCACGGCGATGTAAGGAAACTTGATATGGTGGTAAAAGAGTGCGATATATGTCTGGTGGATACATTCCCGTCTGTGAACCCGGCAGAGTTTATACACCTGTGCAAGGACCTTGCCCGGCGCGTGGTTGTAATCTAACCCTTGCAGCAGACATGATTAAAAACTATCAGGCTTGTGGAATACTTCGCTTCATATTCATGCCCGTTTGCCTTCAAGAGCAATAAATAATAATCCCGTATTCTCTGTATGGCTTTTTCGTTCTTGTAATTATGATATACGTTAATACCGGTATCCAGTATCTCTATCTTGTCTATAATCTGCAAAGATTCGCCTGCTTTCTTTAAAAGTTTCAGGAAATCCGGATGGGGAATGCTTGCTATGTGTTTTTTGGATATGGATTCGAATATTCCGGCGTCAACGGCTGTATTGGAGGCAAGCAATTCTTCGTAATAGTCCTTATACAACGACACCATATTATAATTCACGGAACCGTATATCTCAACCAGGTTTCTCCAGAAATCCTGCTTTGATTTGAACTCGTCCATTACGTCTTTTAAATACCCGAAATGTTTTTTCGCGGCAAGCTGCAGCGTTTCTTTTTCCCCGGACTTTAAATCAATCCGGACTGTTGTAGCTCTCTTATGGACAACATCGATTTCAAGACCTTTGTTATAGACCATAAACATTACAACCAGTTGAGCCAGGAACTCCCGGTACAATTCATTATCTCCTGCAATGGAAACAGTCGCCGTGGATGGATTTATATCGTCCATGCAGTAGAGGGATACCTGGCAGTTCCAGCCCGATTCACTGCTTATCTCGTTTATCTTCTTATCCAGGTCTGATATTGTGATGATTTTTAAAGGGTCAAGCACCTCATCAATTATTTCCTTTTCAAGGGGAATACCTTTTGTCCATCTGAGCATCCATAAGAAAATCGGGCTGCTAATCAGCACATTCCTTCCTGCTTCTATGGATTCTTCCCTTGATGTCAATTCCTTCTTCTGGGCGCTAATCCTTGATATGGCTTCTTCGACCGTCCCATAACGGTGAAGCGACACCTCGGCAATATCGATAGCGTCCCGGATTGCTGCGCTAAGGTTACCGTTGTGTTTTTCTGTTAGCGAGCCAAGTTTTTTAAGATGGGTTTGCTCGAGTGATATGTTTTTCCTGACAACCATGGTAGTACTACTTAGTAACACTGAATTAATATCTAATAAACTCTTTCACATTATAAGCATATTGGTACTATTTCGATGCTACTAAAATCACAACATACTATTTACAAGTGCTACTCCAAGTATTGATTGCAATGATGACCCAGTGAAAGAGACGAGGCGGGTTGGGGAGTGGGGTTATCATTCACCTGTTTTGTTACATTAATTATAAACTTTAAGCCAGTTTCTTAGCTACAGCAGAAATCATGTGCCGTGTATAACATTCACCATCAAACCGTTTTTCTTTGCGGGATTCGATAATATGGCATAAAAAACCTTCCAGCAGTTCATTCAATTCATTCGTATTAAAATAATGATATACGATGCCATTTTTCCTGGAAAAGGTGTTGGGCTCAACCTCGTTACCCCCGTACCTCATATCTTCCTGCCCGAATACCTCAATGAACAATAAACCACCTTTCCTGAGAAGCCGCCTGAATTCGCTGAGCGTCGATTTTCGTTCTTTTAATAATAGATGCTGCAGGACGCCGTAACACCATATAACATCAAAAGAACCGTCAGAAAACGGCAGCCCGCAGATGTCAGCGGCTAAGAGATCAATATCCAGTTTACGGGATTTGCTGTTAGCATTTGCTCTCTTCAACGCGCCGGATGATACATCAACAGCGACCACGTCAAATCCGCGCATCTTTAAGGGAATGGAATATTTCCCGCTCCCGCATCCTGCATCAAGGAGGCGTCCTTTTTTACAGTAAGGTTCCAGTATTTTAAGACAATAATGCCCTTTCCAGATACTGCTTTTATGTTCACGGTTCCATGCTTTTATATGCCCTTTCATAGATTTGGTCGTTAATTCCAACTGAGAACTATTATAATGTATGCAAACCATTTTTATCTTATGCCAACAGCATTAACCATAGCAGGCGTGGATTCCGGCGGAGGCGCGGGTATAGCCGCGGACATAAAGACATTTGCGGCACTCGGGGTTCATGGGACGTGTGTAATTACATCACTTACGGCGCAGAACACAAGAGGCGTGCTGAATTCCTTTGACATCCCGGTGGAGTTCATTGAGGAGCAATTTAAGGCGGTGGCAAGCGATATCAGGATAGACTGCGCCAAGACGGGTATGCTTTCTTCCCCGGATATTGTCAGGACTGTAGCAGGATTGGTTAGAAAAGAGAAGCTTCCCCTTGTCATCGATCCTGTGATGGCGGCAGAGGCGGGCGGGGAACTTTTGAAGGACAATGCGGTTGAGGTTCTGGTTGAGGAACTCCTGCCGCTTTGCACGGTGATAACGCCGAATATATTCGAAGCAGAGCGGTTATCGGGTTTCAAAATCCGGGATATAAACGACGCCAAGAGGGCTGCAAGGAAAATCCACGACCTGGGCGCAAAAGCGGTTATCGTGACTGGCGGGCATCTTGCGGGGACTGATGTACTTTATGACGGAAATTACACGTATATCGTCGGGGAACTGGTAAAAGGCGGCACCCACGGCTCGGGATGCACGCACTCTGCTGCAATTACGGCAGAACTTGCTAAAGGTGTGCCGCTTATCGAGGCTGCCCGGCGCGCCAAGAAATTTGTGGAAAGAGCGATACTTGCAAGCGTTAAAATCGGCGGGGGCGCGGCGCCCGTGAACCAGTTCGGGAGCACTTTGGCTGAAGCTGAAAGATTCCATGTCTTAAAGAACGTGGAGGAGGCTTTGGTATTGATTGAAAGCAACATGGCAGCAGAGCTTATTCCCGAGGTGGGGTGCAATATCGCAATGGCAATATCAGGCGCTTATTCGGTTCAGGATGTCGCGGCAGTATCAGGAAGGATTGTCAGATTAAAAGGAGCGGCGCACGCGGTCGAATGTGTCGCCTTCGGCGCAAGCAGCCACATCGCAAGGATAGCGCTGACCGCAATGCAACACGATAGTTCAATGAAAGCCGCGATGAATATCAGGTATTCAGAGGAGGCGCTTGCTGCCTGTTCCGGGCTTGGGCTGAACATTGCATCATTTTCAAGAGATGAGGAGCCGCAGGGTGTTTCCACGATGGAGTGGGGCGTCAATGAGGCAATCAAGAGTGAAGGCAGGGTTCCAGATGTGATTTACGATACCGGAGGCGTGGGGAAAGAGGCGATGATAAGGCTTCTCGGGCGGGATTCTGTGGAAGTTGCGAGGAGGGCGGTTGAGATTGGTGGGATGATGGGAGGAACTCGCTGATTGATGATGAGTATCTTGAGTGTTGAGCGCATTTTGTGATTGAAACTATCGGATTGTAAATACAATGTCAATACCTGAAATGCTTCTCATCGGCTTCGCAGTCGGGCTAACGGGC
>JAQUQX010000021.1 GCA_028715885.1 Candidatus Methanoperedens sp.
CAGGCGTCATGCGTGAAATTAATCCGATTGCACGATTCATGTATGCCTCATCCGGCGCTCATGGTGTTATCATTACAAAAACGTGGTTCGCCCTGCTAATACTGTTCCTTGTATGGGTCATTTCAAGGAAAACAAATACATACTGGACAATCAATGGATTCCTTTCCGCGCTATGCGTAGGCGGCTTCATGGCAATGGGGGCAAACATAATGGCAACCTATGGCATGACTCCCCCATCAGCAAATTCGATTATAACCACTTTCTTATTTTTGATGGTATTATTTGTGATGCTCGGAGACCTGATGGACAAACTATACGGCGCGGCAGGTATTAAAAAACCTGACAGGCATAAAACGTCCCCCCATATCTGATTCGTTTGCGGGAATATTTGTATCGTGCGAAAGAACGGATTCAGTATTCTACTTTCTGTATTTCTCCATTTTTTTTATGAAGTCAGACATATCAAACGGTTTTGACATATAATCTTCAAAGCATCCTGCATTGAGTATTTTTTCTTTATCCCCTACCATTGCGTATGCTGTGAGGGCAATTACAGGCACGTTTTTATGTGCATGGTTTTTTTTAATTACTTTGGTTGCCTCGATGCCGTCCATATCAGGCATCTTCACGTCCATAAGTATCAAATCATAAATTTCTTTTTCAGTCTTTTTAATCGCCTCTGCCCCACCTTCTACGCCCTGAGCAATGAAACCCTCCCCATCGAGTATTTCAAGAGCAAGATGCAGGTTGCTGGGGGTATCATCCACCACGAGAACTTTTGTCATAACTTTTCTCCTGGATTTCATTGAAATTTGTTTGTTTCTTAAACATATTAACTGTCTATTTTACTATGGTATATATTTTTCTCTCACTTTTGATTTTCCATCCTTTTTGCTTTCAACGGCAATGAAAATGTAAATGTGCTTCCTTCGCCGTACTTGCTTTCAGCCCAGATTTTACCACCGTGCATCTCCACAAGCTGCTTTGTAATCGAAAGCCCGAGTCCCGTGCCGCCGTATTTTCTTGAGATTCCCGAATCAAGCTGCTGGAACACCAGGAATGCTTTTTCTAAATCTTTTTCCCTGATTCCTATACCAGTATCCGAAACTGAAAATTCAGCAATATTTCCTGCCATTATCGCTTTTATTGTTACTATTCCCCCGCCTTCCTTGCTGAACTTCACCGCATTGCTGAGCAGGTTGAAAAGAATCTGCCGGAATCTCTTTTTGTCCGCCTCTATAGTGTTAAGTTGGGGGGCGAGATCTCTATTAATAATTACATTACGCCTCTCTGCGGTTACTTTTACAAGGTTAATCGTCTCCTCAATAGCCTGAGGCACATTTACCTCCTCTATGAGAATGTCCATCTTTCCCACTTCGATTTTTGTCAGGTCGAGAATGTCGTTAATAAGATTGAGCAGGTGTTTGCCGCTTAGAATAATATTGTCAACATATTTATCATGTTTTCCACCCGGTTCCAGCGAAGCCCTGCGTTTCAGCAATTCAGAGAACCCAATGATTGAGTTCAATGGCGTGCGAAGTTCGTGGCTCATAATGGCAAGGAACTCCGATTTTGCTTTGCTTGCATACATGAGCCGCTCGTTCTCAAGGCGTATGTTTTCAAGGCGCATTTCCTCAGCACGCTTGCGGTCGGTAATATCCCTTACAATATACGACATGCCTACAATATGCTGGTCAGTATCCCGCAGTGGAGAAACAGTCAAACTCACATTTATCCCACTCCCGTCCCTGCGCCGAAATACAGTTTCAATACTTGAAACATCCTCACCAAGCATGACTTTCTGAATTATCTGTTCATTCATCGCCAGCAAATCATGCGGAACCATTAACTGCGAGATTTTATTTCCGGCTGCCTCATCCGCTCCCCATCCAAATATCTTTTCAGCGCTCCGGTTCCATGTGGTAACCGCGCCGTCAAGTTCTGTTGTTATAATAGCATCATTGGCATTCTCAAAGAGGTTGCGGTACCTCTCCTCTGCTGCATGGCGAAGCTTTGTCTCCGCCTCTGTGAGTTTCTCGAAAGGCTCTTCTACAGAAGTCCTGTAGAGGGCAAGATATACGAAATATAAACCTGCGGCTTTAAGCAAATGTCCTGCATAACCATCGGAGATGACGACAAGGTCGCTAAAAGCAATGATTATAAAACTGTATATTAAACAAATTATATTCTTTTCCCCTGCCTCCCGAAGTCTTCTTGCATACAGATAGGCAGTGCACATCAAAATTGCTGCAGTCGCAAGTTGAACAAATATCATTCCGGAAGAGAAGCTGCCATCTGCGAAGGACATTACAGGCAGATAATCCGGATAAAAAAACTCAGTTGTAAGGGATATGAAAGATAGAACTATTATAAAGGCGAACAGGAAAGATTTTTTAATAAATCCTGGAAATGTGGTTTTATAAACATACGCGCTTCCAAGAAGTAACAGGGCTGAAACCAGCATCGACTCGCTTAAGAAAATTGCAGATTTTTGGGCAGAATTGGGTGTAATAAAAGCTGGCATAAAAGGGTAAGAGAGCATATGAAACAGGTCAAAAAGCCCGGCGATTAAAAAAACCGCGCCCAGGAAAAGAGAATGGTTATCCTTACTTTTGCTGTATGCATACCACGTTATTACAAAAATGGAGAAAGACAGGACGAGAGGTAAAAGCTGTGTGGTAATCTCAAAATAATCACCAAGAATAGAGGATACATGCCTGAACGATTCGAGGAAATACCCTATAAAGAACACGGGCAGAATGATTGCAAGCAATTTCACTATATGCCTACTATTCATATTTATGTCCTACATTTTTCCAGTATATATTCATATCTGTGTGTTTCATTCCGGCAGTCAGCTTCTCTTGAACAGCTTATCCAGTTCCTGCCTGTTAAAAGACACCATGGTAGGTCTGCCGTGCGGGCATGTATAGGGATTCTCAGTCCGGAAAAGCTGCTCGATAAGGCTTTGCATCTGTGAAGTAGAACAATCGGCTCCTGCCTTGATAGCACTCCTGCACGCAATACTTTTCGTTATACGCTCAAATATTCCAGTTTCGTCTTTTATTCGTCCTTCGGAAAGGATGTCTGTTACCATGTCGTGTATCAATTCCGGGTTTTCAAGCCTGCCAAGCACGTTCGGGACTGCCGTAACGGCAAACGCCCCGGGTCCGAATACGGATATTCTGAACCCGAACTCCTCAAGATAAGGGATGCATTCCTTCATCAAAACTTTCTCTCTCGAATCAAGTTCAAGGTTGATTGGAATTATGAGTTCCTGGGATTCGCTGTGCCTTGACTGGCGCACCTGTTCATAAAAAATGCGCTCATGCGCAGCATGCTGGTCTATTATCATCAGCCCGTCACCGGTTTCGGCAATGACATACACCGCGCCCACCTGCCCAAGCACCTTCACTTCCGGTATCTTGAGCTTACTTTTGCGTTCATCCCTGTCAGCTCTTTCAGTATGCCTGAGCCTTCGCTCGGTATCTTTCATGGAAACTTTAAATCCGGTGCCGGTTTCCCTTACCATGGGAATATCAGGCGCATTTTCGTAAAGCAAGGACTGCTTGTGTAAATTCGCATCAGGAATGAGGATTTTTTGCGACAGTGCAATTTTCACAGCCTGCGCCACCGTATCGCAAATCTCCCTCTCATGGCTCAATCTGACCTGGTTCTTGGTGGGATGCACATTGACATCCACTTCCTTCATGTCAACATATATCTTTAAAATCGCAATAGGGAAACGCCCTTTCGGCAGGAGTGTGCCGTACCCGTCTCTTAATGCAAAGCTGATAGCCCTTGAACCCACGTTCCTGTCATTTATGTACAAAGACAGAAAATCCGGGCTCCCCCGCGTGAGCGAAGGTTTGGATACGAATCCCGTTACCTTTGCAAGGTCGGATTCAAAATAAACGGGCAGCATCGCCCTTGCAATTTCGCCGCCGTAGATATGGACTATCGTATCCTGAAGTTCGGCGGCGGGAGAGCGCAGAATCTCCATCCCGTTATGTAGCAAAGTAAAAGAAGCGTTGTTATGCCCGAGCGCGTTCCCTGTCACCACGTCAATGATATGCGCAAGTTCGGTGCTGTCGGATTTAAGGTATTTTTTTCTTGCAGGGGTATTGTAGAACAACTCTTCAACGGTTATGGCAGTCCCGTTCGCTGCTCCGATACCTGCAATACCCATTAACTTGCCGCCATGGACTACGACCTTTGTGCCTGATAGCTCGTCCCTTGTTTTCGTGATGATTCCGACTTTTGCCACTGCGCAGATGGAGGATAGCGCTTCGCCCCTGAACCCCATGGTTCTCACGGTTTCGATATCATCAATATTGCTGATTTTGCTTGTGGCGTGCTTTAAGAATGAAAGCGCTACGTCGTCTTTGCTCATCCCGCAGCCGTTGTCGATAACGCGTATTTGCTTCTTTCCGGCTTTTGTTACCTCTATCCTGATGTCGGAAGCTCCTGCATCGATGGAGTTCTCGATGAGTTCCTTGACCACGGAGGAGGGGCGTTCTATCACTTCCCCCGCTGCTATCTTGTTTATCGTTGCGTCATCGAGTACGTGGATTTTTCCCATATAACGTAATTACATGCTGTCCTGATTATTCACTCTTTCGCGTACTATGAGTTCCGGATAAAAAATGAGTAGAACTAACCCTAAAGCTTATTCTTTGCAAGATTAAACAAAATCATGCTCAGGATAATGCATATCGAAAGCGCGTAAAACACCGTGTCTGTACTCAGACCTCCAAGTCCCTTGTCCCATACGTATTTCATTCCGCCTATGGAGGCTGTGATTATAAATGCCAGACATGCAGATGCGATTGCACCGCCTACAAGAGACCAGGGATAGACAGCGCCCCTTTTTTCAAAAAATACCGATGTTATAACAAACCCGAGAGCGAATAAAAACAACATATAATACGGTTCAATCGGCAACTTGACATGACCATCCCCGAAAATGTAAGTTATGCCGTATGCCACGGAAATCATGATGAAAGCCATTCCGGCTACTATTGAAAGTACTCTCACAAAGTCGTTTGATCCAAGTTTGATTTCCATCTCTTCAAAAACAAAATATGACTGAAAGTATTTAAACAATTTGATAGCATCTGCACGACTGCGAATCAAATAGCATAATTTAATAACAACTAGTATTAATATGCCTTCAATCCTGTAATAAATACAGCGATATATATTCTGGAGACAATAACTAATGGAACTTCCTGTCGTCCACCTCCCCGATATCCAGGCAAACCAGCCTGAGATTCCGATAACTTTAACCCGCGTGGGAGTGACGGACGTCAAGAAACTTGTTGAAGTGGCACGAAAAGATAAACGCCCTATCGTGCTTGTATCCACGTTTGATATTTTTGTTGATTTGCCCTCAGACCGAAAAGGTGCGAACCTCTCACGGAATTTTGAAGCCATAGACGAAGTGCTTGAGGAAATGATTACCTCTCCTGTTTATGAAATTGAGGACCTGTGCGGCGAAGTGGCAAAGCGGCTCATCGGCAGGCATGAATACGCTTTAACTGCGGAAGTGAGAATGAAAAGCGAATATATCCTAAAACGCGAGACCCCGCAGACAAAAATAAAATGCCAGGAAGTTGTGAATATTTTCGCCGAGGCAAAGGCGATTCGGGACAAATCCCTGACTATACGGAAACTGGTGGGCGCCGAAGTGCTGGGAATCACCGCATGCCCGTGCGCCCAGGAAATCATGAGGGATAAGGCTAAAAAAGAATTGAAGACACTGGGCGTGGGGAACGACGTTATTAAAAAATTCCTGAACCATGTGCCAATGCCAACGCATAACCAGAGAGGGCGCGGCGTTATTTCAATCGAAGTTCATGACAGCAATTTTGTTTCCCTCGATAAAATAATCAATATCATTGAGAACTCCATGAGTTCGCAGATGTATGAGCTGCTGAAAAGGTCGGATGAAGCTTTTATCGTGGAGATGGCACATAAAAACCCTAAATTCGTAGAAGATTGCGTGCGCACCATGGCGCAGAAAATCGTCGTGGAATTCCCGGAGCTGCCTGATGATTCTGTCATTACAATCAAGCAGATAAATGAGGAGAGCATCCACCGCCATAATGCATTTGCAGAACGCAAATCCACACTCGGAGAATTGCGGTATGAGATTAATAATATCGGTTGATGTTAATCAGGACGTATATAAGCATCATTACCATAAATATAAAAACCACAATTGTAATTAGAAGCAGTGTATAAATCCAGGATTCCTTAAGACTAAAAACCTCTCTCCAGGTAATTTTATTGACTTCTTCCCAGCTTCTGTGATACCAGAGTGGTTCGTTTTCGGGCTGATACCGGCTGAACTTGTCTATATAGCATGAGGGTCTGGATGATGTGGCTTCGACTTTTGGGCATCTGGTTGCACCACAGGTAAAACGGTACCTGCAGCCAAGATTGTGTTCAGGGTCTGAATAAATGTTCTGTTCCATGATGTCGAAAATTAAGAGTTTAGTATTTCGCAATATATACGATTTAAGCTTAAAGCCTGTTCATCCACTTATCTGATGTCTTGAGTATCGGCAGGTTTTTTCATGGTCTCGCTATATATATCCCATCCACCACCCTCTCCATCCTAACAAACACATCGGAGCCAACCGGAATCCTGTCGGCATCCACGACAGTTAATACTCTGTCTCTTGCAACAGCAAGCTTCTCTCCCTTCATCCATCCGGGACCGAGAACTTTCACCTTCACTCTTTCATATCTTTTAAAAGCGCGCGGGAGTGGTTTACACTTGAAACTCCCAAAATCCGAAGGCGCAAGAACAAGTTTTGTCTGATACATTTTTTCCCACTCCCTGAGACGTGAATAGAATTTATCCCAGTTCATTACCTTTACATCAGGTTTCCGCCCGTACTTATGCGGCAGGAACTTCTGTATGCCCAGCGCAGGAAATTTTTTCCCCGCGCCTATTTCGAGGGCAAACTCTATTAATTTGGGTATCTCGGCATCATTAATACCGGGCAGCCACACAGGCGCAACGAGTAAGTCGATATTTGTGTTTCTTGCGATGTATTCAGCATTTTCAAGGACTTTTTCTACATTGTAAGAGCCGATTCCTGCAATCCTTTTTGCAAGCCCGGGCTCAAGGGATTCGATGGAAATATTGATGCGCGAAAGCCCGGCACTTTCAAGGGAATCGATGAGTTTTGTATCCAGGAGAGAGGCGTTTGTCTGCATGGATACTGTCCTGACGTGCCCATTGCCTGATAAACCGGATACAAGCTCAACAATCTGCGGGTACATCAGCGGTTCCCCGACCGTGTCTATATGCGCCTCGATGTCATCTGTTTCCTTGTAAGAGGATGCCCATTCAAATGCAGAAAGCAATTGCGGAAGGTCAACCATATATTCTGAAATCCGGCGCTTTGAGTGAGCGCCCGCATCGGTTGAGCAGAAAACACAGGATAAAGGACACTCTGTGTAAGGACGAACCTGTAACACGTTGGTTCCTCTGTCAATTATCCCGAAAGCGATGCAGCCAAAAAGCGGGATATCGCGGATGAGGATGTGATTACATTTTGACATTATCTACCAGTATGCACTCCCCGCATCGTTTTTTCCCGCAAAATTGCTTTCCGTACTCCACGATGAGGGCATGGAATTCCTTATACAGGGGAACATCCTGCGGCAGCGACCTCTCAAAAATGGATTGCAGCTCCCCGTAATTGCCATCGATCCCTATGCACCTGCACATCCTCTTAGTATAGGCGTCAATCACGAACTTTGGCTTATCCGCTGCGTATAACACAATGCTGTCAGCAGTCTCCTCCCCGACGCCGTTGAGTGAAAGAAGCGTCTCCCGAAGTTCATCCGCGGATTTTTTAAGTATATCAGGGTTTTCAGAGAAAAAAGCTGAAATATCCCTCAATCTCTTCGCCTTCTGCCTGTAAAACCCCGTGCATCTGACCAATCCCTCAAGTTCCGTTATATCAGTTTTAGAGAGGGGCTCTGCTTCCATAAGTCCTGTATTTTTCAGGTTTTGTATGGCGCGTTCCACATTTTCCCACTTTGTCTGCTGGGTCAGGATTGCCCCGACAACAACTTCAAAAGGAGTATCCGCAGGCCACCAGCGCTGGTGCCCGAATTTCTTCAGGAGTTTATTATATATATAAATCATACAAACTTAACGCCAAGGTCAGAGAGACCGTTCCGGATCGAAAGGTTAATCAAAAAAGGCGTAAGTGACTCAACCATATAAGAAGAGGAGAGACCACCACCATCGAGTGGATGGAGGTTTTTGATTTCCCTCGTTAATTCCATAACGGTTTTCTTTGCGTCTTCATCATCCCCGCAGACCACAACGTCATAGTCAAGGTTCAGGTCAAGATTTGCCAGTTTCTTTGCGGAAATATTATGGTATGCCGATATGACTTTCACGCTTTCCGGAAGATGGTCCTTTATTTCAAGTGCGGCGCTTCCCTGTTTTGGCGGTGTATATTCAAACCATTTGTTTTTTTTCATGGGAACGACGAGCGAGATAACAATCTGGTCTTTAAAAAAAGGCTTAAGGCTTTTCAACAACGGAACAACCCCTCCATAAGGCACCGAAAGTACAACAAGATCTGCATCGCCAATAGCAGTTTCATTTTTACATCCAGTAATGCCGCAGCATAGCAGTCCTTTACCCAAAAGCGTACTGGTATATTCTTCAGCGGTTTTAACCGCTTTATCAATCTCCCGTGAACATAATAAAATATCATGCTTTTCTGCCCAGCGAAGCGCAAACCCTTCCCCGATGCTTCCGGTGCCTCCGAGTATAGCTATCTTCATTTTTTCTCCTTTTCTTTCATGAGCTTCCGCATCATGTGCATATCTTCCCTGTGCATGGACACGACAAGATCGCTAAGAATCGCGAAAATGAACATCTGGATGCCGGTAACTATTAGAAGCGTGGCAAAGATGGTCAGGGGGATGTGGTTTATAGCCTTCAACCATTCGTTTACAACATAGATGCCTATGGCTATGCCGCTTACAGTAAGAAGTCCGCCAATTAAATTGAAATAAAAAAGAGGATTGTGCGTTCGTGCAAGCAGGTATATTGTGGAAGCGATTCTGAACCCGTCCCTGATGGGTTTGAGTTTTGTAGCGGCGCCGCTGACCCTTGCAAGATAGGTTATGGGAACTTCTACTGTCTTTAAGTCCTTTTTTACGCATTCAACCGTTATCTCGGTCTCAACTTCAAAACCTGTTCTGTTCAACTCTATGTGTTTAATAGCAGTATTATTAAAAGCCCTGTAACCTGATAGAATGTCTTCAAGCCATACGCCATACGCAAACCCGAATATCTTGTTTAATATCCTGTTCCCGAAAAGATTCAGGCTTGTGAATGCGCCTTTCTGATAATTTGCAAACCTGTTCCCGATCACATGATCGGCTATTCCCGCGGTAACAGGTTCAAGAATTTTATCAACATCTTCAGGAAGATACGTACCATCCCCATCCAGCATTACCACGTATTTGCTTGCAATCATACTGAATGCCTGGCTCACAGCCTGCCCCTTCCCGGTTCCGCTCTGGATTACGACCTTTGCGCCTGCGTTTTGCGCTTTATTTACCGTGCCGTCTGTGCTGTGCCCGTCAATAACAAGAATATCCGAAAAACCCATGGATTTAAATTCTCTTACTATCCCCTCTATGGTCTTTCCTTCATTGAGCGTGGGAATTAATATACAGACATCTTCTTTATTCATTTTGTTCCCATATCTTTTTGTTCATACTTAATTGTTGGCGATTCCTTTCACGCCGGCATAAACCGTAACAATTCCAAAAGTGAGGTTATAATATTCGATGTCTTTCATTCCTGAACTTTTCATAAGTTCAACAAATTCATTCCTTTCAGGAAATGCCATTACCGAAGACGGCAGATAATTATACGCACCTTTTTTCTTTGAAATAAAAGCGCCTATTAAAGGTAAAATCCTCTGGAAATAAAAATAATAAACCGACTTGAAAACCTTATTCTCCGGACGTGAGAACTCAAGAATAACCACTTTGCCCCCCTTCTTGACCACACGGCTCATTTCCGATAAAGCCTTTTTTATATCCGCAACATTCCTGATACCGAAAGCCACAATTGCGCCATCAAAGGTTTCCTCTTTAAAAGAGAGCGCCTCCGCATCGTTCCGGACGCAATAGATACTCCCGATATTCTGTTTTTTTATTTTCAATGCACATAATTTCAGCATTTCGTCACAGAAATCAGAAGCGATGACCTGGCTTTTTTTCGATGCTTCTATTGCCACATCACCGGTTCCGGAACAGACATCAAGTATCTGTCCTGATGGAAGTTTTGCAACTGCGAATCTTCTCCAGTATCTATCCCTGCCCAGGCTCAACAGGTGATTGAGTAAATCGTACCTGTGCGAAATACCTGCAAACATCTTCTGGATATATTCTTTTTTCTGCAATTAGTACCTCTTTTACTTACGGTTTTACGCAAGGTGCCAATTTTTCTCCGTTTGTATTTGAATTTTCGCTAAAAAGATTGGTCTGGGTTATTTTTCTTGCTTCAGTTCTTGCCTACTCTGCCTGAGAATATTTAGGTATGCTTTCAATTGTGCAAATCATACCATTAAAATTCCCATCTTTAATACGGGGAATCAACCAGCCGGATTGATATGCAGGACTCTTTTCCGGGGTAACAAAAGGAACTGCCTCGTAATAAAACGGCTGCAATGTTTCCCTGGCTTTCATATAATATGGTTTGAAAAATTCCTGGAAATTTAATACATTAATTCCAACAATTTGTGAAGGGGGAATTACTTTCGCCATACCTTTGTTTGCGTATATGATAACATCATTTTTATCAGTTACCCATACACTGGTAACAATGCCTTCTAAAACACTTTCATAGAATTCCTTGCTATCTTTTAATTCGTTCTCTATTTTATGCTTGTAGAGTGCTATCTCAATATTAATCTGCAATTCCCTTTCTTTGAATGGTTTTATGATATACCCGTACGGCTCTGTTATCTTTGCCCGTTCCAGGATTTTCTCATCCGAATATGCCGTGAGATATATCACAGGAGTATTGAAATTTGAACGTATCCGGTTTGCAGTTTCAATCCCGTCCATATCACCATACAGTACAATATCCATCAGAACTAAATCTGGTTTATTTTCTTTTACTTTCTTAATAGCCATCTCGCCTGAAGACACTACTGAAGGAACCGCATATCCCAGAGCCTCCAGGCTGATTCGTATATCTTCGGCAATTATGCTCTCGTCTTCAACAACAAGTATCTGCGCTTTTGCCATTATTTCACATCCCTGAATATAATTCTAAATTCAGTTCCTTTGCTTCTGTCAAGATTGATATCACCATGAAGTTGATTTTCCGAAAGTATTGTAATCAGACGCAAACCCCATGAGTTGGTCTTTCTGAAATCTATATTTTCCGGAATCCCGATACCGTTATCGCTTACTATTAATTCGATTTTATTATCTTCAATCGGGTGAAGCGATATTTTTATTTCTCCATCCCTGCCATCAGGAAATCCATGTTTCACTGAATTGCTTACCAATTCATTTATGAGCAATCCGCATGGTACGGCAGTATTCATACTGAGAGAGGCAATTTCCACGTTTACAATAAATTTAATTCTCCCTGGAACTTCATATGACTGAACCAGACCATTTACCAAATCCTTTATATATCCCCTGGAATCGATTTTTGTAAAATCCCTGGATTGATAAAGCTTCTCATGTATAAGAGACATGGCTATTATGCGGTTCTGGCTCTCTTTGTAGATGTCGCCATATTTTTTATCCTTAATATACGAAGATTGCAGCTTTAACAGGCTGGAGATAATCTGCATATTATTCTTTACCCTGTGATGAATTTCCCGTAAAAGTACTTCTTTCTCTTTGAGCGATGTTTTTATCTGTTCTTCTGCCCGCCTGCGTTCGGTAATATCCCTCATTATGCCTGACATGCCAATGGCGTTCTGGTTTGAATCCCGGAGCGGCGATATGGTCATGCTTACATCTATCTTTGTTCCGTCCTTTCGCATAAGCGCTGTTTCAATCCCGGTAACCGTTTCACCGGATATGGCATTACGCATAATCTGGTCTTTCTCAGCCAGAAGATTCTGGTCAAATATTAATAGCGGGAGTTTCTTTCCTATAATCTCCGCCGCTGTCCAGCCGAATATCTTTTCTGCGCTCCTGTTCCATGATGTAATACTGCCTTCAATGTCTGTTGTTACTATCGCATCATAGGCGTTATCGAACAGGCTGCGGTACCTCTCCCTGGCTTCATGGATGCGCTTTTCATTTACCTCTGCCAGTTTTTCATAAGGCGTTTCTATTGACAATTTAAATAGACCGAGATATAAGAAATAGAAACCAGCCGCTTTAAGTAAATTCCCTGGATAATGATAAAATAAATCTATAAGGCCACTGAAAGCAAGGAGAATAAAACCGTATATTAAACACATCAGGTTCTTCTGCCCCGTTTCTTGCAGCCTCCTTGTATAGAGGTAGCTCGTATAAAAAAAAATCAGTGAAGTTATGATGAGTAGAAGCATCTTTTCTCTGGTAGGACTGCCATCCGGAAAAGTCAAAGAAGGAATGTACGCCGGGAAAAAACCGATTGCGAGGCATATAAATGAGACAACAAATACAGAAGTTAAAAGCTTAAATTTATTTGTCAACCACAAAGAGGTATCTTTATAGACATATACACTTACAAAAAATAATACACTGGAGATTAATCGTGCCTCGCTCCAGAAAATTTCTGACTTATGGAAGGAGTTAACTGTGATGAAATCCGGCATAAATGGATACGAAAGCATTTGATACAGGTCTAAAAGCCCGATAACAAAAAATGCCCACCCCATGAAAAGAGAGTGGTTATCCCTGCTCCTGTGGTACACAAACCACGTCATCACAAAGATAGAAAAAGAAAGGACAAGAGGCAGGAGTTCTGTTGAAATATGGAAAAAATCACGAAGTGAAGCAGGACCAAGTTTAAATGACTCAAGGAAATATCCTATCAGGAATACTGACACGATGATGGTCAATAACTCCAGAAAATGATTTGTTTTACCCATTCAATCCTCAACAAACAATTAATTACGCCATTCGCTATAACTTTTTCGCATCAGGGTTGCGGGCGGGACGACAGGGATTAACCAAAACTTATAACTTATGTAGATTATAAGATGGTTATATGGAAAAACCTGAAAATAGACCGGATATTAAATCCGAGGTAATGCGCATCATCCTTAACATCTCAAAGAGCCTGGCTAAAGAGAATCAGGGGGCCCTTTTCGTCATAGCGGACAAAGATAAGATTGAAGGCAACTACCGGCTTCACTATCCCCAGCTCCAGTTTACAGGAAATCTTTTAAGCAAAGGTATGGACACTGTCGTAGAAAAACTTGCCACACTTGACGGTGCCATGATTTTTACACCTGAAGGTGAATTAATTGCGTACGGTTCAAGAATATTAAAAACCGACACACTGATTGGTTTCGGCACAAGACATTCAGCAGCAAGAGGAATAACTTTATATGACGATTCATTCACCGCAGTCCTTGTCTCAGAAGAGAGCGGCTGGATAAAAGTATTCCAGAAAGGAGAAATTGTTCTTGAGACAGACTCGGTGGACATAGAACCTTCCACACTTGATAAGGTTTCCCGCTTTCTCATGAACCGCGACATGGCTCTTCTTGCCGGCGCGGGAATAACAGTGGCTGCAGGTATAGTATCTGCCCCAGCGGTGTTGATTGTTGGCGGGGCGTATATGATGGTAAAAACTGCAGGATCTGTTATATCTTCAGCCTTAAAGAAAGAAAAGAGATAATTATGATTCATTTTACTAAACTTCACGGTAATGGAAACGACTTCATCCTTATAGATGAATATAAAAGAGAGATTATCTCCCAAAAATCTGCGTTTACGGCAAAATATTGCAATCGCCGTTTCGGGATAGGGGCTGACGGTGTGCTCTACCTTGGAAGCTCTGATAAAGCTGAAATCGGGATGCGGATTTTCAATTCTGATGGCACCGAGGCTGAGATGTGCGGGAACGGCGTCCGCTGCCTTGTGAAATATGCGCTTGATAAAGGGTACATCCGCGAGAACGCCAGGGTGGAAACACTGGCGGGTGTTCTCTCTATAAGCTCGCGTATAGAGGATAAGACCTGGATAACGGTCAATATGGGACAACCTGTATTTGAACGTGAAAAAATCCCTGCTAAAGGAACAGGGGACTTTTTAAATGTAGCCCTGCATGGATATAACGTCTCGGCGGTTAATACAGGAGTTCCTCACACAGTAATTTTTGTGGAGGCTTTAGATGCAGATTTGATGCGTGTTGCGCCAAAGATTCGCCATGACCCTGTTTTTACAAAAGGAACAAATGTGAATTTTGTGCAGGTGATTTCAAAAAACGAGATTGCCATACGCACCTATGAGCGCGGCGTGGAGGCAGAAACCTTAAGTTGCGGCACGGGTTCTGTGGCATGCGCAGCAGTGGCGCACAGGCTTGGCAAGACAGGTAGGGAGGTCAAAGTGAATACAAAGGGCGGGGAATTGAGAATAACCCTTTCTGGAGATGGCGCTTTTATGGAAGGCACAGCAGAGCGTGTATTTGATGGTACGGTTCTTGCATAGGTAAAAGGTTTTTAAAAAGGTTCAGGAGCTATAGGAGTCATCAATAAGGGAAAAACAGACAACACAAGCAAGAAAAGAGCTGCGAAAACCGCCGCAAGATACACCAGCTTATTCCATGCCCAGACCTTTTTCCCGTCAAATACGCTAAAAGGAATCATGTTGAAAAGCGCTAAAGCAATGTTTACTGTTACGCCGTATTTTCCTATCTCATAAAGAATCCCGCTTTCTGATAACAGCGGGAAGAATAGAAGAGCAAGAAGCAGGTTTGACAGCGGTCCTGCAAGCGCGATGCGTCCGCTCTCCCGCCGTCCCACGTTGCCGCCGTAAATCATGACCGCACCGGGAGCGGCAAACAAAATCCCGAAATCATAAACAAGGATAAGCATCAGTACGAGCATGAACGGGCTCATCCTGAACTCAGCCCATGAGCCGTATCTCTGCGCTATAACCTTGTGGCTCATTTCATGGACGATGAATGAAATGCCCACTGTGGAAAGGGAGATTACTAGAGGATTGATGATTCCGGTGAAAAGTTCTTCAGTTGCTGGCTTTTCTCCGGCTTTAATCCAGAGAAGCAGGATTGCAAAGGCATAGGAAATAGCAATCCATGAGATAAGTATGTGGAGAAGTTCCGTGTTGCTGGTGTGAACGCTGCGCATGCTCCTGATTCTTACGGCTTCCCTGTGGTATTTTTCAAAATCCGGCATCTTTTCAGGAGCTTTATCCATGCATCAGAATTAGACCTGCTCGCATTTAACTATTATCAATAAATTTAAATTCGAGTGCAACTTAATAGATGTGATGTTGCGCCATATCATCTCAATGAGGGATTTTTCGCGGGATGAGATAGATAATGTTTTAACAAAAGCAAAAGAATTCGAACCCGTAGCCAGAGGCAAAAGCTCAAACCTTCTTTCGGGTAAAATCCTGGCGACGCTTTTTTACGAACCAAGCACTCGCACTCGCCTCTCATTCGAAACTGCCATGAAGCGGCTTGGCGGAGAGGTAATCGACATGGGTTCGATTGAGTCAAGCTCGGTGGCGAAAGGGGAGACGCTTGCGGATACCATAAGAGTGATAGGGAACTATGCGGATGCAATCGTTCTGCGGCATCCGCGCGAGGGTTCTGCACGTATGGCGGCAGAATATTCAAACATCCCCATAATAAACGCGGGGGACGGGGCAGGACATCATCCCACGCAGACCTTGCTTGACCTTTATACAATAATGCGTGAAAGCAGCCTTTCCGGGCTGAAAATCGCGCTTGTGGGAGACCTGAAGTACGGCAGGACTGTTCATTCGCTTGCTTACGCGCTGTCTCTTTACCATGCCAGCATGACCCTTATTTCACCGAAACAGCTCCAGATGCCGGACGTCATCAAGAAAGATTTGAAAAAACAGGGAGCAAGCATCGGAGAAACCACGAATATCGAAGATGTTATCGGGGACGTGGATGTGCTGTATGTGACGCGCATACAGAAAGAGCGCTTCCCCGACCCCGCTGAATACCAGAAAGTAGCCGGAAGCTACAGGGTTACCGAGGAATTGCTGAAAAAAGCCTGTGATAACCTTATAGTAATGCACCCGCTGCCCAGAGTTGATGAGATTGACCCCGCGGTTGACAGGACAAAATACGCACGGTATTTCCAGCAATCGTTTTACGGCGTTCCTGTGAGAATGGCGCTTCTGGCAATGGCTCTGGAGGCGGCATGACAGGGTCTGATGAATCCGCATCAAAGAAGGAAATGAGGGTGCGCCCCATAAAGCACGGGACTGTGATAGACCATATCACGGCCGGTCAGGCGCTCAATGTGCTGCATATAATCGGGATATCCGGAACTACTACCGCTGTGGTGAGCGTGGCTATGAACGTGCCAAGCGGCGTCCTCGGGTTGAAGGATATTGTCAAGGTGGAGGACAGGGAGCTTGAAGAGGAGGAGGTGGACAGGATTTCGTTGATTGCACCCAATGCCACGATTAATATCATCCGCGATTTCGAGGTTATAGAGAAATACAGGGTTGATTTACCAGAACATCTTGAAGGTGTGGTGAAATGCGATAATCCCAACTGCATTTCGAATACGATTGAGCCTGTTATTTCGAAATTCACGGTAAACAAGAAGCCGGTCGAACTTCGGTGCATCTACTGCGACCATGTGATTTCGGAGGGGATTGCGGAGCACTTGATTTAAAAATGCCGGATATTGATAATCGAGTAAATGCAAATGGATTCTAATAAAAAAGGAAAATCGGGATATTTCATAGCAATTTTTATATTCGTCTTATTTGCGGGATGCGTTGAAGATGTGCCATCACCTGATACTTCTCCGGCACAGGTGGTTGAGACGTTTTATTCTGATCATGGGAATTATTATTTGATGTCCGCAGAGTATAGAGACTCGGTTGGTATGGGGAGTTTTTTGGGTAAAATAATCAAATGTAAACCAAGTTTTACACATTACGAGTTTGTCGATGTTATAAACGGGAGTGAGAAAATTGAGGGATATTCTGCAACAGTGGAAATCCGATATTTTGAAATTCCTGACAAGCCCGTTTTTGGCGATGCTGATGTATCAGCCCGGGATTCCCTGGAAATGAAAAATAAAACGATTTATTTGACGAAAGAAAATGGGGGGTGGAGGCTGCGTGAGCTATATTGCGAGCTTGTGGGTAAATAATTGACTAAAGCAGGAAACATCAAATCAAGCCGAAAGCTTTTTGTGATTCTACGATTTCAATCTATTTAATGGACTATAATAAAAATGAAAAAAATTAGCTATTTCATAACAATTTCTATGTTCGTCTTATTTACGGGATGCGTTGGCGACCTGCCATCGTCGGATACGCCGCCAGCCGAAGTTGTCAAAATATTTGCATCAACTGGCGGCAGTTATGATTTAATGTCCGAAGCATATAAAAACTCAACAAGTAGATGGACTTTTAAAGATATAGCAAACAAATGCAACCCTTCTGATTGAGGCGGTTTTTATAAGTTAGTTGAAGTAATTAATGGAAGTGAGAAAATCCAAGGGAATCTTGCTTCCGTGAATATCATCTATAGCGTAAAAAAGGCTGATTTATATGTTGATCAATTTGAGAACAAAACTAAAACAATTTACCTTGTTAAAGAAAAGAACGGATGGAGGCTTCGAGAGCCATATTGTGAGCTGAGATATAAATGAGTGGGCATCAAAAGCTTCGCATTATACATACAAGAAATTAAAATCCGGGGTGCAAACCTTAATTTAACAAAAAGTATTATAACTCCGCATGGACGAGAACACCGTGAACAGGACTAAGGCTGCCATCAACGCCCTCATCGACGTAGAGCAGTTGTGGATTGAGAACACGCCCGACTACAAACTCTCGACGCAGGAACTGCTGGTTCTCAAAAAACGACTTGAGCGGGCTATGGAGAATGTTTCCAAGATTTACGAGGAGAATAAGGCTAAAATGCAGGCGGCAGAAGATGAAATAAAGAAGATGCATGAGGGGAAGAAAAGGAAGTAAATTATTTTAAAGTTATGAACAGAAAAGAGAAAGAAGAACTAAGAAAAAAGGTCAGGAAAACCACAGAAGAGGAAATTATTAGAGATGCTCTAAGGGCAAGGAAATTTTCAGGTGCCCAGACACTTGCGCAGGGAATTGATCTCATTGATTTTGCTTTACGGATAAGAAAGATGAACGATGAGAAGTGTTAACGATATCTTAAAATTGGTGTGTACTTTCCTGAATGAAAGAAACATCAATTATTGTATTGTGGGGGGCTTTGCAGTAATTATCCACGGGAATCCAAGATCTACTATGGACATAGATTTTGTATTGCAGATTGAAGAAAAAGATATACCTGGGGTTGTAAATTTCCTGAAGGATAACAACTTCTTTGCTGATGAAGAAGATATGAGAGCCGCATTTTTGGAAGGCTCCCACTGCACGGTGGAAGATAAAGAAACAATGTACAGGCTCGATATTAAAGGCGTGTATAATGAAATGGATGAAAGGGTGCTTAAAAATAAGGTTCGGGTCGAGTATCTCGGAACCACAATATACGTTGCCTCTGCCGAGGATACCATAGCAAACAAGCTATTATTTGGGAGAGAGCAGGACATCAACGATGCTCTCGGGATTTATGTAAGGCAGAAGCAAAAGCTTGATATGAATTATCTTGAAGCTCTATGCATGAGGTTAGGGGTACATGAAGAATTGAAGAATCTGATGAGAAAAATATAAGATGGCAATAAAACCAATTTGTGATAAATGTAAAAAGGGATTAGAAGATTTCGGAGGAATCCTATTCAGCCCTCCAGATGAAAACAATAAAGTGGAAAAGTTCCATCTATGCAGGGCATGTTATGAAGAGTTTGTAAATTCTTTTTAACATACCGTAATCGCCTTTACCAATCTTAACCAAAACCCCAACCATCACCTATTTATATCAAGTAAACTTTAGTGAAATCAAGTAAACTTGATTCAGGAGAATAGAATACGCACATCTCGGACGGGATTCTGGAGCCAAAATGGATTTTATTCTGGTTCTTAATATCTGCGATATTCATCGCCCTGGGCTTGCGGATAATCAACAAACGCATCGCAGCCGACCCCGCATACCTTCCCCGGATTTCGCTCATCGGCGCCGTGGTTTTTGTCATCTCGGTATGGCACATTCCCGTGCCTGTGACGGGCTCGTCATCCCATCCCGTGGGTACGCCCCTGGCTGCAATTATAATAGGACCTTTTGCCACGGTCGTGATAAGCGCAATTTCCCTTTTCTTCCAAGCGTTTGTGGCTCACGGCGGCTTAACTACTATCGGTGCGAACACCTTTTCCATGGGAATCGTGGGAGCCTTTAGCGGCTATCTTGTTTACAGGCTGCTGAAAAACATATTCCCTCTATGGTTTTCTGCGGGCATGGCAGGATTTGTTGGAAGCATCCTGACCTACATCACTGCAGCCCTTGAGCTTGCCCTTTCCCTGAATCCTGAAAATGTGGTACAGTACTGGAAATTGTATTCATTAGGATTTATCCCCACACAACTGCCTCTTGCGTTTGCAGAATTCGCGCTCACAGGATATGTGATAAAGTACATATCTGAAACAAAACCAGAAGTGGTTGCGCCAGCCGGTGTTTGCCTCGATAGGTTCACGAAAATAGCTCTGGGTTTGATGATTTTAATCACATCCCTGATTGCCATAGGCGCATATATCGGTTACCTGAGAGGGAGTGATATGGCAGGTACCGACAGCACCGTGGAAGCGCTTGCCGCGCCAGGCGCAATATCAAATGGAATAGGGGTCAGGCTGATGGCACGTTTCGGTGAGCCGATTGGCTTTGGTTCCGTTGGAATTATAGGCGGTCTGATCACCGGATATTTCTGGTCAGGGGCAAGGAGGAAATCCTGATGTTGGATTGGCTAACGGGTGACCCACTGAACGGAATCGCAATTACGGTAGGGTTCTTTGTTTCGCTCATAATAGGGCGATACCTGAGACTATGGGGCGAAAGGAATATGGGTGCAAAATGACCGATTCAAGAATCAAAATTTTGATTTCGTTTCTTTTGATAACCGCAATAACAGTGATGAAACACTGGTATTTACCAATCGCCATATCACTGCTGTGCATTGTTCTTGCGGCAAAACTAAAGGTAATGAGGAATTACGGTAAAAAACTCATTTTTCCTTTAGTATTAGCCCTGTTCATTTTCGTAACACAGGGCTTTACCTACGGGGTTAATGCCATTAATCTTGGAATCTTTTCAGTATATTCAGAGGGAATCGAGTACGGTTTTCTGATATTCTCGCGGGTGTTGGCTTCCGCTTCTGTCCTGATTCTTTTGATGCTTACAACCCCGGAAAACGACTTGCTTGAAAGCCTGCGCCACCTTGGGGTTCCGGGCACCATAATCCAGATTTCTTCATTCATGAGCAGGTATATACGGACATTTTCTTATGAAGGAAAAAAACTGAAATTTGCACAGGAATCCAGATGCGGCTTCTCAAAAAACTCTGGGTTTACGAACCGTATGCATAATATTGCCTCAATATCAGGAGCGCTCATTACGCGCGCATTTGCAAAAAGCGAAGAGGTTTACAGGGCGATGCTCTCGCGCGGCTGGAAACCGGACATACAATATCCAACAGAACGCTATCCATTAAATAAAAGGGATATGATTATGGGAATTACGTTATCCACAGGAATTTTCGCTATGCTTGGGCTTGACATGTTGCTGTGAGGAAAAATGATTGCAATAGAAACTACCGGGCTTGAATATACATATACCGACGGGACAAATGCCCTCTCGGGCGTGAATTTTGAGGCAAAAGAGGGCGAGAAAGTTGCTGTTCTAGGTCCAAACGGAAGCGGGAAAACCACATTATTCTATCATTTTAACGGTTTGATTAAACCCACGCGCGGGGAAGTACGGGTGTTCGGCGAAAGTATCTCGAAAAACAACATCGATAAAATCAGGAAACGCGTTGGCATTGTGTTCCAGGAGCCTGACAGCCAGTTATTCGCGCCTACTGTTTATGAGGACATTGCTTTTGGTCCCAAAAATCTCAGGCTTGGTTCAATGGAGATAAAAAACCGGGTCACGCAGGTGCTTCACAGGTTCGAGATTGAAGCTCTTGCGCAAAAGAATCCTTCTAACCTGAGCGGGGGGCAGAAAAAAAGAGCTGCTATCGCGGGCGTTGTTGCAATGGAGCCCGATATCCTGGTTCTCGACGAGCCCACTTCAGGCATGGATGCCTGCGGGATTACTGGCACGATGGAGATTCTGGATGAGTTAAACGATGAGGGGAAAACGATAATCATATCAACCCATGATTGCGACCTTGCGGCATCCTGGGCTGACCGTATTTATATACTCAATAAGGGAAGGGTTTTCAAATCGGGAATCCCGAAGCATATTTTTGCCGATGAAAAACTGATTGCAGAGGCTGGATTAAAGCAGCCCGTCATTGTCCAGACGTATCGCGAATTCCGGGCGCGCGGGATATCAAGAGGCGAAGTGCCGCTTTCTGTTCTTGATTTTATGGACTCAGTTGATGTAAAAGTAATGAACATCAGGTGCGCTATCGCCGGGTGTGATGTGGAAGCGGGTGATGAGGTCTGCCTTGAGATTAAAAACGGCATGCTAATTGCAAACAAAGGTTCAAATGGTGTAACAGGAAGGGCGGTATTTGACGGGAAAAAGGGTGAGGATATTGCGGTAAGGGATGTGGCGGGCGATATTCTGCAGCATGAAGGTACTATCACTATCATAAGGGTTCCCGGAATAATTGAAGGGGGCTCAAGGGCTGCGGATTTAGACAGGGTTCGTGACATTCTTTCTAAAAATAAGCATCAAAAGATGGGTGCGATGGGCACATCCGCAAAGGTATTGATGACCCGGTTGGGGCTTGTGTGCGATTTTGAATTTGATGTCATCCAGTCAGGCATCCTTGCAGCCTTGCGGGGGTTTGATGTGACCATTCTCGCCTCCGGAGGAATGGCTGACAGGGTGGCTGAGAAAGTAAAGGAGAAAAAGCTCAAATATTCCTGTTTTGTGTTATGATGTGTAAAAAAATTTATAAAGAATTCAATCCAAAAATATAAATAGTGGCTATCGTTATATTCCGCTACAGGAGGTTTCTTCAAATGAAAAATATATGGGTTATTGGGTTTTTAGTATTTGTGGTGCTGGTAAGCGGATGTACTTCCGGACCCGCTGAACCGCAGCAAAAAGCGACACCGCCGAAGCAAACAACGCCGCCACCACCTGCAACGGCAGAAGTCAGGATTGAAAATTTCATGTTTTACCCGCCAGAAGTCGTAATCGCCAGAGGAGGCACGGTCAAATGGTCAAATAAGGATACCGACACACACACTGTTACAGGCGGCGACTTCGATTCGGGGAAACTCGGTCAGGGACAAACCTTCAGTCATACGTTCAACGAAGCCGGAACATATGATTACTGGTGTACAATACATGCCAGCATGCGCGGGAAAATAATAGTAAAATAGCCGGCACAGGCACATGAATTATATCGAGACACAGCACTCGTTGTAGTCTGGATATAATTCTATTAATCAAACCGGGCATATTTGTAACCATTATCGCATTTGTAAATTTCATGGAGGCGATATGAGCAGAATAGTAATAGCGATTGGGGGGAACGCTATATTAAATCCCACACGGGGAAGCCCTGTAGAGCAGAAGATATTGATAGATAATACCTGCATGGAAATTGCCGAGATTATCCGGAGAGGCTATGATGTTGTACTGACGCACGGCAACGGTCCCCAGATAGGGAATATCCTTGCGATGCAGGAGGAGTGCGGCATCGTCCACCCCCAGCCTCTTGATGTATGCGGGGCACAGACACAGGGGCTGCTGGGATATTCTCTACAGCAGTCGCTTGATAACACGCTCCGGGAATCGGGTATTAAAAAGCAGGTTGTGACTGTGCTGACACAGGTCATAGTGGATGAGTCCTGTTCTTCTTTTGGGAATCCCACAAAGCCAATCGGCATTTATTATCCTGAAAAAAGGGCGCAGGAAATGATTGCGCAGGGCATTAAAATGATTCATGATAAAAAGGGTTACCGCAGGGTTGTCCCGTCTCCCGAGCCTGTGGCGATTGTGGAAGAGGAAATAATCGCAAAACTCGTTCAGGAAGGGGTCGTGATGATTGCAGCTGGCGGCGGGGGAATTCCTGTTATCCGCAAGAAGGGTTTGCTCATGGGCGTTGAAGCGGTGATAGACAAGGATTTGACAGGAAGCTTATTAGCATCTTCTATCGGGGCAGAGACGTTCCAGATACTTACCGACGTTGAAAAAGCTTCGTTGAATTATGGGAAAGAAAACCAGGTTGACCTTGATGAAATAACAGTTTCGGAGGCGGAACGGTACGTAAAAGAGGGACATTTCGGAAAAGGCAGCATGGAACCAAAGATACTTGCAGCGCTTCGGTTTATTAAAAAAGGCGGAAAGACGGCGATTATTTCAAGCCTTGATAAGGCGCTGCCCGCGCTTGATGGTAAAGCAGGCACGAGGGTTGTTGCATAACGGCGAAATCAATTGGTTTTAATGTCTGTTATTTGGATGGCCTTAGATAAAGCATCGTTATATATATAACGATCCTCGATTATAATATTAACTCGGTTCATTTCTTTAATAACTCCCACTTTCCTGCCATTTTTTGGTTCAACAGTTTCTTTTGAAAGTATTACGAATTCGTTACCTAAATCGTTGGCAAATTCCTTTTTTGCAACAGGGGTTAAACCACAAAGTATGGATAAAACATTTATGAGAAGATATGGCACATGCTCTAATATTTTAGAGGCTGTATTCATTACAGGTATGGATTTATGAAACTCCAAATCAAATATTAAGAGCTTTCCATCTTCGATGCCAGATATGGTCATGCAACATTCCTGAATTGTTAATAAACTGCCTCTATGAGCTATATAATTTCTACTCGATAGACCATCGCTAGTTAGGATGCCACTTTCATAAAGCCATTTGCTATCATTTAATAGTCCAATTATACTCTCAGTAACTTCATTCTTTGTGGATTTTTCAAGAGATTTTTTAAGTTTTGTAAATAATCTTGCTTCTTCGTGGCCTGGTAATCTCTTTGTTATTAAAACCGTAAGAGCATCCAGACATGCTCTAGCTTGTAATATAAGTGCTTCAAACTCGAAGACAAGCTCTTTATTCAAATAACAACATGTTAATCCTGAAATATCTTTATCTTTCAAATCTCTTTTGATGTCACTCAAAAAATTTTCTTTAAAATTTTTTATGTTATGAAGGTGATATAGCACAGCCTGTAATTTAAATGAGTAACTCTCCATCAAAATAACTTCTTTGTTTGTTTCTGCGCCTATGGGAGCATCTTTTAGGGCATTTTCAAAAAACTTCTCCATTTCGTTAATTTTTGAAACTGCCGTTTCACTTAACATACCATAATCAAGACTGTCGTCTGCGATTGCCACAAAATTGTATTTTTTCCCTTCTTCATTTACAGTAGCCATTCAATCAACTTCTTTTAAAATGGTAAAAGCTAAATGGTAAATTGAAAATATGTCATAGACGTGCTGATTGATGTAAGCAGTTGAAATTGAGCGGTCAGTTTGGCTTTCTTGAAGAGATGACTTTATTCAGGTCAGACACCAGCGCGTCCACATTAATACCGTGCGCCATTGCGCCTTCTTCGATGCTTTCAAATGCTGACACGTGACACCCTACACAGTGCAGCCCGTGCCTCATGAATACCATCATGCTTTCAGGATACTGGGTGACTACTTCCTCTATTGTCATTTCTTTGGTTATTGTCATAATTCCTCTTTTATTCGTATATAAACGAACATTAATAAAGCTTTCTCACCAACTAAAAATACTACTATTTTTTACAGGCTTAAAAGTTCTGTTCCTAATGATGCGTCCCTTCTACCACTTTCACGCCTTTTTTAAGAATCATCTGCTTAATCCCATCTATATGAGGGCATTTCGGATAACCCCCTTCCATGAGCATGCAGGAACTCAGGTGTACAACATCAACGCCGTGCTTCAAAAGGCTGTCCACAAGCCTGAAAACCCGCCTGCCCGGGCATCCCCCGCAGGTGAAAAAACCAATAATCTCGGTATCCGGACCGTATTCGCCAAAATGCATCTTTCTCTTATTGAAAGCCTTGAAACATGCCACACCTGGGCAGGTTTCGCTCACGATATCGCACCTGACAACCGCAATCTTCGTGGTTTTTTTATCCTTCTCATCCGTTTCCATTAAAGCGCCAAAATGCGAAGCTGCTTCCTTGACATCCTCCGGGGTGACAACGTTTTTACCTTTCTTTTCCAAAGACATCTCAATACCCATTTTCGCCATTTTTCGAACGTGTTCAGGTATCTTATCAAGCTCTTTTTCCGCGTCGGGTTCCCATTCCATCCAAATCACCTGAAATCTATTTCAATACTTAATAATTCATTTCCACAGACTTACCTTTTCCATGCTTTTCCAGATATTATAAATGAACATAAAGATTGAGAGTGCCTCTATCACCCCGAAAATGATGACTATCGAGAGCGCATCCGAATAATCCTTTTCTTTCACCATGTACATCTTCATAAACGGGTATGAGATGAACAATCCGACTAAACCGATATTACCAAGCCAGAACTGTATTATCCCCAGTTTTTCGGAAAATAATGGCTTGCTTGTAAAGCGTGGTATAATCTCGTAACATATGCCAAATACCATGAACGATATCCAGCCAATCAAAGCAAAATGCGAATGCATGAAACTGAATCCTGGACCCGGGATTATCAACACCCCGAGAATTGTACTTATTGCAAGGTATATCAGGGCGGTTTTTATAAACAGGTTTGCTATTCTGTTCACGACCCACCTATTTAAAACCGTATGTGGTAACTTCCATGTCCGCATCCACAAGATAATCAAAATCGATCAATTTATCCCAGCCTGCTTTCTGGAAAACCCCGCCGATGCATGCGCCCAGAATCTGCCTCTCGGGATGACAGTCTGTAATTTCATCTATCAGTTTCTTTAAGCCATCGACATCCACTTCCATTTTAGGCATTGCAAGCCCCCCGAGAAGAACTATCGTATCCGAGCTGGGGTCGGCTTTTTCCCCGAGCTGCATACCGTAATCTGTCATTTCAACCTTCACTGCCATATCCTTCCTCAGATTCGGGATAAAGACCATCTCTTTTCCAGCATCGCGCAGCACATAGCCCAGTAACTCTGCGAACGGGTTGCACCAGCCAGGGCAGCCTATGAAGGTTATCTTTTTCCTGCCCCGCGCAAGCTTCCTGAATGCCGTGAGCAAGCCGCCGATGCCGGATGCCTTTTCTATTGGTTTCATTAAATCACAGGGTATGGATTGTTGAAGGGGGGATATAAGGGTTTATTTTCTTGCTATATATCTCGCTTACACATGTTGATATTTTCGATTAACAATTAATCATAGTGTAATTTAAATTTTTAATTATAACATATAGTGATTAAATTTATACATTAAAGGATTATTACTGAATACTAATCCAAATAGGAGGTAATACAAGTGGTTAATCTATTGAATAAAATCGGAATTGAAAAGGACAAAGAAGACGGAAAAGAAAATGTCTCTGCACATCGCTCCACCATAGAGATGTATGGGAGAACACGCAGCATGAACATTCCTACGCTCTTTGACCGCTACAATGCCCAGCAGCCCCAGTGTACTTTCGGGGCACAGGGAATATGCTGCCAGTTGTGCAGCCACGGACCGTGCCGGATAACAAACAAAGCAACAGCAGGCATATGCGGCGCGACCGCCGATGTCATCGCTGCAAGAAATTTCCTGCGGCTCACGGCAGGAGGCGCCGCGGCTTATACGCATCACCTTGAAATGGTAGCAAAGACCCTCAAGGCTGCAGCGCAGGGAAAGACCACGTTCAAGATAGAAGACCCCGCCAAGCTCAGGGCTGTCGCCGGAGCCCTCGGTTTTGATGACAAAAAATCCACGGAGGAGCTTGCAGTCGCACTTGCAGACGCTGTACTTGCCGAGATTAAGAAAGGGGCGGATGAACCTCTGGTACTTGTAGAGAAGTTCGCGCCAAAAACAAGGCTTGAGGTATGGAAAAAGCTTGGCATCATACCAGGCGGCATATACGCCGAAGTCGGGGATGCTATGACAAAGACACTGACTTCCATAGATACAGACCCGGTCGACCTCCTGCTCACAACGCTCAGGGTAGGAATTGCCACAGGTTACATGGGACTTGTAGCCACAATCACATTGCAGGATATACTCCTCGGCACCCCGACCCCTACCACCACGTCTGCCGACCTCGGAATCATTGACCCCAAGGCAGTTAACATCGTAGCACACGGTCATGTCCCCCTCATGGCGACAGCAGTACTGCATGCTGCGCAGAGCCCGGAGATGAAACAACTGGCAAAAGAGGCAGACGCCAGCGATATAAAGGTACTGGGTTCCATGTGTACGGGGCAGGAACTCATGCAGCGCTCGGCAGGAAGCGCAAAGGGATTTGCCGGACAGACAGGCAACTGGATAAACCAGGAATATCTCATAGCCACTGGAGCTATCGACCTTGTGATGATGGACCTCAACTGCTCCACACCCGGACTGAAAAGTATGGCTGACCACTTCCACACCAGAGTTATCTCGGTCGATAAACTCGTCAGGATGGCAGGAGTAACTGACCATATTGACTTCACGCCTGAGAAAGCAAACGAGCAGGCGGGGCAGATAGTGAAGATGGCTATTGACGCATTCAGGAAGAGAGACAACACAAAAATCCATATTCCAAACTACAGTAAAGAGGTCATGGCAGGCTTCTCTGTTGAAAGCTGCAAAGCTGCACTCGGAGGAAGCTGGAATCCCCTTATAGACGCCATAAAGGCTGGAGGCATCAAAGGCATCGTTGCGGTCGTGGGCTGCACCACGGCAAAGACAAAGCATGATACAGTAGCGGTCAAACTCTCGCATGAACTTATCAAGCGCAACATACTTGTGATAAATGCAGGATGCGTGAGCAGCGCTACCCAGATAGAAGGGCTCATGAACCCCGAAGCTGCCGAAATGGCAGGCGACGGGCTGAAGGCTGTATGTAAATCACTCGGGATACCTCCATGCATAAACTACGGCTCGTGCGTTGATATCGGGAGAATAGGCGTTGCTGTTACAGAGATTGCAGCCGCCCTCGGAGTTGACCCGAGCGCACTGCCTGTGGCTGCATCCGCGCCCGAGTACCTTGAGCAGAAAGCGGTCGCTGATGGCGCATTTGCTGTCGCCTTCGGGCTTTTGCTGCACCTTGCTCCCGTGCCGCCGGTCACAGGCGCGCCGCTTGTGGCAAAGGTACTTACAAAAGACGTAGAGGCGCTAACTGGCGGAAAGGTACTTGTTGAACCTGACCCCGTAAAAGCGGCGGATGCCATCGAGGCGCATATCGATTCAAAGCGAAAGGCGCTGGGACTGCCTGTATAAACGGGTAGAGTCATGAAATGGTGCGCTGGTAAAATGGCGCACCACTCCTCCTTTTAAGTAAAACGAAAAAATTCAGCTTTTCTTAACTTCTTTTAGACCCCGATTTTACTTGGGATTTCCGATACCACAGCCTTCTTAATCTCAGCGCCCAGCGACCTGAGTATAGAATCCCTCAGCGCATTGGCTTCAGGACTTGTCCTTACCCTGGGGCGCGGGAGATTGACATCAAAAATCTCCTTTACCGTGCCCGGGCGGGCAGACATCACAACAACCCTGTCTGACAGGTAAACCGCCTCATCCACGCTGTGCGTCACGAAAAGAACGCTTATGTGTTCTTTCTCCCATATCCGCAACAACTCCGCCTGCATTATATTTCTTGTCTGCGCATCCAGCGCCCCGAAAGGTTCATCCATCAACAGGAGTTTCGGTTTATTTGCATACGCCCGCGCTATGCCCACTCTCTGCTTCATCCCGCCGGATAATTCATGAGGGAAATGGTTCTCAAATCCTCTCAAACCCACAAGATCGATGTAATGCCTGGAAATCCGCTCGCACTCTTCTTTGTCGCACCCTTTCACCTGCGGCCCGAACTCGATATTGCCTTTGACCGTCCTCCACGGGAACAGCGCATATTCCTGGAACACGAAACCGCACTCCTTGTTAGTGCCCGCTATCTTTTTATCATCAAGGAATATCTCCCCTTTTGAAGGGACATCAAGCCCTGCAGCCATGCGCTGTATTGTGGTTTTTCCGCATCCGCTCGGGCCGAGCAGGCACAAAAACTCCCCATCAGCTACTTCAAAATTCACATCCGTGACCGAAAGAAAATCATTGAATTTCTTAGACACGCCTTTAAAAACCAATCTGCCCATTTTATACCTGTCTGGAAGATAACTATGCTGGTTATTAAACTTTTGTCTTATACTTTCGCTCCATATGGAATTTTCTAAATGTGTTGAGTACGATTATTATTTCGCTTCCTATCAAAAAATTTTTCCATGTTATCCACTCCATGAAAAAAATAATCCCAAAACAGCAGCAATGGGCATCTTTCTAATAAAAGCCATTCCAGGACTCT
>JAQUQX010000022.1:0-25740 GCA_028715885.1 Candidatus Methanoperedens sp.
ATAAGATTATTTATTCATAAGGCTGTGGGACAGAACTAAGCAGTGTGTAGTCCCGAAATCTTTATTGACTGGAAAAATATTGTGTTTTATATGTCAAACATTCTCGTAGTATATTACTCCAGGGCAGACAACACCGAAAAGCTCGCAAAAGCCGTTGCAGAAGGCGTGCGCGAAGGCGGGGGAAATCCAACCCTCAAATCTGTGGATGATGTTGAAATCAACAAACTTCCCGAATACGACGGCATCATAGCCGGCTCCCCTGTCTATTTCGGAACGATGGCAGCAGAGCTTAAAAAATTCTTCGACGAATCCGTAACTGTAAGGAAAAAGATGGTCAATAAAGTAGGCGCAGCCTTTGTCACGGGCGCACACAGGACAGGCGGCAAGGAAACCACGCTTATCTCGATACTCCAGGCAATGCTCATAGAAGGGCTGGTAGTGGTGGGCGACCCGCTTGAAACCGGCGGTCATTACGGCGCCGCAGGCTCTGACGATGTCGGATTGAAAGAGGGCAGGGCGCTCGGGAAAAGGGTGGCTGAGCTTGCTGACAGAATACATACGAAAAAATGAAAAACAAAAGGTATCTGGGTAAAATAAAACCAGATAAAATCGAAAACAAATCTGGCACGAATAAAAAAACTATCATCGCCATAATTGGTGTTGTAGCTTTTCTGGTTCTTGTTTATTCTGTTATCCCTCAAGCAAGCGATAAATGGGATGTAAGCAAAGACGGTATTCTCTCCTATCCTGAAAACAGGGGCAAGGTTGAAGTCAAAGTCCTTAAAACCGAATCTGGCAGCAACTACACCCTTGAAACCATATCTTTTGCGAGTAAGGATTATACAATAGAGGGACTTCTCCGCATCCCGCTCTCAGCGAAAAAAGTACCAGCCGTGGTGATTCTGCCCGGCGCCACAGTTCCCAAGGAAGGAACGCAGGGGCTTGCCGGGATTTTATCAAGCATGGGATACGCCAGCCTGGGCATCGAGCAGCGCAACCGGGGCGGCGTGTCTATCAAATATGATTATGGGCTGTTCAGAGAGGGCAAAGAACCTATCGAACATAAGATGGTATTTGACGCCCTGCGTGCTGTTGATGTATTGAGGCAGGATTCGCGGATTGACGCAAATAGAATCGCCATCATCGGGGAGAGCAACGGCGGGCGTTTTGCGATTATCGCCTCGGCGCTTGACCCAGATATAAAAGGCGTTGCTGGCATCAGTACAAGCGGTTATGATACCGAGTCTGAACTCATCAATATCAGGGACGAGAACGCTATCAGGTTTTATCGTTCCATCGACCCGGATACTTATCTCGGACTGCTTCCCCCGCGAAAATTTGTGATGCTGCATTCGGTAAACGATAACATTATCCCTATCGGGCTTGCTGAAAACACATTCGGGAAGGCAAAAGAGCCAAAACGGTTTTACAGCGTAACAACAGGAACCCACGGATTCAGCGAAAGCATGAGGGGACCGCTTGAAAATGAATTAAGGCAGATGCTTGGATAATCTCATTTCGGACGCAAAACCTTAAAATAGCATTGTCTCCAACTTAAATACAGGGTGAGGTTTTGATGGAATACAAGCTTTTCATAAACGGAGAATGGGTAGAATCAAGTGCTGGCGAGTCATTCGATGATATTAATCCGGCAACGCTTGAAAAAATAGGGAAAATCCACAAAGCATCGGATGAAGACGTAAAAAGCGCCGTGGACAGCGCGGAGGATGCGTTTGATTCGTGGAGCGGCACACCTGCACCCCAGCGCGCAAAGATATTGTTCCGCGCAGCCAGGATGCTTGAGGAGAGAAAAGAAGAGCTTTCGCACCTACTGACAGTGGAGATGGGAAAAGTGCTAAAAGAAGCGCGGGGGGATGTGCAGGAAGCCATTGATATGACCTACTATGCCGCAGGGGAGGGGCGGCGTCTTTTCGGCGAGACCACGCCATCTGAACTGCCGGAAAAATTCTGCATGACGCTTCGCCGCCCGATAGGAGTGGTGGGATTGATAACGCCGTGGAATTTCCCCATAGCAATCCCGGCGTGGAAGATAATGCCCGCCCTGATTGCGGGAAATGCGCTTGTCCTGAAACCTGCAAGCGACACACCAATTATGTCAATTGAACTTGTGAAGATACTTGAAAAAGCAGGTCTTCCAAAAGGCGTTTTGAATCTGGTGATGGGCGAGGGAAGTAAAGTTGGAGGCGCCATCGTTCATAACAAAAAAATCCGTGCGGTTTCATTCACAGGCTCGCTTGAGACTGGCAAATGGATAATGAGCGAAGCGGGAAAGGATATGAAAAAAGTGTCTCTTGAACTTGGAGGAAAAAATCCCGTCATCGTCATGGATGATGCCAACCTTGACCTTGCGATTGACGGAGTTATCTGGGGAGCCTTCGGAACCACAGGGCAGCGGTGCACTGCTGCAAGCCGTGTTATTGTGCATGAAAAAATACTCCCTGCATTTCAAAAAAGACTGGTTGAGAGAACAAAGAAGCTCAGGCTCGGGAATGGTCTGGACGAGGCTGTCGATGTCGGGCCTGTAATCAACAGTTCACAGCTTCAGAAAATCGCAAAATACGTGGAAACAGGAAAAAATGAAGGCGCGAAACTTGCACTTGGCGGGAAAACCGTTAAACCCCTGCCGGGTTACTTTTTTGAACCCACAATATTTACGGGTGTTGCCCCTGATATGCGAATAGCCAGAGAAGAGATATTCGGTCCTGTTGTATCATTGCTTGGCGCTGGCAATCTTGATGAGGCGATACACATAGCCAATTCTGTGGAATACGGGCTTTCCTCCTCGATATACACTGAGAACATTAAAAACGCCTTCAAAGCCATTGAAAAAATAGAAGCCGGCATCACATACATTAACGCATCTACCATCGGCGCCGAGATTCACCTGCCTTTCGGAGGCGTGAAATCCACTGGAAACGGAACGCGTGAAGGTGGAACAACGGCTATTGATGAGTTCACGGAGATAAAAACAGTTTATGTTGATTATAGCGGAAAACTTCAGAAAGCCCAGATAGATATTGAATAGGAGAAAGTAATATGAAAAACTTTGAGAAAGTTTTATCAAAAACCTTTGAAAAAGGTTTATCAAACGACGGGTATGGCGCGCCATACCCGGACACGCCCTCCCGAGGCGTGACTCGGGAAGGGTATGCGAAGCATACCCTGTACCGCATAAAGCGAGGTGTCGCTTTATGAAGAAATTAGGCAATAAGGCAAGGGAGATCATAAGCCGCGATAATAAAGTCGCATCTCCATCCCTCACGCGCCCTTACGAACTGGTGGTTGACCATGCCGAGGGTTCGACCATATACGACGTTGACGGCAACAGCTACATCGATTTTGCCGCAAGCGTGGCTGTTATGAACATCGGGTATGACTGTAAAAAAGTAAAGCGGGCGGTGTGCACCCAGATGGAAAAAATGGTGCATTGCGGATTTTCGGATTTTTATGCAGAAATGCCCGTAAAACTGTGCGAGAAAATGTGTGAAATGACGGGTTATGAAAAGGTGTTTCTCTCAAATTCAGGAGCGGAAGCCGTTGAAGCAGCCATGAAGCTTGCATTCTGGCACACGAAGAAAAACAGCATGATAGCATTCTACCGCGCCTTCCACGGAAGAACGCTGGGGGCGCTTTCGCTCACAAGTTCAAAAATAAAGCATAAAGAGCATTTCCCCTCGCTGCACGTCCTGCATTCGGATTATGCATACTGCTACCGCTGTCCCCTCAACCTCGAATACCCTGAATGCGGCATCTCCTGCGCAAAAGAAATAGAGCGCACCATTTTCAAAAGGGAACTCTCCCCGAAGGATACCGCAGCTATCGTGGTTGAGCCAATACAGGGAGAAGGGGGGTTCATCGTCCCGCCGCCTGAGTTCCATAAAGAGATTCGAAGGATATGCGATGAGAATGATGTGCTTTTGATAGCTGATGAAATCCAGAGCGGAGGCTTCAGGACGGGTAAATTCATGGCTATGGAGAATTTTGGCGTGAGGGCGGATATTGTGTGCATGTCAAAATCCATTGGCGGTGGAATACCGCTTGGAGCCACGCTGTCAAGCAGCGAGATAATGAGCTGGCATCCGGGCGTTCATGCCAATACCTTTGGCGGCAACCTGCTTGCTGCTGCGGGAGGGCTTGCTACGCTTGAGTTCATGGAGAGCAGCAGGCTTGGCGAAAAGGCGGTTGAAAAAGGCAGGTATCTGATGAAACGCCTGAATGAATTAAAAGACAAATATCCCATTATCGGGGATGTGCGCGGTATGGGTCTTATGATAGGCGTTGAGCTTGTGGAAGAAAATAAGGCTCCTGCGACAGAAAAGCGTGAATTGATTGTGAAAAAAGCCCTTGACGGCGGATTGATAATGCTTCCTGCCGGGGATTCGGTTATCAGGTTCGTTCCGCCATTGATTATAAAGAAGAGCGAGATTGACAGGGGTCTTGAGATATTCGAGAATGCGTTAAAAACTGCCTGAATTTACACCAGTCGTAAACTATAAATACCATCGTTCGCATATATACGAATTGTATAGTGGGCAGTAAAATACTTTTTTACATACCACCATAATCCCCGCTGCCCACTATCCTCCTTTTAACGTTTTTCAAGCACGGAAATTCGTCTTGTAAGACTCTTATGCACCCTCTGTAAATGGCTCTCTACCACATTAAAGCCAGCCTCTTGTGCGATATCTTCTATTTCCCGTTCGGAAACAAAGACAGCGCGTTTTCCCCTTTTCAGCACGCGGAAAATCTCCTGTAAGGAATCAGTAAGCAGATGCTCAATTGATTCTGCTTTGACTGCAGCAGACCGCCCATATGGCGGGTCGGTAACGACGGCGTCCACGCTCTCATCCCCAAGCGCCATGCGGCATGCATCCCCGTACATCAGGGAATAACTGGTATTATAGTAGTCAAGGTTCATTTTGGCGCCAAGCAGCAATTTTCGCTGCATATCCCCACCGATGACGTTTATACCTATAAGTCCCGCTTCAACAAGGATGCCGCCTGTCCCGCAGAAAGGGTCGAATAAACACTTTTCTGGTTTTGCGATATTCACAAGCGCCCGCGCCACTCTGGGCATCAGGACGCCGGGATAAAAAAACGGCTTGTAATGGGGTTTCCGGGCTTCAAAAGCGCTCCTGTCAATAGAAGCTGCAAGGCGTCCGAATATGCTTTTGTCCTCTGTGAGCAGCACCCTGAACCGCACATCAGGGTTTTTCAGGTCTGCATGGTATCCTTTTCCATAAAAAATCCCGCCGAGACGCTGCTCCATCGATTCGGTGTTTATCCCGGAATACTCTTTTATGCGCCTGACCCTGATGCTGTATGTTCCCTCAAAATCTGCAAAAGAGTTATTCAAAAGTTCCGGAATCTCTTCTTCGGCAGACCCTCCGATGCCCAGGACTCCGAGGATATGATGAGTCATCGAAAGCCTTTTTGAGAGGATTCCGGTAATATGGTGGGCATTATTCTTCAGGTCGATAACCAGACAGCCGTCAAGTGCAAGATGAATCTCAAAATCCGCCTTCAGGGACTCAAGACAGGCAATTACTTCGGATTGTGGCAGGGTGTTGTGCTCGCCTGAAAGTTCAAATGCCAGTAACATAACTATCCCGTCATGCTGTCTTTTAATTCTTTTAGCGTTTCAGCCATGACGCCATGCCATAAAAATTGCTCTTCAAGATTATCAGACATCGTTTTTTTGGCGTATGCATCCTCGTTCCAGGTTATATTTTCGTATTCCACGTTTTTCAAAACAAGCCCGTAAGCGGAAGCTGGTTCAATCCCCTCGGTAAACTGCGCCAGGTTTAGCATCTCTTCAAGCCAGGATATGTCCCTTGAGCCGCTGCCTACCATTTTCATTGCTGTTGCTATCTTTCTTACCATGTGCCAGAGAAAAAAGTTTGCCCTGATATCCATGATGATGAATTCCCGTTCTGTGCGCATTTTTATTTTTTCAATATTGCAGGTACTTTTCTTCTCTTTATCAGGCGTTGCAAAATTTGAGAAATCATGTTTCCCTTCCAGCAGCCGTGAGGCATTTCGCAGAAGTGAGAGCTTGTATTTCCCGCACATGATATACCTGTACTCCCGATACCTTGCATCGCGGCGCGGGTCAAAGTCGAAGGGGACTTGCGCTCTTGCCCATGTCCATATCGTCCGGGGAAGCTTGCTGTTTATGGCGCGGGGTATAGCCACATCCGGGTTGTCCGTATCAAAAGCTATCACCTGACCGAGGGCATGAACTCCTTTATCAGTCCTGCCTGCGGCGATATAGTTGGCTTCGTGCGGGTTGTTGATGATGTTTAGCTCGCGAAGAGCGCGGAAAATTTCGCCTTCTATGGTTTTTACATCCGGCTGCACCTGGAAGCCGTGGTAATCTGTGCCGATGTATGCAACTTTTATGGCGATGCGCATGAGTGTTAAAATTGATGAGTGGATAGATAAAGATAGGTCTTAGTAAGTACCGTGTCCCACAGCCGAAAACAGGCAAAGGTATAAATGGGCGTCCATCATTACAAGGATAATAACTTTTAAGTGGTAAATTAATCTGACTTTTATAAAGTTGTGCTTATAGCTCTTAATTGTTTTTAAATATAAATTAACGAGGTTAGAAGGAAAAAGCATTTACGCTTTTTCAAATAAAATTATGGAAAGTTTTAAAAATTTGGGCATCAGCGAGCCTGTTTTGAAATCAATAAATGACTCAATGTTTGAAAGCCCAAGCGAAATACAGGAAAAATCGATCCCTTTGATACTTGCCGGGAAGGACATTATAGCCGGGTCTGCTACAGGTTCCGGGAAGACGCTTGCATTTGCAACCGGCATATTACAGAATTCCGAGCGGGGAAAAGGCATCCAGGCTTTAGTCCTGACTCCCACAAGAGAACTGGCTGAGCAGGTCGCAAAGGCTTTGACGAAATTTTCAAAGTACAGACCTCTGGGAATCATTGCAGTCTACGGGGGCGTAGGAATCAATCCGCAGATTAAGGGACTTAAGACTGCTGATGTTGTGGTAGGAACACCGGGCAGGATACTTGACCATATCCAGAGAAGTACTATTAAATTCGGCAATGTGAAAACCCTTGTGCTTGATGAAGCAGACAGGATGTTTGACATGGGATTTAAAGACGATGTGGAGAGAATAATCAGAAAATGCCCGACTGAAAGGCAGACTCTTCTTTTTTCTGCAACAATCACAAAAGATGTCGTCCGGCTTTCCAAAAGCCACATGAAAAAACCGCTCCAGGTTTCGGTTGATTCTTATGTTGACCCGAAAAAACTCACTCAGACTTATTATGAAGTTGGCGATGAGATGAAATTTTCTTTACTTGTGCATCTCCTGAAGCATGAAAAATCAGGGCTTGTCATGGTTTTCTGCAATACCAAGAGAAATACCGATAAGGTTTCAAAAAACCTGAGATTGTCAGGTATCGAAGCGCTGGCTATTCACGGCGGATTGCCCCAGGGAAAACGGAACAATGTCATGCAGATGTTCCATTCCGGGCGCTCCTGCGTCCTTGTTTGCACGGATGTGGCTGCAAGGGGGCTTGATATCAGTGGCGTTTCCCATGTCTATAATTACGATATTCCCCGGGAAAGCAAGCAGTATATTCACAGGATTGGAAGGACTGCAAGAGCGGGTGCGGAAGGCAAGGCGATAAATATCCTTTCAAGAAATGATTATGATAATTTTTCTGCCGTATTAAAGGAATATGATGTGGAGATAACGGAAGAGATTGTGCCTGCTTTTGAGAGGGTCGCTATCAGACAGCCTGAAAGAAGGATGAGTCAGCATAATATGAATAAGCCATTTGTTAAAAAAGGACAGCAGCAAAACAGGCGCAGGCATCTGAAGAGTTTGTATTAACTACAAATTATAAAAACATCATTAGCTGAAATTGGGATAGTTGAATACTTTTCCGACTATCTCATTCAACAGATTTACTGGGGGGGATTTTATCATATACTTCATCCACCGCCATCTCCACAATCTGATTCACCACCGCAACCGCCACAGGCGTCCCACCCCTCGTACCAACGCAGGTAATGGACGGCACATCCAGCGCCCTCACAAGCTCTTTTGACTCGGCGGCGTTCACGAATCCTACGGGCGTCGCAACGAACAGCGCCGGTTTAAACCCTCTTTCTATCATCCCGCATACAGTCAGCGCCGCTGATGGCGCATTCCCGATCACGATAATCGACCCATCAAGCTCTTTTTCAAGCGCCATGAAGCCTGCGCTTGTTCTTGTCGCGCCGGTTCTTTCAGCCATATCGCTTCCTGCATCCAGCACGCATCTCACTTCGCACTTATGCCCGCGCTTCGTTATCCCCACCTGCGCCATCCTTATGTCGGTAAAAATCACGGCGCCTTCCCTGATTGCTTTAATCCCAGCTTCAACAGGCGCATTGTTAAATCTCATTAGCTCTACAAAAGCCGGGTCACCCGTAGCCATCACGCAGCGCTGCCTTATCCTGTCCTCAGGCGTATCGCCTGTCACGATTTTGCGAACGATTGCCCGGCTCTTTTCGCTTATCTCCATCGCTTCCCTCGTGTGCGCGCCAAGGTCAGTATTCATATTTCCTCTGGTATCCCCGCGGCGTTATAATCCTGTTATCCCACAGCCTCGACTCGCTATTGCCGATTAGCACAATCGTACTCATATCGATTTCATCGTTGTATTCCATTATTCTCCCAAGCGTTGTGGCAATGACCGTCTCTCCTTCCCGTGTTGCATTTTTCACGATTCCCGCGGGCGTTTCATCATTCCTGAATTTTCTTATAATCTCTATCGCCATTCCGAAATTCTGCCTGCGGCTCCTGCTCTTAGGATTGTAGATGGCTATCACAAAATCAGCCTCTGCTGCGCTCACAAGCCTGCGCTCTATCACCTCAATCGGCGTGAGGAGGTCGCTCAGGCTGACAACCGCGAAATCGTTCACCAGCGGCGCACCGAGAAGAGATGCAGCGGCGCTTATTGCCGTCACACCCGGGATGACCTCTATTTCGATTCCTTCGTTTTTTTCCGCCACTTCAAACACAATCCCCGCCATCCCGTACACATTCGCATCCCCGCCGCTGATTATCGAAACAACATGGTCTTTTGCAAGCTCAACAGCTTTCTTGGCGCGCTCAACCTCGCCGCCCATCCCGCTTCTTATAATCTTCGAGTGTTTTATAATATCGGCAATCTGGTCAAGATACGTACCGTTGCCGATGACGTATTCGGATTCAAGCAATGCTTCCCGCGCCTTTCCGGTAAGATGCACGACAGCTCCCGGGCCTATTCCCACGATATACAATTTACCGTGCGATTGCGATTGTGACATTCCCGTATATCCTCTTTTTAAGCAAAAGTTTTTTTTCATCTGATAATGCAAGTGCGGAAGGTTCGCAAACACCGTTCAGTCCAAGCCGCTTTGCCTTAGAATGCGATGGCGGTTTTATTGAATTTATGAGTTCATCAGGAACGAACTTGATTTGTTTTCCAAACTCTGCCGCAGCATCAATAATACCTTCCTCATTTTCCTTTATTTTTGCAGACGCAAAACATTTCACGTCATCGATACCGGCATTGATTTCCGAAAGCGCGCCTGTTATGGCTTCAATAACTTCACCACAGCTTACACCGCGATTTGCGCCAATTCCTACAATCAACCCGCGCCGCTTCAGCACACTTACTTCATCGCCCACAATCACAATCTTCGGACCTTTTACGTTCAGGACGTCAATATCCGTGTCCAGCAATGCCGTATTCACTTTTTTCGTGGACTCCCTGTTAATAATCCGGCATCCGAGTTTATCTGAAATTGCCTCTACAGATTCTTTTCCCATCACTTCCGTGGCAGTGGTTATAACAGGAATTATCCCGATGCTCTCAAGCTTTTTTGCCAGTTCATTTCCCCCATGATGACCGCCGAGTACTGGTATGGCAAAATTCAACCCGGAATCCACAACCACAACCGCCGGGTCTTTCCATTTATCGCGTAATAGAGGCGCAATGTTCCTCACAGCAATACCAGTTGCCATCACGGCTATTATGGAATTATATTTTTCAAAAGCCTGTTTGAAAGCCTCTTTTGTATATGCGACTATCTCCCCGCCTGTGAAATCCCTGAGCTTCTCTGCGGCGGCGAGGTTTCGCGAAAATGTGATGATGGCTGGTTCACCCATAAAGATGAGACCTCCTGTAGTTCTCAGGTTTCAGGACATTCCCGATAATTATCATGGCTGATTTATCAATCCCTGCAGCTTCGACCTTATCCGCGATATCGCCAACTGTCCCAAGAATCACTTTTTCATCATCCCATGAGGCATGATATACAACAGCGGCTGGCGTTTCTTTTGGATATGTTACTTTATTCATAATCTCCCTGAGCTTATCTGTGCCCAGGTAAATTGCCATCGTTGCATTGTGGCGGGATAGTTCCTTGAGCGAGTCTTTCGCAAGCGTTGTCCCTTCGGGTCTTGTGATAATCAATGTCTCTGTAATCCCGTTAATCGTAAGCTGTGTTTTAAGAGCTGCAGCCGCAGCGAAGAGTGATGTCACTCCGGGGATAATTTCAATCTCTATACCGCGCTTTTTCAAGCCGTCAATCTGTTCGATAATCGCCCCGTATAGAGAGGGGTCGCCGCTGTGCAATCTTACGACAGTTTTACCCTTTTTCACAGTCCTTGCCAGCACATCCACAATCTCCTCAAGTTTCATTCCATGACTGTCTATTTTTTCGCCGTGCACATAATTTAGAACATCAGGATTCACAAGCGAGCCCGTGTACATTACAAGGTCTGCCGATTCGAGAAGCTCGCGCCCTTTTACGGTAATGTATTTTGGATTCCCGGGTCCTGCGCCCACGAAATACACAAGTCTTTTGTTTTTTTGTTTTTCTTTTCCGCGTTTTGCCACCATGAGGCTGAAATAATCACCTGCTCCAGGTATGTCGCCTGTAACCCTTTCATTTTCCATGAACAACCTCTCGGCAAAAATGAACTCATTAAAACCATCGCCAATTAACTCTTTTTTTGCATCTCCGGGACGTTTTGCTTTCAGGATTATCTTCGTTTTTACAGGCGACCCGTCGCTTACCGTAAACGAGCCGTCAATACTTGTATTTGTGCGGGCAGCCTGCGCTGTGATTGCGCTCACTCCCGGAATTGTGGTTATCTTTACATCAGGGTATTTTTCTTTGATTGTACGCGCAAGGTGTGAAAACGTGGAAAAAACATTGGGGTCGCCAAGCACTGCAAAAGAGACCGTTCCCTTCGCCGCTTCGTCAGCTACTATCCTTGCATTATTTTCCCATAATTTAGATAGTTCTTCTTTATCCTGAATCATGGGGAAATCCAGGATTTCTGCTTCGGCATAAGGCGCGACCAGCCTTTTTGCGAGTTTCCCCGGCACATACACCTTCCTGCTTTCTTTCAGTGCCTTTATAGCCGCAAGTGTCAGGAGGTCAGAAGCTCCTGGTCCAAGACCAACACCGATTAGCATGGCTCACCCACAACCAGGAATACAGGATTTTCAGGTTTGAACATGTTGCCGCCTACAAGCTCGTACCCCCTTGATAATTGTATTTGTAGTAATTCCTTGAAACAATTGTTCTTTTTCATTATATCCAGCGCAAGAGCAACGGTCTCTATCCTGACTGCACTGACTACAAACCTTGCGCCTTTTTCGATTAATATCGCAAGAACCCGCTCCATATTTTTACTCCCGCCGACGAAAGCGCAGTCTATATCAATATCCTCAAGGAGCAAAGCCGCATTCCCTTTTAAAACCGTGACATTATCCATGCCGCACTCTTTTATATTCTTGATTGTGGCGCGAGCGGCTTCATCCCTGTTATCGATGGCATATACCTGTTTTACCAGGGGGGCAGCGCTTATGGAAACCGAACCGCTCCCGCACCCGATGTCTGCAAACACATCTGTGGATCTGAGTTCGAGTTTTGATAAAGCAACAGCTATTATTTCTGGCTGTGTGGGGGTTCCGTCGGGATAGAGCATAACATCGACTCAATTAAAGTTGTGTTAAATCAATTTAATTTGATATAATGGTTGCGTTGAAAAATAAATATGATTTGGGAAGTTATTTTATATGGAAGTTCCATGTTAGAATCCCATGTCCAACTTCCCATCAGAAGAACCTGTACTTGTAACATGCGGTCTCCCGTATGCAAACGGTAAATGCCACATAGGGCATCTGCGCACCTACGTACCTGCGGACATCTTTGTAAGAGCACTTCGGAAACAGGGACAACGTGCTGCATTCATCTGCGGCTCTGATGCACACGGCACGCCAATCGTGGTGAATGCGGAGGAACTGGGGACCACGCCAAAAGAACTTGTCAATAAATATCATAAACATTTTGAGAGTATTTTTAAGGCAGTGGAAGTGGAATTCAGTTTCTTCGGGAACACCGACTCCCCCACGAATCATGCACGGACAAACAGCATTGTTGAGGCGCTAATCGAGCGCGGATACGTTTACCCTCAGGTCATAAGATTAGCTTATTGCCCCCACGACAAACGCTTCCTTCCTGACAGGTACGTTGAGGGCATCTGCCCGTACTGCGGAAAACTTGCGCGCGGGGATGAGTGCGACCAGGGATGCGGGAAACACCTTGAGCCGGGCGAAATAAAGAGCGCCAAGTGCAGGATATGCGGGAATCCCGCAGAGTACCGCGAACAGGAGCATTTCTTTTTCAAACTCTCAGCATTTGGAAGCTTTCTTTCCGAATACCTGAATACGCTGGGCGGCACGTCCAATGCCATAAATTATGCTAAAGAATGGGCAAAGGAGCTTAAAGACTGGTGCATCACAAGGAATCTTGAATGGGGTGTGCGTTTTCCGGGGCATGATGACCTTGTTGTCTATGTGTGGGTTGACGCGCCCATAGGTTATATTTCGTTCACTGAGGAATGGACGAATAACACAGGTGGCGACTGGGAAAAATACTGGAGGCGGGATTCGCGTATCATTCATTTCATCGGCGAAGACATCACCTACCACCACTGCATCTTCTGGCCTGCGATGCTGAAGGGCGCAGGATACACGCAGCCGTGGGCTGTCGTTGCTTCCGGGATGCTGAAGATAGATGATAAAAAGTTCTCAAAGAGCAGGGGATACGTTGTGTGGGTGGATGAGGATTACCTCGACCACGGTTTCCATCCCGACCTTTTGAGGTACTATATCGCGAATTACACCTCTCACACGAAGGAATTGAATTTCTCATGGAAAGTATTCCAGGAGAAGGTGAATAACGAGCTTGTGGGAGCGCTTGGGAATTTCCTGCACAGGACGCTGCATTTTTGCCACAAGAACTTCGGCGCCGTTCCCGAGGGCGAGGTTGATAAAGAGATTTTCGAGAAAATAGCAAAGACCATCGACAATGTAACAGCAGCATTCGATGAATACGAATTCAAGAAAGCCACGGACGAGATGATGGAGCTTGCTGCCTACGGGAACTCATATTTCCAGTCGCATGAGCCATGGCAGCTCATTAAAAAGGACAGGGAAGCCTGCGCCCGTGTGGTGAAGAACTGCCTCCAGATAGGAAAAGCGCTTGCGTTGCTGTTTGAACCCATACTTCCGGGAAATATGGAAAATGCATGGAGGCAGCTTGCACTTCCGGGCGATGTCCATACCGCGCGGCTTGAGGAGGCGCTTGTGGAGATACCTTCGCAAGAGCTTGCGGCTCCTGAAATATTGTTCACTAAAATCGAGGATAAGAAGATTAAGGAAATGGAATCCATACTTGATAGAAGGATAAAGATAGCAATTGCAAAAGAGAAAAATAAGCTTGAGGTCGGGAAGGAGATGGCAGAAATAACATTCGAGGAGTTCCAGAAGCTGGATATAAGGATTGGAAAAATATTATCGGCTGAAAATATCAAGGGTTCCGATAAGCTGCTGAAGCTTGAGGTGGACATAGGGGAGAAGCGCCAGATTGTTGCGGGGATTGCGAAGTCCCATTCTCCTTCCGAGCTTGTGGGAAGGCAGGTGGCGGTGCTTGCGAACATGAAGCCTGCAAAACTTTTCGGCGTGGAGTCGCGGGGGATGATTCTTGCTGCGGATGGTGAGGGCGCTGTGTTATTGCTGCCTGAGAAGGAGGTTAAGGAAGGGACAAGGGTGAAGTGAGTTTTTTAAGACTTTGATTTATGCCTCTTAACTTGCTAACATTAGAAAATCTGTTGGATATCAATGAGCAGATAAAAATACGTGCTTCAAAAGACCCCCGGATAGAATACACCGGAAGTGAAGATTATCTCACCAAAATGCGTGAACTTAAGAAGTTAATCGAACTTACACCGAAGAATAGGGATGTTGTAGAGATAGCGGCATATTATCTGAAAAATATAATTCTGCTGCAGGCATTCCCAGACGCCAACCATAGAACAGCATTGGCAGCAGCGGAAAGATTTTTGGAAAAGAATGGTTACAGCTTCGATTATACGGCTGTAGAAGCTTACCAGTTCCGAAAGGAACTCTACAACAGAAGATTGCAGGAATATGGAACTTATGAAGAAAGATCTGCAAGCGTTTTAAAAGAAGTCGATAACCAGGTATTTTCATTATGCCTGGAGTTTGTCAGAGCGCATATCGGATAGACTATCCCAGCTCCACTAAAACTTCGTACCTGCGGTCAAGAATTCGATTTATTGCTTGCAACTCAGATTCTCTCTTGGAATACTTTGGTTTTGCCATAGCAGATATAGAGCGAATCCGTTGTTTTTGCTGCTGTTTCATCATTGACTGTACTTGAATTGCATTCTATTTATAATCACCGCACAAAAAGCGGGCGGCGCACTTTTATTATGAGTGTGGCGCTGGCGCTTTCTTGCTTGTAGGCAGCGTATTTCATGGAGTTTTAAGCTTAGAGATAGATGACGACCTTATCATAATCTCCCCTTTCTCATTTTGTACAAAAACTATCAAGTCTCCAATCCCAACATTTAACAGTTTAGGAACTGGCTGAACGAGAGTTACTCGAAAACGTGGGTCTATTTTACTTGTTCCTAATATAATTTCTTTTGTATTTTTCTCCATCTAATTCCTTTTTGTTAGTGGGAAAAACGCGACAATAAACTTATTCGGGTAGAAACCTTTAAATGGGATAAATGGGATATTTGTTAAAATAAAAATCTGGAGGTTTGATTATGGTAATCATGGGAAAAGATGAAAAAGTTCTGTTACAGGATGCAGCTAAGGCGGATATAATATCCACGATCAGTAAAGAAAAATTGGAACAGCATAAAGGAACACTATATTTGACAAATCAACGATTATTGATGGAAGCTGTAACTGGATTTATTTCAAAACAAACATCAGTTGCCTTAGATATACCTTTGGTGAATATACAAAATGTAAATGTTCAGGGATTGATAGGTAAAAAATTAGTAGTAGAAGCTAATGTTGCTGGAATGGATGTAACGATGTCTACAGATAAATCAGCAAGTAGAGGTGGAATGGATTATTCATCATCAGGCGGACCAATAGAGAGAAAAGTTGCTGGAGGAGTCTCAATGGCTAAAAGTAGTAATTTAATGAGAATAGAAGTTTCAGTTAACAATCCACAAGGCTGGGCATCTCAGATATTGCATGTGGTACAGGAGACAAGATAACTGTCATCTTTATGTTTTCACTAAAAAAATAAGGTGCGAGGCGTATATATGGGTTTATTTGGAGGAAAAAATGCCAAGATGTCCTAGATGTCATGGATCAGGAAAATCTGGGATATTTGGAAAATGTTCGTTGTGTGATGGTACAGGTTATGTTGGTGCTCAATGCCCTTCATGCCATGGTAGTGGGCGCAGTTTTTTAGGAAAGTGCAAAACATGCAACGGCACTGGAATGGTTTTCTGATTTTCAGTGCCCCCATTTGATAGGATAAACAAAAACCACAAATGAGCGATAGAAAACCTCACGCACCCGCGCGCCCACGCCCCCGCCGATTCACGGCGGTCCGTGACCTGCGCAGTCAGCGCGTACGTAATGTGCAGCGCATCATAAACCCTTGCCAGCCTGCTTCTGGATTCCCGCGTCTTTCCCGATGCTCTGAAGCAGGCAAAGGCGCTCGTGTGTCAATATCTTCCCGATATCCTCTGCCGTGCGCGCCAAAGCACTATCGCTCGTCTAAGAGAACAATTCCAGAAGCTGTTTCCTTATTTCCTTAATTTTTTCTTCCTTTAATCGTGCAACAACTTTTCGTATAATCTTTTTTTCGACTGTATATAAGGAATCTACTTTCACATAACTTGGTTCTATATCAAGAGCGCCTTCTGCCAGGTCATCTCTTAATATTTCCGACTCCCACTTCCTGTCCCTGCCTCTGGAAGTTACCCTCAGCACAACAACGTCAATGGAGCTTTCATTATATTCCGAACCGCTGATTACCAGCGCAGGTCTGAACTTTGTCTCTTTCAGGTTGCTATATGAAAAATCAACAAGTACTATACTTCCCTGTTTGAGTAGCATTGGTATTATTCCTTGGCGATTCTTTTAGCCGCGTATTCCTTCCATGCCTTATCTTCGTTCTCCCAGTCGATTTTTTTAGGCAATATCTCAACTTTTTGAAGTATAACCTTGCCAGTTTCGATAGTCACGCCCAGATAATCGCCTATGTTAATATCTAATTGCTCCCGGATAGACTTGGGAAGTGTTAATAGTCCTTTTGATGATACCTTTACCAATTCGCTCATGTCTTAGATGTTAGAATTCTAAGATATTAAGCTTTTCGTGCCTCCCTCACGCACCTCGCCCATGCCCCCGATTCACGGCGGTCTGTGACTTACGCAGTCAGCGGAACCGTAATGTGCAGCGCATCATAATCAACAACAGGCGCTTTCCTGACGTGATTTTTACCTTCCCTAAGCTCAAGGAGACCCATACCTTCCAGGAACGTGATGTCATTATATACATTCGATTCCTTGCGCTTCAGCATCCTTGCCAGCTCGCTGATGGATTCCGGTGTCTTTTCCCTGATAATCGAAAGTAAGCGCAGGCGCTCACGTGTCAGTATCTTTCCAATATCCTCTGCTGTGCGCGCCACGATTTTATGGGGTTCTGGTTCACGTATCTCACCGCGCCTTACCCTTTCAAATAACTGGTTCAGGTGCTCCCCGTACTCTTCATCGTTCATGACTATTATTTCAACGTCTTTTAATTTCATCGATCTTCCTCCGATTATTTTTTATTAATTTCATCAATTCATCAATCAAATCCCTCGGGCGGTTGAAGTTTATTTCCTGCGCCTCATTTTCAAACATATGCTTATGATCTCTTTTGCCATGTCCTTTTATCGTATGTGCATTATCGAAACGAATCAAAGTCTTCCATCCCTCATTGGTTCTCACACGGTAATTGAAACTGTATCTCACGCCGTGAGGGATTTCAGATGATGCAGGTACTTGTGTTACTGAGATGTCAATAATCTCATCTTCCGCAAGTATTCTGGTTTCTTTGATGACTTTTTCTGGCACAGGATACATAGGATTTTAAAAGTATAAATAGCTATATGCTGCTGGCATATAATCACTCAAAAAGTGAAACGGATGGCATTTTATGCGGTTATTTTCGTGTCCCCTTCCTGTCGGCAAAAGCCAAAACAACAAATATATCCTGAAAAATATCCTGAAAACCTCACACGCCCCCGCGCCCATGCCTCATTCTTCAAACGGCAGTCGGCAACTCCAATACTTTTTCGACATATATATATATCTCCATTTACCACTAACAAAAATTGGCACTGGTTCCTGAATCAAATCTGTTGCTACTTTTTTTCATTACATCTACATCTATTTTGTTCTGTCGATATGTCAAAAAAATCATGTTTGCAGTTGACTTTGCATCATATAAATGACCGTTCGCATCTAAGAGGTTGATAAGACTCGTTTTCAATTTCTCTATTGCGTTTTTATTTCTATAAGTATGGAATAAAATTAAGTTCTTTTTATCGATTTCAACTCTATCGACAATCCTGGATGTTTCGTAAACCTCTTTTATCAGAGAAAAGACCTCTTCAAGAGGTATCTCATTGATTGGTTTCATTGCCCGGTTTTCTATAATTGTTTGTCCTGTAGGTACTTTATCGTCAAACAGTTCCTCAAAGTAATTCCTTGGAACCGTGACCATACTATAATTGTTTAAAACATGCGTGTTGATTACGGCTTTCCAGAAAGCAGGCTTGCTTTTTATGGTTTTTATTATTTCATTTTCACTTCCAAAAAAGGACACCAGACTGTCAAGTGCTTCTTTTTTGTTTGACCTTGAGAATTCAACTCTTACGCATCTATCCGAATGAACGGTAGAACTAATCTTAAGAGGTATATTAATAGGCATTTTAAGCGAGTTTTTCACAAGGAATTGAGATATCAGCGATGCAACAAATTTTATTTTTTGAGGACTTCCGTTTATTTCCATCAATATATCAGACGGGGATGTGTTACTGTCATATTTTAAAACAATACCGACATCCCACTCAAGTTCTATGAATTTGTTGTTCAAAAAACTCTCAAGGTTCTCCATCGAATCTATCAAACGCGGATCTATTATTTCATCAAGGACATTGTCCGGGAGAAGTCTATCTTCTATTTCATCCACCATCCATTTAAACAAGAAATTGTCTATCGACACTGAATTCCTGAACGGGGGTAATGCAGCCTGGCTTATGACATCCCTTACTGCTGCACTGAAATTGCCGTTGTGTTTTTCAATAGAGGGTTTTAACTTCTCAACATACTGTTTGTTAATTGAGACATTTCTTGTAATAGCTCTATATTCCTGAAGTCCATATACCGTATATACAATACCAACCATTGGTATAAAAAATAACCACCCTACCAAGAAAAAGAAAAGAGTTTTAGCAAAGAAATAATAAGCTGCAACCCCGACAACAGCTCCAATAATAACAACTGCAGCACGCTTGTTACTAACATCCGATTCTTTTCTCATAAACATGTTACTTTTCCTAAAACGCTTATCAAATTTCTTATAATTCGTTGTTATATAAACATTTCGGTATGTTCATTATTAATAATGATTCTTAGTTTCATAACAGTATTATGCAATAAAAAATAGAAAAAGGGGCATTGCGGGATCATCGGAGGGGATGGATGCGATGCCGCTGCCCCAGTAGTATTATAATTGTCCTTACGTATAAATATTTTCCATCTCACATTCCGAATTTTCTCATCATTTTTTGCATATTGAACTTCCCGCCGCTCATTCCTTTCATGGTCTTCTGCATCATTTTATGATATTTCAGGAGTTCGCGCACCTCTTCGTATTTAGTCCCCGAGCCGCGCGCAATCCTCGTGATTCTCGGGCTGTTTATATGCTTCGGGTCGTCGAGTTCCTTATCGGTCATCGAATCCATAATAAACTTGTATTTTTTCATTTTTTCCTGTGTGACGTTGAACATGTCGTCCGAAACTTTCACACCGAGCTTGCCAAGCGGTATCATCGACATTACCTGTTTAAGAGGGCCCATCTTGTTTACTGCCTCCATCTGTTTGTACATATCCTTTAAGGTAAATCGTCCGCTGAGCATGGCTTCCATGTCAAAATCTTCGGTTTTCAGTGTCTCTTCCGCCTTTTCAACAAGCGACTTGATATCCCCCATACCCAGCAGGCGCGAGATGAACCTGTCAGCCTCGAACCGCTCAAAGTCGTCAGGCGTTTCGCCAACGCCAATAAAAGCAATCGCGGAATCGGTATCGGAAACCGCGGATAACGCTCCGCCGCCTTTTGCTGTGCCGTCAAGCTTTGTTATGACAACACCTGTTATTCCTATGGAGGCATTGAAGGCGCGCGCCTGCTCGCTTGCAAGCTGGCCCATTGCGGAATCCAGAACAAGGAACTTATGGTCAGGTCTGGCAATTTTATGAATATCTTCCATTTCTTTTATCAGGTCTTTTTCGAGGGCATGCCTCCCTGCCGTATCAATTATCTTCACATCGTATTTTTCGATTGCATGCAGCCCACGCTGGGTGATTCCTGCGGCATCCTTTACGTCCTTTTCCCCGTAGAAAAAAATACCCATGCGGTCGCACAGTGTTTTTAACTGGTCGTATGCTCCAGCCCTGAAAGTATCAGCGCAAATTACTGCCGCTTTTAATCCTTTCCTCTGGAAATACCGGGCCAGCTTCGCAGTAGTGGTTGTTTTGCCGCTGCCTTGCAATCCAACCATCATTATGGTCTGCGGGGCAAGCTTTACGTTTGCGCTTTTCCCGAGGATATTTATAAGTTCCTGATACACGATGCGTATCACATGCTCTCTCGGGCTCATGCCGCCGGGCGGCGCTTCCTTGAGCGAGCGCTGCTTGATTTTCTGGGATAAAGCCATCACATGCCTGACGTTTACATCCGCCTGAAGCAAAGCGCGCTGGATGTCCCTGACAACTTCGTCCACTATCTTTTCGTCTATCCTGCTTGCCCCGACGAGTTTTTTAAGGGCGTCCTGAAGCGAGCCTCCGAGTTTATCAAGTACCATTTTCTTGCCTGTTGTTTTTGGTTAATATTCCTGCTTTCAATTAAAGCTTATGGAGTGAAAGGTTTGATTACATCTTAAAAAAACGGATATATCTCAAAGTTCATCAAAGAATAGATATATAATTATTCCAATGTAGATTATTGCATGAGCATAGAATATACGGGTATTAACAAAGAAACTGCTGTCGGGGAGATGAAAAATTTTCTTGATTCCTGCCCTGACGAAACTGTTTTTAAAATGGTGATAAACTCAAAGCGGGGATACCTTAGAATCAAGATAAAAAACCCGGGTAAAAGCAGGATAAAAAAACTCCTCGGCAAACTGCGAAGAAAAAAGTCAAATCCGTAGTATATCAAATGGCGATATCGCCAAGCGCGTATATAATTAGCGATACGAGCGGGAGATCACATCGAAAAAGATATGTTAACCTGACGATTTAATAGTACGTTCATCTGCTGTTTAAATAATTGAAGGAAGGGAACTTTGAATCTCACACAACTTCTATTGAATCACAAACAAATTTTCAGACAGAAATTCATCGAAGCGCTGGCAAAAAAGAAATCGTTCACGCCGGAGCAGGCTGAGGCTGAATATAACGATTTCATCGAACAATACGTTGATGAGAGATACGAAGCAGTTGAGAAACTTGTTGAGAGGATTATAGAAATTAGAATACCTGTCTTCCTCAATATCAGGCGCGACAGGATGCGTGAGGATCAATGTAAGATATGCGAATCCAACGAACCAAATGTCCATGCGCTCGAAGAAAAATATGGCGGCAGGATTGAAATTTTTGAAGTCGTAGAGGACAGGCAGGAAGGCGCGCTTTACCAGATAATCTTCCATGAAGAGGCTGAAGAAAAGAAACTCCCTCTAACGGCGATACTAAACAGGGGTGATGTTTTGAAGTTCTGGGCTGGCAAAGCCGTTGATGCAAGCGTGTATGAGAGATACATTAATAAATGCCTTGCACAAGCTTAATATAAGAACAGGATTAAACATGACAATCATGATATCACGGAGGTGAAAAAATATGTGCAGCGTCGGCGGTGAAACATACGATTTCGATATTAAGGAACTGGATGCAGATGCAAAATATTACAAGTGCGGTGATTGCGGAAATGAGTTTAAGGGCTTCGGAAGAAAACTAAAATGCCCTGCATGTCATTCTGCCAGGGTAAGCAAGGTTAGCGAAGAATGAACCCGCTAAATGAGAATGAAATGCTCCTCCTGCATGGAAAGAAAGGCACGCTTGGTATAGTCAAAGCTGGAAGCAGGCAATTTCTCCTTGAAACAGAAAAAGAAGAAATAATTTTAGCCCTTTCCCCTGATGACCTGCTCGTAGCGTCCGGTTTCGGGACTGATGAAACCATCGTAAACGGTTTGAAATGCGTGCTTTACATGATCCGTGAAGTGGGCTCGCCTTTCATCGTTTTGCCAAAGAAACATCCCGCATCAAAGCGCCTCAAGATTGTTGTCTCAGCAGGTGACAGGACAAGGATAAGCTGCAAGATAATCCCCGGAACCCATCCCGAGCAGGATATATTGTGCGGCAGCGATGAGTTTGACGGCGTTGAGATTTCGGGGGTTAAGGGAGGAGTGGAGTTCAGGAACCTCACGGGCGGGAAGATAGAAACTATTCCTTTTGGGAGTTCATAGTTTTCGGTCATTCTTTTTCCCCCCTCATAGCGAAACGGAGCATGTTATCACTTCTTATGAGCATTATTCCAATAGCGATGCTGGTAGCTCCAGCCAGCAGCCCGATGATAAGCGATACAGTAAACAACGTTGCCATCAAAAGAATCCCGCCGAGCGATGAAGCGGATTTAACAACAAACAGGAGCGAGAGAGGAAAAACCAGAAATTCTGCGCCGGTTCCTATGAATGTCCAGCCGATAATTTTTTTAGTGCCGTCAATCCTGTATAATTTCCTGGAGACAAGGGGCGCAACAACAAGCAGTGAGAACATGAAAATAAAAAGCGATATGCTCCTCTGAATCCCCAGAGAAAAATTAGACACGAATGGCATAGTCATGACGACCAGGATAACAACCAATCCCATCGCGAGGACAAAACCACATGCAGAGGAGATAATTGATTTTCTGGTGATATTCATTTCAATCTTTCTTGATACCTGATTTTACCCATATTTTTTGCAATTTTTTTGAGCAATGTGTTCAAATAACATTATGTTGTGCAGCTATAAAAAGCTCAGGTAAGTGTTGTTTTTCCCGGAACACCAAACCCTGGTAAGCCATATACAGTGTCAACGGCATGGTGCACGGCAAGTTAGGTGAGAATACCATATTGCTTGTACTGATAACAATCTCCAGTTTGTATGCTGAACTACGACCCTGGCACATAAACTCGCCAGGTTTTCGGGCATCTAAAAATATATATGTAGCCAGTCCCATCTTGGACGATTAATAGTGCTAAATGGGATGTAAAAATGACGAAAAAGATAAAACTCTCTGAACTCGGAAGTCTTCTTGGCGGTGAAATCCAGGCTCTTGAAGGAGTAAAGATTGAAGGCGATGTGGAAATCGACCTCGGGCAGGCGGGGCTTAACCCCCAGATGGCGTACGCACTGGGGCATGAGACCGCCCAGGTTGCCATTCACTTAATGAATATTTCCAGGATTCTTGGGTATCCTGTTGACCAGATGCTTGGCGCAACCGCAGCTCCGAAAAGGCTTACAAAGTTAATCGAATCCAGATTCAGCGCAGGTAAAATAGAGGATTGGAAAACGCCCATCCAGGAAGTTGTACTGGGGGCAACATCTTCAGACGGAGGCACGCGCAAAAGCACAGTTACACTGGGTGGAGAGACCGCCCTCCCGTATTATTTTGATGGACCTATGCCCCACCGGAACCATATAACCATGGACGTATTCGACATGCCCATAAACATGGCAAAAGCTGTCAAATCCAACTACGAGGACGTCATCAACAGCCCGGCTGAATGGGCAAAAAAGGTTGTGCGCGACTTCGGGGCTGATATGGTAACGATTCACCTCATAAGCACAGACCCTAACATCAAGGACACCTCGCCTGCGCAAGCTGCAAAAACTGTGGAAGAGGTCCTTCAGGCTGTGGACGTGCCTATTGTAATAGGAGGCTCCGGGAATCCTGAAAAAGACCCTGCCGTACTTGAAAAAGCAGCCGAGGTTGCAGAAGGGGAAAGGTGCCTTCTTGCATCGGCGAGCCTTAACCTTGATTATGCGCGGATTGCAGAAGCAGCGAAGAAATATAACCACGTTGTTCTTTCGTGGACGCAACTTGAGATAAACGCGCAAAAAGAATTGAATCGAAAACTTATGAAGCAATGCGGTGTAGCCCGCGAAAATATCCTTATGGACCCTACCACTGCGGCTCTCGGATACGGGCTTGATTATGCTTACACGAACATGGAAAGGATAAGACTGGCTGGTCTATCCGGCGATACTGAACTCAATTTCCCCATGTCAAGCGGCACAACCAATGCGTGGGGGGCGCGTGAGTCGTGGATGGTTTCTTCACCCTTAAAAGAAGACTCCGACTGGGGACCCCGTGAATACAGGGGACCAATATGGGAAATAGTCACTGGATTGACATTATCGCTTGCGGGAAACGACCTGTTTATGATGATGCACCCCACGGCTGTGCAGGTATTAAAGGAGATTACCCAGACATTGTACGGCGGAAAGGAGACAGAGCCTGTAAATATCGATAACTGGATATCGGCGGTGATATAATGAAACTGAACAGTCCGCTCCAAGTCTATAAGTACCTGCCACAGATAAACTGCGCGGAATGCGGGGAAGCAACATGCATGGCTTTTGCATCCCATCTTATCGACAGGTCAAAGAAACTTGATGATTGCCCGCCCCTTCTAAAAGATGAATTCAAGAAAAAATACATGGAACTGCAGACGCTTCTCGCTCCTGAAATCCATGAGGTCACAATAGGCAAGGGAGAACATGCCAGGAAAATAGGCGGGGACGATGTGCTCTACCGCCACCAGTTGACTTTTTTTAACCCTACGGCATTTGCTTATGACGTATGGGATACCATGGCGGAAACAGAGCTTGTAGAAAGGATAAATAAGATTTCGAATTTCAGGAAATTCTATGTGGGAAAGTTCTTAAAAGTTGATATGGTTGCAGTCAGGTGCGTTTCAGGTGATGCCCTGAAGTTTGCCAATACAGTGAAGAAGGTCGCTGAGACCACAAAACTTCCCCTGGTACTCTGCTCTTTTGACCCTGCTGCGCTGAAGGCGGCGCTTGAAGTGGTAAAGGACAAAAATCCGCTGATATATGCGGCAACTGAGAAAAACTGGGGCGAAGTTGCGGAACTTGCTTTAAATTATAAAGTCCCTGTGGTGCTGTTCTCACCAGATCTTGACAAACTCAAATCACTCGCCCTGACATTCAGGGAAATGGGTATAAAAGACCTTGTACTTGACCCGGGCAGTTACCCGCAGGGCGTACAGTTGAAAGGGTCATTCGAGAGATTCATAAAGCTTCGCCGCGCGGGAATAAAAGAAGGACAGAAGGATATTGCTTTTCCAATTATGGCTGTTCCGCTAAATGCCTGGCTTGTCTATAAGGATGCAGTTACCGCATCCTACTGGGAAACGGTGCTTGCTTCGGTTTTCACCGTGAGGTACGGGGACATCATGATTCTCCACAGCCTTGAACCGTATGCAGTACTGCCCGAGGTGCACCTTCGCGATACGATTTACACAGACCCGAGAACTCCTGTAAAGGTGGCTCCGGGCGTGAACGAGGTGGGCTCGCCTGCAAAGGATTCTCCGGTAATAGTCACGACCAATTTCGCCCTCACTTATTATACCGTTGAAAGCGATCTGTCATCCAACAAGATTAACTGCTATCTTGCAGCGGTGGACACAGACGGCATAGGGGTTGAAGCCGCGGTTGCAGGCGGGCAGCTCACCGCAGCCAAGATAAAAGATACCTTCCAGAAAGCCGGTTTTGAATTCAAGGATAAGACATCCCATAATGCCCTGATATTGCCCGGTCTTGCAGCGCGGTTGCAGGGCGATGTGGAAGATGTCACCGGGCTTCGGGTGATGATCGGACCCCCGGACTCGGGACGCATCCCGGGCTGGATGGAAAAAAACTGGCCGCCTAAACCAAAATAACCCCTGGATTTTTCTGCTTCAGTCGGGTTCATCAATAATATCTATATACTTAAAAGGTGTAAAGAGAGTAGCCATAATTTGGTT
>JAQUQX010000022.1:25840-29254 GCA_028715885.1 Candidatus Methanoperedens sp.
GTAGCCATAATTTGGTTCAAAGGAGGCATTAATATGGTTAACGAAAAGTTAGCAGAGCTTGTAAAGACATCGAAACCATCTGTGGCCGTAGTCGGGCTCGGTGGTGCAGGATGCAATATTACGACTTGGATAGCAGAAAAAGGAATGGCTGGCGGAAAGATAATCGCAGCTAACACTGATGTAAATCATCTAAGTACAATGAGTAAAGCTGATAAGCTGATATTACTCGGTGAGAAATTATGCAAGGGACATGGATGCGGCGGGTATCCGGAAATGGGTGCACAGGCAGCCAAAGAGAATCTTGCAGAGTTAAAAGCTGAATTAGAGGGTACAAACCTCGTCTTCCTCGTAGCAGGATTGGGAGGAGGAACCGGTACCGGTGCAATACCAGTAGTTTCCGAAATAACACGGGAAATTGGATCACTTACAATCGCATGCGTCACGATTCCTTTCAAGATTGAGCAGTTCAGAAGAGAGAAAGCAAGGGAAGCAATAAAGGCACTTTCCGAGAGCTGCGACTCAACAATCGTTATAGATAACTCAAAGTTGAGGGAAGTTGCAGGCAACCTGCCATTGAAAGAAGCACTGGCGGTAGCAAACGCACTGGTTGGCGCGTTCGTCAAGAACATAACCGAGACAATCACCCAGCCAAGCTTAATCAACCTTGACTATGCAGACCTTCGCGCAGTAATGGAGCGCGGCGGAATTTCAGCAATCGGCATAGGCGAAGGCGACGGTGAGGACAGGGTGGCAAAATCTGTTTCACAGGCGCTTGCCGTCCCGTTGCTTGACATCTCGGACATGTCAGCCACATACGGTGTGCTTATACACATTGTAGGAGGCGAAGACCTGACACTCGAAGAGGTCGCGGTCACAGGCGAGTTAATCATGGACAAGGTTCCCAACACAAAGAGAGTTATCTGGGGAGCAAAAGTCGATGACCAGCTTACCGGCAGGGTACGTGTAATGGCAGTCTTGACTGGTGTCAAGAGCCCATTCATGGAAGGTCAGTAAAGTTAAAAGTGATGTGATATTTCACATCACACATTCTCTTTTTTTACTTTGATTTAAAATATATCCCATACGTTTTTTGCTTACCGTTGCATATAACTCATTAGATGAGTTCGATTTCCATAGAAACAAATAATGAAAAACAACTCACTGTTGAGGAATATGTCCGCTATATCAGGATCAGGGAGCAAATCCAGCAGATTCTGGACAATGCAAACATAAAAGAAACGATGCACGAGGCTGAGGATTCCATTAACGGGCTTACCATTGACCTGACTGTAAAATACTCTGTCAGCAGAAAAAAAACTTAGATTCCGGTCTTGAATCTGAGTATCGCCCCTATCCCCCCAAACGCCGTGAGAAGCTGGTTCCCTTCCTCAAAATCGCTTGAAATAAACACTGTATTCGTACCCATCTGGTCCGCAATGGTTGAAAGTTCATTTACGATGTCAATGGACTCGGCAATTTTAAGGCTTGAACCGCATTTCTTGCAATTACCGGGCTGATATTCTTCATCACCCTGTTTTTTCGTTATGGTTTTCTTTTCCTCAAAATCACAGTTGTTGCATTTTATGGTGAGGCGGACTTTGCGCAGTTCATCCGAAAGCAAAAGCGTCTCCACAGACCCCATCTGCAGGTTCTTCCTGACCTGTTCTTCCCCGTATGAAGCAAGACCAGTGTCGTTCACCAGGTCTTTGAGGAACAATTCCATGTGTTTTTTCTCCTGTACAACTTCAACGTCCGCAAGTGCCTCTCCAAGTTTATCGAAAAGTTCAGTCAAACCTGACTCATCAGTGTTTGCCACATCGAAAAGACCAAGTATCTTTTTCTGTATCTCATGATGAAGGAATTCGCCAGCTTCAAATTCTTCTTTGGTTGGTGATGGTCCGCCTATGAAAACACCTTCGAAATCCTTCTGGTCAACCCCCAGGAAGACGTCGCTTGCGGCATCTGCGATACGGGTATAAAACTCGTTTATAGCGATGAGCCGCAGCTGCTGGAACCTGTGAGAACTCTGTCCGCCTTTTCGCTGCTTGCCCGGGACATTAGAAGTGAGATGAGCCATCTCTTCGATATGCTTTCCTCTCAATAAACCCACAGTGGCTTCGCGCCTGTCAAGAACAAGGAGACCGTATGTCTTTTTCTCGTGCAGCATATCCTCAAGCGGTGTTAGCAGGAACGACGAATCGCAATGATATTTATAGGAAACCAGGGGTTCAGGCGGTTCGATTATGTATGTCTCCATATCGGTCTTGTTAGCGCCTATATCCACTGCGCCGCAAAAAATCACAACGCCGTTCTCCGGCGCTTTTGGTATGAGCTTGAGCCTTGAAAGCAGCGACTCGATTGCGCCCGTCACGTTCTGTCTTGTCACCCTTGATTTGATGTTGGATGCCTGCCCGAATTCTTCCCGAAGCTGCGCCGCCACTTCGTGTATCTGCTTGTCGTGCGGTATATAGAGAGAGATGAGTTCCGTCCCTCTTCCACGCTTGTTGCGAAGAACTTCAAGCGTCCTTTTGAATTCGTATTTTTTATGTGCTTCAGATTCGACCATTTAATAAAACTCCTCAAAAAGGGAGATTGACCTTTTCATATTTGCTAATATAGATAAATGTTAAGTCAATTAATTTCTATTCTCGCTCCTTTATTCCTTGCCTTAGTGATAAAGACCTGACCTTTACCATCAAGAAATTCCCCTGCTATTTTCTTGAGATTTTCCGCATCCTCACCGAATGCATAAACCGTGGGACCGAATGAACTCATGCCAGCGCCGTATGCGCCTCCGTCCTTTAATTCATGCATCAGCTTTGAAGAGACAGGTTGAAGCTCCACTTCCCTTTTTTTGAATCCAGTTTCCTGGATCGAGTTGATACTCCTGCCGAATGTCGCAATATCCTCCTCGGCAAGCGCGGGAAGAAGCTGCATCAAAATGACGTGCGAGAGCTTCTCCACTTCCCGCAACGGTATAGGGCATTTTTCCTTGAATATATTTACCTCTTTTTTGCTTGACGCGCCTTTCTGCTCCGGGATTGCAACAACGATGTCCCAATCCGGGAAATCTTTTCTCAATAAAACAGGCGCAGGAGGAAGTTTGCTAGCTGCTGATGGAAGATATGCCTTCTTTTCGCTGAATTTATGCCCCCCGTCGAGGATGAAGCCGCCTTTTTCAAACGCAGCCACGCCTATGCCGCTTGTGCCTCCCCTGCCAACCTTTATTCCGAGCTGGTATGCAGTGAGGCGCAGGTTGTATATTTTATTAACAGCCATGCCTGCCGCAAGGGCTGCCTGCGTTCCCGAGCCAAGACCGATATGCGAAGGATAATCTTGTTCAATGGAGATGCTTATCCCTGCGCCCTTAGGCAGAAGCATTCTTGCAGAGTTTCTCATTCGTTCAAGATGCTC
>JAQUQX010000023.1:0-15296 GCA_028715885.1 Candidatus Methanoperedens sp.
GATAAGCTGCCCACTGAAGAAGAGGTAACTGACCTGAAGACCCTGCGGGATTATCTTGAGAAAAAGCAGCATCCTGTAATCCAGAGATGGACAAAGGAAGAGGCTGCTGCGGAAGCGCCACAGTCTGGGGCTTCTGCGCCTGCGTGGTCTGCGGCTCAAGCGTTTACGATGCCGGCAGGAATTCCAATGATGCCGCCCATGCAGTTCGGCGGGGGCGAGGGCATGAAGCTTGTGTTCAAGAACGCCAAAATCACCATTGACAGGATTGTGCTGAAAGGCAAAGAGAAATAAGTGATGCATTTAATCTTTTGTGCTGTGCAATTAATTAGGGTATTATTAGATAAAGCAAGTATTAGCAGTAGCTTTTACTGGAACGATTAAGATGACAGATGTTAATGAGGAATTCGTGCGGATTTATTTCGAAATGAAAGGATACCTTGTTCACACCAATCTTAAATATACTATTACTAAAAAAAATATTCCAAGCGAATCTGACATCGATATGGCAATATATAATTTAAAAAATGATGATAAAGCAATTGTAGAAGTTAAAGGATGGCACTCTGAAAACTGTACGTTATCATATTTTGAAGATTATAACGATAGGATTTACAATTTTATTAGACCAGAAGCCATACAAGAAGCCTCGAAATTTTTTAAAACAGATAAATTCAGGAAGATTTTGGTAATATCCAAATTAGGACCAAAACGAAAAGATGAATGTAAAAAAATTGTAAACCAAATGGGAATAGACGAATTAATAGAATTCAATGAAATATTAAAATTCGTAATAGATAGGGTAGAAAGCAATAAACATTATAGAGATTCAGAGTTTCTTCAAACAATAAGATTGTTAAAAGCATATAATTATTTAAAGTAAAAAGTATTATTTTCCATGAAAGTAATCGCAATCACAGGCAAGGGCGGAACAGGAAAAACAGCAGTAGCCGGCATGCTGATAAAACACCTGTCATCCGGCAAAAAAACGCTGCTGGCTATCGACGCAGACCCGGACTCCAACCTCCCCGACGTGCTGGGCGTGAAAGTTGATAAAACCATCGGCGATATGCGGGAGTTCATGCTTGCAGAGCGCGACAGGATGCCTCCCGATACCAATAAGGAGGCTCTGCTGGAATCAAAAGTGTATGAAGTTCTCACCGAGATGCCGCGCTATGACATGCTTGTTATGGGACGCCCGGAGGGTTCAGGCTGCTACTGTTTTGCGAACAATCTCCTGCGCGGGATAATGGACAGGATACTGAAGAACTACGACCTTACGATAATAGATACTGCGGCAGGGCTTGAACACCTCTCGCGGCGGATTATTCGCGATGTTGACGAGCTTCTTGTGGTCACGGATGGCTCGCGCCGGGGTTTGCAGACCGCAGAGAGAATACGTGAGCTTGCAAAGTCGCTGAATTTGAACATAAAGAAAATGCATGTGATAGCAAACAAGGTTACGCCCGAGAACCGGGCGCAGATCGAGGAATATGCAAGGGAATTGAAGATGGACATTGTTGGAATTGTGCCTTTTGATGAAACTCTTGCGCGCTTTGACCTTGAGGGAAAACCGCTTGCGGATTTGCCCGTGGATTCGGCGGCGTTCCTGGGGGTCGGGGAGATTGCGAGAAAGATGGGGTTGTAGGAAAAAGAGCTGATAAAGCCAATTGCTATCCTTTGACTAAAAGATAATTATTTAATGTCCAAATGCCATCTTTAAATGTTGATACTAAATGTCCGAAATAAAATATATCCAGAGCGAGCTTGACAGGCATATATATTCAGAGCTTAAAAAGACAGCGGAAAAAAAAGGCATCTCGATAAAAGAAGCGATAAGGGAAGCCGTTTTAGAGTGGGTCAGGGATAAATCAGGCTTCGATAAAAAAGACCCCTTCTTCAGGATGCATACTTTTCGCGCATCAAAAGACCTGTCAGAAAAGCATGATGAAATCTACGACGAGGATTAAGTATGTTATTCGTGGATACATCGGCTTTTCTTGCGCTCGTGAATGAAAAAGATAACAATCATGTGGATGCAGCACGATTTCTTGAAGATATAAAGACCGGTAAAGCCAGAGTAAAGAAAATAATTACATCCGACTATATCATCGATGAAACCCTGACCAGGATACGTTACGCTGTGGGGCACAAGGAAGCTATTGAATGGGGAAAAGACATTCTTTCATCAAATGTTGTTGAAAAAATTGAGGTTGGAAAAGAAATATTTGAGCTTGCATGGGAACTTTTTGAAAAGTATGAGGATAAGAGGCTAAGTTTTACGGACTGCACAAGTTTTGCCATAATGAAAAAAATAGGTGCAGAGAAGGCTTTTTCTTTTGATGAGGATTTTGAAAGAATAGGATTCAAACGCCTGCCGTGATTATTTACCGAAAAATACGGTTTATCAGGATGCTACTGCTGTACGAGAGAATTTTACCAACGTCCGATAAATAATAATATTACCTGTATCACTTAATCAGCAATGATTGGAGAATTTTATGCCCTTGCTGCTGCATTTTGCTGGTCAGTAGCAGCCGTATTCTATAAAAAAGGCATAGGTGCGGGAGCGATACCCGCGGTATTGATACGCACTTTTTTTGCAATGCTTTTCCTGCTGGTACTCTATCTGCTCCTGCGCGGGGGACATTTTGATTTCACGCTCATGGGATTCGCATTCCTGAACCTCGGCGGGCTGCTGCGGCTCATTCTCGGAGGCGCAGCGTATATGAAAGGACTTGAGAACATATCGGTTTCAAGGTTCATCCCCATCCTTTTTACATTCCCGCTGCTCACAATACTTTTAAGCCGCCTGATACTGCAAGAAGAAATCCATCCGGGTGTGGTTGGCGGAACAGTGCTGATAGTCGCAGGCGTATGGATATTGAGCGGGGGTCATAATTCAGGCGGTGAAAAAAATATCAAATTGGGCGTCTCGATGGCTGTGCTTGCAGCCTTCTTATATGCGTTTTCCATTGTAGCAACAAAGACAGGCTTGAAGGACGTGGACCCCTTCCAGTCCGCGCTCATCAGCATGCCGGTGCCGCTGGTTCTGTTATATCTTGGTTATTCCATGAATCATGGCGCAGGGACGATTTTTAAATTCAGGAAAGAAGCGTACATATTGCTCGGGCTTGGCGGGATTGCAGGTATGGGCTTTGGAAGTTACTTTTTCTTTGTAAGCATAACAATGATAGGCGCGGCAAAAGCCACAAGTCTTGCTGCAATAACGCCATTTCTATCAAGCATGATGGCGCTTATGACGTTAAAAGAAAAAATAAACTCTTCCCTCGTACTTGGCACGGCTGCGACGGTTGCAGGGATACTGGTAATATTGTAAATGCCGCCTCCTCTCCTCCATTCGAACTTATTTCCTTGAACTTATTTCTTTTAAAATATCCTCTCTTGATACCCTTCCCACAAATACAACCTCTCCGTCGATAGCCACCGTGGGAACAGACATAATATTGAGTTCTGCGGCGCAGCGTTGCCCTTCACGATAGGAGATGTTTATTTCCTTAAACTTCATGTTTTTGGGCAGAACCTCCATTAAAAGAGCCCGTAGCTGGTGGCAGTTTTGGCAGGTGTCCGAATAATAAAGTTCGACTGTTGTCATATTTCATCACTTTTCAGCGTTTGCAGATAAATGGGTTGTTTATGAGGCAAGATTTGCTTTAATACTTATTTCCAGTCATAATTATTCTTAAATGAACTGGTTTAATTAAGACTGCTTACCTCTGTAAAGTTGTACTCGGTTGTTTCATAACCCTGAACCAAAAGCCGCAATGTTACATTTGTGCTATTGATGAAATGCCGTTTCTCGTTTGCAAACTCCGTGCCACTGCCATCCCTTTTGAGGGTAAACGAATTTTCTTCAAGAATTTGCTCACCGTTTATAATCTGTGCTTTTATTGAGAGGGGAATATTTCGCTGGTTAGTGATGCTGACTTTCAGTGATTCAAGCTCGTATTTTTCGGGGCCCCAGTAAGCGGGTTTCAACATTCGCGCCGATACGTAGAGGGTACCGGGCGCTAATTTTTTGATGGCAGAAACCTGCGGCGTTGGTGCCGGGGCTGCAACGAATGACCCTACGATAACGGTGCCGTTCAGATTGATTTTATCAAGGTAAAAGGTATAATTTCCGGGTTTCTGGAACACATAGGACGTGCGCCTGCCATAAGGCAGCGTCTCGTTATCATAGAGTCCATCATTACTAATAAGGAGTCTGTCTTTACTTACAAGAGTAACTGTTTCTACTTCACTATTTTCCCATATTATCTCATCACCCGTATTGATTGTCTGTGTATCGGGTACGAAACCTCTTCTGCTGTCCAGTTTCACCAGCGTCTTGTTACCGGTTGGTGTAACCATGGGAAGGGGCGTTTCCAGCGGCGTGGCTGCCGCGGTTACCGCCGGGGTAGGTGTTGGAACCGGTGTGGTGACTTTTTCTCCAAGGCATCCCGATAATAGTACCGCCGAACAAATAACTGTTATAAATATAATAGATTTAAATCGTGTCATATAGCCCTGAAAAATACATACTCAAACATAAAACCATCGGTCTCTGTGTGACTCAGGTAGAAATAGTATTATAATGGGGCCGCTGAGATTTGAACTCAGGTCTCATGCACCCCAAGCATGAAGGATGGACCAAGCTACCCTACGGCCCCGGGTTTGATGAAACAATCATCAAAGGTGCACAGCCCCTTAGTTATCCTGTCAGTATTTGATTCTTTCTGATTAACAGGCTCAGGTCTTTGTAATATGAAGGCTGATATCAAGCCAGTTTGAAGAATGCGTCAGCGCGCCGATAGAGATTACGTCCACGCCTGTTTTGGCGTATTTAACTATATTTTCAAGAGTTATGCCGCCTGATGCTTCAAGGAGAATATTGCCACGCATACCATTTTCCTCCAGTATTTTAACCGTCTTCGCAATCTCATCCGGGCGCATGTTATCGAACATTATGATATCCACATTCATTTCCGCAGCGCGCACAGCAGAATCGGCATTCTCAACTTCAACTTCTATTTTCTGGGTGAAGCTTGCTGTTTTTTTTGCTGCGTTTATGGCTTTTTCAAGCCCGAGCACTGCAATATGGTTATCCTTAATCATGACAGCATCCGAGAGGTTAAACCTGTGAGGGTCGCCTCCGCCTGTTATTACCGCTTTTTTTTCAAATTTCCGAAATCCAGGCGTGGTCTTCCTGGTGCATGCGATTCTCGGTCCGTTTGCCCTTTCAACGTACATGCGGGTCAGGGTTGCAATCCCGCTCATTCTTCCCAGGAAATTCAAAGCCAGCCTCTCAGCCATGAGGATAGACCTGGCTCCTCCTTCCAGCGTGAAAATGGTGTCATCCTCCTTTACCAAATCGCCGTCTGTAAAATCTGTTGCTGCGAATATGTCAAAATACTCAAAAACCTGCGTGGCTTCAGCAAGTCCCGCCACTATGCCATTTTCGTTGGCTACGACTGCAGCCTTCACCTTGCAGTCCGGTACTATGCTGCATGAAACATCGTTATAGCCCGTATCTTCCTCGATGAAACGTTCAAGTTCGCTCAATAACATAATCAATCCCTGTAATTAATAATCTTTAATTACTTATATACTGCTGTTAATGTATTAAGAAATAAAGGATATTATGCTTAAAATCGGAGTAATCGGCTGCGGCGCCATAGGCACTGAAATCTGTAAAGCCATAGATTCAGGGATTATAAACGCAAGGCTTGTGGCTGTTTATGACAGGAGCAAAGAGCATTGTGAAGGACTGCTTGAGGTGCTTGGCACTAAACCCAAAATTTCGCCACCCGATGAATTAATTTCAATGGCGGACGTCGTTGTCGAATGCGCCTCACAGGCGGCGGTACGTGAACTGGGGCTTTCTGTTCTGGATAAAGGAAAAGACCTTATGGTTTTAAGTACGGGCGCTTTCATGGATTCGGGACTGCTGGATGAGTGCGTCAGCGCCGCAAAAAAGCATCATTGCCGGATATATTTACCATCCGGCGCCATTTCCGGCATTGACGGCTTGAAATCTGCGTCTCAGGCTGGTTTAAATAAAGTAGTGCTCTCCACTACAAAAAACCCGCATGGTCTGGCAGGTGCCCCATTTATTCTGGAGAATAATATCGATCTCAGTTCTTTTCATAAAAAGACCCTCCTGTTTGAAGGAAGCGCGCAGGAGGCGGTCAGGGCTTTTCCTGCAAACGTTAATGTAGCGGCTACCCTGAGTCTTGCCGGCATTGGCGCAAAAGAAACACGGGTGAGGATTTTTGTTGACCCGGAAGCCGTAAAAAACATACATGAAATAACGGTGGAAGGGGATTTCGGGACATTCACCTGTCGCGTTGAAAATATCCCCTCCCCTGCTAATCCGAGAACAAGTTTTCTTGCAGCGCTTTCCGCAATCGCTACATTGAAAAAGATAACAGAGCCGCTGCAGATAGGGACTTAAAATGGCTTTAGAAGAGTTTTCCGCATTAATTTCCGGATTGAGAAAAAAGATATTTTACATAGTCGCAGTTTTTGGCGTTGGGGCGCTGGTTTCTTTTTCTTACATGGGGGAAGTGATAAAAAAAATAGAATACGATATGTTCTTCCGCCTGAATCTGCCGGATAAACCGGACGCTGCAAAGCAATTAATAGATATATCCAATAACCTAACTTCGATTTCTAACGAGGTTAATAATTCTATAATATCACAGAACCTGACAAAGCTTTCAGGTGAATTATTAAATATATCACAGAATTTGAATTTATACAAACCCAATATCGTGTACCTCACGCCGATGGAAGTGCTGATGCTTGAGTTCAAGATGTCTATTATATTTGGCGCCCTCCTTGCATCTCCGCTTGTTGTATATTATGCATATAAAGGGTTAAAAGGCAGATTGCCGGGCGCAATATCCGAACATAAATCTTTAATAATTTCTATAATAGCGGCAGCCATATTGCTTTTTTTTATTGGGGCAGGTTATGCCTATTTTTATATGCTCCCGCTATTCCTCAGCTATCTCTACCAGGATGCCGCAAGCCTCGGGATAAATGCAAATTTTTCGATATACGAGTTCATCTATTTCATCGTAATGACGACTGTAATTATTGGATTAGCATTTGAATTACCCCTGATACTGAACCTTTTTGTCCGCTCCGGCGTCACTTCACGGCAGACTCTTTCTTATTACAGGAGGCATGCCTACATTATACTGCTGGTAGTTGCTGCATGGATAACCCCGGGACCTGATGTTTTCAGCCAGATAATGGTGACGGTGCCGTTTGTCATATTATACGAAGCCAGTCTTATTTTAATGAGATTGACCGGAAAGTAGTTTCACATATTGTAACGGTCTCGTAATATCCAAGATATTCCTTTATATCTTCACAAACCAAACATCTTATAGAAAGTAAATTATGAGCGACAAAAACCAAACGTCTTCAAAACACCAGAAATTAAGCGGAGAAAAGAAGAAACAGAAAAGTGGATGGATTTCAAGAAGTTCCGGTTCTGGAAAGAAAGAACGAAAAGATACAACGATTGTATATACAAGAAGACCAAATGAAACATATGAGGAATATTTGGCTTCACTGGAAACTCCAGAAGAATAATCTTTTTTAATTTGTCCTAACACTCTGCTATTCTTCTTAGATAACATACATGCGCCTGAAAAAAAAGATGCGTATAATTTTTGTTAGCTGAAGAGCTGCGGATAAGTAGTTTCACATTTTCACAAAAAATTCAAGTGCAAATATTGATATCGCACCGATGATGACGGCGAAAATTACCTTTATGTTAAATTTCTTGTGGGCGTCCGGGAGCAGGTCGCTGGCTGAAATGTAGAGGAAATCTCCTGTAACGATTCCCAGAACCGCGGTGTTAAGCGCATTCGGAACTAAAAACGCAAGGAAAGCCCCAATCGGGTATAGAATCGATTCTACTGCAAGTGCGAACAAGATTGCAAGCTTCCCCACTCCTGACCGCTTAAGAAGAATGGTTGTGGTAAGACCCTGTGGAATCTCATGCACTATTACCGAGAGCGCAACTACAATTCCCGTGATTGGATTTATCGCATAAGCGATTGCGATTCCAACCCCGTCTATTATGTTATCCGAAGCCATCCCCAGTACCGGCAGCCAGCCAATCCTGTGTACTTCCGAAGTGCATTCGTATTCCCCGCAGGAATGAATCATGGTGAGGCGCTCAAGGAGATAGAATAAAAAGAAGCCCACTCCGATATAAACTGAATCCTCAGGTCGAAGCTCAGGAAGCATCTCGAAAAATACAGCGCCCAGCATAGTTCCGGCTGCGAATGCAATTATGTATCTTGTGTAGGATTCTTCCAGTTTGTAATAGAAGGGGATTAAACCGCTAATAAGGTCGGACAAACCTGCAAGTGATGCCAGGAGAATAGAAATCATGGGATTTCTTAAATTACTTTATCTGGTTTATTCTTTTCGGAATGTGTGAGAGAATTAGTCTCCCTTACAACACATGACTCAAAACCCGTGCGCTGCATACGGCGCTATCATCACAAACACGAACGACATAAGAATCAGCACGGCAAATATAATTACAATCGAGTTGGATATTTTTTCCACTTTCTCGCCGTTTCCCATGATTTTCGAAAGCGACGAGGTCATAACATCGCGGAACACATGCCCGCCATCAAGGGGAACAGCAGGCAGGCAATTAAAAAGCCCGGCATAGAAATTCATCCAGCCAATCCACAGCAGGATATTCAGAATCCAGAAAATCCCCATCCCAAGCGGGACAGCCCATCCGGTGGGCTCGTAAAAATTGAGGAGCAAACCGCTAAAGCCCTGGAATCCCTCTCCCCCAGGACCAAACATCGGTAAGCCAAACAATAATATCCATCCTGAGAGCCCTGTCATTAATGAAGGAATGCTCTTTAGCATGGCGAGGTAATCTCTGGCGCGGAATTGACCTATGCTTATACCTATGGAATAACTGGTGGCGCCCTCAGGCGAATAAGAAATCCCGAGAAAACCTTTTTTAGCCTCAGTCTGGTAAGGATATTTTGCCAGCTCGATATCGAATGATGCCATGGAAGCATTTGCAGAACTGTTGCTTAAAAGATTTACCTCCACTTTCTGTCCTTCGGTTGTAGAATTCATGAAGTTAACAAAATCATCGAGTTCTTTGATGTCGGTATTATCTATCCTGACAATAATCATCCCCTCTTTTATACCGGAGGCTTCTGCAGGCGAACCTTCTATTACATTAAATACCCTTACGCCGGTGCGGGTTTCGTTGCTTCCGGTTGCAACCATGCTTATGTCTTTTCTTATCCTGCCGTCAATCAAATGAAGCGTAACATTGCTTCCCGGTTGCAGCGTCCTTGCATAGAACAGGAAATCATGCGCATTATTTACCTGTTTATCGTTTATCCCTGTCAGTATCATGTCCGGCTTAACGCCAGCCTGCTCTGCCGGATAACCTGAGACAACGTTCGTCACCATTACATCACCCACAGGAGAGAGAGAGCCGAGCACTGAAAAGAAGAGTATGAAAGCAATCAGGGCGGTCACAAAATTAGCCATGACGCCTGCCGTAAGCACCCTCACGCGCTCGCTGCGGGTTGCAAGTTTTTTAGGTTCTTCCTGCTCGGTTGTAGTTTCTTTCTCTTCTTTTTTCCCGAGCAGTTGTTCGTCGTCAGGCTCGGCAAAACCGCCTATCGGGATTAGCGCCAGCAGTATTCCCATTGATTTTACCTTGATGCCTTCCACCTTGCAGAGTATGGCGTGCGAGAATTCGTGCACCACAAGGGTTACGATTAATGCAATGGCGCCCCAGTAGAAAGGAATGTATTCATTAATTCCGGGTATCATGAAGATATTGCGGGGTTCGTTGAATTTACCAGGCTGCGGGACGGTCTGCGTCTGGAAAGACCGAATCAGCGAATAATCGATAAACAATACAAGCAAAAACATCATAAGCATGCCGATAAGCATGGCAGGAAGACCGATATTTGCAAAAGTTCGCCAGAATCTTTTATGAATGGCAAGCCTGTCAAGAAATTCCTGACCTTTGGTGGTGCGAAGCATCAATATAGGTCCATAGGCTGTGATATTGTATTTACCCAGTGTCCCGCGCCTGTCAAGGTAAATGACAATAAGCCAGTAAAGTAGAAACACCAGCAGGACAAGATTAGTGGAATTCAAAAAGTAATCTCCGGGAGCATTCTCAGTAAATTATTAAATACGACATGCATATTATGCTTGGTGCCATAATGTTTTCAATCGTATATATAACCGCTGGGGATATGGAAGAAGCACGGAATCTCGGGAGAAAACTTGTCGAAGAACGGCTTGCAGCGTGTGTGAATATTTTTCCTATCACTTCGATTTTCAGGTGGAAGGATAATATCGATGAGACGCAGGAAGTGGGGATAATAGCCAAGACAAAAACTGAAAAAGTAAAAGAGATTGAAAAAAGGGTGAAGGAGCTACACAGCTATGAAGTTCCATGCGTGGTATCATTCGGTATCGCGGAAGGTTCAGCCGATTATCTTAAATGGATAGACGAATCAGTGGAGGATTGACATGAAAATAGAGTGTGACATAAAACCCAACCGATTATTCGCGCCCCAGCTTGTGGGGCTTGTATCTTCAATGGGCAAAAACGGAAAACCCAATGTAGCCACGCTTGCATGGATAACAAGCGTCTCTGCTGAGCCGCCTTTGATTTCTATTGCATTGGGGCGCAGCAGGTACACGCATGAATGCATAAGCCACAGCAGGGAATTTGTGGTGAACCTGCCCACGATGGAACTGCTGAAAGAAGTGCAGCTTGCAGGCTCGATATCGGGCAGGGAAGGGGATAAGTTTGAAAAGTGCGGTTTGACCCCAAGCGCTTCCATTGCATTAAAAACGCCATGCGTGAAAGAATGCGCGGCGCATATTGAATGCAAGGTCGTTGATACGAAAGAAGCGGGCGACCACACGCTTTTTATCGGGAAGGTTGTGGCTACGACATGCGAGCTTGAGGCTGTCAGGGACGGGGTGCTGGATGTTTCAAGGATAAAGCCTGTGCTGCATCTTGGCGGGACGTTTTTTACCACTGCGGGAGAGGTTGTGGATGCGAGGAATATTTAAAAATAGTGAGCAAGTTTAGGTTTTTAAGGATAGAGAGCAGTGCGGTCGTTCATCAAACTGCCGCTCTATACCTCTTCAATCTCTAAGCCAAACCTATTTTTTCTCTTTTATCTTTGCCTTCATCAGCGCCATCGCTATTTCCGGACCAGTGACGCCCACTCGTGCTGAAGCACGCAGCATCGCCCCCTCCAGCTATTACCCTTGCGCTGGCGGAGCTGACACCATCTGCTCGGGGATGGTAATATTGAAGTATTTAATCGTCATCGTCGTCATCTATTACTTTCCAAGCAGCTTGACTCGCTTCATCAAACATAAAAGAACAAACAGGACAAATTGGAATTTCAATCTCCATTGAACTTTTCGATATATTAATTTGTTTTTTCAATAGATGTATGTCATGTAAACCTGCTTTTTTATTTTCTAAGTCACTAATACTTTTTTTGATTTTAACGATTTTAGGGTTATCTTTTATCGTTTCATTAAACAAATTGCAAATATCTTCCAGTGTTTTATCTTCCGGTGTTTTTATTGAAATACGATTACTTTCCCAAGGCGACGCATAACCACTGTCTGCCAAATGACTTAGAATGTCATCAAAATGTGGAATCTTTTTTCTAAATGAATCATCCTTTAGGATAGTATTGAACGGTATGTCATGCAAATTATTCTTTTTAATAGATGGGAGGATTTCTTGGACATATTTACTATATTTATCGGACAGTTTTGTTAAATCACCTTTAAGGTGCCTTAACTTTCCATCAATCTCAAGAATTTGTTGGTTAATCAGAGTTTCGAGATCATTATTGGATCTACCGCATATATAACAGACCATATTCATTGGTTTTTCCGAATCCATTGTTATCACTCAGTTTATCTTCTTTGTATGATATAGGTCAAATCGTTGCCTTTAAGTTCAACCAGACAGGAGCAAACAGGACAAATTGCAACCTCTAACTGAGAATCAAATCTACCGTCAAATCTGATTTTCCTTTTCAATAAGGGCATTTCAAATTTCTTCTTTTTTTCTTGATCTTGTAAATGCAATTTTTGTTCATTCAAATCAGCAATACGTTTATTGATTTTAGCAATTGCAGGGCTGTTATCAGGATTATTTTCCATTTTATTTTTATAAGCTTTCAAAATATTTTTTAAGTTACCTCTATGTTCCTCTTGGACTGAACTAAGAATTTCGTCCAAGTGAGGAATTTTTTTCCTGAATGTATTAAGGTCTTCCGTGATGGTATCGATATGTACATCAAGAAAATTGCTCTCCTTAGTTGATTCAAGTATTTCTTGGATTGATTTATTATATTTCGCAGTTAGTTCTACTAAAGCGTTCTCACAACGTTTTATCTGTGCATTAATTTCAATAACATTTCGGTTTATCAGTGTTTTGAGATCATCATTAGATCTACCGCATATATAACATTCTTCACTGATCGGGTCATCCAACTCTTTAGGGTATTCTAAATCATATTCGAACTTCATTCGGTATCCCTCAGTTTATAACATGTTTAATATATCTTCAAGCCTTATAATTATTTCCACGCCTCCAAAATCAAGCATTATACAAACTTGACGTCCTTTAATCTGGGAAATACTCGCTTGCGCTCGCATATTCATCTATCGTATGATTCCGCCTTTTCACAGGCAAGTATATTTCACCGTCCTTGCCGTCTATTATAACAGCAATGCTCTTTCCCTTACAGTAGGCAGTATACGCTGAAAGTATGGCGTCCAGTTCATCATCTGACAGCAGTTTACCTTTAGTGAGCTCATCCAATCCCCCAATGAATCCGAGCAGCCCCTCCAGAATAACCCTGCGCCCCTTATTTGTTTTTTTCTTAACATCGGCGCCGATGTCAAGCGCTACTCTGGCAGCGTATGGATAAACCTCAATCACCCTTGCGCCCAGCTCATCTTCAGCCCATTTCTTCAATTCTATGCCCTTGCTCACCCATTTGCTTACCCATTGCGCGCCCGAGGGATAGCAGGCAATACCGTGTTTGCGCAGCCGTATTTCGCATTCCCGCATAGTACCGTGCTCAGGTCTTGAAAGAGGCGCGTCTATGGCAATAATTCTTGAACTGAAATTTTCCGCCATCTGTATTATGCAGGAATGAATTAATTCATCTTCGGATTTTATGTGCATAGGCGGGCTTTCTATCCATGGCTTCCTGTTTTTGTCCACAAGGTAAGCTATACCTGTGCTTTTTCGCAGTGTGCTGGTTCCCAGGTCAACGCCTATGACTATTGTTTCTCTGCTATTCATGGTTAAACATTCCAGTTAGTGGAATAATTTAGCTAAAATTTGATGCGCCAGATGGAATATTATTACCTTATATTAAACTTCACCCCAATCTTAAACAATCTCTTCGTAGGCAAATTCATGACCTTGCACCCCGTTCTCTCCTCAATCTCCCCCAGAATCTCCCGCATCCTCTCCTCACTCTCAGCCGAAAGCGTGAACCAGATATTGTAATTCGCAGGTCTCAAATAATTATGCGATACCTCATCATATTCATTAATAATCCCCGCCACTTCATCCACCCGCGCCTCCGGAACCCTCATCGCCACAAGCGTGCTCACGCCTCCTGTTTTCTTGGTGCTGATTATAGGACCAATCCGCCTGATAGCCCCTTCTTTGCATAGTCTTTTAATGCGCCTGATTACTTCGCCTTCCGACAAACCGAGAGATTTACCAAGCTCCTCAAACGGCTTATGGACAATCGGAAAATCAAGCTGCACTGCGTTCAAAATCTTTTTATCAACCTCATCCAGTGAAATCATGCTTTCACCGCTTTCACAGGCACATAAACGCAATACGGCTCCTCATCAAGATAATCTCCCGTAGCCGCATAGGCGCGCGCGCGGCAGCCCCCGCACACGGTTCTATATTCGCAGGCGCCGCATTTCCCTTTGAGCCTGTTGGGGTCGCGAAGGTCGTTGAAGACTTTTGACTTTTCCCATATCATCTTGAAAGGCTTCTGCCTGATGTTGCCCGCCAGCGCAGGAAGGTATCCGCACGGATAGACATCGCCCTTGCTTGAAATGAAACAGAAAGCAGAGCCGCCAAGACATCCTTTCGTCATGGCTTCAAACCCGTGCGTCTCAGGCGTAATCCTTATCCCCTCGGCTTTTGCGCGCTGGCGCATTATCCTGAAATAATGCGGGGCGCATGTGGCTTTTAGCTGGAGCCTCTTATCCTTGCTCCTGTCATAGAACCAGTTAAGCACGCGCTCATATTCGTTGGGCGGGATTTCTTCCTCAACGATTTCCTCGCCCCTGCCTGTGGGAACTAACAAAAATATATGCAGCGCCGAGGCTTTTAATTCAAGTGCAAGGTCATATATCCGTGGGATTTCTTCGAGGTTTCTTTTTGTAATCGTGGTGTTTATCTGGAAACTCATACCCTCTTTTTTAAGAATCTCAATTCCCCGCAGCGCTCCTTCAAATGCACCCGGCTCTCCCCTGAAGGTATCATGCGTCGTTGCAGTTGCGCCGTCAATGCTTATACTAACGCGCTGTATTCCAACATCCTTTAACCGCCTCGCAATCTCAGGCGTAAGAAGCGTTCCGTTGGTAGCCAGCACCACACGCAGCCCGCGCCCCGTAGCATAGCTGGCAATATCATACACATCCGCCCGCAGAAGCGGCTCTCCCCCGGTCAGGATAATAATTGGTTTGTACTCTACCAGTTCATCCACAAAATGTTTTGCTTCAGCCGTAGATAATTCATCGGGCGGCGGCTCTTTAATTGCAGAGGCGCGGCAGTGGATGCATGCAAGATTGCAGGCGTTTGTAAGCTCCCATGCAATAAGCCTTGGAGGTCTGACTTTAGTTTCTATCAATGAAATCACTGATTATATTTTACTACCTTAACCTTTATGTATATATGGAAATAGACCCTAAGGGCACCTATTGAGCCTACCAAACTACTCACTTTAGAGAATTTATTAGATATTAACAATGAACTTAAAGAGGATGCTCTAAGAGACCATCGTATAGAATACACTGGAAGTGGTGCCTTTGCAGGCGAGCCTATGATTATCCAGGTCGGCTAAGAGACCATCGTATAGAATACACTGGAAGTGGTGACTATCCAATCAAAACATATGATCTCGAAAAGCTGATAGAATACACTCCAAATCGTGGTATTCTTGAGATTGCAGCATACTACTTGAAGA
>JAQUQX010000023.1:15396-28862 GCA_028715885.1 Candidatus Methanoperedens sp.
CTAAGAGACCATCGTATAGAATACACTGGAAGTGGTGACTATCCAATCAAAACATATGATCTCGAAAAGCTGATAGAATACACTCCAAATCGTGGTATTCTTGAGATTGCAGCATACTACTTGAAGAACATAATCCTATTGCAAGCATTCCCCGACGGAAATCACAGGACTGCCCTATATGCTGTGGAGCTTTTACTGAAAAAGAATGGCTAATGTTTCAATTATACACCAGAAGAATCCTACGAATTCAGAAAAGAGCTTTACAATAGAAGACTGCGGCAATACAAAACCTATGAGGAAGGACATGCAAGCGTTTTAAAAGAAGAGGACAATCAGGTATTCTCATTCTGCCTGGAGTTTGTCAAGTCGCATGCCAGGCTAACTTAAGATTACAGAAACTTCATGCCTGCTGTCAAGTATCTCTCTAATCAATTGCCTATCGTTGCGGCGCTCGTTCTCTGTATGCCTTACAGTCGGCATGCTGGCTTTTCTTATATCTTTTCTCTCCCGTAAAACAAATTGTTTGCGCTGCATTATAACTAACTATTACTAATTCCTATTTAAGTATGTGTATGGATTAGAGTTCATAACATTTATGTAATAAGGGGATAGAATAACTGATATGAGCATGAGTTACCTGTATACAGCTTTTGGAATCGTGTGGATTGTGTTTATAGCGTATATTTTAAACCTGTTCCGGTTGCGAAGGGCATTGACTGATGAACTCAAGGCACTGGAAAGTTTAAAATAATGACCATTGAGAATATTTTAAATTATAAGACTATCGCAGTCGTGGGCATATCCGATGACCCTGAGCGCCCCAGTCATTTCGTGGCAAGTTTCCTCGCTACACATGGATACAATGTTATTCCCGTTAACCCCAAACTAATAGAATGGGAAGGCAAGAAATGTTACCCCGACCTTCTCTCCATACCTGTAAAAGTGGATGTGGTGGACATATTCAGGCGGTCCGAGGCTGTTCCCCCAATCGTAGATGAGGCAATCGCCATAAAAGCAAGGGTTGTCTGGATGCAGGAGGGCATCGTAAACGAAGAGGCAGCGGCAAAAGCGCGGGAGGCGGGGATTGAAGTTGTCATGGATAAATGTATGAAGAAAGAATACGACAGGCTGAAACGCGGTTGAGTGCAGCTTTAAAGCAGCTTCAAATGTCCCGTGAGCTTATCCAGTTTGACTACATCGGCAGGTCCGATTCCCAATACCGTAATCGTTCCGGGAGGAACTTCGGTCAGTCCGGCATCGGTTACTAAAAAATTGGGAAGCCCATGCTTTCTTGCACTCTCTTTCAAATCAAAAAGTTCCTGCAATGTGGCAGCCCTTAGCACTACTTTTTTCTGCCCTCCCTCTTTCCATGCATTACGAATCTTTTCGCCTGCAAATTCGTAAGCCGAAACCGCCGCATGCGCAACCTGGACTGCAAGTTTGCCTTTTGATAATTTCAGGTCATCGCGCACGATGATGCATTGTTTATACTCGGTCATGTCACTTAATCAGCATTCCTTTTTCGTCAAACTTGAGGGTATCCTTTCTCTCAAACCACTCGTTTCCAAGCGTGAGCGATTCTTCCCTGTTAAAATCCCCGACGATTATACTATCGGTGTTTTTTACAACTGCTTCAAGAGGGACTGACATGAAACCATCAGGATTTTTTACGATTAACCTTGCCCCCTCAACAGCAACACTCTCACCGATATCGATATCATTTTGTTTGACAAATTTGCCGATGCATTCACTAACCTTTAATTCACATTTTTCCTTCTCCGGGGTTTGCGTATTTTTCTTGAGATAATTGGAAATTTTATTGAGGATTGACATTAGTATCGTTTATTGTTCTCTCTAAAATATATACTATTTGAATAAATGATGGTGTAATATCCTGGTGTTAAATATTTTTGAGATTGTTTTCAAATCGTTATACAGAAAGTATATTATATACACCAACCATGTGATAGATGCTTCTTCTGACTCAAAGAACAGGTGAAACTCCATCTGGTAAAGGGGTGCAGGAAGTTATAATCAAAATAAGGTATTAAAATGGAAACTACGGCTACAAATTTCAATGTAAAGGACATGACTGAGAAATCAAAAAATGTTAATGCCACTCTTAAAGTGCTCGAAATAGGAGAGGTTAAGGACATTCAATCGAGATTCGGAGATAAACGCGTCTGTGAAGTAAAAGTCGCCGATGCAACCGGGTCTATCATATTATCTCTATGGGACGACCAGATTGGCAAAATAGCGGTTAATGATACGATATCCATCCTGAACGGTTATATCTCGGTGGTCAGGAACTCCATGAGATTAAACATTGGAAAATACGGAAAGATGCTTCTCTCCGAAGAACCGCTTTCTGAAGTAAATACTGAAAATAATATGTCAGATAAGCATGTGGAGCAGCCAGAGCGCCCAAGACGCAGCGGCGGGTTCGGACGCAGCGGGAGTGAAGGAGGAGGCGGTGGTGGCGGCGGAGGCTACGGAAGCATGTATGGAAGCGGCGACCGTGACTTTGGCGGATTCAGGCGGGGCGGATATGGTGGCGGAGGGGGAGGAGGCGGTCGTGGAGGTCGCGGGGATTCACGCGACAAAAGAGGCGGTCGTGGAAGAAGGTAATTTCCTTCTTATTTCTTTTTTTATTAACACTTTTATAGTTCGGCAGTATTATACAGTAATTGATGCTTGAAAGTATCTCAAATACATTTCTTTCCACCACAAACAGGGAATTCAGGGTTCTTGTTGCAATCGAGAACAAAATGAAATTCCATGAATGGGTTCCGATAGAAGAAATTGCCAGATTTACAAATTATGAGCTGAAAGAAGTTAATTACATACTTTCAAGTCTTGCAAAAAATAAACTTGTTCACAGGAACGTCCAGGCATACGAAGGATACAGGATATATTTTGAGGCTTATGACCTGCTGGCTCTGAATACGTTTGTGAAAAGGGGTTCTGTAAATGCATTAGGGGATGAAATCGGGGTTGGAAAGGAATCTGCTGTATATGGGGCTACAGGCGGTATCATCGACAGGCATGTGGCAATAAAATTCCACAGGGAAGGAAAGATGAGTTTCAAGAAGGTAAGAGTGAAAAGGGAACATACCGGGGAGAGAAAACATCTTTCCTGGCTGTATGCCTCGCGCCTTGCAGCAAAACGAGAGTACGATGCCCTGAAGACACTTTATCCTGTGGTCAGTGTTCCTGAGCCAATTGATTATAACAGGCATGCCATTGTGATGTCAATTGCAAAAGGACTGGAACTTGCCCATACAAAGATAGATGAACCCGATTGGTATCTTGACGGGATATTGGAACAGGTGAGAAAGGCATACAGGCTTGGCATAATCCACGGCGACCTGAGTGAATTTAATATATTCGTTAATCCCGAAGGATGCGAGTTTATAGACTGGCCGCAATACATTACGCCATCTCATGCGAATGCAACTGAACTGCTTTACCGGGATATTGACAACGTCCTTTCTTTTTTTAACAGGAAATACAGGATTAAAAGGGATATCCAGGAAGTGATGAACACCATAGTGAGCTGATTTATGCCGGAAAATGTTATTTTTGGGATAGATATCGCAAAAGGCTCAGTCCGGGCGAAAGAAAAGCCGGGATATGCTGTTGTTATCCTGAAAGGGAACGAAGCCGGGCATCACCGCATGGTAAGCATGCATAAATTCCAGAGGATGGTATGGCAGGAGAAGCCACAGTTAATTGCTGTGGATAATATTTTTGAGCTTGCCTCTGATAAGCATGAACTCGCATCAATTCTTTCTAAATTGCCTGCGAACACGAAACTCGTCCAGGTAACAGGCGGAGAAACATTAGAGCCTCTCGTAAAACTTGCAAAACAACAGGGCATCTCTTTTGACAGGTTTGATCCAAATGCAGAGGCTCTTGCGTGTGCTAAACTTGCCCAGATGGGTATAGGATATGAGGTTTCTGCTTTTGAGGATAAAACTGTAATCAAAGTCAGCAGGGCACGCTCGCCGGGCAGGGGAGGATGGAGCCAGAACAGGTACAGGCGCAAGATGCACGGTTATGTCAGGCAGAAGGCGAGGGAAATAGAGGATTACCTGAATGAACAATCAAAAACAAAAGGTTTCACATACTCGCAAAATGTTGTGGAGAGGTTCGGAGGATATTCAAAATCCGAATTCGTCGTGGATGCTCCGAGAAGCTCGATTCATATCGGTTCGGGAAAGTACGGAGATGTGCAGGTAAGTGTTAAAAGCATAGAACGCGACGCCCTCGTTTTCAAACCCCTTAAAACTAAAAAAAGGGATTATATTATCGTAGGCATTGACCCGGGAACAACCACAGCCATAGCGGTTATGACGCTTGAAGGCGAGCTTCGGATGCTTCACAGTTCAAGAACCATATCAATTCCCGATGTTATCGAAATGATTGCAGAACAGGGAAGACCCCTTATCATTGCGAGCGACGTATTCCCCACCCCGAATGCTGTTGAGAAAATCCGCCGCGCATTCAACGCGGTATCAGGCTCGCCTGATGCTATCCTGACAGCCGGGGATAAAATTGAGTTTGCAGCGCCTTACGGGTATTCAAATAACCATGAACGCGACGCCATTGCCGCTGCCGCATCGGTCTATCGTAAAAATAAGAATAAGTTCGAGCAGATAAAGAAAAAAATACCCGCTGGGGTGAATCCGGACGATGTTATAGCGCAGGTAGTGAGAGGCAGGTCTGTGGAGGCTGTAATCTCGGAATTAATGAAAAAGGAAAGCAAAGAACCCGAAGTTCATACGGTTCCTGGAAAAACGGATGAGAAAGCCCTTCATTTAAGGGAGCTGCTGCGGAAATATGAAGAAAGCCTTGAAGAAATGAAGAAATATCAGGATGAACTGGGAAAAGAACTCAGTTTAAAGAATAATAAAATCGAAAAATTGGAAGAATTCATTAACAGGCAGCGTACTGAGGTTTATAAGCAGCTTAAAAAAGAAAAGGAACTAAAAATCCGCGATAAAGAGATTACACGCCTGCAAAATCGGATTTCAGAGAGCGATAAAAAGATTGCAGGGTTAAATGAAAGAATATATCAATTGAAACATGTGCGGAGGCTTGAGCTGAGCGGCAGGATGCTTCCTGTGAAGATAATATCCGCTTTTACGAAAGATAGCATTCTTATGACGCAGGAACAGGTGGGGATAAAAAAAGACGATATCATACTTCTCAGGGATGCAAGCGGCGGAGGGAGTGTAACTGCCGGGATGCTGGCAGACCTTGGTGTGCATGCTGTGATTATATGCAATGATATGTCTCATGCGGCGGAAGAGGAACTTTTTAACCTGGATGTGCCTGTTTTGAACGCAAAGGATGTGAATATCCAGTATGATGCGGCTTTTGATTTTGCGGTAATCAACCCGGAGGACATTAAAAATGCGATAGATGACTGGAATAAGAAAGCTGGGGAGCGCAGGATGGCTGCCAAGGAGGAATGGCTGGAATCACTTGTGGATGAATACAGGAGTGAGAGGCGGCGGGAGAGAAAATAATATTGATTATTTTTTAATATTTAATAAAATAATTTTTCTATGAAAAATCAGAATTTTAGAATGCATAAGTTTATTAGTCGCTATTGCAATAATAACCGATATGTCATTATTAATAATTTAGATTATAATAATGATGATGATAGGAGCATTCATATGCGATTAAAAAACGTTTCAGGGATTATTACAGGAATAGTTCTCGTGCTGATTATAGTATCCATACTGCCGTCGCTTATCCAACCGGCAGTAGCGGCAGCTCCAAATTTGCCCAACAACTCTTGTGCAGACTGCCATCGTAAATTAATTTTTACATCCGAATCTCAAAGACAGTTTGTAGATATACGCATCAAGCATCTTGAAAGCGGCATTTCCTGTTCTATTGTGTGCCATGAAGATAAACTCAACAAGTCCGTAGCCAGCACCTATGCAATGTGGTCCATATCCACACATGCTCTTTTTGATGTAACCTGCGAAAAATGCCATGGCGGCAATGCATCCGCGGCTTCAAAGAATGTGGCGCATATTGGCGTTTCAAATCTCAGCGAGGCGCGCGCCAGTACTCCGGAAATGTGTGGAAAATGTCATGAATCTCAACTTGATGAATTTAAGAGTTCAAAGCACTTTAAGAAATTAGAGTCTGATGAAGAAGGTCCGGCTCCGGCATGCATCACATGCCACCAGGCGCACAGCGTGCATGTGCTGACCGCCTCAGAAATAGAGGATTTTTGCAGTAATTGCCATAATCGTATAACAGGTATCAATCCTACCGTACCCAAAAAGGCAGAAGCTGCGTTATCATCCGTGAGTGAATTGCAGATAGAAATTTCAAAAGCCAGAAGCACTGTTACTGCTGCAAAAGCAAAAGGCGGGGATGTAACCCGGGCTGAGGCGGATCTGGAGTCGGCGAGGGCGATTCTGAAAAATACGCCATCTGTCTGGCACAGGTTTAATCTGACCTACTTTGATATGGAGGTACAGAAAGGCATAGAGGATGCTAAGAAAGCAGAAAATGAAAGTGCCGGGATGCAGGCGAGCCCTGCTCCTACTAAAGCACCCGGATTTGAACTGATACTGCTGATAACAGGTCTTATCATCGCATATCGCCTGAAAAGAAATTAAAAGGAATCCATGTGGGAAGCTGTAATGTATAAAATAAAGGAGGATATAAGGAATGGATTATAAAAAGTTGATTTTATCTGCGATCCTTTTGTTGTTTGCTATTTCCATTGTACCTGTCGTTTCAGCAGACAATTCATGCATAAATTGTCATGAAAAACTTTCGGCATTCAATGAAACAGAGCGCCATTTTAACGAGATACGCCTTCAGCATCTTGCAAGGGACATAACGTGTTCTCTGGAATGCCATGCCACCACACTCAATAAGTTCGCTAAAAGCAATTACGAACTGTGGACCAAATCAAAACATGCACTCTTCAATGTTACATGTAACAATTGTCATGGCGGTGACCCGGGTTCGGACATAAAGGAGAAAGCGCATATCGGAGTTTTGCGATCTTCCGATTCTAACAGTACTATTTTTTACAGGAATGTGCCCGAAACCTGTGGAAAATGCCATGCAAATGAATTGAACCAGTTCAAGAATTCTGGGCATTATCAAAAATTAAAAGCTCTCCAGCAGGCCCCTTCATGCGATACATGCCATCGACCGCACGAATTTAAGATCCTGAATACAAGCGAGTTCCATGACTTGTGCAGTCAATGCCATAACCTTGATATGAAGATAGCTCCGGCTGATGTGCCCGACAGGGCGATTGCGGCACTTGATAATGCGGAAAAGCTGAAAAACGAGATAAAACTGGCTTATAATAGTATACAACAGGCAAAGCAGAAAGGCAAGGATGTATCTGCAGCACAAAAAGACCTTGATAATGCCATGTCGATCAGAGATAACCTGCCAGTACGATGGCATGCGTTTGACTTGCTATCCTTTGGAAAAGTTATAGACAGTGGAATAGAGGCAGCCCAAAAGGCACAGCAGGAGTCCGGGATGCCTGTTAGCAAACCATCAACCCCGGGATTCGGTATATTATTAGCGCTGACAGGAATTACTGCAATGTACATGTTATTGCGCAGAAAATAGACGAGGTGTAAGATGAACAGACATATAAACTACATTTTTTTGTTGCTTATAGTAGCACTTCTTTTTGCACCCTCGCTAACTTCAGCAAGACCGGAATATGCGGTCAAGGAAAGTCGCAACTGCCCTTACTGCCACTCGAGGGACGGTCCTCCCCAGCTTGGGGAGATAGGCGTTTATTACGCTACCCATAATCACTCTTTGGAGGGTTATGTCCCTTCGCCCAAGATAACCCCCCCTCCCGTGCCTACTGAAGAAATCGAGATCGGCGTCCACATGAATACATGGGACGTGGGAATGAGAGCCATTGCCACGATATTGCTCATGCTCGTTATGATTTACATTATCCGATTATGAGGTGAATACATGCATATCGAGAAAATTGAATACGGGCCGGAAAAAACAGGATTCTGGTCAAATGCGGCATTTGCTTTAATAGTAATATTGACATTGATCGCTGCAGCAATAACCGGTACGTTAATCTGGAAAATAATATCCAGCGAACCTCAAGTGGCATCCACAAGGGCTTTCATTGAAGATGTTGGGAAGTTATTGGCTTATCTTTTGTTCGTCCTTGCTGCTATTTTATATCTCTATGTGAAAGGCTTGCTTCAGGACGAATACGTTACTACAATGGAGTGATTCCATGAACGATAAAATAATCAATATAACACTCACAAGAAGAAAGCTCACTGAAATTTTAATTGGACTGGTCGGGTTATTTTTAACATCAGGCGTTGTGGCAGCGATACTGAAATACCTGTGGCCGCAAACAGCGAAAAAGGGAGAAACCAGCGAAATAAAAATAGCATCTGTGGATGAAGTGCCCCCGGGAAGTGCCAAAAAGTTCTCGTTCAATGGAAAGGCTTCAGTGCTTTTACATATGCCTGCTGGCTTCCGGGCTTTCGGTGCCGTTTGCACTCATCTTGGTTGCATCGCTTACTGGAAACCGGATGAGAATATTATCTATTGTCCATGCCACATAGGCAAATACGACCCGAATACCGGTGCAGTGATTTCAGGACCGCCGCCGTCTCCTTTACCTGCAATCGATATTATCGTAAAGGAAGGCGCTGTTTATGCGCTCAATTGGAAAGATCCGAATTACGTGAAAACCATTTCGTTCTATGCAGGGGCGGCGTGAGATAAGTATGACTCTATACGATAAAATATACAAATGGCTCGATGAGAGGTTTAAACTAAGAGAATTGCTGCCTCCGATACTCAAACATCCCGCGCCCGAGTACGCGGTCAGTAATCCGCTCTATTGCCTTGGGGGAACCGCTTTCCTGTGTTTCCTGATTCTTGTCATTACAGGAATATTCCTGGCGATGTACTACAAACCCACGCCTGAAGAGGCTTATAAAAGCGTCCAGAATATTATGACTGCAGTTCCTATGGGAAGCCTCATAAGAAGTTTACATCACTGGGCTGCGAATACTATGATAGCGGCGGTAATGCTCCACATGATCAGAGTATATTTCATGGGGGCATATAAGAAACCAAGGGAATTGAACTGGGTCGTGGGGATTTTCCTGCTCCTGACCGTTACTACCTTCGGTTTCTCAGGATATCTGCTCCCCTGGGACCAACTCTCATTCTGGGCGACTAAAATCGGGACAGGCATAGCTGGATCCATACCGATAATAGGCGGATATATTTCCCTGATACTTATGGGGGGAAATGATATTGGCGCTGATACGATAACGCGGTTCTTTGCCCTCCATGTACTGATCCTTCCCATGGCTATCGCCATCCTTCTGGGAATGCATTTCCTGATGGTCAGGATCCAGGGCATCTCAGGGAGGCTTTAATATGGCAATAATAGAAGTTGAGAAGAAGCAGGCCGAAGAACAGCAGAAAGAACCTGTGCGTGTTCGCGGGCTTCCATTCTTCCCGCATTTCCTACTGAGGGAAGTAGTTGTGATGTGCCTTATTGCAGGAAGCCTCCTGTTACTTGCATCGCTCTACCCGGCAAGCCTGCTTAAACCGGCAGACCCGTTTACTACACCAACCCCGATATATCCCGAATGGTATTTCCTGTATGTATTCGGATTCCTGAAATTCTGGACTTATGATATAGGACCTATACCAGCGAAAATCATTGGTGTAACGGTGCCCATGATTCTCTGGTATGGGCTTCTGATACTGGTGCCGTTCATCGACAGGAACCCATCATCTGACATAAGGAAAAGAAAAATTGCGGTTGCCATCGGGATTATAGTCCTTTTGGGTCTATTGTTTTTCACATACTACGGCATTGTTCACGGCGAATGAAAATATCAAAGTCAAAATACGAGAGGATTGATGCAGTATCTAAAATCACGGGATTGATACTGCTGGCAATCGCTATAGATAATGTGGCGAAGGGCAATATCTTCACTGCCCTTGCTCTCTTTGGTCTTGGCGGGTTAATCGGCATAATACCTGTATTTATTGAGACCGATACTTCCGCCTGAGAATATTTTTTAATTCATTTTCGTTTATACTGTACTTGAAGACTTTTTCCCCATCTATTTCGATTACAGGTATCAAGTATTTGTATTTATCAAAAGCTGTTTTGTCTTTTTCAATATCTATTTCGGTTATTGAAAAAGGAAATTCCTGTTGAATTTTTATAAGTGTGTCTCTGGCAAGGTCGCATAAATGGCAGTCCTTTTTTGAGTAGATAGTTACATTCACCATGCGAATTCTTTGGTATTTCAACGGTTTAACATTTACCCTGAATATCAATCGTGCACTTCAAACAATTTCGACCGCCATTCTTATATAGAACATCAAACATTGTTTTGCAAAAATAGCATCCCGATGTTTGTATAATTATATTAAATTTATATAATTTATCGGGCAACCAAAATCAGACTATAACAAATATCAGGAGGACAATCATTTATGTCAGCACAACTTGGCGGACAGCCAATTATAATTTTGAGGGAAGGCACTGAGAGGACACGAGGAACAGAAGCACGAAATAATAATATCATGGCAGCAAAGGCAGTTGCTGCGGCTGTTAGAACCACACTTGGACCAAAGGGCATGGACAAGATGCTGGTCAGCGGGCAGGAAGTCACAATCACGAACGACGGCGTTACAATCCTTAAGGAGATGGACATCGAACATCCCGCAGCAAAAATGCTTGTCGAGGTAGCCAAGACGCAGGACGACGAGGTAGGGGATGGCACCACAACAGCGGCTGTCCTCACGGGAGAATTTCTGGAACGTGCCGGGGAGCTTCTGGAACAGGGTGTCCATCCCACAATTATTTGTTCAGGCTACAGGATGGCTGCGGAAAAGGCGATGGATATACTGAAGGACATAACCCATACCATCTCTGAAAATGACGATGAAGCGCTCCTGAACATCGCAAGAACAGCCATGACGGGAAAAGGCGCCGAAGGTTCAAAAGATAAACTTGCGGAAATCGCCGTGGCTGCGCTCAAATCTATTGTGGATGAAGAGGACGGGAAAAAAGTAGTTGACATTGATAATATAAAAATCGAGAAAAAAACGGGATTGAGCGTGGACGATAGCGAACTGGTTAAAGGTATTGTTCTTGATAAAAACAAAGCGCATCAAAATATGCCAAACAAAGTAAATGAGGCAAAGATTGCACTTATCACGCGACCCATCGAATTCAGCAAGATGGAGCTTGAAGCTGAGATAAATATTTCAACTCCGGGCGAGCTTGCCACGTACCTTGACCAGGAAGAGCAGATAGTACAGGGTATAGTAAGCCGGATTGCAGATTCAGGCGCAAACGTTGTGTTATGCCAGCTCGGAATAGATGATGTAGCGCAGCATTTCCTTGCAAAAGCAAATATCCTCGCGGTTGAACGCGTTGAGAAAAAGGACATCGAGAAGGTTGCAAGGGCGATAGGGGCAAATCTCATAACAAGCGTTGATGATTTTGACGCATCGGATCTGGGGAGCGCCGGGCTTGTAGAACTTCGCGGGCATAGTGAGGATAAGATGCTTTATATTACAGAATGCAGCAATCCCAGAGCAGTATCAATAATAATTCGCGGCGGTACTGAGCATGTCCTGGATAGTACTGAACGGGCTCTTGAAGATGCGTTGCGGGTTGTAGGTGTGGTGATTGAAGATGAAAAACTTGTGGCAGGAGCGGGCTCGCCCGAGATTGAACTTTCTTTGCGGTTAAAGGACTACGCATCCACCCTTAAAGGGAGGGAACAGCTCGCTGTGGCAAAGTTTGCCGAGGCTCTTGAAATCATCCCGAAAACGCTTGCTGAGAACGCAGGGCTTGACCCAATTGATATGCTGGTGGAACTCCGGAGCCAGCATGAGAAGGGAAAGAAGGACGCAGGGCTGAATGTGTTCACAGGAGAGGTTGAGAATATGTGGAAGAACGGGGTTATTGAGCCGCTTCGCGTGAAGACGCAGGCTCTGAATTCTGCTACTGAAACAGCAATCATGATTCTGAGAATAGACGATGTGCTTGCAGCCACGGGCGGAGCTTCACCCGGCGGAGGGGCGTGCGGTTCAGGTGGAATGCCATGCGGCGGCATGGGCGGTATGGGAGGCATGCCTCCCGGCATGATGATGTAGGGAATACTTTCACCCCGCTTACAGAGCGTATTAATAGTGAAGATGAGTTGATTGAACCGGATTGGAGCGATAAGTGCTCGTTCCCAATCCTCATCCCCTCTGATGTAAGAATATTACTTCCTGAGAATTATTTAGTCATCACAATCTCTATTATGGAGACGTTTGACTCCCCTCTATCCGTGGCAATCTTTTCCGTGCCAATCTTTATATCCTTAACTTTAGCCTCTTCTATAAACCTGTTCCTTGAAACTTCTACCACGTCCACAGCCCTCGATATTGCTTTTCCCCGTGCTTTGATTACAACTTCCGACGCGCCGTTGTTAAATTGCGTTACCACTGCAAGCACATAGTTCATCACTGGTTTGATTCCGATATACACTACGTTATCCTCTGTCATTTCTCTGTCCTCCCTGATTGTTTTAAGGCAGTGAATTACAACGCACCTACATATATTTAACGAAATTTTTGCAATCCTTTATATCCATAAAGATACCAGTAAAGAAACCATGATTAAGCAGAGAAAACTCTATTCGGGCAAGGCAAAGACTGTATTCAGGACGGACGCTCCTGAAAAGCTGATAATGGAATTCAGGGACAGCCTTACAGCATTTGACGGCAAGAAGAAAAGCGAGGCGCTGAAAAAGGGGTATTACAACGCGCAGATATCTGCAAAGCTCTTCAGGCTGCTTGAGGATAAAGGGGTTCAAACACATTTTGACAGTATGCTTTCAGGAACCGAGATGGTTGTGGATGCAGTTGATATCATAAAAATCGAGGTTATAGTCAGGAATATCGCAGCCGGCTCACTCGTCAAGAAATACCCTTTCAAGACGGGACAGAAGCTTGACCCGCCAATATTGCTTTTCGATTATAAGAGCGATGAACACGGCGACCCCATGATTAATGACGATATTGCTCTTGCCCTTGGGCTTGCGACAAAGCAGGAGCTTTCAAAGATACGGAAAATTGCCCTTTTGGTGAATTCCATACTTGTTGACTATCTGGACGAGAGAAATCTTCTGCTTCCCGATTTCAAGCTTGAGTTCGGGAGGCGCAAAGGTAAGATAGTGCTGGCGGATGAGATTTCCTGCGATACCTGCAGGTTCTGGGACAAAACAACGGGAGAATCCCTTGATAAGGATGTGTTCAGGTTCGATAAGGGAGACCTTGTTGCTGCATACCGCGAGGTTGCAAGAAGGATAGTTCCGGAGATATTTGAGGAATAATTAAAATTCAAAATTAGAGTTTCATTAAATGCAAATACGACTTTT
>JAQUQX010000024.1 GCA_028715885.1 Candidatus Methanoperedens sp.
CAAATCAATCCAAAACAAGCCGCCGGCGAAAAAGCCGCACAGCTCGTAAAAACCAACATGGTAATAGGACTCGGCACAGGCTCCACTACCGCCTACGCAATAAAAGAACTGGGCAGGCGTGTGGCTTCGGGCATGAAAATCCTGGGCGTGCCAACATCATACCAGTCCGCCTTTTTAGCGGCAGAGAACGGCATCCCCATCACCACGCTGGACGAGCATCCTGTGCTTGACATTGCCATCGACGGCGCAGACCAGATAGCGAAATTCGCTGCCATCAAAGGCGGCGGCGCGGCGCATACGCGGGAAAAAATCGTGGCGCTGTCGGCTAAGAAATTCGTTGTGGTCGTGGATGAATCCAAAGTAGCGGATGTCCTGAACCATCCTGTGCCTCTGGAAGTCCTGCTTTTTGCACGAAAACTCGTGGAAAAACAGGTAGCAAAGCTTGGCGGGAAAGCGCAGGTGCGCATGGGCGTCAGTAAAGACGGTCCTGTTATCTCAGACAACGGGAATTTCATCATGGATGCAGATTTCGGGGAAATAGACGACCCCGTTTCCCTCGACAGTGAACTTTCACAATGCGTAGGAGTTGTGGAACACGGGATATTCACCAAAGTGGATGCTGTTTATATCGGGAAAAAAGACGGCTCTGTGGAAATAACGGAATCCTAAGACCCGTTTGTATCGTTGCCGAAATCCTTATTCACCAGCGTTTCCTTTACCCTCGTACCCCCTTTCGCAGTAACTTCAGGCCATAATCTCACGCCCGAATGAATAGTAACCCCATCTTCGATTGTTACCCTTGGACCGATTACAGTTCCGGTCTCGAGTATGCACGAGTCTTTTATCCTGGTGGCATTGTCAATAACAGCGCCAGAAATCGCACAGTTCTCGCCGATATCAACATTATCAAAGATATACGACGACAGGATTCTTGTGTTGTTGCCTATCGTACAATTTGAACCAATGGACGTATATGGTCCAATAAGGACATTGTCTCCTATGGAAGTGTTCTCCCCGATTACGATTGGTCCTACTACGGCGGAGTTTGAACCCAGGGAAACGTCATGCCCGATATCTATCGGTCCGCTAACTTTTGCGTCTTTGATGTTAAGACGCCCGGAAATCTTTGTGCCCGGCATCTGTTCAAGCATCCACCTGCACGCCTCCCTGTACGCCTGTGGATTGCCTATATCAGTCCACCTTCCGCGCACGAGGTATCCATTGATGAGTTTGCCTTTCTTCATTATTTCCGGGAAAAGGTCTTTTGCAAAATCATATTTCTTTTTTGGTATCCACTTCAGGATTTCGGGGTCGCATACATATATGCCGGTGCTTGCAAGGTTGCTGAAAATCTCACCGGGACCCGGTTTTTCAAAGAATCGGTTAATCCTGTTATTTACGTCAAGGTCGGCGATACCGTATTCACGCGGGTCGTCGATAGGGATAAGACCGATGGTGACAAGCGCATCGTTTTTCTCATGGAAACGCACGAACTCGCGAAGACCAAGGTCCATTACATGGTCGCCTCCCACCACCATGAAAGGTTCGCCTTCAAAGAGTTCCTCCGCATTTTTCACACCGCCTGCAGTCCCCAGCTTTTCTTTTTCATGGACATATTCGACATGCACGCCGTACATGCTTCCATCGCCAAGCGCTTCTTCTATTTCTCCTCCGAGATAGCCAAGGGTAAGCACAATATCATTGAAACCCTCTATAGCCAGATGCTCTACCAGATGCACCAGCGATGGCTTATTCAGCAGCGGAATCATGGGTTTTGGTCTGTCAAAGGTCAAAGGGCGCAGTCTTGTTCCTTCGCCGCCGCACATTATGCATGTCTTCATTCAAATCCTGCTTGAAATTAGTGTGGCAGTATATAGATATAACGAAATGAAAAAAGCACATATACTTAAAGAATGCTGGAATATAATAGAAAATTATTGTAACATGAATAACCAGTGTATCTGTGAATCAAAACCCCAAGACTTGTGCTGCCCTACCGATAGAAAACTCCGGAAAAAATGGCTATTTACTCTTGAAAAAGAACATGAGCCGTTAAGACAGGTCTCAAAGAAAGTTGCAAATAAATTAAAGCTCCTCTCAAATCCTGCCCGTTTAGAAATCCTTCTTATGCTATCGCTCCGGGAACACTGTCTGGACGAGATAGCAAGAAAACTTAAAGTGCAAAAATCTGCGGTTTCCTATCATCTCGGACTGTTAAAAAAACACGGAATGATATGCATAAAAAAGCGTTCTCGGTTTGCTTTTTATTCTCTTTCCCATGAAGGCAAGAAAACGATTACATTTTTTCAAAATATATAGTTCAAATTTTTTTGAATTGGTTTGCTGGGTTTATTTAGCATCACGCATATTAGAGAAAAGGCATGAAAGAAACAACAGGCTGCTGCGGAGGAGCAGGTAAAGGCGGTCTTGGCATACTGAGCAAACTCCTGACACTCTGGATTTTACTCGCCATGGCAGGCGGGATAATCATAGGGGCTCTGTATCCGCAGGTGGCTGCATTACTCGATGCTGTCCGCATCGAACAGGTCTCGCTGCCAATTGCAATCGGTCTTATCTGGATGATGTACCCGCCCCTTGCAGGCGTGAAATACGAGGAACTCTCCAGAATGAAGCAGCAGGGAAAAGCCCTTGGCGCATCCATTGTCCAGAACTGGTTTATCGGTCCTGTCCTCATGTTTGCTCTTGCCTGGCTTTTCCTTCCCGACCTTCCCGAATATCGCATAGGTTTAATCATAATCGGTCTTGCACGATGCATTGCGATGGTTCTTGTCTGGAACCAGCTTGCAGGGGGAGATAATGACCTGTGCGCCGTTCTTGTCGCTATGAACTCTATCTTTCAGGTAGCACTTTATTCTGTCCTCGCCTACGCATTTATAACTGTATTATCAGCATGGATAGGCGGCGCTGAAGCTGGTGCGGTTGTGGATATTTCAATATGGCAGGTAGCGAAAGCAGTATTCATCTATCTTGGCATCCCGTTTATCGCAGGCATAATAACACGGTCTGTTATGCTAAAAAAGAGAGGGAAAGACTGGTATGATAATGTATTTATGAAAAAGCTGGGTCCGACTGCTCTCATCGGTCTGCTGTTTACCATTATAGTCATGTTCTCTTTAAAAGGAGAGAAAATTGTTGAACTCCCCGCGGACGTATTCAGGATTGCAGTTCCGCTGCTTTTGTATTTCATTATAATGTTCAGCGTATCATTTTTCATGTCGCACAGGCTTGGATTTACCTATGAGCATTCCGCAACCCTTGCATTCACCGCAGCCAGCAATAATTTTGAGCTTGCTATTGCAGTTGCGGTTGCGGTATTCGGGATAGGTTCAGGCGAGGCTTTTGCCGCTGTGGTGGGTCCGCTCATTGAAGTGCCCGTAATGCTGGGACTGGTGCATGTTTCAAAAAGAGTGAGTGTGATGTGGTTTGACGGGAAGGGTTTCCCGATAAATAGAAATGTTCTGTAAATTAATCCAAACAAAAAGGAGGAATAAAAAGTGTCATGGTTCAATGAAAAAACGCCTGCTGTTGCAGGAGCATTCGCCGAGTTGAGGAACGCAGTCTATAAAGAAGGCGCGCTTGACCTTCGTACAAAAGAACTCATATCTGTAGCCGCTTCGGTGCTCATGAGATGCGAGCGGTGCACGGAGATTCATGCGGAGCGCGCGAAGAAGCAGGGTGCGACGGATGAGCAGATTGCGGAGGCTGTTGCATGCGCCATGTTTGTGGCTGCGGGTTCGCAGCTTTCGTGGAGCGAGGTGTATGAGAGGATTATTGAGAAATAGCATCTCCTGAACAAAATAAACCGCAGATGAACGCAGATTGGTAAGCAAGTATATTGAAAACTCAGGATTTACACCATGCAAAAAACGCTATATACAGACCTCGTCCTTAATTATGGGTTTGTGACTGCCGACAATAGGTCTCATGCTCATTGATGCGATATAAATCCAAAAAGACCTTTCATAACTCAAAATTTTAGGCGCTCGGAGAAAGATACAGTATTTACAGTTTTCCTTGACTCAAAAAGTTTAAATGCATGCAAGCGCATACTTGCTTGCATTATGGATGAAACTGAACAGAAAATCCTGGATGCTGCCTTGAGTGTTTTGGTAAGCAAAGGATATGAAGGCACTACTACCCGAAGGATAGCAGAAGCAGCAGGCGTTAACGAAGTGACATTATTCCGCAAGTTTCAATCAAAAGAGAATATCCTTAGAGAGGTCATAATCAGAAATCTCAACAGTGCACTTGCGCTAATTGATTCGATGTTCCAGATGGAAACAGAGGCTGACCAGGCGGTGAGTCTTCGCAATATGGGTCTGGATTTTATAAAACTAATGAGCGAAAGAATCGACCTGATAAGCATACTAATCGAAGAAGGAAGAAGGAAACCCGAAGTTCAAGAGATTCTGTCACCCGCCACGCAGATTTTGATAAAGCGCCTGAGCGAGTGTTTTGAGTTGCAAATAAAGAATGGAAAAATGCGTAATATCGATCCGAAAGTAGCGGCTGTCACCTTCATTAGCTTTACTTTCTACATATGTTTAATGAAAAAATTTCTTGAGGGTATAATAGGCGATAAAGAAGAGGCATTAGAGGGATTCGTTGACATATTTACAAAAGGCATTATCAAGGTTAATGACAAAAATCTGAGGTAAGATACCTGGCAGGTGGTTAATATGCATGAAAAAGAACAAAATATTAAAAACATCCTAAGTAAGGATGGAGGGATTAGACATGTTTTTATCAGGAAATATCAGATGTTGCAGCATTAGAATAGCCGCTTGTATAATAGTGCTGTTCTTTTTACTCACAGGCAGCGCGGGCGCGGCTCTAGTAGAGGAATGGAACCGGACATATGCAGGCGCGGGTAACACCTCAGCCACCGCTGTCTGGCAGACCTCAGATGGAGGTTACATCTTTGCTGGCGCTGCATGCTATAACCAGTGGTGTATGCCGTGGCTTGTCAGGACAGATGCACATGGTAATGAGCAGTGGAACAGGACTTTCAGGGATATATACGGGGCTAAATCCGCCCAGCAGACTATGGATGGCGGATATATTCTCGCGGGTAGAAAGCTCATCAAGACAGACATGAACGGCAACGAGGAATGGAACAGGACATTCAATGGAATGTTCAATTCAGTACAGCAGACAACGGACGGCGGATATATCGGCGCCGGTGCGATTGATACAGGAATGGGGGATTACCATCCTGATGGCTGGCTTATCAAGACAGATGAGAACGGCAATGAGCAGTGGAACAGGACATTCCGGGGACATGGTTTCGGCTACATCAATTCGGTAGAGCATACCAGTGATGGGGGATTTGTACTTGCAGGTCATAGAAGATCAACTCCTGATAGTGAGGGCGGCGCCTGGCTTATCAAAGTGGACGCGCCTGGTAACGAGTTATGGAACAGGACTTTCGGAGAGTGGAATACGACTTTTGAAGGTCGTGGTGAAGAGGCTTATTCGGTTTTGCAGACAAAAGATGGAGGCTACATACTGGCAGGATTCGGTTTCCTGTTGATAAAGACCGATGCTAACGGTAATATGCAGTGGGGTATGAACAGGACGTTCAAAGGAAAAGATACGGCGGCGGCTCAATCTGTCCAGCTCATGGAGGACGGTGGATACATCATGACAGTTGAGGCGCATCTATACGGTGGTCGTTCCAATATAGATAGCTGGCTCATAAAGGTGAATGAAACAGGAAACGAGCTATGGAATATGACGTTGGGGAGAGAGCAGAATTCCGAGGCACGTTCAGTCCAGCGGGCAATAGATGGAGGATATATAGTTGCGGGTATGACCTACTCCAGCGCCGGTGGAAGTTATGCATGGCTGATAAAAGTCAGCGGAGAGTCAACTGGAACTCCAGCATCGAGCCCAACTGAAACGCCAATCGCAACCCTAACTGTAACTCCTCCCGAAAAGGCAGCCGGATTTGAGGCGGTTCTGGCGATAACAATGCTTTTGACACTGTATAAAACAGGAAAGAGGCGAATAAAATGAACAATACGTTTGAGGGCATAACTGCTGAAAAAATGAAGAACAGGGAATCGATAAGAGGAAATCAGAGGTATGGACACGCAATTAAATTTTCTGCGGCCGGCATCATACTACTGAGGACGTGAAAATCATGGATAAAAAAAATCTGGCAATATTCTTTATTGTGTTGGTAGTGGTTTTAGCAAGCATGATCTACTCGATGGGTGGGCTGGGTCGGTATTCTGTTCTCTCCGGTCCTTTCATTATCATCTGGATATTCATAGCAGGGTCGGTATTCTGGTTTGTCTTCACCAATCTGAGCAAGAAAGAAATTGAAAAACCCAATGCATTTCTCCCGGATAGATATCGGACACGCTTTGCAATTGTTCTGACCGTCATCGCGCTTCTGTCAATTCTGCTCCTGAGCAGCAAAACTGTACAAACAGGAAGGATGCCCGATGGCGTATCGTATTCTATAATCCCTCCTGTCATTGTGGTCTCTGCAATAACCATTTTCGTGGCGCTCACCACCTACAATAAAAAACTCTATCCTCATTCGACAATTTTTGCATCGATTCTGCTTGTAATGGTTTATACAACGTCCTTATCCGAGGTATTCCATTATTTTCCAAATTCTGCATTAGGATTCCTGAGCGGTTCTTGGATTGCTACTATTCCAGTCATTGTTATGGCAGCGTCATGGCTCCATGGAAAAGGACTGGTCTATCCATCAGCACTGTCAATTATTTTTGGGATTTTTACAGGCGTAGTGGTGCCAATAGGCTATGAGGGCTTTGAGATGTTTGCTACGACTTTGCCGGCTATTCCTCTTATGATTTTTACTGGAATAATATTCATTATATCTGCAATATTTAAATCCGAGGCTGTCTATTTAAAATCAGCAAGAACAGTGATCCTGGTGCTCGTGATTTATCTAATTGCACAGTTCCTGTCGTACACGACGATCTTCCGTCCGTTTTATCTTAGTTTGTAGAAGAGGGCAATATCAATATTTCTGGCAATGATATAGACAAACGAAAGAGAAGGTGAAGAATCAATGTATGATTATGGCGGTAAAATGATTAATAAATTGAGAATATTTCTTGCACTATTGGTGATTGGAATAGTTTTTATAAGCGGCTGTACACGCAGTAATGAAGAAGCAACGTCTATAGAAATAACGTCTATAGATGTTGCATCTGTAGACGATATGCTTTCGCGGCAGGATAATAAGACGATATTAATGATAGTATCGAAGATCCGGAATAATATGAACGTAAATACAGCCTCGCTTACTGCTAAAATAAGTATAATTGACTCAATGACAAATTCCAGTATTGCAGAGACGGACTCGGATATTTCCTACATTCAAAACAAATCAACATTAAACAGCTTTGTAACCATGACTGTCCCGGTTCCTGGAAAATATATAGTTGATACTCAGATTTTTGAAAACGGCAAAATCTTGTCCCGAAACTCTACTATTGTAACAGTCCCAATAATAGCGGCAAAAACGGCGCCAATAGAAAACATGACCCCGCTCCCAACCGTCCATCCCTCAGCAATCGTATCGTCGAAACCCACGATTCTTGTTGAGGATACTGAATTTAAATTTTCAAATAAGTGTGAAATCCGAAAAATTTTAAGAGCAAGTAATGGCTCATTACTTGCCTGCATTAAAGCAGGAGGGGAAAAAATAAATGTTACATTCACAGGAACCTCAGTCTCAGTAATATATTTCGGAAGCCCGAATGGTGGAATAGTAAAAGTGCAAATTGATGAAAAGGGATATCCTGAAATCGATATGCTTGTCATAGAAGAAACGGAACCATGGAAGCTGGAAAATACACTCAGGATTAAAAAACAAATAGCAGGCAATTTACAAAATACCAGCCACAGATTGACCTTTGAAATTGCAAATAAAAGTAACCCGCAATCAGGGATTGTTAACATTACCCGGAAAGGTAATCCAAACGAGGCTGGTGATATATACATCGATGCGATTGAAATAACCACTTAAAAAGGAATAATAAGGACAAAAATTTGTATGAAAAATAAAGATAATATATCAATAATTGCCGGAAGTCTGGTCACTTTCTTTTTATGGGTAATCATTACTACTTCTTTAATAGAACCCGCAAACTTTTTGGCAGGATTCCCGTGTTCGGCAGTTGGTGGTTATGTCGCAGGCAGGCTAAAGGCAAGTGCAATTCCATCCGGTGCAGCCAGCGGACTCGTCGCAGCTATCATATTAACACTTTATATGAGCGTGAGTTATGGCGACTGGACACGGTCTGTGATGTTTGGTGTTATAATGGCGATTATATGGATTATTGGCGGAGTTTTGGGAGACCTGGTGGCTATTATGGGAAAAAATAAAATTAAAAATTTAGAAATAAACACATGAAAAGGTGAACTATGGAATATATCTGGATGTTAATGATTGTGGCAATAATATTGCTGGCAATCGCGGTGAAGTACAGAAATAGGAATATCAAAGCGGAATGGATTTTAGTTGCCGCTTTAATAGGCATATCTTCCATTCCAATTGGTATATACATTGGAAGGGATATTATATTTTCCATCTTAATACTTGCTATTTTTACGACATGCTATATATATCTGAGAAAGCTCCCGGCAAAGAGCTTTTTAAAGGTATTTGCAGTTTCATTTTTAATAGCTCTTATCGCATTTGTGGGTTCCTTAATGGCTTATTACGATTCCGGTCATTATGACACGGTACTTGAGATCAAAAGATTTGATATTCAGGGATATGAATATGTTGTAAATATAACTACAGATGAGCTGAACCAATATCCAGTCCTCCAAAAAGCGATAAATAGCGAAGGATGCACAAAATCTAACGAAAATAATTGGCATTGTGGAGTTATTCCTGAAGAATGGAATAAAATAAAGGATTTTATCAATACAAAAGAAATTCACGATCGGACAGGTAGAGGAACTTGCTTCAAATTCGGTGAAAAGTTCGGTGAAAAATGTTTTACATTTGGCTTCATTACACCATAAAAGGAAGTCATGAATATAAATATAAATTTGCTACTACATTCACCTATTCACACTCGACCAAACAAATATACACTACTCATAGGCTTTACTGGACATAATAGGAGCAGATTATATGCAAATCCGGTTAATTATGTGCGAAACGCTCCTTTAAAATATAATATTGCGCCTGAATTGAAAAACAAAATCAGGTAAAACCATAGAAACGCAAAACCCATGAGCATCCTTGCTGATGCCCCGTTTTTCGAAAACGAGGTCATTGACTGCAAACTATAGCTGTTATTCGCCTCGCAAGAATTTCCTGAACATCATCGCCTCAACCTGACTTATGCCCAGAAGCCTGACCAGCATTCTAATATCGTTCCCATCGACCAGAGCTGCAGGAAGCATGGCTTCCCCCTTGTAAAATATCGTCCCGCCTTTCATGTTCGCACCGACGTAACCCTTAGCCTTCCCGCCTATGATAAGCGTACCTCCTTTCATATACGCGCCTGCGAACTCTCCCGCATTACCTGTAATAATCATACCCCCTCGCATGAGTACGCCCGTGTTCATTCCTGCCTCCTCAACCTGAATAAACCCGCGCTTCATCAGGATGCCCGTGCTCATGCCGGCATCGCCTTCGACAAGAATCCTCTTATCCGTATCAAGCCTTGCGCCAATCGTGTCGCGGATTATGCCGTCCCTGATGCAAAGATCATCTCCCCTCAGTATATTTGGAGAAAGCAATGCTTCACCCAGCCCCTCCTGAAGAATATTTGTAATCGACCTGTACTTTCGATATCCAGCGCGGTCAGACTCAACCTCTACCACGTTTCCAAGCGGCTGTTTAACAGCACCTTTAACATAAATAGCGCCTGAAACCATACTGATGCCCATCCTGCTTCCCGTATCGCCGTCCACGATTATCGAACCAGCTTTAAGTGAGCTTCCTGTACCCCCGAAGAACTTCAAGTCAACGCCGAGGCTGCTGCCCAGCCTCTTCCCCGCATTTCCCTTGATATGCACATCCTCTCCACTCTTTAAACAGGAGACGAGATCTTCGTATTTATAAGACGTGCCTTTCTGGTGCGGGATAATGCCTGATGGCAAAAGCCGCTCACCACTGTGCTGCCAGTAGAAATCATAGGTAAAATCGCACAGGCAATCGACCGGCTGGGACAATTCAAGATGCATGCCGGATAAATTCTCTTGAAAGCATATCATTTTTTGCCAGAAGTTATTATATCCTATAAAACACAACATAATATTTAGGAAGTGGTTGTGCAGTGTTCACGCCTGTGCGAATGGTTAAATTATTTGCCGCAGTACCAAAAGACCATGTCGGCAAAATAATTTGCGCGATTGGGGATACCGAGGCATGCCATTTTATTGAAAAGCATGATTCAAAGCTGGATTTATCGCGTAAAAAGCTCCTGCTTTCATTGGTTGAGCGGCGCATTGATGAACTGCTTTTCAAGATTCCAATCGGGGAGCCCCCGAAGATTGATATCGATATTTCAAGCGATGTTGATTTAATGCTGTGCGCCCTGGCAAATGAGGTTTTAGCCTGCGAAAAAATAACTACCTCCAGATTGGTAGAAATTAAAAAAAAATTGCTCAGGCTAAAGCAGGTTTACAGCGTCCTGGAAAATTTTGGTGAAACACGCTATACGTATATTTTTGAAGCCTGGGTGCCGGAGGGAAAGCAGCATATTATCACGGCATCGTTAAACGAGGCTTCAAATGGCAAAAAAGTTGTATATTTTTCCACTCCTGAATTCGGGGAGACGCCGCCCACAATGCTTTCTAATCCCGGAATGATGAAGCCGTTTGAAACTCTTGTAAAAAAATATGGACTACCTTCATATTATGAAATCGACCCGACATGTATTCTTTTCGTGACATTCCCGTTGATTTTCGGAATGATGTACGGGGATGTGGGTCACGGCGTAGTTTTATTCCTGTTAAGTATGGGGATTTTCTTATCCGGAAAAGAGCGGTTTAAGAAGATGGTTAAATTCAAGGATTTCAGCCCTATTCTGATATTGTGTTCAATTTTCTCGGTTTTCTTCGGTTTTTTGTATGGGGATTTTTTCGGGTTGAAATTCCAGCCCTTCTGGCTTAGCCCGACTGAACATATAACATATTTCCTGGAATTATCCGTCTGGGTAGGGGTTTTACATCTTGTCATAGGTTTTATCCTTAATGCCATAAACCTGTGGAAAAACAAAAAAGATCTCAGGGCAATATTCCAGGTTCAATGGATTATTTTTTCAGGAAGCAGTATCATGTTTTTCACGAATTTTTTATATAAGGAATTCACCATTTTTATTAATGGTTTCCTTGTGTTAATGCTTTTCCCTATGGCTGGTATGGTTATCGGGGGCATGTTGATAAATTCAGGTGAAGGAAAGAGCAGTTTCTCGGGCGTATTTATCCCGTTCTATCTCGGTCTTAAATATGCCCTGCACCTGATGTCGTATATGCGTCTTTTAATAATGGCGCTGGCGCATTCAACCATCAGCATTACGATTATCGCAATCAGCGGGCATTCCACGGTTTCACTGGCGCTGGCTGGATTTATTACCTTTGTCCTGATTATTGTCGTTGAGACTTTTATTGTGTTTATCCAGACCCTCAGGCTTCACTGGGTAGAGTGGTTTTATTTATTCTATAAAGGAAAGGGGACGGAATTTCTGGCTTTTAAATTTTGAATTTCCTTAACAATCTTCCATAAAACTCGTTGTCCTTATTCTTCCTCGCAAGCCTCTCGACAATCAATTCGGGGGTGCTGCGAGCCAGATAATTATATCGCGGATTCCTGTCCACAATCAGGTTGTGTTGGTCATCCAGACCCTTTGCTTCAATCCCGTCAACCCGGATATTGCGGTCTGTATTCTTGAGTATGGATTCTGCAAGGTGGCTTACGAATACGCCCATGCCACCGTTATCATCAAGCTCCTCAAGGATACCTGAAATGATTTTTGCCGAAGCTCCCGGCTCTGTTATGGATTCCATTTCATCCGTTAGCACAATCTTGCTCTTATTATTCGAAACAGCCGAGAATTCTTTTATAGTGCTTTCAAAAGCGCCTGCATCCATTGTTCCTTTGGATTTACCAAAATAATAGAATTCCTCAACAATGCCAATTTCGCATTCCTTTGCAGGCACCGGAAATCCCATATGGGCGAGTATTACTATCTGGGCAAGCAGTTCAAGCGTCGTGGTTTTTCCCCCGGAGTTTACGCCGCTCAGGAGAACAACGCGCGCATCTTTGAGTTTACCGGTACAGGAATTCATGCCCGAAACCCCGACGTTATAATTTATCGCAACTGCATTTTCAAGGAATATGCTGGCTCCTCCTGTAATTCCTATCCCTTTATGGTCATTGAGCAGAGGCATATTCAGGGAGTATTTTCGGGCAAAACATGCAATCGTGTATCTCACGTCAAAATCAAGAACCTCGCGAACCATGAGTGATGCGGTATCCTTTAATGTTGAAAGCGCCCGCGCATTTTCACGCAAGAGCACGAGTTTCCTGGAAGTGATGATGCGCTGCATGTGGTTTTTCAACTCTTCTACAGCGCGCTGGTTTACTTTTATGGGATGTGAAACCTCGTCCGCAAATATGTTGTTAACATACTGTGCTTCATCAGGTTTCAAGCCGAGTTCCTCTGCTATTGCGCGGAGCGCGTTAGCAGTCACAGTGTTGTATTTCTCCCATATCTCCTTCTCAAAAAGGCGGTTGATGCTTCCATCCATGGCTGTGAGCAGGTCAAAACCCTTTACAGTGATTGAACTTTTTTCGATGAGAGCGCCAAATTCAAGGTTCGCCCTCCCCTCGGCTTTTGCAACGACATCGTTTAACCTCCCGGCAATCGACCTGAGCCTGTCTATTTCGCTGTCAAGCCCGCTTTTTAAGTCAGTGTCTTTTGAGAGTTTTGTTAAGCCTGATGATAAGCGCTCAATCTCCTCATTTTTTATTTTTTCGCAAAAATCCTGTTCCTGCTGCCTGATGCTCTTGATAACGGAAATGGCACAATCGATAGACTCAAGGTTCTTTGAAAAAAGCGAGAGTTCCTTTTCAGGAGCTACCTGCCACATCTCTGCTTTCCTGATATCCATGAACTCAATGTCTATGTCTTCCGGGAAATCCATTCCTGCAAGGCTCGTGCCCAGGATAACATGCGAGTACCCGCGGGCTACATCCACAGCTTCCCTTGCGTCAGAAACGAGCTGGACTGAAACCGGGAATTTCCTGGCTGCATCGTAATCTTCGGTATTTGTCGCAATGATTACCCTGTCCCTTATTGCGGGGATATTGAAGTTTGTTTTTACGGGCTTTATTTTTGATAAAAGGGTGGAGAGTTCATTTTCATCAAGTTTGTTTGCCAGTCCGGTAATACCGCCAATCTCTTTTTGCAATAGGATTATCTTATCTTTTTTATGCGATGGATACGGGAAATAAAGGTTGAGTTTGCCTGTGGCATGTTCCGTGTGTGCAAAACCTTTAATGAGTTCCATGATGCGCTCATATATTTCATATGCTTCGCCGGTTTTCAGGAAATCCCGCATTCCCACGCCTTCGTTTAACGCAATTGCTTCCAGTACGAGTGATATGGCGGATTTTTCTGTCATACCCCCGAGTTCGCTGATAGCGGCTATGTCCTGCTTCATTATCGCATCAAGCGCCTGCTTTTCCGAGCCGAAGTGTTCGATAAGTCGGCGAGCGGTTTTTTCACCGATTCTGGGGATGGATTTCAGGGTGGTTATCATAGTTCTGCGCGTATTTCTTGTGAATACTAACTGTCTTTTAACCTGTGTACTATCCGGCTCTTTTTCTCAACAGCAAGCTCCGCAGCTTTATCCACGGCTTTCTTCATCGCATCAAAGTTTTTAGGGGTTTTTTCTCCCACGAGTTTCTTTATTGGCGTATAGGCAGACTCCCTGAAGCGAGGCGTAAAGTCATGAACTTCTCCTTTGACAATCAGTTCTGCGCCCTCCCCATTTTCGACTTTTCCGACAATATCAATAGATACGCCTTTATTCCTCACGCACTCAAGAATCTCATCCGCATACTCGGGCGGCGCTATTACCAGAAGGGCATCCAGCGAGACACCAAGATAATCGATTTCAAGCTTATCAAGCATTGCAAGGACTTTCTTATTGACCAGCGAGCGCAGCTTTTCTTCCTCAAAAACCAGCTTAACCTTTGCGGTTCTGGCTATTTCCTTTGCGTCCCCGCGCACCCCCCCGTTCGTCACATCCGTCATTGCATGTATTTTCCCAATTAAGTCCGCCCCGAACAGAGCCTCGCAGGCATCTATGAACTTGAGGTTTATTGTCTCGTCCACAATGCGATGCATCCCGTAATAAAGCGCGGTTGTAGAAACCGTTCCGCCGCCCGCCCCTTCGGTCATGAGTATAACGTCCCCGGGCTTTGCCTGGATGCGAGCCGTGAGGTCACTAGCCACGCCAACCGCGCCCACGCCGCCGGTCATCCGCTCCCCGATAACCATGTCCCCCCCAATCCTGAGAGTGCTGCCCGTGATGAGAGGGATTCCAGTAAGCTCAGACACTGTCGTTATGCCTGCGATATGGTCGAAAATCTTAGCCACGTCCCCGTCATCTGCCACATGGATGTCGGATAACAGCGCAACTGGGCGCGCCCCCATCACATACACGTCCCGAAGAGCGGCGCGGGCGACATGGAATCCTGCAAGGAAGGGAAAATCCGAGAGGCGTGAATGCATCCCGTCAATTGTGACCACAAGATACTTTCCTCCGGCAAGCACAACGCCCGAGTCGTCAAGATGGGAGGAATCCACAACAGCGCTGGTTTTGCCAATCACTTCCGCTATTTTCTCGTGAGTATAAAAATCCCCGGCTCCGCGCGAACCCACGCCGAATTCTCCCATGGTAACGCCGCAGCTTATTGGTTTAAGTATGGCGGATTTCGGGTTCATGGTGGCTTTTGCCTCCACTATAACAGCGCCTGCAATCTCCAGGGCATGCTTTCTCGGGATGTTTTTTATCTCAAGTATCCTTTCGGCAAGCTTTTCCTTGAGCTTCCTGTCATTGTGCAGGATGCCGCGCTTTGCATAGCCTTCAAGGTCCATAAGTCTCCACAAAATTACGAAGCATCCGAAGCCCGATAGCGCCGCTTTTTTCAGGATGGAACTGCGTGCCTATTACATTCCCGGCTTCGTTGGCAACGATAGCGGGGAATTCTATTCCGTAATCACATAGAACAGCCTCATATTTTTCATCGGTACTTACATGGAAGGAGTGCACAAAATAAACATACGAGCCGTTTTCTATCCCGTTTAGCAGTGGAATATTCTTCTTGATAATAAGCGAGTTCCATCCCATGTGAGGGACTTTTAATTCAGAGACGGGAAAGCGTATTACCCTTCCCGGAATTATATCGATGCCTTTATGCAGCCCTCCTTCCTCGCTCTCAGTTGCAAGCATCTGCATCCCGAGGCATATACCGAGCAGGGGTTTACCTTCACCTATAGCATCTTTCACCACGCGTTCAAGCGTTGAAAAATGCATCATTGCATCCCGGAAAGCCCCCACGCCAGGAAGTATCAGCGCATCTGCGCGGTCGATTGCAGAAGGTTCGTTTGAGATTTCGACGTTTGCACCTACGTATTGCAGCGCCTTTTCTATGCTGCGCAGGTTTCCAAGTCCGTAGTCGATGATGACGAGTTTCATTTTATGTTACTCGACTTCCATGTTTAAATACATAAGCTGGGGAACTGAAAATGCATTATTCCTAATATACCAAAAACCACCGTGATGCCTTTGCAGAATTGGCATTACTCGGAATACTCCAGCGCCCCCAGCGCATTCACAATTTGCGGCTCTTCGGGTATAAGTATTTCTTTATTCAGGATATCCCGAAGCGCCGAAATCATACCCTCATTCTTCACAGTTCCCCCTATCAGCACTATGGTCTCTGCCTCGGGTATCATGAACGAGATGCGGCGCGCAAAAGCGTAATGTATCCCTGCAATGACCTCTTCCTTTGAATAGCCTGCCACAAGCTGCGAAATCATCTCGGAGACAGCAAATACCCCGCAGGTATTGTTAATCTGGGGTATGCGCTTTGCTTTTGAATGGAGCCTGCCCATCTCCGTTAGCTCTATTTTAAAATAATTAGCCACAAACTCAAGGAACGCGCCCGTGCCCGCGCTGCACTTATCGTTGATAATGAAGTTATTTTTCTTGACATCGATTACCTTCGTATCCTGCCCCCCGATATCCACAATCACCTCGACCCCGGGAAAATAATATTCCGCTCCGAACCGGGCTGCTGTTATTTCGGTGACCGATGCTTTATGCGGGACTGAATGCCGGAAATATCCTGTTGAAATTATATCTTCTTTTCCTATTCCTTCTACAAGGTCTTTCCAGTTATGCGTCCCTGTTATCTCAAACTTGATTTCCCCATCCTCGATTTTGACCCTCTTTGCAGTCGTGCTTCCAACGTCCAGTCCTATCATAAAGCGACACCTCGCTTTATCCGGTATAGGGGTATGCCAGGCATACCCCTTCTTTTTATTAAACTTTCGTAAAGTTTAATCATGACCTTGCAATCATCTCCCGAAATGCTTCAAGGCGCAATTTTATCTGCTCCGGCGTTTTTCCGGGAAGGTCTCCCTGGATGGTCAATATCGGGTAATCCAGTTCCTGCCTCAGTATTTCATCTTCAAGCGTATGATGGCATGCGAACTGGGTATAATGTATGACGCCGTCAACTTTACGTTTTTCGAGTTCTTTTTGAAGGAATCCTATCCTGAAATCAAGAGGTCTTGCAAAGGTATAATTACAGTAATCTTTTGCAACCTCATTCAAATCTGCCCCTGTATGTCTTACAAATTCATACGGGAGTTCATCGAACACTATCTGCAAGTCAAGCGACTGCGCGACATCATGAAAATCGTGGTATATCGGAGGAACGCCGATTAATGCAATCCTGTTAACGCCAATCCCCGCATTTAAATGCGGGGTCTTTATGTCCAGAGCTCTCTTGAATTTATCCAGATCGCCCATAAGGTCACTGATAGAAACGAGGATGCGAAAAGCCTCCCCGGCTGATATTTTTCCATTAACTCTTTTCTTATCTATTAGCTGCCCTGCTTTTTTAAGCTCCTTAATTTGCCTGAATTTTTCAGGATGCTTGATGTCACCGAGAAAGCTGCAAAGGCTATGCAATTGTGATTCCATATATTTATGGTCTCCGTCGAAGGGATAAAAGAAAAAGTGAGTGGGAATCCCGGACATCGCGGCTTTCTGCCCGTCCACGAGGGCATTATGGCAGTCGCCGCCCGCAACCACTATAAGAGAATCGATTTTTATTTCTCTTTTTACCAGCATCTCCTGCCAGATGGCTGTCCATGCGCACAGCTTGTTTTTCGGGTATTTTTTAGATTCAGGTATAACGTTATTGACATCATACGGCTGCCCCCCGCAGGCGAATATTAATTCGGGAGGGACAAGAGCAGTTATTCCGATTTTAGGCACATTCGCATAAGTGTTTTAAGGCAATTTAGCTTTTTTGTATCGACTGACTTTATAACAGCCGAAAGATTTAAAATATATGAAAGAATAGATTCTGTGGAGGTGAAAAAATGGTTGGACTGGAAAGCTCAATGGATAATGCAGTAAATGCGAAAAAAGTCAAAACAAAAGAAGATCCCGCAGAGAAAAAGAGAATGGACGCGTTTAATGCAAAACTGAGAGCCCGCAAGGCACCTCAGCCGAAATAAGGAAATTATTGCATGAACATATAAACAATTAAGCCGATAGACATAAGGACAATGCGTTTGGGACGTGTGCTATTTTTCATGTTTTTGGCGCATAATACTATCTTATGTCTATAGGTCTTTTTTTTGGAATAGAGGAGTGCAATGCAAGGTATAAAATGCCCGCCAATGCAGGGATGATTCAATCCTTAATCCTTTTTATGACTATTATTCCACCTATTATAACAATAAATATCAGGATTATCGCAAACATTTGCCTGCTGCTGAGCCCTCCATCGGGTTTATGGAAACTGACTCCCTTATCCGAATCAAGCGACACCCGCTCCTCATACGCCCCTCCTTCGCCAGTTGCTTTCAGGGTATAACTCGTATTCAGGGGCAGTCCTGCAAAGATAAGCTCAGAGTCACTGCTTTCCGATATTTTCCTGCCATCATTCCATAATGAAACCGTGTACTGTGAATCGCCTTTTACAAATATGCTGGCATAATTTTTTATATTGATGGTTTTACCATCCGTATACTGCAGGCGATTCGGAAGGTCAAGCACGCTCAGTAGCGTGGGAGCAATATCCTCCTGCCTGTATTCTCCGCTCAGCATCCCGGGCACGGTATTCGGGGAGATTATCACAAGCGGGATTCGCAGGCTTTCCTGCCTTAAGGAATACTTTTCCGAGCTATGCCCGCCTCTGCGTGCGTTTTTCGCGGCAAAAGACATCCCGTGGTCTGCGGTTAAAAATAGCGCAATGCCATTATCCTGCGCGGTTTTATACAGGGGATAAAAATCCCTGTCAAGGTCTTCGATTAACTTTACGTAATCGTCATCCCCCAGATTATGCCCTCCGCTGTCTATTGCCCCTATATTCACGGTCAGCAGGAATTTTTGGGAGGGGTGGTTTTTTATCATGGCATTTGCAACTGCATTTGCAGCGTCGATGCCCCATTTATTGTAAGCAGAATACTTCCCCGCCCCGGATTTGTTTTCCATGTATGCCGGCATCTTCATTTTCCAGTCATACATTAATTCATAAACACCGGATGGGGCTTTTTTTGCCTGAATCGATATCAGCGGCTCATCAAGGGAATTGTTCTCTGCGAACAGGATTATATCCTGCTCCTCCCGCATATTCCTGAAGTCGCCTTTTTCCATTACTGCAAGATTAACGAAGCCGTGCTGCCTTGTGACATCATATATAGTCGCATCGGGATAACCCACTATTTCTTCATTAGCTTCCGAGAAACCTGTTACTATGACCGAGTGGGCGATGCCTGTTACTGGATGAGGCGTTTTAATGTTAATTATCCGCGTTCCAAAGGTCAGGTTCTGAGCCTTAACTTTTACAAGCTCGCTTCCGTCAAGTGCAAAAGGCGTAAATTCAGGATAATAATACGAAGAGCCAAAGCCGTCAACGATAAAAAGGATGGCGCTTTGCGGTCTTTTGACATCGTTTAATGTGATTTCAGAGACAGCAAGGGCGGTGTTTGATGTTAATAGTAATAATAAAATTACCAAAACTTTTTTCATAGGATGCGCAGATGTATCGATGCAGATAAAAAGATTGCTAAATATTCTCCTTAATTCCGGCAGGCTTCCCCTTCTTCAGTATCCACGCCTTCTTCCTGTAATAGCTCAGAGGATGTGAGATTCTCTCACACAGCGCCTCTTTTCCATAACAATTCCCGTAGGTTATCATGGTAGCGCAGGATGGAGAAGTATAGGTCGTGCCTGTGGCGCCGTGGATGTGCATCACCTGGTAACGCGTGCGCTCCTCATCAAAATCAGGCGAGACCTTGAAAAGCTCCATAATCCCCTCGGTGTTCATCCCGATATTAAGCAAAAAAGAGGTAAGGGCAAAGCGCATCGAATGCGGCAGATTCACGCCTGCCTGCGCATTGGATAGGGCATGGACGATGCAGGGAGGAAAACAATCAGGCATTATTTCCTTGAACTCTTCGATGCTGAATTCGGATTTGCGTGTTTTTAAAGCCTCCCGTATTTCCAGAAGGTAGCGCTCAAGAGAAGCGCAAATCCCGGCTGGCACATCAACAGGCAGGCTTGATTCTATTCTTTTCCTGACAGCCTCTTCCATGATGCGCGAGAAGTCTTCCTTTGTGAGAGTCACCATGCCGTGCTCCATATTCCTGTTTACCAGCTTCCATTTGGGTTCATGGATGACATTTGCATAGCGGATATAGTCCGTAAAATGCAGGATTACCGAACGCTCGTTAATTACAGCGGTGATATTGAATTCGCCGGCAAATTCTTTAAGTTCCTCTCCCGAAAGCTCTTTTACGCTCTCGTATGCGGATTTTGCCTCGGCAAGCGCATATCTCCGCGTGAGATAGCCGTCATTGATACACGATACAAGAATCCTTGCAACTGGGTACGAGAGCAGTTCCTTTTCGGCGCCGATACGGTCCGGGTGCGAACTTTTTTTTATCCCCTCACCAATAGCTGAAAGTACGCGTTCTTTTCCCCTCTCCCTTACCTGTTCAAAGGCTCTTTCAGAAAAAAGCTCCTCAAGTTTGAAATCCAGGGCTTCTACATATTTTACGGCGCCGTTAACAAAAGGAAAATAAGCAAACGTGAAAACATCCATGTATTTTGTTGCAGGGTCTATATGCTCTCACCCATTTTTAAACAATCTTCCCCAGATTTCTGTCCCCTTCTCCGCATATATCTGTGATTTTATAATCAGCATCTTATTGTAAACTGCCATGATAAATGCCATCAGGAAGACAACCTGTGTCAACTCAACAATATAATAGGTTTTAAACACATCTGCCCCTATCCTGAACCAGATCATAAACTTGATTAGTACATTTAGAGCAAACCCCGCCCCGGCAACTGAAATATAAATCCAGGTTCGCTCCAGCACTGCCTGGTCAAGAAATAAATCAGTATTCGGTGACTCCCTGTCCACCTTGCGTATCATAAAGAGAATCTGCCCGATGAGGATGATTAAAACAAACGCAGCGCATGCATTATAAATTTCTATGAAAGCCTCAACAAACCCCTTCGTTAAAATATCTAATTCCCCCTTTATGAAATTTTATGGGCAGGTAATTTGAAGTTACACAATCCGGGACAATAATTAACAAACCTATAACTGATATTAATAATACATAGATATTTCGGATAGAAATAGAGCCGTTTACTTCTAACTCCATACTTATTCTGATTCAACTCTTGGAGCCAGCATGTAACTGACTTCGCCATGACCTTCGGCAAGCTTTAGCCTGAGCTTCAGGGGATAATCCTTTCCGAGGTCGATGGTTATCTCTCCGGCTTTTCCTATGATTTTACTCATGTCTGACAGGTAGTCAAGCGAATATAATGATTTGACTTCTGCCGGCTGGATATCTATCAACTGGTCTTTTGTCATCTGCACAAGCACCCGGTCGGTATCTCCCTCGGCTTCCATGAAGAAAATGTCTCCTTTTACTCCTATGGACATGTAATCGCTTACTTTTTCGGCGGCTTTTATTGCCCGTTTTATGTCTTCGCCCCGGATAACAATGCGGGCGGGCAGGTCAAGAGTGGGCACTTTGGGTTCTTTCCTGATGGAAGACGGGTCAAGCAGGGACATGGTGTAAGCAAGCCCGCGCATCCTGACAACGAGTTTATGGGCAGTCTCGTCAAGCTCAAGTTCGATATTATCGTCCTTGTCAGCCATTTCCATTATCCCGTTCAATTTTGTTAGGTCGATGCCGAGTTCCCCATCTGTCGCATCGAAGGAGTCAAAGGCATCTTTTGAAAGGTCAAAGCTCACCATGGCAACATTGGCTGGATCTACAGCCCTGACAGATATACCCTCAGGCGTAAGTTTGAATTTAGCTTCATCTACGAGTGTGGATACCGCTTCTATTGAATCCTTTAGTTTTTCTGCGCCTATTACTGCCTTGAACATTTTAAGCCACCAACCTACAAATATAATCAAGGATATTAATAAGTTATTCTATCCTGCGTCTATATCCTGCGATACTTTCATATTCCACCTGCCACATTTATTGCAGCGCATGACAGAACGATCTATTGATATAGGACTTACGCGTGTTGAAACCGGGGACGGCGCGGAAATTGTCTATGAAAACGTATGCACGCTTGACACAGAGCCTGAATTATGTTTTAATTATGCCACGACAGAGGAATTGAAAAACTGGGGTTTTTCCGAAGGGTGTTTTAGCTGTTTATTGCTGGATAAGGAAGATGTGCTCATACAGGTGATTACCACATACCAGAGCCGGGAAGGGGCGAATAATGCTTATAATGCGGATGCGGACTATTTAAAGAAGAACGGATACGGAAAACCTGTTAAAACAAAAACCATTGGCGAGTCATCGATTCTTTTAAAGGAAAAGCAAAGCGACGGGACTACGTATAACCTGCTGTTTTTGAAAAACAATGTTTTTGCTGCGGTGAGCGCGAAATACAAGAAGGACAAGGCTGAGAATATAGAGCATATTACAGGGATTGCTGAAAAGATAGAGGGAAAAATAAGATAAATTACACGAACATCCCCGCCACTTCCTCCCTCGCTTCCTTGACTATTATCTTGTTATAGGCATCCTTGAAATCCTGCATGGTAACAGCCTTGCCTTTTCGCCTGATTACAAACATCCCAGCCTCCGTGACTATGGCTTTCAATTCAGCGCCGTTTAACCCATCGGTAATTTTTACAAGCTCTTCAAAATCCACATTCTCAAGTTTCATGTTTCGTGTATGAATCTTAAATATCTCCCTGCGCCCATCCGCATCAGGCATAGGTACCTCGATAATCCTGTCAAACCTCCCCGGTCGCAGCAGCGCAGGGTCAAGAAGGTCGATACGGTTTGTGGCTGCAACGATTCTCACATCCCCGCGCGTATCAAAACCATCGAGTTCAGCCAGCAATTGCACCATCGTCCTGTTCACTTCAGACGAACCTGTGGTGCCATCGTACGTTCTCCTGCTTCCCACGGCATCTATCTCGTCGATAAAAACAATACTGGGGGCTTTTTCACGCGCGATATTGAACACATCCCTCACAAGACGCGCCCCCTCGCCTATGTATTTCTGCACAAGTTCGCTCCCGCTCATCCTGATAAATGTCGCCTTGGCTCTATGCGCCACAGCTTTTGCAATGAGTGTTTTCCCATTTCCCGGAGGTCCGTAAAGCAATATGCCGTGAGGGGGCTCCACCCCGACTTCAATAAAAAGCTCGGGATTTGTAAGCGGAAGTTCAAGCGTTTCTATAACTTCCTCGATTTGCTTCTGCAAACCTCCAATCATATTGTAATCCACATCAGGAGCCTCTATCAGTTCCATTACCCGTGCTCTTACGTCAACCGACTTTGACATTACCTTTACGATTGAGAGGTTGCCTGTAACAGCGACGCGCGCCCCCGATTCTATTTCGTGCTTGAGTTCGTCTGGTACCACGGTCACCACTTCCTGGTTGCTCCCGTGCTGCCTTAAAAGCGCCATATCGTCGAGCAGTTCCACAACGCTGCAAATAAAAAGTGGAGGTTTCTTCAATTGTTCTATCTGCTTCTGGTATTCCTGTATCGTCTGGACATACTTGTTATTCAGGATTGCAGCTTCAAGAAGCCTTGAATGCATCTCTTTTATCTGGTTCTTCAGAGAATCAACGGTTTCCTGCAATTCTTTTATATCAGTTTCAGCATCAGTTTTTATTGTACCACCGGTGACAGGAGTCTTTGCTATCGCATTTGCCATAAACGTATATTGTGGACTTATAGCATATAAACATTACATAGATTTATTATCTTCCAGCAAGATTTATCCGTCCCATGAAACTCATAGCATTTGTAGGAATGCCCGCATCCGGGAAATCCGAAGCCGCGGCTATCGCACGGTCAATGGGCATCCCTGTTGTAAATATGGGCGATGTCGTGAGAGAGGAAACGGCAAAACGAGACTTATCGCCGACTGATGAGAATATAGGCGGAACCGGGACTGAACTTCGCAGGAAAGAAGGGATGGACGTAATCGCAAAAAGATGCGTCCCGAAAATCCGTTTGTTGAAATCTCCCGTGGTTGTAGTTGATGGAACCAGGAATATTAATGAAATAGAGTATTTTAAAAAGCAATTCGGCAATGATTTTAAGCTTATAGCCATTCATACGCCTTTTGACCTTCGGTTTGAGAGGATAACAAAACGCGCCAGAACTGATGATATGAACAAAACCGGGGAATTAAAAAGACGGGATGAGCGTGAGAAAGGCTGGGGACTGGATAAGGCAATAGAAAAGGCTGATGTGACAATTGAAAATACCGGCACTATCGAAAAATTCCAAAAACAAATCCAGGAATTGCTCGGGAATTTATGAAAGTAAAAGTATCTGCACTTGCCTATCCCACTGAAATTGAGGGAAAAATAAAAACCGCCATAACCAATTTATTTCCAGTTGAACTTGCTATACGGGAGTTTGGAATCCCGCAGATTTACGGTGAGGGAGACCTTGAAAGCCTGCGTTTGCTTCATCAGCGTTTAAGAGAAGAGCAGATTCTCGATACGGCGCGAAATATTCTCCTGGCTGGCACTGAAGGTAACACCACACAATTTCGCTTGAATAAGCAGGTGGCTTTCATGGGAAAAGTGAATTTTCCCGCAGGCGAGGAAAGCCTGGGTTCGATATACGTTGAGATAACTGCCGAAAACAGGGAAGACCTGTTAAAGCTCATAGACTGGCTTGCGCCGCAGACGATAGACGGCAAACCGGTTGCGGAGATTGAGCTGTAATGGGTTTTGCCGAGTACACAGCAGCAAGGGAATATCTTGGCATTATCGGGCAGCCTGTGATTACCTATATTCTTATAGTGTCGTTATTGCAGGGATTTTTTTCAATTCTTTATCTCCTGAAAAAAGAGAAATATTATGATTATTTAATGAAATGCCTGTATATTAATACAGGGCTTTACATCCTTGGATTCATTTTTCTCGCGTGGTTCCATATACAGATTTATAATACCGTGCTGATTGAGTATCCCGATTTTCTGCGGCAGATGATACCGGTTGGAAGCAGCCGGTTTACTGTCCCTTTGTGGATTGAATCGGAAAAACTATACTTCTGGGCGATGATGTCAATGATTTTTGTATTGACCGTGCGGCGCAGGAAAGACCTCGTTTCCCTTCTTGGTATAATATTATCCGTTTTTTCCGCGCTCGTCTATTTCTTCTCGAATCCTTTTAAAGAGCCTTTACCTGCACTGCACAATGAAATTTCCAGGTGGTATGCCGCCCTTGCAGCCGGGGATGAAAGCATTTTTCAAATCGCAGGAACGCTCTACGGGCGCATTACATTCTACTATAATTCAACATACATGTGGACTCATCCGCCAATGCTGTTTATTGCCTATGCCTCACTTATCATTACTGCTGCTGCATGTGTTTACATGCTCGTCAGGCGCGACACGCTATATGACGGGATTGCCTACAGGTATGCAAAAATCGGGTATATCCTGCTCACTACCGGGATGCTTATCGGTTATCCCTGGGCTGTGGAAGCATGGAAAGACAGCGCGTGGTGGTGGGACCCTAAAATCTCAGGTTCAATAATGATGTGGGTTCTATACAGCGCATACCTGCATGCACATATTTACGTGGGAAAAGAAAAGATGTGGAACGTAAGTGCATATCTTGGCATTCTCTGCTTCACTTCTTTGATATTCACGTACCTGCTCACCTATATCGTTCCCGGGATTCATTCGGTGGTGCAGCCATGAGATTTCACATGCAAAAATATGACTATTATCTGGTCATCGCGACGACCGTCATCCTTTTTACAATAGGGGTGGTGTGCGTTTATGGAATAACGTACTACAATTATCTTGCAGTAAATCCGCAGTGGACGCGCACAGTCCAGTATAGCCAGTACATAGATGGCATGAATTCGTACCTCTATCCTTTCCTTGTGCTGCTTCTTATTTCCATTGGTCTGTGCATACCGAAAAGGCTGTTTGAACAGGATATTCTGGTTAAATTCAGCGCCCTTGTAATGGGAATAACCCTTATCCTGACATTTTTATACGGCATCGAGACAGGATTGGGTTTTATCCTTGCGGTTATGATTGGCGTGCAGTGTCTTGTCCTCATGCATACGTTTCGGAAAAGTAAAGCAATCAGGTATGAAAAAGAAGGAGATGCAGGAAGAATAGGCTCATCGCTGCTGCATCTCGGGCTGGTTATACTGGTTTTTAATTTTATTAGCTTAAGAGACAATCCATTTCACATTTCAATATTCTGGGGCGGAATGATATTAATCACAGCAGGGAACATTTTTTCTTTTTACCCGGATATGATAAACCGCTTGTTATTCAGGCAATCTCGCTCGTAGTTTCCAGCTGGATACCGCCCCTGACCTTGAACCTGATAGTTTCTGTAATCGGCACCCCGCCCCGTATCCTGGGTACCAGCAGCTTGCTTGCAATTCCGAAAGAGGTTTTTTCAATATCAACTTCAAGTACCGCATCGCACGAACTTAAAATATCATTTTCAAGGTTGTTCGGGTGTGCTGACTTATAACCATATAAAAAAGTCAGGCAATTAAGTTTTTTTGTTATATCATAGATTTTACAAAACAATCGTTTTATTAATTCAGGATTAACATTCATGTTCAGGTAAAAAGAAAATGAATCAAAGATTATGTTAACATCCTTTAGTGAGGAATTAAGTAGTATTTTGTTCAGGTGATATTCTGTAAATTCCAGCATATTTGGATAAACAACCTTGGGATCAATCTTTTCCCTGTGATAACTCTCATAAAATTCACCATTGACATCTATGAATGTAATATCTTCGGTTTTCAAGCCAAAACCCCGGATATCGCGTGCAACATATTCCGCGCGTCTGTTTGTTGAGAAATAATAGCTACTGCGGGACTGTGTAAATTGATGTAAGAGCAGTTCAGCCATAGATAAAACATCAGCATAAATGTACACAACAGAACCGGACGGCAATCCACCGCCCAGGGCGCTGTCAAGGATAGGCATCCCCGTGGTTCGAAATGGCTGTTGTGAATAATCTTCCGCAGTTATTGCTTCCCTATCCAATGTCTATCCCACCTGTCAACAGTTGCCAGAATTTTATACCATTTGACCACAATAATTGTTAGTAGAAGCAGCATTGCCGTTAGATTGAGGTTATATAATAGATGAACAAGGTCTTTGCCGGATGTGGAAAGAAAACCATAATCCTGCACCACATCAATTGCAACATGCAAGATTCCTAACAAAAAGGTTGCCACAGAGAGATTATAGATATCTGAAAGAAACGCCTTTCTTTTGCAACGATTGCAGCTATACTAATAAGATTATTACGTTTCCACAGGATATAACTCCTGTGTCCAAAAAACACGCCTATGCCTATAATTACAATTTCTATTATAACATAATATATCTCTACCATACTCTCCAGCAAACTGTATTTATAAACTTCTTAGTATTTAAGACGTATCAGAACCAAAAATCATACAATATTTATATTCAAATGCCTAATTAGTGTTCCGATGGAGACTATTCTGGAATTCGGGACAAAGGCGGTGAAACCAACTGTTCGAATGCTGTTTGATATGAAAGACGTCATTTACGACCGTGAATGGCTCTCCAGGACGAACAATATCGAATTATATTATATGTACCGGGAACTCTCGCTCAGTAAAAATGATGCGCTCATAATGAAAGAACATGGTCTGAGGTACGATATCACGGTTATACCGCCGCGCATGATGGGGTGCGAATTTGTTAAAACTGCGGGACATTACCACCCGAAAGTTCCCGGGTCAGATACAACCTTTCCTGAGATATATGAAGTCTTAAGAGGCGAAGCCCGGTATCTTATGCAAAAACCGGAGGACGACGGGATAATGGATGTAATATTAATAAACGCAAGCGAGGGTGATAAGGTAATCATTCCGCCGGGATACGGTCACCTCACTATCAACGCATCCAATAAAGTGTTGAAAATGGCAAACTGGGTGGCGCGCGACTTCGAATCGATTTACGCGCCCATAAAGGAAAAGGGTGGGGGCGCGTATTTTATACTGGATAAGGGGATTGTGAAAAACCCGGGATACGATAGCGTTCCTGAAATTCGGTTACTTGAGCCTTCTAATTTTAAGGAAATAGGAGTACAGAAAAACAGGGAAATGTACGGTCTTGTGAAGGACATCAAAAAACTTGAGTTCCTGACAGAACCACAGGAGTATGGATGGATATTTGAAAAGCTCGGCAGCATCGCATAACAATTTTATTGAAGATTCAGTTCCTTTTCCTGACAACTTTTCTTACTATAATATAAATAATCAAAACCAATGCAATCCACCATATACTG
>JAQUQX010000025.1 GCA_028715885.1 Candidatus Methanoperedens sp.
AGCCGCTGCCACGCCACATGCGCACTTTTCATATACCGTAGCAGCTAAAAACCTGATTATTGAATGATTCAATACAGGTTCCGTATCAGCCGTTAAAAAATCAAATTTGCATATACTTTGCAGCTTTCCCCAGCTCTTCTTCAATCCTCAAAAGCTGGTTGTACTTGGCGTTGCGCTCGCTTCTTGCAGGCGCGCCTGTCTTGATAAGTTCCGCACCGATAGCCACCGAAATATCAGCAATAGTCGTATCCTCGGTTTCCGCTGACCTGTGGCTTACAATCACTTTATATTTGTTCTTCTGCGCAAGCCTTGCAGCGTCAAAAGCCTCGGATAATGTGCCAATCTGGTTGACTTTCAGAAGCAGGGCATTCGCAGCGTTCATCTTTATGCCATGTTCGAGCCGCTTTACGTTGGTCACGAAAAGGTCGTCGCCAACGATTATCGTATTCTTTAGTTTTTTTGTCAGGGCGGCAAAATCATCGAATGCGTCTTCATGGAACGGGTCTTCGATAGAGAGAATCGGATAAGTCTTCACAAGGTCGGCATAATAATCAATTAATTCCCCGCCTGACATAGTCCCGCCGTCGATGTTATATTTATCTTTTTTATAGAACTCGGAAGCAGCTGCATCAATGCCTATTGTGATTTTTTTATTGTATCCGGTCTCTTCCATGGCATAAACGAGAGCATCAAGCGCATCTTTTGTGTTCTTAAGCGGCGGGGCATAACCTCCCTCGTAGCCCACGTTGACCGCTGACGCCCCGTATTTCTTTGAAAGTATTGCGCCCAATGTGTGATATATCTCAGCGCCCATACGGAGCGATTCTGCATACGTCTTCGCCCCCCGCGGCTGGAGCATGAATTCCTGTATTGCAAGCTCGTTGCCTGCATGTTTTCCCCCGTTTATCACATTCATGGTGGGGCAGGGAAGCGTGAATGTATTCGTGCCGCCCAGGTAACGGTAAAGTGAAATCCCCAGGGAATCCGCAGCCGCATGAGCTACAGCCATTGAGACCCCGAGAATGGCATTGGCGCCGAGCCTTGATTTATTCGGTGTGCCGTCCAGTTCAAGCATGAGCCTGTCGATGTCGCGCTGGTCCCGGACATCCATGCCGATAAGCGCTTCGTTTATTTCGGTATTGACATTGTTTACCGCGATTTTTACGCCTTTTCCGTGATACCTGTTGTCTTTATCCCTCAACTCCAGCGCCTCGTTTGTTCCCGTGGACGCGCCTGAGGGCACGCTTGCTCTCCCGAACCCGCTTTCCGTTAGTATATCAACTTCTACAGTGGGATTGCCTCTTGAATCAAGTATTTCCCTTGCATGAATGTTCTCAATTGAAAACAATGTCTCACCTGCAGACTGAATGGTTGCGGTTGTACTTAATTCTAATTATACTCTTCTTGAATCTGTAGGATCCATAAAAGATATTGCGAGGGTGACATATCTTCAGGCAAGAACAGTCAGTTCCGGTCGAGTACTAACTCTGGACTTTTTATAAGATTCATACAATTTATTATACAAGAGGGAAATAAGAAGGGTGTTAGCCCCTTCTCAGTACCAGGTACCCTGTCGTTACAAGACCTATCAGTGCGAACAACGCCCAGGTCCACTGGTCTGGTACAAGTGTGTTCAACGGTGTTTTTGCAGTGGCTGTTTGTATCTTGGTTGGTGCAGATGTTGATATTACAGTTGGCGCAGCAGCCTGCACTGAGGCAGGCGTTGATACTGGTGTTACTGATTGTTTTATTGTGGGCACTGTTGTGGCTTGTGCGGTTGCAGTCACCGCGCTTGCCGCTTTCAATTCTACCCTAGTTGCAGCCGGGATTGTTTGCTCTATAATAGGATAGAATCGCAGCTTGGTTGAACTGTCAGCCACCTTAAATTTCAAATCGCCATATAATGGCTGGACAGTATTTTGACCCAGGTCTATCTGCTTATCTTTGTTGTAGAGACTTAAGTAATCCTCATTTGCCTCCTTCACTTCAAATACCCCGAACTTGTCTCCTTGCTTGACCTCCAGCACATTCTGTGATATTAACCATGTGTACCTGAGCTGGACAAGGGCTGACATGCCTTCGCCTCCTGTAAATATGCCTTCCACGTAGGTCACGAATATCGGCACGTCGGATTCGCCTTTCAGGTTCTTTTCGATGTATGAATAAATGTCCCCTTCGTTTACGACCTTGTTATCCAGGACCTTTCCATCCTTTGACAAATTAAGCCATGCCTGCCTTGGAGATGCTGTTGTATCAAGAGATTCAACCGTAAGATTATATCCCTCACCGAGGCTCCATGTTGTGCCAAGTTTTAATGTCTTTTTTTCTTCAATACCTCTTCCCTGACTGATAAGTACCTTGGCTAACTTATTTGCTTTGCCGTTTACAGCCACGTATTGCACACCAAACCAGCCAAGCTGTGCGTATTTACCGCCTGTTGTGCTCTTTGTATAGGTATTGGTGGCGCTGGTGTAACTAAGACCGTTCTCAATCATTCTGCCTTTTTCAGTGAAAACTGTAAAGTTCTGGTCTGTGCGTGAGGTATTATAGAACAGGTTATCTTTCAGAATAGTCCTGCTAGTACTCTTCAGGGTTGATGCTGACTGGATTATGTTGAGAGTTTCACTTTGTTTCCCGCCGTTAAAGTTATACCATAAACCCGGGAACCTCTGGGCATCCCAGCTAAGATTCTTGTATTGACTCTCGTCATAGGCTGCCCCTCGAATCTCGACTTTTGTTACGTTGGCTGCGGTTGCAGGCGTTGCTAATATAATTAAAAGCGCAAATATTGCTAATATTTTCATCATTTTTATTATCTCCATGTGCCTGACATTTTCTCAAACTTATATAATGCTAGAGAAATCAGCAACAGTTGTCGTCATAATTCCAAAAACCGAATAATACAGGCAAATTAATCCCCGTTTATTCCAGTGAGCGAAGGGTCGCTGCAAAATCATCCTGTTTACAACATTTAAATATCCTGGAAGAATAAGTGCAGTATGCAATCACATCGCGGTTGCATATCTGTGCAACAGGGATGGGAGTGAGCGGCTCCCATCTCTACACCTCCTGCTATCAGATTATAAAAAATTTTGACAGAAATATCATTAACCAATAGAAAAACAGTTCAATGTTTTCTAATAATCACCGTAAAATCGCCGCCCGATTCTTCAACTTTAATTATTTCGTGCCCGTGTTCCCTGCTCCACCGGGGAATCGTATTTTTTGCAATGATATCGTCAGTCAATACTTCAAGTTCTTCTCCGGTTTTCAGTTCGTCTATCTTTTTCTTGGTATAGAACAGGGGCAGCGGGCATACCTTGCGTCTAATTTATGCATATGTATCACATGAATTCCCGGTTTATTGTAATTTAAGGTGCAGGCAAAAATTGCATGGATTATTCGCTTTTTGTCAGGCATTCAAAAAATGCGCTTTGAAGATTTATAAAAGCTGGGATTTACCCTTTCACACAAAGATATTGTAAGTGCTGTTGTTTACTTCCACAGCCAGCAATTCATTCCCTGATTTCTTTGCCCAGGCATATCTATATTCTGGGGCGCAACGGGACATGCAAAAAAATGATGAATGACGCAAAGGTAAGTTTGAAAATTATAAAGCAAACACCGGTTTAATTTTGATAACTATACCCCGCAACTTGCTGCGGTTGGATGTTCATTCGTTCTTCCGTATCATAATCTCCCAATCCGTCTTATTAACCTGCTTCACGCTCAACACCTCATGCCCGTCAGCCTCCATACCTCTTGGCACCTCGATTACCGCCGTGGGGTCATCCACGATTAACTTGAGGATTTTCCCCTTCTCAAGGGTATGCAGCGCCTGCTTGGCATATACGAAATTAAAGGGGCATACGTTCCCTTTCAGGTTTACCTCCGAATCGGTTTTCATGTCTGTCACTAACGTACCGTTGATATATGCCCGCGTCCTCTCCTCCTTCGGGTTCTCGAACACCTCATTTGCAGTGCCGTGTTCCACAAGCTCGCCGAGGTATAGATGAATAACGTAGTCAGCCAGTCTTATAGCCTGGTGGATGTTGTGAGTGACTATAACGATAGTGTAATCGTTCTTGAGTTTCAGAAGCTGCTGCTCGATATGCTGAGATGAGACCGGGTCAAGAGCAGATGTGGGTTCATCGCACAGGATTATCTCAGGTTCAACTGCAAGCCCTCTTGCAAGACACAGCCTCTGCTGCTGTCCGATGGAAAGCTTATTAGCCGGCGATTTTAACCTGTCTTTGACCTCCTCCCACAGCCCTGCGATTTTCAGGTATTTTTCAACCGTCTGGTCAAGTTTCTTTTTGTCGGCAGTTCCGTGGAGCCTCGGACCGTATGCCACGTTATCGTATATAGACATGGGGAGCGGATTGGGCTTTTGAGGAAGCAAACCCATCCTGCGTCTTACCTCGGTGACATCAATGCTGCCGTCAAGTACATCCATACCATCGACGATTATTTTACCCGAGACTCTCGCCCCATCCGTGAGGTCGATGAGCCTGTTGAAGCATTTGAGCAGCGTACTCTTGCCGCAACCCGATGGACCGATAATGGCTGTAATCTGCTTTTCCGGTATTCCGACGGTTATATCCTTGAGCGCCTGATGCTCGCCATAGAAGGCATTGACATTCCGGATACTGATATGATTTTTCATTTTTAATCACCTGATGATATTTTTCATAAATCTCTTTGATAAGGCTCGCGATGTTATGCTCAGCGCCAGTACGATTAAAAGAAGTATCAGCGCGCTTGCGTAAGCCCGAGCCTGAACTTCAGGAAATGGCGTGCCGAGCTGGAAGAAAACAGCAAGGGGAAGCGAAGCCACAGGGTCAAGGATAGAGTGCGGCAGGCTGTCAGTGTAACCTGCAGTGAACAAGATAGAGGCAGCATCCCCGATGCCCCTTCCGAAGGCAAGAAGCACCGCCGTCACTATCCCCGGCAGCGCCTGCCTCACAACCACTCCGGTGGTAGTTTCAAATCGTGTTGCTCCAAGGGTATAGGAAGCTTCTTTCAATTCAGAGGGAACCATTTTTATTACTTCCTCCATTGACCTGATCATTATAGGAAGCTGCAAAAAAGTGAGAACTATGATTCCACCGAGAAGCGAAGCCCTCATACCCAGATACAGCATAACAATAAAACCGAATGCCCCATACACGATTGAAGGCGTACCCCAGAGCACGTCCAGAGAAAGCCTGATATAATAAGCAGCCTTTGTTTTCCCGATGTAATCCTTTTGCAGCGATAAGGCTGCGGGAAGGCTTATTATCAGGGCAAGAATCATGCTGCCAAACGCCAGGTACAGAGAACCCACAATTGCGTTCAGTATCCCGCCTTCTTTTCCCATATAGTACCCACCCTTTGGCGTTTGTGTTATCATGCTAAATGTCAGCGCTGGAGCCCCGTTCCAGATAATCACTGCAATGACCATGAACAGGCTTCCTAAAACGGCAGCAAGCGATGCGAGCATCAGGACTTTAAACAATTTTTCTTCAAACCGTTTATCCATTCGTCATCCTCCTTTCAATCCTTACCAGTATCAATCGCGCTGCCAGTGTAAAGAACAGGATAACAAGCATCAGTATAAGAGCTGCAAGCAGCAGGGCAGAATCATACAGTGGTATTGACATCATCTCGCCGTAATTATTAGCAATAAGCGCAGGCAGCGGATATGCCGAATCAAATATCGAGGAGGGAACAATCGGCACGTTCCCAACCACCATGAGGACTGCCATGGTCTCGCCGAAGGCGCGTGAGAAACCCAGTATAACAGCCGCAGCTATCCCCGGATATGCAATCCGCATCACCGCATGTTTAATAGTCTGCCATCGCGTGGCGCCAAGCGACAGGGATGCCTCTCTCACCTCGAAAGGCACAGCCCTTAACACCTGCTCAGAGATTGAAATGATAATGGGGAACACCATAATCGCAAGCACGATGCTGCCTGCAAGAAGACTGTATCCTGTGGAGTAACTTTCCATACTCAAAAATGGTATTCCGAGTTTTCCGATTACAGGCGCAATATCTGATATCAGCGGAACAACTGCAAGCACGCCCCACACGCCATACACTACAGGCGGTATCCCTGCAAGTAAATCTATCATCGGTAGAATCCTCGCCCTTGCGTTCTCATGTGCATACTCGGCTAGGTAGATTGCGCTCAGTATGCTAAGCGGTACGGCGAAGACCATAGCAAGCGCGGTCACGTAGAGCGTACCCAGAATGAACGGGTAGAAGCCGAACTCGCCCTGAAAAGGCATCCATGTGCTGCCAAGCAGAAGATCTCCCAATGATTTAGCTTCAAGAATCGGCTTTGACCGCAGGTAAAGGGCAATGGCTATGATAAAAACCAGTATGCTTGAAAAAAAAGCAGCAGCCAGCATGAACCTGCCTGCAAGAACATCCTTAAACCTTCGAATTTGCATACTCTATAAGTCATCTTCTAACATAAAAAATATAAGGTTAAGGCAAAACCTTAACCTTTCCATCAGTTCCCGTAACTACGGTCTCATTCAAGCTTTTTCAGCTCGGAATCAAGTTTTTCCCTGGACAACTCTATGTAGCCTACTTCATCCACAAACTTCTGCCCGTCTGTAAGAACCCATCTGATGAATTCGGAAGTAACTCCGTTAGGCTTTCCTTTTGTCACAAATAATTCCACCCTTGCCGGAGGATGCGGGAAAACCCCTTTCTTTATTGCTGCAACGGTTTTATCCTTTGTGCTTATATCTTCATCCGGGTCGATGATGCCGTTCTCATTCAGGTCGAATGAAACTATCTTTACGCCCTGTACAGGAAGCCCGGTCTTCATATCGAAAGCATAGTTATAGTTGTTGTAGCCTATGCCCAGCGGGTCTTTCTGCACAGCAGCCAGCAGTCCGGGGTCGCCGTAAACGCCCGTGCCTTTTAGAGCCTCCTGTTTCTTGCCCAGGTACTTCGCCCATATCTCGGGCGCGCCTGCCGCGTCGCTCCTCGTATACAAGTGAATATCCTGTTTTATCTCAGGTTTCCCGATGGCTTCACCCCATGTTTTTACAGTTCCGTTGACATATATTTTCACAAAGGTCGATTTCTTGATGCCGGTTTTCAATATCTCCTGGGCTGCGGGATTTTTTTCATTGATTACCGCCACAACGGCATCCTTGGTCACGCCGATCGGATATGCGCCTTTTTCAATCTCAGAAGGGTCAACATCCCTTGAAACCATGCCGATATCAACCTGTCCGCTTAAGGCATCGGTCATGCCTTTTCCGGCTCCTCCGGCTGCCACGTTTACAGTCACTTTCGGATGCAGTTTCGTGAACTCCTCGCCCCAGCGAACTGCCATAGGATACAGCGCCCATGCGCCTGATAGTGATACTGTGCCTTCAAGTTCCTTTGAGCTTACGGCGGTCTGAACAGCCGTGACTCCAGGGGATGCCGGCGTCGTGGTGACAGCAGCGTTAGGCGTGGTCTGAACTTCGGTTTTTGGTTTATCGACGCATCCTGAAAATAAAGCTCCGATTAATACGGTGATAAGTATAATTGTAATAATTTTTCCTTTCATTAATTCCACCTCACATGGTTTAACATACTTTTCTGTTTTTGCAGGAAATCCCGGATATGTAGAAATTCTGCACTATGTTTTATATATCTATTCATTAAGTTGCCGTCATCGAATCCTTTGACGGCAAAGATGATTCCTTCTTAAATTCATTTGTAATTCACCTGCTTATGAAATAAGCAAGTGCAAATAAGCAGGCACATATAAATATGCAGAGAAACCGGCGAGAGTTGTCAGAATGGTTATGGAAATGGAAGGAATGAGGCAAATGGGGGAAATTTTTTTTGGGCTCTACAGAATACGAGCACAGAGATTTTGATCATGAAGGCGTTTCGCAATTATGATAAGCGCCCGTCTCCTATTGCATCCCTCTCTCTATCTCATCCAGCATCCTTGCATCAGTCTCGCGACTGACAAAAAGCTCATGGATATCCTCAAGCGCCCTGCTCCGTGCATGGCTATCGATATTCCATTTAATGCCAGGATATTTAACATTCATTAAAATGAGCCCGTTCGCTTCCATCGGCTGGAGCGTATCGGTTATTGAGCATTCAAGCATCTTCGTAAGCCATCCCCCATCTTTTTCGCCCTTTCCTATGAGTTTCAGGGCGGCGGCGATCTTCCGTACCATGTGCTGCAGGAACCTGTTCCCCGCAATGTCCAGATAGAACCAGTCGCCATCATTCCGGATAGATATCGCCTTTATGTCGCAGAGTGTCGATTTTTCCATGTCTTCATCTGCAAAATTCCTGAAATCATGCGTTCCGGGGAATATAGAAGCTGCGTCTTTCATTTTATCAATATCGAGTCCCTTTCCCCAGAACACATACCTGTATTCCCTCTCAACCGCCGACATCCTGGCGTTGAAATCCTTTCCCACCTGCGCCCATGCATATATCCATATCTGGTGAATATCGCCGTTTATCGTTCCTGGTTTTGCAGCTTCGGCGCTCTCTGTATCAAAGGCGATCACCTGACCGAGGGCATGCACACCCCTGTCAGTTCTTCCTGCTGCGGAATATCTTGCTTTTGAGAGGTTCTTGAGCGCGCCTCTGTCCCTTAGCGCCTTTAGAAGCTTACCTTCGATCGTGGGGACGCCGTGCTGAATCTGGTAGCCATAATACTCTGTGCCAAGGTAGGCGAACTTGAGTGCTACCCTCACACGTCTATTTCTCCAGTAAAACTGTCCGGTTAAAATTTGGTTCATCAGGTGGCGGCATTCTTAACCTCAGGTTTGTATCATATTCTGTCGATCTGGTATATATTATAATATAACCAGACAAACCTTTCTTTTTACAGTCAGGACATTCCAGAAAAGAGCTAAAAAAGAAAAACGCTCCCGGCGTTATTACAGAGCCGAGAACAGGATATACGAGATAACCAACGTCCAGATTATGTTAAACGTCTGTGCCACGGTGAAAGCTATGAACGGCGCTCTTCCTATTTTGCTAAACTCCCGGATGGAGGTCTCAGCGCCAATGCTCACGAAGGCAAACGCAAAAATCCATGAACGTATTATTTTGGTCGTATCAACGGCTCCGGTAGAAAGGTATCCCAGAGAAGCTATCACTGTAACCGCTGCAAATCCGAGAATGAATTTGGGGAACCTGTCCCATATTTGCCGGGTGCTGACCTTCTCACCGCTTTTTTCCACAACAGTTGTGAAATAGAACGCAAGAAGGAAAGCCACAAAACCGATGAGCACGTTCTGGGACATCTTGACGACAGATGCGGCTTTCATTGCCTCATCTCCATAGAAAGCCCCGGCGCCCACCACTGCAGCCGTGGTATCGATGGTGCCGCCGAACCATGCGCCTGCCCATGCCTGGTTCATGCCTATTGCTTTCGCAAGGAGCGGCATTCCGAGGAACATGGGGATTACAAAGACTGCGATAAGTAGAAGTGTCATGTTGAGATGCTTCTTTTCACCTTTTATAGCGCCGAAGGTAGCGATGGCTGCCGAGACGCCGCATATCGATACTGCTGTTGATAGCATATGGGCGAACTTACGGTCTATGCCGAGCTTTCCAGCAACCCGGAGGGATACATAATACACCGCCAGCACCACGACCAGCGCCTGTGCAAGACCGCGCACCCCGTATGCCCATAATGTCCCTATGGATATCTCGGCACCAAGCAGCACAAGCCCGATTTTGATTAGAATCTCGGTACTGAAAGCGGGTTTAATTTTTTCAAAGCCATCACTAAGCGGTCGGGATATATCGACAATACTTCGCAGTACCAATCCAAGAAGGATAGCGATAACAACGTATTCAAATCCCCATCCTTTTCCTATTTCCACATTTGCAATCTTGTTCTGCGATATGTAAACAGATAGTACCGCAAGTATGACCAGGATAGCGAAACCTATCAGGAAATATACTGCCTTTGTAATAAAAGGCGTTTCATTCGATTCGTTAATTTGATTTTCTGTATTTTCATCAGCCATGTTTACACCAGCTTCCATGGTATTACTTTGGCAGATACGATGCCTGCTGCTGCTATGAGCACAATAATAAAGCCGATGACAACAGCCAACCAGTCTTCAGATATTTTCAATGCCATTTTTCCTCCATAACTAAATTGATTGTAGTATTACTACGTTATTAGTCTTACTACATTGATTGTAGTCTTTCCGTTAAAAGAGAATACAGGATATATAAAAGTGCAGAATATGACATTAATTGCCAGATTGGTTCAAAAAACCGAACAATTGCGGCAAAAAACGCGACTAATTCAAACCTGCATAATCCATCACTGCTTTCTGGGCATTCAGGAATTTAACAATTTTATCAAAATCAACGTTGTTTTTATCTTCATCTTTTGTTCGACAATGGCTCTGTATTCGGGATATGTTGTGCATTTCTTCAATCATATCAATCATAAGAGAAAGATAGCACCGGTGAACATATATAATTGCAGAAAGAGGCAGATGTTGACGCAATTATTCTGCCGGCACGAAAAATTAAATCGGAAGCTTTCCGTAGCTTCCGAACATTATTATACACTTACCAGCTCTAAAAAGAAAAATATGGAAATAATTGCCTGAAATATTCTTTTTCTGGATAACGTGTGAAGATACTTTAAAATAGAGTGCGAAAAGATTATGAAAGTATAAAAAATATAATGAAAATTATCTATTACATTCTTCGTGACTGAAGGCAAAGCATGGATTTAAACGAATTTCAAACAAGAAAGCAGAAAATAGATGTATTACTTAAAGAACAGGGATGGGCGGTCGGCGATAGAGCTAAAGTCATCATTGAAGTGGATACTAAACAATCGGATTTTCGTTCTCAAAACTACAAAACAATCTCAGAGACGCTTAAAAATGACATGGAAAGTAAGTATGTTGATTACCTGCTTCTTGACAGGTTCGGCGCGCCCATAGCAGTCATTGAAGCAAAAAGGACATCTAGAGACCCAATCCTTACGGCGCAAAAACAGGCGGAGGAGTATGCGAATGATATTAAAGCGCAGACTGGAAGGGATGTTTTTATATTCTTATCAAATGGATACGAAATATGGTTCTGGGACAGGGAAAGTTATGGACCCAGACTCGTTAAAGGATTTTTTTCACAAAGCGATCTTGAGAGACTGAAATTCCAGGGTCTAACGAGAGAAAATCTAACAGGATTTGAAATCGACAGGAGAATCGTTGACCGCTCAAAAAGCGTGGAATGCACGAAAAGGGTACTGGAGCATATTAATAAGGGGAACCGCAAGGCGCTTATCGTCATGGCAACAGGCACCGGAAAAACGAGAGTTGCTATGGCGATAATAGATGTTCTCTTAAAAGCGAACCGGGCTCAAAAGGTCCTTTTTCTGGCAGACAGGAAGGCGCTTCGAAAACAGGCGTGCGATGATGGATTTAAACGATTTTTCCCTGAAGAGTCAAAATCAATGATACATTCCGGGGTTTTTAACAGGAATTCGAGACTTTATGTATCCACTATCCAGACTTTCATGGAGATATATAATCAAAAAGATAGTTCAGGGAAATATATGATCTCGCCGGGGGAATTTGATGTTATTATCTCTGATGAGGCTCATCGCTCCATATACAACAAATGGAAGGATGTGTTCACATATCTTGATGCAATCCAGATAGGTCTGACTGCGACGCCTGCTGATTTTATCGAAAGGGATACTTTCAGGTTCTTCGGCTGTGAAAATAAAGTAGCTACGGCGCTTTATAATTACGAGGACGCTGTAAGGGATGGCGTGCTTTGTGATTTCAGAAAGAATATTTCAGGCGCCCGGACGCATTTCCAGATTGCAGGTGTTAAAACTGCGGATTTGACTGCGGGAGAATTGAATAGATTATCGGGAGAAGGCATTGACCCTTACGAAATAAACTTCGAGGGAACAGAGCTTGAAAAAAAGGTGGCTGTAAAGGGAACAAGCGAGGCGATCACAAGGGAATTCATGGATAATTGTCAGGCTGACCAGTCTGGAAACCTGCCTGCAAAAACAATTATATTTGCTATCTCAAAAATGCACGCAAAAAGGCTATGGGAAGCCTTTGAGAAACTCTATCCTGAATATAAGGGAAGGCTTGCGAGGGTGATTGTTTCAGATGATCCGAGGGCACAGGCTTCAATCAAGGAGTTCAAAACCGAATCGCTGCCCAGAGTGGCGATTTCTGTGGATATGCTTGATACAGGCATCGATGTTCCTGAGGTCTGCAACCTTGTTTTTGCCAAGCCTGTATTTTCAAGAATCAAGTTCTGGCAGATGCTTGGCAGAGGGACGCGGTCTGATAATGCCTGCAAGCATAAGGATTGGCTGCCCGATGGGAAAAAAGTTTACTTTAAGGTATTCGATTTCTGGGACAATTTCGAGTACTGGGATATGCACCCGGAAGGCGACCAGATAGAGTCCGGGGAAGCGATTACGAACAGGATATTCCTTACAAGGCTCAGGCAGCTTGAGTATTGCCTGAGTGCTGGCGAGACGGAAAAATCCGAGGGTATTAAAAAGAAAATTCTTGATGATATTGCTTCGCTGCCGAAGGATTCCGTGAGCGTTCGGGAGAGCCTGAAAGACGTTGAGAAGGCAGTATCTGCGAAACTCTGGGATAATGTAGGGCTTGACCCGGTTGAATTCCTGAAGAAGAAAATCACTCCGCTTATGAGATTCAAGCAGGATGTGAACCTGAACGAGGCTTCTTTCACGCTTAAATGCGAAAAACTGGGTGTGGCAATCCTGCATGGGGACAGGGAGGAGGTGGAACGGTTAAAACCAAAGATAGGAGAGATGGTGGATTGCCTGCCTGAAGAGCTGAATGTGATCAAACCAAAACTTGCATTTAAAGAAAAGGTGCTTTCAAACAGGTTCTGGGAGAACATATCTTTTGAGGATTCGCAGATGCTGATATCAGAGCTTGCAAAACTGATGAAATACATGGCTCCAGAGCCTCGAAAGACTATTGTCCTTGACATGGACGACATGATACAGCAAAGGAAACTTATTGAGTTCGGACCTGATGCGAAACAGGAGTATGTGAAGGTCTATAAGGAGAAGGTGGAGGACAGGATAAAGAAGCTTGCTGATGAGCATCCTGCTATCATAAAGATCAGGAATGATGAGGCTCTGACCGAGGCTGACCTTCGCGACCTTGAATTGACGCTTAACAATCCTGAATTGTATATTACCGAGGACGTTTTGCAGAAGGTTTATACTCAAAATAAGGGCACGCTGGTTCAGTTCGTCAAGAATATTTTGGGATTATACAAATTCCCTGACCCCACAGAGAGGATAAGGGATGCTTTCAATACCTATATTATCGAGAATAGCAGGAATTACAGCGCCGACCAGCTTAATTTTATCAGGACTGTGCAGACGGTCTTTTCGAGGAAGAAACACATAGAGTTTACGGAGCTATTCGATGCGCCATTCACGAATTTTGGTATTAATGCGCCCATGCCCATGTTCACAGAGAATGAATTGAATGATTTTATTAACATCTGCGGTGTATTGGAGAAGGAGATATATGCGGGGGCGTAGCTGAGAGTTTTGGCATTTTTTATGTAACCTCTTTCTATCAAATTATTAGGTAAATGGTTGTAAATGGGGTAATATTAATACACTTTTTACCCAATTAGAGTTTAGTATTACCTTATTTATTAGGTCAATTTATGAATTCCCTGTCTCGATATATGCAGAGGATTGATGGGATATCAATGATAATTACTATATACAAAGGAAACCTTCCTGATATAAATGAGAGTAAGAGCGATTTACCGGGATAAGATATTGAAACCAAAGAGGAAATTGGCCCTCGCCGAAGGGGAAGAGGTTACCATAGAAATTCGAAAATCTAAAGTGGACAGGCTTGCGGGTCTTCTGGGAGATATAAATATTGATTCAGTCGAATTACAGCACAGAACGAAAGAAGTCTGGGCAAAAAAAAGCTTATCTTATTGACACGAATGTTTTTCTTGAGCTTCTTCTAAATAGAGCTTTTAAGAATGATTGTGCACGACTTCTCAAAGAGATTGAGATTGGTAACTTAGAGGCTTATGTATCTTCATTTTCCATTCATTCAATAGAAGTTATATTGACCAATTTCAATAAACAAAAAGAACTCAAAATATTTTTAAGCAGTATAATCGATTTCGAGGGGTTATTTCTTTATACTACAAATCTGGAAGAAGAGCTTGAGGCTATTGAGGAAATGAAAAATGGGCTGGATTTTGATGATGTGCTGCAATCATTTATTACGAAAAGGCTGAAGGCATCGATAATTAGTTATGATAAGCATTTTGATAAGATTAAAGGATTGAAAAGGCTTACTCCTGCCGATATATTAAAAACATTATAATTTTGGTGGATTATGGAACCGCAGATAAACGCAGATGAACGCAGATTTATTAATCGGGCACCCTCATTCATCCGCGCCTTAGAACCGGTCTTTGCGCCCTCTGCGTGCTTTGCGGTGAGAGCAAAACATGCACCGCAAAGAGCGCGAAGAACGCAAAGGGAGGCGCAATAAATGGATGCTCATGAGTGGAAACATCAATGATATTGATACAAAATAATACTTTCACAATGCTTGGCAATACTATATACTATCTTAAATTAAATATGAGACCAGTATAAAAATAAATACAAAAAATAAAGGAAATATTGGATGAAAAAATGAATATTACAAAAATCGAATGGACTGACTATAGCTGGAATCCGATAACTGGCTGCAATAATAGATGTCTATATTGTTATGCAAAAAAGATGGCGACTCGGCTTAAAGGTCGCTCTGGATATGACAAAGAAGCCCCATTTAAACCAACTTTCCATCCACAAAGATTGGCACAGCCTCTCACAAAAACGAAACAGTCGATGATATTTACATGTTCAATGGGGGATTTTTTTGATATTGAGGTAAAAAGCAACTGGCGTGAGGACATTTATAAGGTTATGGATAAGGCAAAATGGCATGCTTACCAGATATTGACAAAGCAAAAAATAATTGAGCCAGAATTTAGAGACAAATTTCCAAAAAATTTGTGGCTTGGAGTTTCTATTGATGGAACTTCAAGATATTGGCAGGAGCCGCTTGAGACGCTTAAAAAATCTTCAGCAATAATGAAGTTCATTTCATTTGAACCGTTATTGGGTGATTTTTTGCCAGATGACCTCACAGGCATTGATTGGGCTATTATTGGCGCGCAAACGGGCATTGGTGCTAAAAGTGTAAACCCTAAAATAGTTAACAGAGTTGTTGATTTGATATCATCTTATGACATACCGCTCTTTGTCAAGCCCAATATTCGAGGGCAAATCCCTAAAAATCCGGGTTCAGAATGGGTTTTACGAGAAGAATTCCCTCAGTCATTTTATAGAGCAAGAAAAAGTATTGAGGCTTTGTAAATGGGGCAAATAATTGATACAGAAGGCAGGGTATGTGAACAAACAAAATGGCATTCAAGACAAAAACATGCTTTTTTGGAAGAGTACCTGAATATATGGTCTGAGCAGGTTGGAAAGGATGGCAAATCAAACCCGCCCACATTAGATATATTTGATTTATTTGCTTCATTTGGCTTTTGTTATTGTCCTGAAGAGAAAAAAACATGGAAAGGGTCTGCTTTGCTGGCTGCGGAATGCCTCAAGAAATATCAAAATGGAAAATTATTATTTTTAAATACCTATCATCCCGATGAAAAAGAACTTCAAGCGCAAAAGAAAAGTCTTGAAAATGGTTTATCGAATATTCATTTACCTGGAAGAGTTAAAACCGTAATAGAGTCTCTTCCTATCGAAAAAGCTGTTGAAGCCGCAATTTCACATGTTAATCTAAATTATCCAAGTCTCTGGATACTTGATCCCTATCAACCTGAACATTTACCGTGGGATATTGTTGAAAGAATATGCAAACTTGAAGGTTCTTACCAGATAGGAAATAGAAAAATTACCAGAAAGCCGGAATTATTCATTTGTTTAATGACGGGTCGTTTGCAGAGATTAACTGGTATAGAAAAGGAAAAAGAAACAGTTGGAATTGCAATGGGACTGGAAGAAACTATCTGGAAAGCCAAATTAGAAAATTACCGTGATAGCGATGACAATACCAGACGGGCTCTGATTTCCATGTATGCTGAAAAAATCGCTAACTTCTATAAGAAACCGCCAATAATTTTAGAGGTTCCATCCACTGATGGGAATATTGTTTATACTGTATTCTTATGTACAGACCATGATGCGGGTCATTATGTCATGAAGCTGCACAAGCTTACAAAATATCAAGAATGGCGTAAGATAGAATGGGAAAAAAGTGCTGAAACTATTTCGGCAAAAAAGAAAATTCAACGCAAAGCTGAAAAGTCGGGACAAAAACAATTATTCTTTGAATAAATAGGGGGAAATGTAAATGAATGGTTTATATGAGATGCGGGGGCTGCCTGGTTTCTTCAGGAAAAACGAACCGCAGATAAACGCAGATGAACGCAGATTTGCTAACAGGGTATCCTCGTTCATCCGCGCTTTAAAATCGGTCTTTGCGCCCTCTGCGTACTTTGCGGTGAGAGCAAAACATGCACCGCAAAGAGCGCGAAGAACGCAAAGGAGGGAGCAATAAATGGATGCTCATGAGGGGCGCGCGCTGCCGGAGGGGTGGGAATGGAAGAGGCTGATTGATGTACTTTTATCACTTGAAAATGGAGCAAGACCAAAAGGAGGAGTAGATAATATTGCGGAAGGCGTGCCAAGTGTAGGTGGAGAACACCTAAATAAAGAAGGGGGCTTTATTTTTGAGACCATGAAATTCATTCCAAAAGAATTTTATGAAGGTATGAGAAGAGGGCGAATTGAAGGGGGAGATGTCCTTGTAGTTAAAGATGGAGCTACGACTGGAAAAGTATCATTAGTTCGGGAAGATTACCCCTATCAAGAATCCGCAGTAAATGAGCACGTTTTTATTTGCAGACCCAATCAAAAGTCTGTACTGCCGGAATATCTATTCTACAATCTTTTTTGCCCCTTGGGACAAAATAAAATTTTAAGAAGCTTTCACGGCGCCGCTCAGGGTGGAATCAACACCCAATTCGCAAATGATTATGAAATCCCCCTCCCCCCTCTCCCAACCCAGCGCCGCATCGTGTCGCTCCTCGAAAAAGCAGAGGAAACAAAGAGGCTGCGGGCGCAGGCGGATGAGCTATCGGACATGCTGCTGCAAAGCGTTTTTCTGGAGATGTTCGGCGACCCGGTGAAGAATCCGAAGGGGTGGGAAATAAAAACGATGAACGAAATATGCGAACGAATTACTGATGGGGAGCATATAACTCCACAAAGAACTAATGAAGGAATTTATCTTCTATCTGCAAGAAATATTCAAAATCATAAAATTGCCTTAGACGATGTTGATTTTATTGACGAAGAAGAATATGAAAGAATTTCAAGAAGGATTAGACCCCAGAAAGGGGATATTTTAATCTCATGTTCTGGAACGATTGGAAGAGTTGCAAGAGTCAAGGATAACTTCAAATTTCAATTGGTTAGAAGTGTTGCGCTTGTAAGGCCTATAATCGCATATTCTCATCCAATATACTTGGAATATATTTTTACTACAAATTTGATGAAAAACCAAATAAAAAAAGCAGTGAACCAGTCCTCTCAAGCAAATCTGTTTCAGGGAAAAATACGCAAGCTATTCCTACCTCTCCCTCCCCTCCCCCTCCAGCAAAAATTCGCCCGCATCGTCGAGAAAATCGAATCCATGCGCCAATCCCAGAACCAATCAAAGCAGCAGATAGAGGACTTATTTAACGCCCTGATGCAGAAGGCTTTTAAAGGGGAGTTGGTGGCATGACCGAAAAAAGGCAACCAAATCTTTCTGATTTATTCACAGCAGAATTCTGGGCAGAATTTTTGGCTGAAGCATTTTCTGAAACTTTTAAAACACCCATTCAGAATTTTAAATTTAACATCTTGAAAGCTAAGGCATTACATGCAACCGCTAAGGAAATAAGTCATATTTTTCAAAAAATGATAGAAAAAATGCCAGAAAGCGAAACTGAAATAGTCTTTGTCCTGTATTATGTTTATACTGAGCAGGCATTAGTCTCAGCGGTCAGTGCTTCAGAGGTCTATTTTAAAGATATACTGGCTTATACAATTCAAAATGATAACCGATTATTGAATCGTTATTTGGATAAGGAAATCAAGGTAAAGAGAATTTTAGATGCAGGCTTGAATTTATCCGATAACATTGGAATTTTGATTGTAGAGAGCATGAACTTTCAAAGTTTGGATAATGTCAGAGATGAATACAAGAGGGTGCTCAGTTTCGAACCTTTCACTAAAGAAGAATTGAAGAAATTAAAAGAAATTTTTGCGATTCGGCATTTAATTGTTCACAAATCTGGTATCGTTGACCACATGTTCATCTCAACAACTGGACTAAATTACCCAGTTGGAAAAAGACTCGTTTTTAGGCGAGATGAAATACTACAGATGATTGAATTTATAGACAACATAGTAAATAAGATTGATTCGCAATTGAATCCAAAACCAGCATTGGAGGGAGAAATATTTGACTCGCCCCAGAATTAAAATCCAAAATAAACGCCCCCTGGAATAAGTTTTGGAGAGGCAGTTTATCAAAGGGACTTATTCAGCACCCTGATGCAGAAGGCGTTCAGGGGGCAGTTGGTATAAATATCTCTTTTTGTTGAAATGCTAATCCTGCTTACCCCTACATTTTAATAAAAATACAAAATCTTATATGTTTGTAGGGATAAATAGAAGATATTCAATTATGGTCGCAATCAGAAAAAAAACTGTAGGGAAACAGACATATTATTACCTTGAGCATAGCTTCCGTGAAAAAGGCAGGGTGGAGAAGAAGGAGAAATACCTTGGAAAAACTTTGCCGCAAAACATTGAAGAATTGAAGCAGCAGTTTATTTCTGAGATTTACAGGGATAAATGGTTTGGTCTTTTCGACAAAATAAAAGAAGAATATTCCGCGCAAGAAAAAAGAACCCCTCCATCGGCGCGGGAAAAAGAACTGGAAAACTTCGCTATCAGATTCACTTATGATACCAACAGGATAGAAGGTTCGACCCTGACGTTCAGAGAAACCTCTTTGCTGCTTGAAAAAGGCATAACTCCAAATGCAAAGCCTCTGCGTGATGTAAAAGAGGCAGAAGCTCACAGGAAAGTATTTTATGAAATGCTGGATTATAAAAAAGAGCTATCGCTTGATACTGTCCTGTACTTCCACAAAAAATTATTTGAGGACACAAAAAAAGACATAGCAGGGAAGATCAGGCAGCATCAGGTGACAATCGCGGGAAGTAAATTTACACCGCCTTTTCCCGCAGAAGTATATCCTCTGCTAATGGATTTTTTCAGATGGTATCGCAAAAATAAAGACAAGATGCACCCTCTGGAACTTGCAGCACTTGTCCATCTGAAACTTGTAACTATTCATCCGTTTGCAGACGGGAACGGAAGGATAAGCAGGCTGATGATGAACTTTGTTTTAAATAAGCATGGCTTCCCTATGCTCAATATTCCTTATGAAAAAAGAGCGGGTTATTATAGCTCCTTAGAGCGATCTCAGATAAAAAAAGATGAGATTATATTTCTGAAATGGTTTTTCAAAAGATACCTGAAAGAACATACGAAGTATCTAAAAGAATAGTCTTGACTTAGACGGGATTAACAGGATTGACAGGATAAAACCTTATGTCGTTTCATAGCAGGAAGTGTGAGTAAAGACTGAGAGAAGCATAGAATATAAATGTTAATCTACCATATCTAATATGCTGGAATACAATTTATATCGCCTGTATTTCATACTATTCAGTTACGGAGGTTCAAAATGCCCAAAAAATTGATCATATCCGACCCTAAAATCATGATGGGAAAACCTGTCATAGCAGGAACACGCATCACAGTTGAGATGATTCTTGAAAAGCTTTCCGCAGGTGAAACAGAGGAACAGATACTTGAAGCTCATCCCCGGCTAACGCACGATGCAATAAGAGCGTCCCTCGCATTTGCAGCCAAGGCTTTGCGCGCTGATGTAATCTATCCGGTTGCTGAGGCGGTTTCTTGAACTTTCTCGCAGACGAGAATGTTGATCGACAGATTGTTGAGCGTCTCCGTCACGAGGGTTTTGATGTCAGGTATATTGCTGAAACAGATTCCGGGATTTCTGACGATGAAGTGCTTGACCTTGCAAACAGGGAAGAATCGTTATTATTAACCGCTGATAAGGACTTTGGCGAGCTTGTTTTTCGCCAGAGGAAAATTACAGGTGGCGTTGTGCTAATCCGATTAGCTGGTCTAACTCCTGCACGGAAAGCGGAGATCGTTTTTGATACAATCAATAAGCATGGTACTGAATTGCTGAATGCATTTTCCGTAGTTACAATAGGAGCCATCCGCATACGCCATGAGATAGATTGAGAAACATACCTTAAAGGATACCAAATCAGGAGAAAACACACAATGCGACTCGCGCCCGAACTAAAATCCAAAATAGATGCTCTCTGGGACAAATTCTGGAGCGGTGGCTTATCAAACCCTCTCTCATCCATCGAGCAGATGTCATACCTCATTTTCATGAAGCGCCTTGAGGATATGGACATGGCAGAGCAGAAAAAGGCGCAGGCGAAGAAGCAGCCATATAAATCCGTTTTCGAAGGTCATGAGGATTGCAGGTGGTCAGGCTGGAAGCACTATCCAGCGGAAAAGATGCTCACTCATGTAAGGGACGTGGTGTTCCCATTCATCAAGAACATACACGATGGGGAAAAGACGCTCTTCTCACAGCACATGAAGGATGCGGTTTTCATCATCCCCAAACCCTCGCTCCTTCAGGAGGCTGTTGCCATCCTTGACGACCTGAACATAACAGCGCAGAACAGGGACACGCAGGGAGACATCTACGAATACCTCCTTAGCGAGCTTAAGAGCGCAGGCAAGAACGGTCAGTTCAGGACGCCCAGGCACATAATAGGGATGATCGTGGAGCTTGTTGACCCGGACATCGGGGACAGGATATGCGACCCTGCATGCGGAACGGCGGGATTCCTTATCAACGCATACGAGTACATAATCAGGAAGCATACCAGCCCTGATATGGTACAGGAGGACGATGAAGGCAAATATTACGGGCTGTATGGCGACAAAATATCAGATAAGAATGCGTGGGCTTTGTTGTGGAGTTCTTTCTATGGATATGACTTTGAGCCCACGATGGTAAGAATATCCCTCATGAACATGGTGCTGCACGGCATAGCGACTCCCAATATCGAAATGACCGACACCCTATCCAAGGGATTCACGGAAGAGAACAAATATACTGTGGTGCTTGCTAATCCGCCTTTTAAAGGAAGCATTGACAAGAGCGATATAAACGACCATCTTACTGTGGGGACGACCAAGACCGAACTTCTTTTTGTTGAAAGGATGATGAACCTGCTTCAGATAGGGGGAAAATGCGGCGTCATAGTGCCGGATGGAGTGCTGTTCGGGACATCTAATGCTCACAGGAAGCTGCGTCAATTACTGCTTGAGAAATGCCAGCTTGAAGCTGTTATTTCTATGCCATCCGGGGTCTTCAAGCCGTATGCAGGGGTTTCAACTGCGGTTCTTGTTTTTATAAAAGGAGATAAGACCGAGAAGGTCTGGTTCTACGATATGGACGCGGATGGCTATTCGCTGGATGATAAGAGGAATTTTATTGATGGGAAGGGGGACATACCCGATATCATTCATAATTTCAGAAAACGGTATGAGGATAACCCGATAGATAGAAAAGGCAAGTGCTTCTTTGTTCCTTTTGGCGAAATTAAAGAGAATGGTTATGACCTTTCGATCTCAAAGTACAAGGAGATCGAGTATGAAGAAATCAGTTATGAAACTCCAGAAATCATAATGGGAAAAATCGAAAGCATAGAGGACAAAATAAAAGCCAATATCGATGAACTGAAGGAAATGCTAAAAAATTAATAAACTGCGAATGCTATTTTCTTGACACCCGATCTGCAAATCTGCGTAAACCTTTGAAAAAGGTTAATCAAAAACTGTTGCGGCAGTTTACATCGCAAAACCGTTGCGCCGCTTTACTTCGCAGACACGTATGCCCACAGGCATACGTAAACCTTTAAGAAAGGTTTATCAAACGAGGGGTATGCAAAGCATACCCCAACACCACGTAAACCGGGGTATCGGTTTACGTGGATACTGCGCAAGCCGAAGTTTCGGCTTATCTGCGTATAATATTTTACATCTCTATCAAAACAAGCTCGAACTTGATGCCCATGCAGGTTTGGCAGAATCCCAGGAATTCTTTTGCATTGACTGACATTTCGTCATGGAGAGATTTGGATATATAAAAAACAATATGAACCTTGCCAGGGTTTTCTGACATTCTTTTCTTTATCTCGCCGTGAAGCTCCTCAAAAAGAGCTACAAGAATCTTGAAGTTTATCCTCTTAAGGATGCGAATCCTCCCTACTCCTGATTCATCTACCCAGACCCTGTAATTGGCAGTTTTCCGGACAAAAATATCACTCTCATTCATATTATTCCTGAATTATTCCTATTGGACTCGATATCCCATCTGACATCTTCAGCCAGAGACCGTCTTGTTGCAGCTACAATATCGAGCTGTTCATAAATATATCCGCGCAAAAATGCGTCTTCGACATTCTCTGTATTCCTCTCAACTTCATGCTGCTCTGCCAGTACATTTTCAAGCTCCCGGAGCGCATGGTGCCTGTTTGTGCGCTGCCAGCTTCCTTCAATTAATGCAAGTGTGCGAGCCAATCTTCCAAGGCTTATTCGCATGCGCTTGTATTCAGGTTTTCCCAGCCTTTCTTTTGCGTAGTTCTCATACGCAGAAACTTTTAGTTTTTCCTCAGTACCCTCATCTATCGATGATTCTATGCCATCCCATTTATTATGGGCGGCAAAAATGATCCCTTCTTTTATTTGACATTGGTTTTTTCACCGCCCCCCTCAATGCGAACAGGATATATATCCCTGGATATACAGGCATAATTTGTCACTATCTAATGCAATAACAGAACAATAACGACAATAATTGCCGTATGGGTTAAACTTTAGAGTTATTCTTTTCATTCAGTTCCAATGATAAACTATGAGTGGTTCTGAAACAACTGATTATCCAAAGCCGGATAATGGCAATACGGGTAAAACATTAATATTTCCCGGAATCGATGGTTTTTCACCTTCGATGAAACTGGTTCTCAATATACTTGAAAACCATGGGCCTCTGACCCAAAAAGAAATAGCAAAAGAGACGCATCTCCCCTCAAGAACTGTGCGCTATGCATTAAACCGTTTAAAAAATGAAGATGTTTTAGAAGAGCGGGAGTATTTCCTGGATGCCAGACAATGCTTATATCAGATTAAATGCTGAAAGTTCCAGGTAATTATTGCCCATTTGTTCCTGAAAACCGCATATAGCTATCAAATATAGCCTGTTTACGTGATTTAAATAGGTATGAAAATATGGGCTTTCAGGTGTTAAAATATGACAAAACAAGAAAAAAGAAGGGGTTTACTTTGCCTCTCAGGGCATAGTTAGCAAGGACGTCTTGCTGAAAGGCAAGCAGGAAAAGCCAAAGCCGGTCAAGATGCAGGATAATGTCTGGTGGCTGATATGACCTCAAAAAGACAATACAGGTGCCCCAACTGCAAGCATGCAATACCGGTAACAAGCGCGGATTTCATCAAGGGAATCGCCATGGTGTCATGCGTGGACTGTGGCATGGATGCTTTCGCTATAGAAGATGCACTGTTAAAATGACAAAAAGAAAAAGGGGTGCTTTTTTTCCTATTCATTAGCGCTCCTTTTTCCAATCCGAGGTAAATATGGATTATAAAAAAGAAGAAATATACGATGATGTAAACGAAAATGTTGAAAATACAGATGAAGAAGACCTGAGGCGCTTCCTGCGCGGAGGATTCGGGGCGAAATGAGGAAAAGGCAACTTTTTCCCTTTTAATTCCAGTAATGGAATAGTTCCGGAAGAAACAGCCGATTTATGACGTTTTAATAACTATGCATGATTATTAGCGTATGCCAATCATGGCAAAAAGTGAAATGTACCCGGGTGGTCACATTTCACCTCCTATCCGTTTTTACTTTATAAAAAGATAGAATGGTTTTTTCTTGAGATATTCAAGCAAAACTTATTTATAGTTATATATGAACATACATTCATATGTTAGATGGAGATTTAACCACCGCAAAAAAGTATTTCTTCAGTGCATTAAGCGATGAAACCAGGCTTTCAATACTCTACGCATTGAAAGAGAACGGCGGAATGTGCGTGAATGATATCTGCAAAGCAACAGGAAAAGACCAGAGCCTCATTTCGCATCACTTGACATGCCTGCGAAATTGCGGGCTTGTCAACACTGAAAAGAATGGAAAATTTGTAGTCTACTCGATAAAAACCGAGCTTATCTCAGAGATTCTCGACCTCTCGGATAAGCATGTCAAGGAAATGTTCGAGGGCATACTTTCTTGCAAGGTTGTTAAAAACAAAAAGAGGGAATAAAATGGTGGCTTTAATCGAGATACGGGATTTGAATATCAATGTAAACGGTAAACAGATTCTCAAGAATATCAATCTGGACATAAACGAAGGCGATAGCATAGGTATAATTGGAAAAAGCGGAGCCGGAAAGAGCACTCTCTTGCATTTGCTTCGTGGCTTTGAGGAATTTGAAGATATTAATGGCGAGGTAATTTTCAACATTTCCTCCTGTCCCAAATGCGGTAAAGTAAACCCTCCAAGCAGCGCAAGCAGCGAATGCCCAAAATGCGGCATAAAAACCGAGCTTCAAAGGGTGAATTATCTCAACTCAAAAGGCATGCACAGGAAAATCATGGATAGGACTGCCATCATGATGCAGAGAACCTTCGGATTATATGGCGATGAGACGGTTCTTGAAAATATCATGCATAGCTTTGAATATTCCGATATCCCTAAGGAGAAACGACCTTATATTGCAGCAGAATTAATAGAAAAAGTGAAGCTAAGCCACAGAATGATGTACACTGGAAAAGAACTCAGTGGGGGAGAGAAACAGCGCTTAGTGCTGGCAAGGCAGCTTGCTAAATACCCAATGCTTTTGCTTGCAGACGAACCTACCGGAACACTTGATCCAAGAACCGCAAAGCTTGTGCACGAGAGCATATTAAAAGCAAAGCAAGAGCACAAAATGACTCTTATGGTTACTTCACATTTGCCCAGTGTTTTGCATGACCTGACAAATAAAGCGATTCTCTTAGACAGAGGAGAAATCATTGAGATAGGAAAACCGGATGAGATTATTGAAAAGTTTTGTGCAATGACAGGAGTGGTATGCGAGGGAAACGTAGAGGTTGGCGAGCCTATTATTATTCTTAAAGATGTAAAGAAGAAATATTACTCCTATTATAAAGGTATGATTCCTGCCGTAAATGGCGTGAGCTTCGAAGTCAATGAAGGAGAAATTTTCGGTATACTGGGCATAAGCGGAGCAGGTAAAACAACACTCTCTAAAATCATAGCAGGCATAATGGAGAGAGACAGCGGAAAAGTGGATGTAAGAATCGGGGATATATGGATTGATATGACCGAAAAAGGAACAGATTTCAGGGGGCGTGCAAAACCGCATATTGGTTACTTGCATCAGGAATATTCCCTTTACCCTCACAGGAATGTATTATCTAATCTGACAGAATCCATAGGTCTTAAACTTGAGTCTGGGCTTGCAAGAACAAAGGCGATAGCCGCATTGAAAGCAGTAGGCTTTGATGAAAATACAGCACGTGAGATTCTGGTGAAGACTTCGTATGAGCTTAGTGTTGGAGAACGCCAGAGGGTGACTATGGCACAGGTTCTAATCAGAGAGCCGAGGATTATTATTTTTGACGAGCCTACAGGAACGATGGACCCGATCACGAAGAACGAGGTTGCAAACTCAATTCTAACAGCAAGAAAAGAAACAGCGACGACATTTGTTATAGTTTCTCACGACTTGGATTTTGTCAGGAATGTTTGCGACCGCACTGCGCACATGAAGCTTGGCAAAATAACAGCAATGGGCAATGCTGGTTCGGTACTTGAGGAAATTAAAATCGAAGAAAAAGCAGACAGGGAAAAGACTCCGCAAGACAGGAATAATGACCTGGAAAGATATCTTAAAAGAGCACATCAGAGCGCAGAGCATGGTTGTTTGTGCGATGTTGATTTTTATGCATCAAGGGCAAAGGAGGCTGCTGCAAAACTCAACACGGATATCGGCAGTGAGCTTGGAAGGCTCAAGCAAGCATATGGAAAGGGAATCTCTGAAATGCTTAAAGAAGCAGAAAGATATGCATCAGAAGGACAAATCTATGGAATGGACGTGTATATAGAAAATGCAATAAATTATGCAGCTAAAGCAGGCATCGATATTTCAGGAGAGCTTCCAAGATTTATGCCTGCATACGAGAAAGGTCTTGAAGAGGCACTGAAAGAAGCTGAAAAGCACGAAGCTAAAGGTTTCCTTGGCATGTCGTATCAATATATTCATAGAGCGGGTAATTATGCCGAAAAGCTTGGAAAAAACATAGAGGATATATTAAAATCATTACCGTGGTATGAGAAATGGACGCTTACAGATATACACATGAAATTGAGGTGAAAATTATGTGCATGGTAGGAGATGTGCCTGAACTTAATATTGAAAACATAGAAATGGACTTGAAAGAATATGTTTGCCTGGATTGCGGAAACAAATTTAAGGGACTTGGAAACAGCGTTATCTGTCCTGCCTGCAAATCCAGCAATATTGAAATAGTGAGTGCGGAGAAATGAAGAGTTGTTGCAGTGAGCTTGAGGACGCTGCATATTATCAGGGCGAAACAAAGTCAGGCGAGAAATGGATACCTGCTTTTATCGAATACGTTGATAAAGAGAAATGCAACGGCTGCGGGATGTGCGTGAAGGTCTGCTCAAGAGGAGTTTATGAGATTCGGGAATCAAATGGAAAAAAAATCTCGGTAGCTGTAAACCCAGGCAATTGTGTGGGAGATGGGAGCTGCCACATAGTATGCAAACCGAATGCAATAAAGTGTGCCCCAAAGAAAATGTAATAGTAAATAAAATCATCTGTAATCCAAATGGCTGTCGGATATTTTAGCAAGTCTGTGCAATCAGGCAACTTCTGCGCCAATTACTCTTTAACAGAACTGAAAGGATGAAGGCAATTTTTTCCTTTTTCGTTCCAGAATTAGAAGATTTCTGGATAAAATAGCCGATTTATGAGGTTTTAATAACTATTCGTGTATATTACACTATGCCAATCATGGCAAAAAGTGAAATGTGCCACGGGAGTCACATTTCACCTCCTATCCGTTTTCTACCTTATAAAAAAAGAAAAGAAAAGGGTCAATAATTGCTTGAATACTCTGTGATATTTAATATCGTATTTCTTGCATCTTCGATGATTTTCTTTTCATCAAGCACCTTTACTTCATGCTCTTCCATCAATATTTGTCCATCAACTATCGTCGTTTTAACATCGCACCCCGAAGCGCTGTTGACAAGTGCAGAAACAAGATTTGGTGATGTGAGATGCGGTTTTTTAATATCCACAACAATAATATCAGCCAGGCATCCGGGCATGAGCGCACCCGCATGTATCCCCAGCGCCCGCGCGCCGTTCACTGTCGCCATTTCAAGCACATTTGAAGCAGGTATTGCAGTCGGGTCATTGAGCTTATGAAGTAACGACGCCATCCGCATCTCCTTCCACATATCAAGACTTCCTCCTGAAGCTGCGCCGTCGGTGCCCAGCGCCACGTTTATGCCTTTTCCAAGCATTTTCGGAACAGGCGCAATCCCGGCGCCAAGAGCCATGTTGCTCGCCGGGCAGTGG